>JAFQCA010000033.1 GCA_017399485.1 Alistipes sp.
AATGGTCCTTTTTTTAATGAACGGCTCATTATGATACTCTATTTAATTATTTTTTACGCTTTGAAATAATAAACTTAGAGGTTGTCTTCTTAGGATTACGTGTCTTATAACCCTTTGCCAACAATCCCTTGCGCGAACGCGGGTGACCTCCCGAAGCACGGCCTTCACCTCCACCCATCGGGTGGTCTACGGGGTTCATCACCACACCACGGTTGTGAGGACGACGACCCAACCAACGGCTACGTCCAGCCTTACCTGAACTCTCAAGGTTGTGGTCAACGTTCGATACAACACCTACCGTTGCGCGGCAAGTTACGAGTACCATACGAGTCTCTCCTGAAGGCAACTTGAGGATAGCAAATTTACCCTCGCGAGCCAAAAGTTGAGCATACGAACCGGCTGAACGTGCCATAGCGGCACCCTGACCGGGGTAAAGTTCAATATTATGCACTACGGTACCGAGAGGAATCTCGCTCAAGAAGAGTGTGTTACCTACCTCGGGGGCTACGCCTGCACCGCTCATCACGGTCTGGCCAACCTTCAAGCCGTTGGGGGCAATGATATAACTCTTCTGACCATCTGCATAAACTATAAGTGCGATACGTGCAGTACGATTAGGGTCGTACTCGATAGACTTAACAGTTGCGACAATACCATCCTTTGCACGCTTGAAATCGACGTTACGATACATCTGCTTGTGACCACCACCAATGTAGCGAACGGTCATCTTACCGGTGTTGTTACGTCCACCTGTGCTCTTCTTGGGACTCAGCAACGACTTCTCTGGCGCTGTGCGAGTAACCTCCTCGTAAGTGCCAATAATCTTATGTCTTGTACCGGCTGTTACCGGCTTAAACTTTCTTACTGCCATAACTGTTAGATATTACTATAAAAATCTATCTTATCTCCATCCTTCAAGGTGACGATTGCCTTCTTGAAGTTATTAGCGCGGCCCTCGAGCAAACCAGACTTTGTGTAACGGCTCTTGAGTTTACCCATATAGCGCACTGTGTTAACATCTGTAACAACTACGTTGTACATCTGCTCTACGGCATTACGAATCTGCAATTTGTTAGCTCTTACATCAACGATAAAACCGTAGCGATTCAGCTTCTCGCCCTGAATCGTCATCTTCTCGGTCAAAACTGGCTTAATAATTACTTCCATCTTTTCTGCGTTTTTTAGGCTAACATTACATTCAATACATTTTCAGCACCCTCTACCATCACGAGTACGTTAGCATTCATCACCTCATAGGTGTTGATGTTAGCGGCCAAGATAGGCTTTACTGAGGGGATGTTACGGCACGACAACTGAAGATTTACGTTACCCTCCGGCAAGACTAACAATACCTTCTTATTCGATACCTTCAAAGCCTCGGTCAATGCTACTACCTGCTTTGTCTTAGGAGCCTCCATCTGAAGGTTCTCGATTACGCTGATAGCACCTGCCTGTGCCTTGTAAGTGAGTGCGCTACGACGAGCAAGACGCTTGAGTTTCTTGTTAAGTTTGAAACTGTAGTCGCGAGGTACGGGACCGAAGATACGGCCACCACCCGGGAAGAGAGGCGACTTGATGCTACCGCAACGAGCACCGCCTGTACCCTTCTGACGCTTCAACTTACGTGTAGAACCTGCTACCTCGTTACGTTGCTTCGCCTTGTGAGTTCCCTGACGCTGGTCAGCCAAAAACTGCTTAACGTCGAGGTAGATAGCGTGGTCATTAGCCTCCACGCCGAAGACTGCATCCGAAAGGACTACCTTACGACCAGTCTCTTGTCCTTGTGTGTTCAAAACAGCTAATTCCATACTACTTCTCAATTGTTAAATAAGCACCCTTTGCCCCGGGAATTGAACCCTTAACCAAAATAAGATTGTTCTCGGGGATTACCTTTAATACCTTAAGGTTAAGAACCTTAACCTGGTCGCCACCCATACGGCCGGCCAAACGCTTGCCTTTGAATACGCGTGACGGATAAGATGACGCACCAAGTGAACCCGGCTTACGCTGGCGGTTGTGCTGACCGTGTGTCTGACCACCTACACCACCGAAACCGTGACGCTTAACTACGCCCTGAAAGCCCTTACCCTTAGAAATCCCTGTTACGTCAACCCAGTCCTCCTCTGTGAACATATCAACGGTCAAGGTATCACCAAGGTTCACTTCGGGCATACCCTTGAATTCAGCCATCTTGCGTTTGGGGGTAGTACCGGCCTTCTTGAAGTGACCTAACAAACTGTTGCTGGTGTGCTTTTCACTCTTGTCGTCATAGGCAATCTGTACGGCCTCGTAAGAATCCTTCTCAACCGTCTTGATTTGCGTAACTACACACGGACCAGCCTCAATGACAGTGCATGGTATATTTTTACCCTCGGCACTGTAAACGGAAGTCATTCCGATTTTCTTTCCAATTAGTCCAGACATTTTTCTGTCGAATTACGTTTGTTAAATAAGTGATTTGTGAATATTATAAATATATGTATATATTCTTTTTCAAGTTTCTGCGACGCTCGAATCTCGATGTTTTCCGTTCGACGCAGACCGCACTAACGTGGGGCGCAACAAATCTAATGCGCCCCGCGCGTGCTGTGATTTCTGCTTTATCAGACCTTAATCTCAACCTCAACACCTGAAGGCAACTCCAACTTCATCAAAGCGTCGATAGTCTTCGGGGTAGATGAATAGATGTCGATAATACGCTTGAAAGTGCAGAACTGGAACTGCTCACGAGCCTTCTTGTTAACGAAAGTAGAGCGGTTAACCGTAAAAATCTGCTTGCGAGTGGGCAGGGGCACCGGACCGCTTACCATAGCATCGGTAGCCTTTACTGTCTTCACAATCTTCTCGGCCGACTTATCTACCAAGTTGTGGTCGAAAGACTTCAGTTTGATTCTAATTTTCTGGTTCATATTGTTTACTCTTATTATTCTAACTCCTTACGTTTGCCGCTCTTCTCGATGATATCCTTTGCAAGGTTTGCAGGAACCTCCTCGAAGTGCGAGAACTCCATTGATGATGTAGCACGACCTGATGAGATTGTACGCAATACGGTTACATAACCGAACATCTCTGACAGGGGAACCTTGGCCTTAACCACGCGGGCTGTACCCTTAGACTCCATACCCTGAATCTGGCCACGACGCTTGTTCAAGTCACCGATGATATCACCCATATTCTCCTCGGGAGTAACAACCTCAACCGACATTACGGGCTCCATAATAACCGAACCTGCCTTGGGAGCAGCCTGACGGAAACCGTTGCGAGCACAAATCTCGAATGACAACTGGTCTGAATCGACGGGGTGGAATGAACCATCCTTCAAGGTAACCTTCATTGAGTCGATAGTGTAACCTGCCAAAGCGCCGTTTGCCATTGCTGACTCGAAGCCCTTCTGAACTGCAGGGATAAACTCCTTAGGTACGTTACCACCCTTAACCTCATCAACGAATGTAAGACCTGTCTTACCCTCCTCTGCGGGACCAATCTCGAAGATGATGTCGGCGAACTTACCACGACCACCGGTCTGCTTCTTAAATACCTCACGGTGCTGAACAGTCTGAGTAAGAGCCTCCTTGTAGTTAACCTGGGGAGCACCCTGATTAATCTCTACACCAAACTCACGACGCAAACGGTCAACGATGATATCCAAGTGCAACTCACCCATACCGCTGATGATAGTCTGACCAGACTCCTCGTCAGTACGAACTGTAAATGTGGGGTCCTCCTCAGCCAACTTGGCCAATGCAATACCCAACTTATCCAAATCCTTCTGAGTCTTGGGCTCAACAGCCAAACCGATAACCGGCTCGGGGAATGTCATCTGCTCAAGTACCAAAGGTGCGTTCTCGGCTGTCAATGTATCACCTGTACGAATCTCCTTGAAACCTACTGCTGCGCAGATATCACCTGCCTCAACGCGCTCCAAAGGATTCTGCTTGTTAGCGTGCATCTGGTAGATACGGCTGATACGCTCGCGCTTGCCGCTACGTGCATTCAAAACGTAAGAACCTGCATCCAAAGCACCTGAATAAACACGTACGAAAGCCAAACGACCTACGAAGGGGTCTGTAGCAATCTTAAATGCCAAACCGCAGAAAGGCTCATTTACATTAGCCTCGCGCTTCTCGGTCTCATCAGTCTTAGGATTAATACCCTCAACTGCGGGAACATCCAACGGTGAGGGAAGGAATGCCATAATATAGTCGAGCAACTTCTGAACACCCTTATTGTGGAATGATGAACCGCACATCATAGGCACCAACGACATATTCATCGTAGCGGTACGGATAGCGGCAATCAACTCGTCAGGAGTGATTGAATCGGGGTCCTCAAAGAACTTCTCCATCAAAGCATCGTCTGTAGCAGCAACCTCCTCGATGAGTTTAGCACGCCACTCAGCAGCCTCAGCCTTCATATTCTCAGGAATCTCCTTCAACTCGAAGTTATCACGAACTGTCTTATCGTCGTAGTAGTAGATTGCATTATTATATATAAGGTCAATCAAACCCTCGAACTTATCCTCTACACCGATAGGCAATACTACGGGAAGAGCAGTAGTACCAAAATGCTCCTTAATCTGCGCACATACTGCGAAGAAATCGGCACCTGTACGGTCCATCTTGTTAACGTAACCGATACGGGGTACGTTATACTTATCAGCCTGACGCCATACAGTCTCTGACTGGGGCTCTACACCACCTACGGCACAGAATGTAGCAACGGCACCGTCCAAAACACGCAATGAACGCTCTACCTCAACGGTAAAGTCAACGTGTCCCGGAGTGTCAATCAAGTTAATCTGGTACTGATGGCCCTTATAGTTCCAGAATGCAGTAGTAGCAGCCGATGTGATGGTGATACCACGCTCCTGCTCCTGAGCCATCCAGTCCATTGTGGCTGAACCCTCGTGAGTCTCGCCAATCTTGTGGGTCTTACCCGTATAGAAAAGGATACGCTCCGAGGTTGTAGTCTTACCGGCATCAATGTGAGCCATAATACCGATATTACGAGTATATTTAAGATCTCTTGCCATTTAACTCTCTGTTTTTTAGAATCTGAAGTGTGCAAATGCCTTGTTTGCCTCCGCCATACGGTGCATCTCCTCCTTACGCTTGAAGGCAGCACCCTGTGAGTTATATGCATCAACAATCTCTGATGCCAATTTCTCAGCCATTGACTTGCCGGCGCGCTTACGCGAATAAAGGACAAGGTTTTTCATTGAAATTGAAACTTTGCGCTCCGGTCTAACCTCCATAGGAACCTGGAAGGTCGCACCACCGATACGCTTTGACTTAACTTCGACTTGGGGTGTGATATTCTCAAGAGCCTGTTTCCAGATTTCCAGGGGAGATTTATCAGCATCCTTCATCTTCTTGCTTACCAACTCCAAAGAATCATAGAAGATGGTGTAAGCAATACTCTTCTTTCCATCCAGCATCAAGTTGTTTACGAAACGAGTTACCTCGATGTCGTTGAACTTGGGATCCGGAAGTAGAATTCGCTTTCTAGGCTTAGCTTTTCTCATTTTGTTTTCCTGATTTAATTACGTTCGTTTAATTTTTACTTCTTTGCGGCCTTGGGGCGCTTAGCACCGTACTTTGAACGACGCTGACGACGTCCGTCAACACCTGCTGAATCGAGCGCACCGCGCACGAGGTGATAACGTACACCCGGCAGGTCCTTTACACGACCACCGCGTACGAGCACGATTGAGTGCTCCTGCAAGTTGTGACCCTCTCCGGGGATGTAGGCGTTGACCTCCTTGCCGTTGGTCAAACGAACACGCGCCACCTTACGCATAGCCGAGTTCGGCTTCTTCGGGGTAGTAGTGTACACACGAGTACATACTCCGCGACGCTGGGGACACGCTGCGAGTGCGGGAGACTTACTCTTGTCCTCCATTGACACTCGACCGTTTCTTACTAACTGTTGAATAGTTGGCATTGTAAAAACTTTGTCCTTTTAGTTTGTTAATTAATAAATTTCCGTTCTTAAAACGTCCAATTCGGACTGCAAAGGTAATGAAAAATTTTTAATAACACTATATATATGACTCTTTTTTCGGCTTTTTTCAGCATTTTAGTCCATTTTCGATTCTTTTTCGTTATGATTTTTCCAAAGTTATAAGTATTTATTTATACATTATTTGTCAAAGTCGTATTTTTCAGCGTTTTACGCAAAAACTCACATTTTTGGGCAAAATCCCGTTTTTGACACCAAAATCGAGCCAAAAACCGACAAAATCGAGGGCAGTTTGAGAATAAATTTCGCGTCAAATTTGAAGAAAATTTCGGCGAAATTTGCGCCGATTTCGGGACAAATTCGGAGCAATTTCGGACCATTTTTAAGTACTAATTCGGGCCTATTTCGAGAAAAATTCCGATGCTTTTTGCACCATTCCGAGGAGATTTTCATTCGATTTAACATCCCCAAAAGAGCAATTAAAAGCCATCTTTGTGGCGGGTTAAAATTGCAGACTCCTCCGTCACTCCTTGCAGTCGCTCCACCTCCTCTACCTTAGAGGAGGAAATTTATTAAGTAAAAACGTCATTCCACAAAATCGGCTTGACGATTTTGATTGGAAAGTTGCAATTAAAGCGAGAGCAAAGGGTGCTTATACTTTTTGCCGAGCCATAGCAACTAAAAGTGGCGAAGCCGATTAATCTCTAAATATAATCAATATTAGAGACTCCAATCCTCGCCTATGGCTCGGTGGAGTGACGTGGGCAGAAAGCAAAGAGGAAAGAGCAAAAAATATTACCGCGCGAAGCCTAATCGCGGCAGATGAATTTTAGGAAAAAGGATAAGCGGAGAAAATTCCGTTAAAAAACGGAGACCTTTTCACGCAGTAAAAGTGCGAATGCATCCGTTTTAGGAAATTTGTTCGGTTAGCCCCTAAAATTTATCACCGCGCCGATTTTTACTCACCTTTTTACGGCTAAAAAGGTGAAAAGACGCCTTCGGCGGATTAATCTCTTGAGTTAAGGGGTGTAGGAGATTACCACGTCGGGCCAAAATCCTCCTCGCAAAGACACAACAACATTAAAAGAAATAATTCCGAAAAATTTTGTACTGCGCCCAAGTTATTATATATTTGCAGATTGAATATTTATATATAAATAGGTGCGGGAGCGATTTCTGAAAACAATCTACCCGACCACACAACATTGACAAAACAAATAAACAAAAAAATACTACTCAAATGGAATACAATTTTAAGCAGATTGAGACCAAATGGCAAGAGTTGTGGAAGCAACGCAAAACCTACAAAGTGGAGGTTGATAACAGCCGCCCGAAATATTATGTACTCGATATGTTCCCCTATCCGTCGGGAGCGGGTTTGCACGTCGGTCACCCGTTGGGTTACATCGCATCGGACATCTACTCACGTTACAAGCGTCTGTGCGGTTTTAACGTTTTGCACCCTATGGGTTACGATGCGTTTGGTCTGCCAGCCGAGCAGTATGCCATCCAGACCGGTCAGCATCCTGCCGTCACCACCGAGCAGAATATCAACCGCTACCGCGAGCAGTTGGACAAGATTGGCTTCTGCTTCGATTGGGACCGCGAGGTACGCACCTGCGACCCCGAATACTACAAGTGGACACAGTGGGCATTCCTCAAAATGTACGACCACTACTACTGCTACGATGAGCAGAAGGCTCGCCCCATCAAGGAACTCATCGAAAATTTTCCTAAATATGGTTCAATAGGATTAAATGCAGCCTGCACCACGCCTATGACCTTCACAGCCGAGGAGTGGAACTCTTGGGATGAAGTAAAACGTGAGCAAGTACTGCAGAACTACCGTTTGGCATACCGTGCCGACACGATGGTAAACTGGTGCCCGCAGTTGGGTACCGTATTGGCAAACGATGAGGTTAAGGATGGCCTCTCAGAGCGTGGTGGCTTCCCCGTTGAGCAGAAGCGTATGAAGCAGTGGTCACTGCGCGTTACAGCCTATGCACAGCGTATGTTGGATGGCTTGGAGCAGTTGCAGTGGAGCGACTCGTTGAAGGAGATTCAGCGCAACTGGATTGGTCGCTCGGTAGGTGCGCAGGTATTCTTCGACGTGAAGGACTCGGAGCGCAAGTTGGAGATTTTTACTACACGTCCCGACACAATTTTCGGTGTTACGTTTATGGTTATCGCCCCCGAGCACGAGTGGGTAGAGGAACTGACGACTGCCGAAAACAAGGAGGCTGTAGAGGCCTACATCGCCGAGACAAAGAAGCGTTCGGAGCGCGAGCGTATAGCCGAGACTCGTCGCGTAAGCGGTGTAAAGACAGGCTCTTACGCCATCAATCCATTCACAGGCAAGGCTATTCCCATCTATATTTCGGATTACGTGTTGTCGGGTTATGGTACAGGTGCTATTATGGCTGTTCCTGCTCACGACTCACGTGACTACGCCTTCGCTCGTCACTTCGGCATTGAGATTATTCCCGTTGTCGAGGGCGGTAACATCGAGGTAGAGTCTTATGACGCAAAGTCGGGTAAGATGATAAATTCGGGATTCCTCACAGGTATGGATGTAACCGAGGCTATCCCCGCAATGTTCGACGAGGTGGAGAAGCGCGGCTTGGGTAAGAAGTTGATTAACTACCGCTTGCGTGATGCTATCTTCTCACGCCAGCGTTATTGGGGTGAGCCGTTCCCCGTATATTACAAGGGCGAGACGGCATATCCGCTACCTAAAGAGAAACTCCCATTGGAGTTGCCTCCTATCGAAAACTTCGGCCCGACAGAGCAGGGCGAGCCACCATTGGCTCGCGTGAAGGATTGGACTTACGAAGGCAACCAATTGGAGTACTCGACAATGCCGGGCTTCGCAGGCTCTTCAGCATACTACTTGCGTTATATGGACCCGCACAACAACGAGGGCTTGGTATCAAAAGAGGCTAACGAGTATTGGCGCAATGTGGACCTCTATGTGGGTGGTATCGAGCACGCTACAGGCCACTTGATGTACTCACGTTTCTGGAATATGTTCCTCTACGACTTGGGATATGTTTGCGAGTCGGAGCCTTTCAAGAAGTTGGTAAATCAGGGTATGATTCAGGGCCGTTCAAACTTCGTTTATCGCGTTGTCGGCACTAACAAGTTTGTATCACTCGGCCTGAGGGGTGACTATCAGACACAGGAGATTCACGTCGATGTAAACATCGTCAAGAACGACCAGTTGGACCTCGACGCATTCCGCGCTTGGCGTCCCGAATTCCGCGATGCGGAATTTATTCTGGAGGATGGCAAGTACATCTGCGGTTGGGCTATCGAGAAGATGTCGAAGTCGATGTTCAACGTCGTTAATCCCGACAACATCGTCAAGAACTACGGAGCCGACACCCTGCGTATGTACGAGATGTTCCTCGGTCCGTTGGAGCAATCAAAGCCTTGGGACACCAACGGTATTGACGGTGTTCACAAGTTCCTCCGCAAGTTCTGGCGCTTGTTCTACGGCAAGGAGGGCGAACTCACGCTCAACGACGAGCAGCCTACACCTGCCGAACTCAAGACTCTGCACAAGACAATCAAGAAGGTGCGTGAGGATATCGAAAACTTCTCGTTCAATACATCTATCTCGGCATTTATGATTTGCCTCAACGAGTTGGGTGCTTGCCATAAGCGTGAGATTTTGGAGCCTCTGACAGTGCTTATCGCTCCCTTCGCACCGCACATCGCCGAGGAGTTGTGGGAGGTTATGGGCCACCAGCAGAGTGTATTCGATGCCGAGTACCCCACATTCAACGAGAAGCATTTGGTGGAGAGCGCATTTGAGTATCCCGTTATGGTGAATGGCAAGTTGCGCTTCAAGCAGACTTATGCTCTTACGATGACTCCCGATGAGATTCAGGCCGCTATCGTTGCCACCGAGGGTGCACAGAAGTGGTTGGAGGGCAAGGCCCCGAAGAAGATTATTGTCGTGAAGGGCAAAATCATCAATATCGTAATGTAACAAGAGTAAGAACCTATAAAACTTTAACACCGTGAAACTTAAGTCAATACTACTCGGCTTGTTGCTGCTCTGCTCGATGAGCCTCTACGCCTTCGAGCGAGTACCCGTATGGCCCAAGGGCAAGATGCCCAATGCACAAAGTCACCAGATTGCCGCTATGACCGATGAGACAGGCAAAGAGGGATTCAATGCCGACAAACATCGTATAGCCTACCTCGAGTGGGGCGAGAAACCCGCAAAGGAGGCCGACAATGACGCTTGTATGATTCTCATATCGGGCGGCGGTTACAACAGTTGCTGCGATGTAGGGTTGATTAAGATGTGGCGCGAGCGATTGACAGAACTCGGTTTCCAGACCGTAAACTTTGTCTATCGCACACCCCGCCCCGTAGGATTGCCTATCTACCAGACTGCGTGGGAGGATGGTCAGCGTGCCGTCAGAATGGTACGCAAGGAGGCCGAGAAGCGAGGTTATGACCCCGAGAAGATTGGCGTTATCTCAATGTCGGCAGGCTCGCACTTGGCTCTGCTGCTTGCAACAAGTTCGCAGACTGCGGCCTATGAGCCTATTGACAAGGTGGATGAAATACCTTGCCACATCAATTGGGCTGTGGTAAATGCCCCCGCCTATGTTACAACCGATGGCGAGGCGGGCACACCCGCCACAAGAGATGGCTACGGCTTGGATGTAAAACTCTCTGACGTATTCAAGTTCGACGAGAAGACCTGCCCGATGACTCTTCAGCACGGCGGTTTGGACCCCTATACACCTAATGGCTCAACACTCATCTATCGCCGTCTGCGCGAGATGAAGATTCCAGCCGAGTTGCACCTCTACCCCAACCAGGGCCACGGCGCGTTTGGCTTTGAGCGCACGGTGGAGTTTATGCGACAGATGGGTTATATGGGAGAGTTGCAACCCGAGGAGGATTTGATGGCTCGCTACCCCAACGACGATGCCCGCGCAGAGTACTACAAGGAGGATGTATGGCCCGAGGGCAAGATGCCTAACGCGCAGGAGAAGCAGTGCAAGCCCTACATCGAGTGGCACATACCGAAGGAGAAGAAGACCGATGCGATACAGATTATCTACTCGGGTGGTAGTTATACAGGCAACAACCCCGACGGCTTTGAGGTTGCACCCGCACGTCGCTACCTCAACGAGATGGGTATCACGGTGGTAACGATGAAATACCGCACACCCCGCCCCGAGGGCTTGGCAAAGCATACTACGGCTTGGCAGGATTTGCAGCGTGCAATACGTTTGGTACGCTCACAGGCAGCCAAGCGAGGTCTTGACCCCAACAAGATTGGTATTATGGGCTCATCGGCAGGTGGTCACCTGACGCTGATGGGTGTGACAAGTTCGATGCACAACTCATACTTGGCTATCGACGATATTGACCGCCTACCCTGCAATGTTCAGTGGGGTATTGGCATCTATCCCGCATACGCCTTGACCGACGGAGCCAACAAGAACAACACTACGGGCGGTAATGCCGACAGCGCTGTGCTGGTTCCCGAATTCAGTTTCGACCTCAACACAGCACCTATGCTGATGATTCACGGTGATGCCGACGGATGGGCTTCGATGAATTCGGTAAAGGTTTGGGAGAAGATGCGCAGTATGGGTATTCAGAGCGAGTTGCATACACTTGCACTGCGCCCCCACTGCTTCCAGCGCACAGCGGCACCGGGTACGGGTAGTTATACCTCCCTCGACCGCATAGGCGAATACCTGAAGCAGCGTCTCAACATAAAATAACGACCAACATCAAGCAACGAAATACAAATGCATCGAATTTTGCTAACGATAGCCTTATCGCTATTGACCACCACTATGCAAGCACAAGACCTTACAGTAAAACTTTGGGATAACACTACCGCACCTCATTCGAATGGCCTTACGGGGCCCGAAAAGGATGAGGGCGAGGTGAGAATATCGAACGTCACCGAGGCCGCACTCTACATCTATGAGGCGGCCGAGGATAAGGCTACGGGCCAGGCCATTGTAATCTGCCCGGGCGGAGGCTACGCACTGCTGGCTATGGGCCACGAAGGCCACGACTTTGCACGTTGGTTTGCCGAGCAGGGCATAACTGCGGCGGTGTTGAAGTATCGTATGCCCAACCACACCCCGCAAGTGCCTATGGAGGATGCAGCCGAGGCGGTACGTTATATGCGCGAGGAGTATAGGGGATGCAATGCGCTGAAGAGTGTCGGAATTATGGGATTCTCGGCAGGTGGTCACTTGGCCGCCTCAACCGCTGCGGGAGCATTGGAGGCAAATGGCGACAAGAGCGCACGCGCTACTGTACTTCCCGACTTCGCCATACTGTTCTACCCCGTAATTACGGGCGAGCCACTACACGCACACGCAGGCTCATACGACAACCTTCTCGGCGCTGACCGCACTCAAGAGCAGACCGACAGATGGTCTCCTGACAAGTTGGTAACGGAACACACTCCCACGACATTTCTCGTGCTGTCGGACGACGATGGTGTGAAGCCCGTAAATAGCACTCGCTTTTATGGCGCACTCAAGCAATACAACATCCCCGCAAGCCTGCACATACTGCCTTCGGGTGGTCACGGCTGGGGATTCCGCGACTTTGCCTATAAAGCGGTTTGGCAGAATGCTCTATCTGATTGGTTAAAAAGATTGGAGAACAAATAAACCCTCGTATGAAACTCTTGCTTTCACTATTTATTGCGGCTGCGACACTGCTCTCGGCTTGTACCCAGCAGCCTCAGGCCGCCGCAGGAAAACCCAAATATCTGTGGTTTGATGCATCGGCCAACTATCAGCGTTTTATGCAACGCGACTCGATAGATTACTATTTGGACAAGGCTCGCGGTGCGGGATTCAACAACGTCGTTGTGGATGTTCGAGGTGTCGATGGCGAAGCACTCTACCCCAGCCAGGTTATTCCGCACAAGAATGACCGCGATTGGGATTACTTGGAGTATTTCATCACGGCTGCACACTCGCGCGGAATGAAGGTTATGGTCGGCACGACTATCTTTACGGCTGGCTCTCCACGACTTAAACGAGGCCCTGCATACTACGAGAACAGCCCGCTCAAAGGGCGTACCTGCCAACTATATCTGCCCGAAGGTATGGTTTGCAATGACGATTATACCAACGACGTCTCGACCTTCCTGATACCCTCAATGCCCGAAAATCAGGAGTACGCTTTGAGTTTCATCAAGGAACTCACCGAGCGTTATGATATTGACGGCTATTCGCTCGATTATTGTCGTTATCCCGGTGTGGCTTCCGACTTCTCGGAGTTCTCACGCCGCGATTTCGAAAAATATCTGGGCCACGAAGTGGAGAATTGGCCCGAAGATATATATACATTCCCCAAAGAGGGTTGGCCTCTCACTCCCGGAAAGTATTACAAGCAGTGGTGGACCTACCGTTCGAAGGTAATCTCGGATTTTGTAGCACAAGCCACCCAGACGATAAAGAGCATAAAACCGCACGTCGAGGTGTCGTATTGGGCGGCAGGATGGATTTATGGCGTATATGGCAACGGACAGAATTGGGCAAGCCCGCGCCACGCCCTGCATCGTGACCCCTATACCGATGTGTGGTGCGAAAAGGAGTATATGACAACGGGATTTGCCGACAAGATTGATATATTTATGCTGGGAGCCTATCTGAACCACATCTTCGGTCTTGACAACCCCGACTCGATAGAGTACTCGATACGTCGTGCGCATAACCTCACCAAAGGCGATTGTACAATGCTTTCATCAATCTATGCGCTCAACCACCCCGACAATATGGAGGATGCAGCCTATGTCTGCCTGCGCGACAGCGAGGGTTTGATGGTATTCGACATCTGTCAAGTGATTCAGTTTGACCTATGGGACGACATTAGTCGCGCCATAGAGCGTGCCGAGCCCGATATAATAATCCCACAACAGGAGAATTAATCTATATAACAAAAAATATATGAAACATTTATTTGCGTGGGGCATAGCCTCAATATTGGCGTTTATGGCCATAGGATGTGGCCATAGCATAGAACAGGAGTTGGGAACGACAGACCTCGCTACTCCGCACGTTTACACCAACCCTACGGGCGATGAGTTCCCCATTTTGGCGTGGTACTCGCTCTTGGGTGACCAGGTGACCAAGGAGCGTTACGAGGAGATGGCCGAGGCGGGATTCAATATTTCATTCTCACACTTTGGCACAATCGAGCAGGTTGAGCAGGCGTTGGAGTTATCGCAGGGCACAGGTGTAAAGATTCTTATAACCTGTGGAGAGATGTACAACGATACAGAGAACACCGTAAAGCGTTTCCGCCACCACCCCCAAAATGCGGGTTACTTCCTGCGTGACGAGCCTACGGGTGCCGACTTCCCCGCGTTGGCAGAACTTGCCGAGAATATTCGCAAGGCTGACGACACAAAGTTGCTATACCTCAATCTATTCCCCAACTATGTGTCACCAGCACATCTGGGAGCAGAGTCATACGCCGCACACGTAAAGCAGTTCATCGAGCAGATAAAATTGGGTATGGTGTCGTTTGACCACTACCCTGTGGTCTTTGAAGGTGTAAGACGCGATAATTTCTATGCCAATCTGGAGGATGTTGCTGCAGAGTCAAAGAAGGCGGGCATACCCTTCTGGGCATTCTCGCTCTCGACGGCACACGACCCCTATCCCGTAGCCAATCGCGGAGCAATGCGTTTGCAGATTTTCACCAACCTTGCTTATGGTGCACAAGGAATACAATACTTTACATATACCAATCCCGGCACCGAGACGTGGAACTTCCATAATGCACCGATTGACACCAACAGCCAACGCACCGAAGTGTGGGACCGCGTAGCCGAGATTAACCACGAAGTACAGACCTTGAAGGGTGTATTCTTGGGTGCCGAGATGATTAAGGTGCGTCATACGGGCGAGAACATCCCCGCACAAACCGTAGCGCTTGCCGAGGGTGACCTACCCGCACAAATCAGCAAGGTGGAGGCCGATGGCGAGGGTGTTGTTGTGTCACAACTCAAGAACGGCACAATGCGTTACCTGATGATTGTAAACCGCGACATCTACCAGCCGCAACGCGTAACGGTGGAGTGCGCAGAGGAGGTGATGCGTTACCTGCCCAATGGCAAGATTGTTCCCGCCGCCACATACTCTCCGTCGCTCTATGTCGAGCCGGGCGATATGTTGCTCTTCGGCTGGCAAGAGACAAAATAATTCAAAATTAAGAATTCAAAATTCATAATTAGATGGTTGTATAAACGTTTGAACATTAGAGATTCCAATCCTCGCCTAACGGCTCGGTGGAATGACGTAATACACTTACATAAAAACAAGAAAATTTGAACCGACGCTGCGGAGCGAGTGCAGAGAGTATTTACACTCTATGCCGAGCCGCGAGGAGGAAACGAGAGTTTATCTCTCGTAATTTTGAATTTTGAATTTTGAATTAAAATAAAAACTCTCCCACTTTACAATGGGAGAGTTTTTTATTTTCCTGTTTATAACGGAAATAATAAGAGGGATTTCGAGGATGAGTATAACGCCGCGATTAAGCCGAGAGCAGAGTGAACTTTTGTTCGCTTTGCCGAGGCGGAGCGGTGAAAAGCCACCCTTGCGGTGGATTAACGCAGAAATCACCTTATTATTTTCGTTATATTACTCTGTCCAGCGGGCAGATGCAATAGAGCCCGCGGGGAGAGTAAGTGTAAACTCACGCTTTACGCCCTTCACAACAACCTCCTGCGCCTCTTTCGAACGATTCACTGCTACGACTGCCAACGAGCCATCGGGATTAACAAATGCCGACATCTCGACACCACGCGGCAACTCGGCCTCAACATCCACACACCACGCATCGGGCAAAATAACCTTCGAGCAGTGAGCGATATTATAGTAGTGGCTCTTGCGGTCGAGCGATGCAAAGTCGTAGGTCTTCGACGAAATCTCAATCGCGCCAAAGCAGGTACGGCAACCCTTAGGACGGTTGGGCGCGCCCTTGTCGTCAAGAATGAGATTCCACAAAGTCACACCACGACCATAGCGGTTGAGCGTACCGATAAAGATTGATGCAAAATCGTTTACAAGGCACTTGCTGAAATCGTAGTTCCACGTTCCGATTGATGCCTCGGTAAAGAATATCTCCTTATCGGGATATGCTTTATAGATGCGGTCCAACTCCGACACGCGGCCACCATAGTTGTGCCAAGCCGAGCCTGCGATATACTTCGACGCCTCGCTGTCGGCAAAGATATTGAGGGGATAACCCTGCTGGTCGGGCACGTTATCGTAGTTGTAGTTGTGGTCGAAGGCCCAAATCTTGGCCTTGATATCGTGCTTCTCGAACTCGGGGCCGAGGTGGTCACGAATGAAATCACGCTGCTGCTCCCAACCCATATAGAGCGACATAGAGTTACCGTGATTAAGTGGCTCGTTCTGAACCGTAACGGCATAGATAGGAATACCCTCAGCCTCCATCTCGCCTATCCAACGCACGAAATACTCGGCATAGTCGGCATAATACTTGGGATTGAGGATGCCTGAAGTCCAGCTATCAAACGGCTCGCCCGTTTCGTGGTGAATCTTCATCCACTTGGGGCAAGACCACGGAGAGCCTACAATGCGGACAGCAGGGTTAATCTCCAAAATACGCTTCAAGATGGGTAGCAAATCGCGCTTATCGTACTCGTGCAACTCGAAGAACTCGATACCCTCCTTGTCACAGCAGGTATATTCGTCAAGCGAGAAATCCGACGCACCAATCGAGATTCGGATAAAACTCATAGCCATCTGGTCGGGAGAGAAACACTCCTGCAAGATAGCCTCTCTATCCTCCTCGCTCATCTTCAACAGATTATAGCAGGTAGAGCCTGTAATGGCAGCACCAAAACCATAGACGGGTTGGCGATGGCTTTCGGGTTTGAGTTGGATGAAATTACCCTCCGATGGAGCAACTTTACGAAGGTCGGCATTGCCGAGTTGCGCAAAACGGAACTGCATATCGCCCTCGCCCGAGGTAACATATACTTCAGCCTTGCGCGGTCCACACGACAACATAACAATAGATAGAAGTACAGCACAGACAACGTGCATACTCTTAAGTAGATTTCTTTTCATAGTTTCTTTTATTTAAGGTTAGTATTATTCCTCTTTATGAGTATCGGGGGCGGATTGTGCATCTGAGGCAGGTGCAGGCTCCGGGGCGGCCACATCACGTACCTTCTGCAAGCCTCGCTCGGCAGCCAGACGCTCCATCAGGGCATAGGCTTCGGCATAATCGTTATGAATATCGCCATCCAAAATAGCATTTTTGATTACCTCCTTTATCTCGCCTATGACGCTACAAGGTTGCAAGTCGTAACACGTCATAATTATATCGCCCGTAATCGGTGGCTGGAAGTTACGCACTCTGTCGCGCTCCTCCAAATCCTTCATCTTACGCCTTACCAACTCGAAATTAGCCAGATAACGTTTCACCTTAGCGTCAATACCCGATGTTATATCGGCCTCGCACAACGTCATAAGCGACTCGACATCATCCCCTGCCTCAAACAACAGACGACGCACCGCCGAGTCGGTCACCATATCCTCCGATAGGATAATCGGGCGCAGATGCAAATAGACCATCTTCTGCACGAACTTCATATGCTCGTTCATCGGCAACTTCATACGACGAAATATATCGCGCACCATCTTCGAGCCCACGACCTCGTGCTGGTGGAATGTCCAACCTATCTTCTTATCGTAGGCTTTGGTCAGCGGCTTGGCTATATCGTGCAATACTGCCGCCCAGCGCAACCACAAATCATCGCTCTTGCGGGCCACATTATCCAACACCTTCAGCGTATGGCGGAAATTATCCTTATGCGCGTGGTTGCCAACCCTATCGACACCCTTCAGACGGTGCATTTCGGGGAATATCAACTCCAGCAGGCCCGTCATCGACAACAAGTCAAAGCCGATGGAGGGTACGGGCGAGAGGATAATCTTATTTAGTTCGGTCAATATGCGCTCCTTCGAGACAATCTTTATACGCTCGCGGTTACGCACGATGGCATCAAAGGTCTCCTCCTCAATATCAAAGCCCAACTGCGTGGCAAACCTCACGGCTCGCATCATTCGCAGAGGGTCATCCGAGAAGGTAATATCGGCATCGCACGGCGTACGGATTATACAATCCTCCAAATCGTACATACCCTCAAACGGGTCCACCAACTCGCCAAAACGCTCGCCATTGAGCGACCACGCCATAGCGTTGATTGTGAAGTCGCGACGACGCTGGTCATCCTCCAACGTTCCCGGCGCGACCACAGGTTTGCGAGAGTCCTGGCTGTATGACTCCTTGCGGGCTCCGACAAACTCCACTTCGGCATCATAGGCGCGTACCATAGCCGTTCCAAAGGTCTTAAACACCGACACTTTAGCCCTCACCTCGCGGCCCAGAGCCTCGGCAACCTCGATACCGCTACCCACGACGACAACATCTATGTCGGTAGAGGGGCGACGCAGATAGTAATCACGCACATAACCGCCAACAACATAGGCCTCGACGCCCATACTATCGACGATGTGCGAAATCTTGCGGAACACAGGGTTCGACAACGGTGCAAATTCTTCTGCCATAGACTCTTACTTCACAGTCGAAGCCAAGCAACGACGATATAGTTGAACAGTATTCTCCAAGCCATAATAGAGCGCATCGGCGATAAGTGCGTGGCCAATCGACACCTCGTCACACCACGCTATACGCTCGGCAAAATAGGTCAGATTCTCCAGACTCAAGTCGTGACCGGCATTAAGGCCCAAACCAACCCTGCGAGCAGCCTCTGCAGCCTCGACATAGGGGGCGATAGCGGCCTCACGGTCAGCCTTATAGCCCGAGGCGTAAGCCTCAGTATAGAGTTCTACGCGCTGTGCGCCACACTCCTTGGCAGCCTCGACCATCTCGACCACAGGGTCCACAAAGATAGATGTGCGTATGCCCGCCTCGTTGAAACGGCCACACACATCAACCAGAAACGAGCGATTGCGTATGGTATCCCAACCCGCATTTGAGGTGATAGCATCCTCGGCATCGGGCACTAACGTCACTTGCGCAGGCTTAACCTCCAGCACCAA
This sequence comes from Alistipes sp., assembly GCA_017399485.1. GTDB lineage: Bacteria > Bacteroidota > Bacteroidia > Bacteroidales > Rikenellaceae > Alistipes. Next base: position 19,080 of record JAFQCA010000033.1, read on the forward strand.
ATCAATAAAACTCGGAATGGGATTACCCTCGATATTGAGTTCCGTCGAGATGACGGCCTTCAAATCTCTCACATCGGAGTAACGTATATGGCGAGCATCGGGGCGCGGATGAACCGTAATACCCTCACCGCCGAAACGCTCTATATCGAGCGATGTGCGTACCACATTAGGGACATCGCCACCACGCGAGTTGCGCAGAACTGCAATCTTATTGACGTTTACACTCAACTTTGTCATAAAATACTTATATTTGCATAATTAATTGCCACTTAAACAGGCGATACGATGGCCTGAATATTGACTCTCAAAGCGAGTCTTTTATCGGGTTACGTCGCCGTTGGCGACGTAAAGTTACTCATTTTTTTTGACTTAAAGATGAAAATTTTACTTTTTTCGCGGCCCCAGATAGCACCTTCGGCTGCCGACATCGAGAGAATCTTCTCGCTCATCGAGCGTTACGGATTTGATTTTGCGATAAATCAGGAGTTTGCCACCGTCGTCGAAAAGCAGACATCCCGCAAAATTGAGGCCGAAAAAATATACACCTCATCGACAGGCGAGCAGCCCGACAAGAGCATTATGCTCTGTTGTGGCGGCGACGGCACGTTGCTCGAGGGCGTACACCGACTCCACAACAAAAATACCATTGTCGCAGGTATCAACTTCGGGCATCTGGGATTTCTCACCACCGCCACCCGCGAAGGCGTTGAACCGCTGTTCGAGGATATCGCTATGGGCCGCCTGCACATCCGCCCCCGCACGATGCTCCAGATAGAGGGAATAAATCAGTGCGATGAGGTGGTGACGGCGCTGAACGAGGTCTCGGCACAACGTCTTGAGGCCACAATGCTGAAGGTCATAGCAAAGGTTGATAATCAGGTAGTTGCGCAATACAATGGCGATGGCGTGATAGTCGCCACACCCACAGGCTCGACGGCCTATTCATTGAGCGCAGGAGGTCCTATCGTGGCTCCCGAATGTGGCTGTTTCCTGATTACCCCACTCGCGCCCCACAACTTCGGAATGCGCCCCGTGGTAATCCCCGACACCGCCGTTGTAGAACTTGAGATTCACGCCCGCCACGGCGAGGCGATGCTCTCGGTGGACAATCGCACGTACCGCATAGGTGACGACCAGAGAATCGTCATCCGACGCTCGGCAGAAAGAATTTTATTGGCTACGCCGCACAATATAACGTTTTACGAGACGTTACATAGTAAACTGATGTGGGATGTGGATATTAGGAATTGAGAATTCAGAATTCAAAATTCAAAATTGCGAGTAAGCGAGAGCAGAATCAAACTCATTTGAATTATGCCGAGCGCGAGCAATTAAAAAACACACTCGGGATGGGTTAAAATTCAAGATTTTGGCGATTTTGAGTTTGGCAATGGCACGCGAGAAGGCCATTTATAAATAAAAACTACGTTTTTCTTTAGTATCCGAGTAAAAATGCCTATATTTGCAGGTTATATGACCGATATGAGAAATATTCCACAACATATTGCCATCATTATGGATGGTAACGGACGTTGGGCCAAACTGCGCGGCAAGGAGCGTGGTGAGGGCCATTTTGCAGGTATGGAAGCACTGCAAAGGACAGTTTACAACGCCGCTAATTTAGGAGTAAAGTGGCTTACAGTATATGCCTTCTCGACAGAGAATTGGGGCCGTCCACAAGCCGAGGTAGATGGTTTGATGGAGTTGGTTTGCAAAGGCGTAGAGATGCACACTCCCGAACTCAAGAAGCAGGGCGTAAGCGTTAAGATTATAGGCGACAAGAGCCGTTTCTCGCAGAAAGTGAATGAGGCTTTGGCAAGAATCGAGGGCCATACCGCTGGCGGTGAGCGAATGACGCTGGTGCTGGCGTTGAACTACTCATCACGTAGCGAGATTGTAGCCGCGACAAAGGAGTTGGCGCGCAGAGTAAAAGAGGGCGAAATTAAGGCGGAGGATATTGACGAGAAGATGATTTCGGCATCGCTCTACACAGCCGATATGCCCGACCCCGACCTTATAATCCGTACAAGCGGAGAGTATCGCTTGAGCAACTTCCTGATGTGGCAGGCGTCGTATGCCGAGTTTTATTTTTCTGACGTGTTGTGGCCCGACTTCGACAATGAGGAGTTGGAGAAGGCCATCGAGTCGTTCTCGGCACGTGACCGTCGATATGGATTGGTTAAGTAGAGTTGAAATTTTTGATTTATAATGAGATACGTTATTAAAACATTGGTCGCAACGGTTGCGTTGTTTATGATGGCGGCGCCAACTTTTGCCCAACAAGCAGATACCTTGAAGAGTGACCGCACGACAAAGAAAGAGGCGGAGAAACCCGAAAAGGAGACGTTTTATTTTGACGAGAATGCTCCGATGTTACCGTCGGATGCAACACCTCGCTTGTACTATATCCGCAACGTAAATATTCACGGCGTAGAGTACCTCAATCCCGATTTGTTACGCTCAAGCGCAGGCCTTATACCGGGTGACTCGCTCTACCTGCCGAGTTCGTATATCTCGAATGCGGCTAACCGCCTGTGGTCACAACGTTACTTCTCGGATGTGAAGATTGGAGCCACAATCGAGGGCGACAGCCTCGACCTGGAGGTATTTCTGCAAGAACGTCCCAGAGTATATCGTTGGGAGATTATCGGGCCGGGAATGAGCCGCAGCAAGCAGAAAGAACTCATCGAGGAGCAACTCAAACTGCAGCCGGGTACGGAGTTGTCGGACTATGTAATCGACAAGAACGAGAAGTTGTTGAAGAAATATTATGCCGACAAGGGTTTCCGCAACGCGAAGGTATCGACTTCGATTACCAACGACACGTTGATGCAGAATGCCGTGAACGTAACGTTCCGCGTGGACCGCAACTCAAAAGTGAAGGTCGGCTCCATCACTTTCGATGGTAATGAGCAATTTACCGACAAACGTCTGCGCAAAGCATTCAAGAAGACACACCAGCGCTCTCTCAATTTCTTCCGCAGCACCAAACTCAAGGAGGATGATTACAAGGAGGACAAAAACCTATTGCTCGACTTCTATAACGCTCGCGGTTATCGTAACGCAACAATCCTTTCGGACTCGATTTATGACATCGACAATGAGCGCATAGGCATCAACATCAAGATTGATGAGGGTAACAAGTTCTATATCCGCGACGTCAAGTGGGTTGGTAACTCGGTATATGCTACGGAGGACTTGCAACGTCTGTTCAGCGTCAAGAAGGGTGACACATACGATAAAAAATCGATGCACAAGAAGTTGGGTATAGGTCGCGAGATGGACCCCGACCAAGAGTCTGTTTCGACACTCTACCAGAACAGGGGATACCTGATGTCGCAAATTGAGCCATCGGAGATTGTCGTAGGTGCCGACTCTATCGATATGGAGATTAAGATTTTCGAGGGTAAGCCCTTTACCATCAACGAGGTGGGTATCTCGGGTAACACCAAAGTCGATGACGAGGTTATCCGTCGTGAGTTGAGCGTCTATCCCGGACAGTTGTATGACCGCTCACAGTTGATGTACACCATCCGTCAGTTGATGAATATGGGCCACTTCGATGCCGAGCAGATGGAGCCCGACATCCAGCCCGTATCGAACGACTTGGTAAATATCAACTTCCCGTTGGTGGAGGCCGCCAGCGACCAATTCAACATCGCAGGTGGTTGGGGTGCTGGCTCGTTTGTGGGTTCGGTGGGTATTACACTCAACAACCTCTCGACACGCAACCTCTTCCGCAAGGGTAAGTGGACTCCCTATCCTATGGGACAGAATCAGAAGTTCTCGATTTCGGGACAGACCAACGGTACATACTACAAGGCCTTGTCGGTTAGTTTCACCGACCCGTGGGTGGGTGGTCGCAAGCCCAACTCTTTGAGCGTATCGGCACACATCTCGGAGCAGAACAATGCATATTATATCTGGCAGTCGGCTACGATGTACTTCCGCTCGTTGGGTATTGCAGCAGGTCTGGGTAAGCGTTTGCAGTGGCCCGACCCCTACTTTACGCTCTATATGGAGGCGCAGTACCGCCGTTATGCCTTGAACAACTGGAACTACTTCATTATGAAGGATGGTGTGGCAAATGAACTCTCGGCAAAGGTTGTCTTCGGACGCTCGACGGTGGACCAGCCAATCTATCCTCGTAGAGGTTCTGACTTCTCGGCAACAGTGACATTCACACCGCCATACTCATTGTTGGATGGCCGCGACTATAGCGACGAGGCTATGCCTGACAAAGAGCGTTACAAGTGGATTGAGTACCACCGTTGGCAGTTGAAGGGCCGTTGGTTCCAGCCTATTACCCGCAACGAGAAATTGGTATTGATGGCTCACGCCGAGATGGGTTACTTGGGACACTACAACAAGCACAAGTTATCGCCATTTGAGCGCTTCGAGGTCGGAGGTGACGGTATGAGCGGTTATACTATATATGGTGTAGACATCATTGGTCTGCGTGGTTATGAGGATGGCGAGTTGGACCCCATAGGCAGCAGTTACTCAATGGCATACAACAAATATACTATGGAGTTGCGCTACCCGCTTATCCTGAAACCGTCGTCACAGATTTATATGCTGGCATTCCTTGAGGGTGGTAATGGTTTCAAGTCGTGGAAGGAGTTTTCACCATTCAAGATTAAGCGTTCAGCCGGTATCGGTATCAGAATGTATCTGCCTATCGTAGGTCTGTTAGGTCTCGATTGGGGTTGGGGATTCGATGCTCCTGCAGGCCAGACAAAGCGTAGCGGTAGCCAGTTACACTTCACCATTGGCCAAACTTTCTAACCACAGTGGCGAGATATTTGAAAATTAATTCATATATTTGTATTTAGTACAAACCTTAAATTACAGAATTATGAGACGATTTATTTTAATTGCGGCCCTTGTAATGGGTTTTGTAGCAACAGCAACAGCGCAGAATTATGCGGTAGTTGATAGTGAGAAGATTTTCAAATCAATCGATGCATACAACCAAGCATTGAAGCAACTCGATGAGTTGGCTGAGAAATATCAGGCAGAGGTAGATGCCAAATTTGAGAAGGTTGAAAACCTCTATAACGCATATATGCAACGTAAGGCAACATTGTCGCAGTCGGCACAGAAGGCCAACGAGGATAATATTATCAAGTTGGAGGAGGAGGCTACAAAGTTTCAGGAGTCAATCTTCGGCACCGATGGCGAGTTGATGAAGAAACGTTTGGAGTTGATTCAGCCCATACAGAAGAAGGTATTTGCGGCAATCGAGGAGTATGCCAAGCAGAAGGGATACGATATGATTATCGACGTAGCACAGAATGCTACAATGCTTTACTACGCACCTAAGGCCGACAAGACCACCGAACTCATCGCAATACTAAAGGCTGAATAGAATACGTTAGATAAATAAAGATAAACAAATAAACAGACACTAGTAAAAGAAATTATGAAAAAAGTTTTGAAACTAACCCTTGCGGTAGTATGCGTGATGTTCTCTACATCACTTTTTGCCCAGAAGATGGGACGCATCAACACACAGGAGATTATCTTGAGTATGAATGAGTACAAAGAGGCTCAGACACAGATGGAGTCTTACCAGAAGGAACTCTCAGCGCAGGCCGAGACTATTCAGGTTGAGTACAATACAAAATTGCAGGAGTATCAGAAGAATTTCGATACTATGACCGACGCTGTAAAGCAACTCAAGGAGAAGGAATTGACAGATTTGCAGACTCGTTTCCAGGAGTTCCAGCAGATGGCTCAGCAGGATTTGCAGAAGAAGTATAGCGACTTGATGGCTCCCATCGAGAAGAAGGCTATCGAGGCTATCAACGAGGTATCGAAGGCTGGTGGTTACGCCGTAGTATTCGATATGTCGGCTGGTCCCATCATCTACTTCGACGAGGCTTCGGTTATCGACATCAGCGGTGATGTTAAGACTAAGTTGGGCGTATCGGCAACGGCTACTCCCGCTGCGGCTCCCGCACAGTAATCCCCAGAGGATAAATATTAACATTGTTTAGTTATAAGCATCGGCCTCCGAAATGAGGTCGATGTTTTTTTGTGCAAAAAAGCGATATATCAGCAGAAAAATTCGTATCTTCGCAAAACGACTTAAGACAAAATCAAAACATTATGAGAAAGATAATTTCACTGGCCACATTGGCTCTACTGCTTGCGACAGCAACGCTTACCGCATCGGCTCAAGAGATGATGCACATATATCCCAAAACCATCAAGTCGGGACCATTCAACACGGGACATATTCAGGGTATTGCCGTAGACACCGAGAAAGGCTACGTCTATTACTCTTACACCACTATCCTCGTCAAGACCGACCTGCAAGGCAACATCATAGGCTCTGTAACAGGCCTTTTGGGCCACTTGGGCGACTTGGATTTCAATCCGCAGGATGGTCGCGTTTACGGCTCATTGGAGTACAAGAACGACGCCATAGGCAAGGGCATACTGAAGGCCGAGAAGAGCAGTTTCAAGCCAAATAACGCATTCTACATCGCTATATTCGATGTGGACCGCATCACACGCGAGGGTATGAGCGCCGAGAAGGATGGTATTATGACTACGGTCCACCTCTCGACTGTGGTGGATGATTACTTGGCTACCATAGAGTTGGAGAATGGCAAATGGGAGCATCGTCTGGGCTGCAGCGGCATCGACGGCGTGGCTTTCGGCCCGAAGTTCGGCAAAAAGGGTGGCAAGCAGTTCCTCACCGTAACATACGGCATCTACAGCGACCACAAACGTTCGGACAACGACTATCAGGTGTTGTTGCAATACGACGTAAAGAAGTGGAAGAAGTATGAGCATCCGCTCTCACAAGAAAATATGCACCGCGAGGGTCCTGCTCGACCCAGCGGAGAGTATTTCGCCTATACGGGCAACACTAATTACGGCGTACAGAATATTGAGTATGACGAGGATTTGAAGGTGTGGTGGCTGGCCGTTTATGCTGGCTCAAAACCCCAATTCCCCAACTACAACCTCTTCGCCATCGACGGCACAGTAAAGCCTAAGAAGGACGCTTTGAAGGGTGTGCCCTACATCGACAAGGCCAACGTACTGACTTTGTGGGATAAGGGCGAACAGGACAGCAAGACAGGCATTCGTGGCTGGCGATTTGGCGTCGGCTCTACGGGTATAGCATACTTGGGCAAAGGTATGTACTACTTCTCGCACAACTACGCTACAAAGCAGGGACAGGGCAGCAACATCCGCCTCTACAACATTAGCGGAGTTGATAGTTCGACACCTATGTTCTATCAAATGAAATAACCACTCTCGATGGACCGCGAGGCAGCCATAGCCGAAGTAGATTGGTACCGTACCCTTGTACTACGACGCATAGAGCGTTGGGGTGTGACGTTGCCGCCCAAAGCGAGGGCTATGCTCACGGAGAATATGGATGAGGTTGCGGCACGAAAATCGTCGCTACAGTTCAAGCCCGATAGAGAGGGCTACTACATAGGTGAGGTTGATGAGGAGGGACTGCGACAAGGTTACGGCATCTACACCCGCACAACAAAGAAGCCTGACCGCTGGACAATGCAGGCGGGCCGCTGGGTAGAGAACTGCCCGATAGGCACCCACACGCTCTACGAATCGGATTGTCCCGACTCTCATCACTACCTGGCTGCAGTATATTTCAGCGGCGAGAGACGCAAGGCCAAAGGCACGATTGGCATTTCGCTCTCGGAGGCGGGCATCAACACCAAACAACGACAATATAGGCGATATGAGTATTTTTCGCTCTCGACATTGGCGGTTGGCTCGGCTATGATATTTGTACTGCTGCTGGCTATGACGCGCAACACAAAAATCAGCCTTGCGGGAGTTATCGTTGTCGCACTACTATATCTGATTAGTTACATCAGAGGCCGCCAATAACATCTTCGGCGGCCTCTTTTCTTACAAAAACATACGGAATTATATAGTTTAATGTTGTAGAGTACGTCACTCCACCGAAGCCGTTGGCGAGGATTGGAGTCTCTAAACTCAATCTCCTATTTATTGTAGAGATTCCAATCATCACTCACATTCTGTTCGTGATGTGGAATGACGTTATACAAATACAACACGAAAGTATATAATTCCGTTATTAATTAGCCTTTTACGCAAGCACGAAATCGATGAGGGCTTGGGCGCACTCCTGAGGTTGCTCGATGAAACCCATATGGCCCGACTCCTCCAACCACACAACCTCAGCCTGCGGATTCTTTGCGATGAACTCCTCAGCCGCCTCGACGGGGATATAACCATCCTTTTTGCCCAAGATGAAGAGTTGGCGCACGCGACTATTTTTCAGCATCTCGTTCTGGTCCTTGCGCTCAATCATTCCTCCGAGCAGAGCAACGATACCCTCATCTTCGGTGATATGTACCTGCTCGACCAAATCGTCGATATACGACTTCAGGCGGCGACGATTCTGCTCGGCAAAGCCTGCTTCGGGAGCAACGTGCGCCAACACATCCTTCTTACCTGCGCGCACCAAAGCAATCTCACGACGACGATTCTCGCGCTTGAGTTCGGTGTCGGGATTAGGCGACGAACTCAACAGCACAACGCCGTTGAGACGCTCCGCGTAGGCTGCACAAAAGGCCAACGACACATAGCCTCCCATCGAGTGACCGACCATCGTAACGCGCTCGATACCCAACGCATCCAACATATCGCGCAACACCTCGGCAACCATCTCCATAGTATGCACCTCGCCCTTGACCTCCGATATGCCGTGACCGGGAATATCTACAGTAATGACTCTAAAATGGGGCGTCAGCAGCGGCAGAAAATCTTCCCACACATACATCGACTCCAAATATCCGTGTAGCAAAACCACACACTTCTCGCCAACGCCCGAATCGGCTATATGCAAAGCCGTCGAACCCGCCATCAAAAATCTCTCCTTCATCGCAAATCGAAAATTTGTAGAGCGCACCGCCCAAACGATGCACCTTAGGATTATCACTGCGTAAAATTACACAAAAAAAAGCGAAATTAAAATTTCTCTCTCGCAGATTGGCTCATTGCCATAGGTTAGAGCAAAAATAATTTGTTTGTCGAGGGAAATATTCGTATTTTTGAAACATATTTGGGTAGATGTTTCTAAGTCTATGCACCGTGATATAATTATGGTACGTTGCTTGCTCCATCACCTAAACCTCAAGAGCAGACAGTGAAGATGAAAATGGAGAGAGTTATAAGAATGGTCGTCATCCTATCGTTGGGCATACTATGCTCGGCGTGTAGCGTTACGCGCAAACTCTCGCCAGGCGAATACTTCCTGCAACGTGTAGAGATTCAGGACGATAAACAAACTCCAAAGCAGGAGCGCATAAGGTCCACCACGCTCGAAGAGTATGTCCGCCAAAGCCCCAACAAACGATTCTTGGGTACCAACTTTTATGTATGGGCCTACAACCTGGCCAATCCCAACAAGGATAATTGGTGGAACAACCTCAAACGCAAGGTGGGCGAGGAGCCTGTACTGCTCGATACGTTGCTCACCGAGAAGAGTGCGCAGAACCTCAAAACATATATGGACTCACGGGGATACTACTCCTCACAGGTCGAGTACTCGATAGATACAACCCGTCGCCGCAAACGCGCCTTCGTCAGTTTCAAGACAATACAAAATGAGCCGTATCGTATCAAGAGTATATCGTACGACTTCCGCGACAATCAATTAGCACCCGTCATAGAGGCCGATACGGCATCCTCGTTGCTGAAAGTAGGAAACATATTCGACATTACGGTCCTCGACAAGGAGCGTCAGCGCATAACCTCATACCTTAACGACAGAGGTTACTACAACTTCTCGATTAATAATATCGAGTACCGTGTCGATACGCTGGGCAACAACCGCGAAGCAAGCATCCGTATGATTGTAAAGCGCAACATTACGGGCTACGACGAGCGCGGACGCGCCATAATGGACAACAATCGCATATTCCGCATTACGGAGATTAACGTAATGCCCGAATACGACCCCGCAACCGAGCGAGAGGTGGCATCACAGAGGATGGTCGATACGACCTTCTATCAGGGGCTGAACATCATCTCCGAAGGTAAGCCCAACGTGCGCCCCGCAGTATTGCGTACAGCCATCCCGCTCACACCAAATACGCTCTACAACTCGTCACAGGTGGAACGTACATATAGCGAAATTATGTCGCTCGGCTACTTCAAGAGCGCACGAATAGCATTCGAGGAGTTGCCACGTGGTGTGGATGATTCGTTGATGGTGAACTATGCCGGTGAGGGCCGCGAGGCATACTCACCTCGCCGTTTTGAAGATATCAAGGAGGGATATCTGCGTTGCCACATCCTCTGCTCTCCGACACTCAAGCAGAGCGTAAACGTTGAGTTGGAGGGTAGCACCACATCGAGTTTCTACGGCGCATCGGCAACGGTGGGATATCAAAATCGCAACCTTTTTAGAGGTGTCGAGACCTTAAACACTTCTGTCACGTTCGGATATGAGTATATGAAGGCTCCCAACACTTCGAAGCGAAGTGCCAACGAGTTGGGACTTACTGTAGGATTGTCGTTCCCGCGATTTATCTTGCCTTTCAGGCTCTCAACCCGTAATATAAATATGCCCCGCACGAAGGTCGAGGTGTCGTTCAACTATCAGGACCGCCCCTACTACCGCCGCGACTTGTCGCGTGCAACGTGGACCTACTCGTGGCGAAGTCTGAATGGACGTTACTCGTACCAACTGCGCCCTATTGATATAAATTGGATTAACGTAGGTTATATGAACAACGAGTTCTTCAACTCACTCAGAAACGAATATCTGCGACAGAGTTACCGCACACAGGCTATCGTAGGGTTGTCGGGCTCATATACCTACAACAACCAGAACAAAAACATCGGTGGCAATGCAACCCTGCTTCGTATAAATTTTGAGTCGGCAGGTAACCTGATGAACCTCATAGGCCGCACCTTCTCGGAGAGAACCGACGAGGGTTACTACAATGTATTGGGTGTGAGATTCTCGCAATATGTGCGTGGCGACGTGAGCCTCAGCCGTAAGATTGTATTGGGCGAGAAGACCGCTCTGGCAGGCCGAATCTTTGCAGGATGCGGAGTACCGTACAGCAACTCGAAAGCATTGCCGTTTGACCGTCTATTCTATGTCGGTGGTAGCAATAGTATGCGAGGCTGGACTCCTCGTACATTAGGACCGGGTAATACTCCTGCCGAAGATACTCCATACCCTGTGCAGATGGGAGATATGAGATTGGAGGGTAACCTCGAGTTCCGATTCCCGATATGGGGAATGTTCCACGGTGCGACATTCGTTGATGTGGGTAACGTATGGTATTTGGGCCGCGACAAAACGCAGGTGCCTGCCGACGGTGTATTCCACATAGATAAGTTCTACAAACAGTTGGGTATGAATACAGGCTTGGGTCTTCGTATAGATATCACATTCGTTATTTTGCGTCTTGACTGGGGTATTCAACTTCATAATCCCAACCGCCCCGAAGGCCAACGATGGATTCACGACTTCCGTTGGAAAAACACCGCCCTTAACTTCGGCGTGGGTTATCCATTCTAACCTCACTTAACTGAGATATAATAAAAAAAGTGGTGAATATGTCTGGCAACATTTCACCACCGTGTTAGGTTAGTTAGGTTAATGAGAACTGTGGGTTGCCCCACATTGTTAATACAAAGATAGCAGAATTTTATTTATCTGCAAAATTTTGGAGCCCTTTTTACTCTTTTTTCAAAATTTATACCCACTTAATTATTAAAATATTTCAAAAACCGCGCACGCTACAAGGCCACACACTCCAGAGAAACGCTCTCCAAATCGGGCCCAGAAGCCGCTACAAGGGGTTTTACCTCCGTTTTATCCTCATTTCGACAATGAGCGGCACGATAGACGGCAGGCGTACAGCCATACTCTTTTTTGAAAAGTTTTATAAAATGCGATGTATTAGGGAAGGTGCATTCGTTACCGATTTCGGAGATTGATTTCGAAGTGGAGATTAACAACAGACGCGACTGCATCAATCGTTGATGGATAAACCAGCGGTGAGGAGGCTTTAAGAAATGGCGTTTGAACTCCTTCTTGAACGAGGTGAGTGAGCGATTACACTTCGACGCCAGCATCTCGATTGAAATGTCACTGAAGATGTTTGCATAGATAATCTGCTCGAAATTCTCTTGCGCCGAATCGACATTGCTCAACACCTTATTCTTCAAACAGCCGTCGTCCTGCGAGACAATGAGATATACCAACTCGGTCATCTTGATGTTTTCGGCTGTTTCGTCGTGCATATTGTCATCCTGAAGATAGGTTGCCGTATGGTTGAAGAAACTCCGAAGAGCCACGCTCGCAGGCAGTGAGACGTGATTGAACGCACTACAATTGCTGCAACGATGCGAGTTGGTGATGTTAATCGAATAGTTCATATTCAAATGCAACAATATACGTTGCAGGAGTGTCGGAGAGTAGTAAACGACAATCTGCTCGAAGGGCCGATTATCTTCGGGGATATCCTCAACATAGTGGTTACCGACACCCAGATAGAACACATCGCCACGCGAGATGGTGTAATGAGTATCCCCATAATAGATGTGCTTTGTTCCTCGTACGACGTAACCAATGGCACAACGCGACAGATTGAGGAGATGAATTCCGCCACAATTAGCCTCAACGTATTTAACAATTGTAGGCTGCGATTCAATTTCGTTAATAGACATTTTAGTTATTTTGATAGATTAATAATTGATTGCCAATTCAAAAATAGGCAAAATTGCCTTGATTAACAACTATTTTCGCAGAAAATACAATATTTTATTGTAATGAAATATCATTAAAACCAACTTGTCTATTACGAGAGTCCAGATGTAGCATCGCCCACCGAATCGGAACAGTATAAATCACCCTATCTGCCAACTTTATTCGCTCAGGCGAGAACAGCGAAAAGCGGCTTAACGGTCAAGCAATCCAAAATGCAGTCACAAAAAAAGGCGTCTCCTCGAAAGGAAACGCCTAAATTATAGATTAGATTTAATGGTGATTAGTCGTTATTGTTGCCTTGACGCTCGATTGCAGCATAAGAAATCTTAAGTGCATTCGCACGACGCAACTCCTGCTTAACGTCGGTAATAATACCCATCTTTGTGAACTCATCGGCCTTGATAGATGTTGTCATCTGGGCACGGTCAGCCTCGTTCAACTGCTCACGCTCGGCGGCGATAAAGTCACCGATATCCTTCGCAGTACGGAACGCATCGTTCAACTGAATCTGAGTAGCAGTACCATACTTTGCCTGCATATGAGGTACAGGCTCACCAATGTTAATATAACTTACCAAGTTCTTCTTCTCCAACTTCTGAACCTCAGTAGCCTCGGGCAAACGATAACGCACGAGCAACTCCTGGTCACGCATAGTGGTAGACACCATAAAGAAGAAGAGAAGCATAAAGATAACGTCAGGTAGAGACGCTGTCGAGATAGCGGGCACTTCTTTCTTGCCCTTCTTTTTCATTACTGCCATAATCCTACTTCTTTACTGCACCTTTACGCGGCTCGGCCTCAGAAATCTTCATCGGAACCGCCTTGGTTATTACACTACGCTCGTCCTCTGAAAGTTCAGAGAATTTTGCTTGGAACTTCTTCATCGCTACATCGTCACGAATCTCATTGAACGCTGCAGTCAATTCGTTCTGCACGCTAATGTAGATGTCGTAGTTTGTATCACGTGTAGTCTGCAACGAGATAATGCCTTTACTCTCGGGGTAAACCCAAGTAGAGCCGTCGGGCATCTCGATTTCCTTATCCTCCTTCTCGGGAAGATTCTCATCGTCAGCCTCATTCAAAACGAACTCCTTAGCCTTATCCTTCAAGCTGCGAATATCCATCTGCTCATCGCCAACCAACAACTGGCCTACACCGTTAACGAACACGAGTAAGATGTTACGCTCCTTCTGCTTCTGGTCCTCGACCTTAACGTCTTCGGGCGGAATAGGCGGAAGTACACGCGTAAGACCCTTATCGGTACTCATCGTAGTAGCGACGAGGAAGAAGATAAGCAACATAAACGAGATATCGGCCTGTGAACTGGCATTAATATCGGGTACTTTTCTTTTATTTCCTCCTGCCATAAAAGTCTCCTTTCATTATTTGAGTGCGTCGCTTACAGCCGAGTAGATTGCTGCAATAACAGCAGCGGCCATAGCAACATAAGTTACCATAATGCTGGCATCAGTAATAACTGTGTCGAAACGGGGGAAGAATCCCTTGTTCTGAAGGTCAACAATCTCATAAGTGTGACCCTGAGCCAGAACGTATGATACTACAACGATTGCGATGATTGCTACAAACGAGATGATAGTACCCTTCAAACCCTCAGGTTTCTTCAGCATATCCATACATGCACCCAACACTGCAGCCAAGATGGCTCCGATAAGTAGAGCATAACCCCAATAGAGGTTAGCACCTACCGCAGTGGCATTAGCCGTAGTAGGGTCAGAAGGTGTGGTAAAGATAGCCCACGCCACCAACGCTACTGAAACAGCCATTAGTGCAACCAAAATATATCTTAATACTTTCTCCATTATAATTCTATCTTAACAGATTAGAGAATAAATTATTTCTTGCTGTAAGCAGTCAAGATATCAACCAATGTGATAGAAGCATCCTCCATAGTGTTCACCAAAGTATCAATCTTAGATACGATGTAGTTGTAGAACAACTGAAGAATAACCGCAGCGATAAGACCCATCAAAGTAGTCAACAAGGCCACCTTAATACCACCAGCAACGGCAGTCGGAGAGATATCACCCATTGCCTGAATCTGGTCAAATGCCTGAATCATACCTACTACGGTACCCATAAATCCCAACATCGGAGAAAGAGCGATGAACAAACCAATCCAAGAAAGACCTGACTCCATCTGACCTGTCTGAACTGAACCGTAAGAAACAACAGCCTTCTCAACAGCGTCCAAGCCCTGGTCGTAGCGGTCCAAACCCTGATAGTAGATTGAAGCAACGGGGCCCTTAGTGTTACGGCAGAGGTCCTTGGCAGCCTCAACGCCCTGACCATTCAAAGTCTCAGAGAACTTCTCAATGAACTTCTTGGTGTTGATGTTTGAGAATGAGAGGTACAACATACGCTCGATAGCGATAGCCAAACCGATAATCAAACATACCAATACGGGCAACATCCAGCCCCAACCTCCCTCAAGGAACTTCTGCATCAATACCTGGTGCATTGTCTCGCCTGCCAATTCAGTCTCGGCTGCAGCAGCCTCCTGTGCGAAAGCGTTTACAGTGCCAAGTGCGGCAACTGCCAAAAACATAAAGAATTTTTTCATAGTGTTTTTAATAATTTAATTAGTGTTTTGTTACTTGTATTTTTTTAGTTTTATGTTGTATTTTTTTCTTCAAAAAATTTTTTTTCACAAAATTTCACATCGAACACTCCTAAATAATAGGTCTTTCGACAACAAATCAGACACTATACCAACACATTGGTCGAAACAGTGTTCCTCATTCAAAACATCCCTTAACCTCCTACACATCAATCGCTTACGCCAAAAGCCACCACGCAGGCAAGCCCGCATTTGCGATTTTTGCATACTTTACGGACCGAAATATAGACATTTTTTTTTAATTACGCAAGCCCGCTACAATGTAAATTCTCCGCGAAGGGGTTTTCTCAAAAGGGCCAAACTCTCATCAAGAGGGAGATTTTTGCCCAAAACATACATCAGTTTGGTGATGGCCGCCTCGGTGGTCATATCGTATGCCGACAGCACACCTGCCGCCAAAAGACGTTGGCCCGTCTCATAAAGTTGCATCTCGACAGTACCATTATCGCACTGCGTAACGTTAAGCACAATAACTCCGCGCTCCACTGTCTCGCGCATCAGACGCAAGAACCACTCATCCGTAGGGGCATTACCCGCGCCATAGGTCTCAAGCACCACGCCTCGCAGTCCCTCAACCGAGAGGATAGCGCGCAACGTGTACTCACCTATACCGGGGAAAAGTTTTATGATGGCCACGCCCTCGCTCAACATAGTAGCAATCCTCAGCGGCTGGGCTTTCGGCTCAACCTGACGAATGGCGGCTGTATTGTAGGCTATCTTCACGCCCACCTCGGCAAGCGGAGGATAGTTTGCCGAGCGAAAGGCATCCAACTCCTCAGCACTGCTCTTATGGGTACGGTTACCACGACACAAACGGCTATGGAACAACAACGACACTTCGGGAACGATGGGCTTTCCATCGCGCTTGGCACCCGCAATCTCTATTGCCGTAATAAGGTTTTCGCGTCCATCGGTGCGCAACACGCCGATAGGTATCTGGCTACCCGTAAAGACCACAGGCTTGGCCAGATTTTCAAGCATAAAACTCAACGCCGAAGCCGTATATGACATTGTGTCGGTCCCGTGCAGGATGACAAAACCGTCATAACGCTCATAATTATCCCTTATCACCTCGGCTATGGCACACCAATCCGCCGGGCGCACATTCGATGAGTCTATCAGCGTAGGCATCGTGTGGACATCAATATCAACCTTCAAGCGACGTACGGCGGGAAACTCGTCATATATACCACTAAAGTCAAACGGCACAAGCGCACCCGTCGCCTCGTCACGTTTCATTCCGATGGTTCCGCCCGTATATATTATAAGTATTGTCGAGCGGTCACCTCCCGCATTATGGAGAGTCTGTATCATATATTATTAATTATTACCTTTATATAATCATTTATGTTTGTCACCTTATATATATAGAGCAGTTCATATATTGGCGCTACGCCCTCTCGCCGAAGAACATACGCTCGGCATTGGCTGTCGTTATGCGAGCCACCTCGTCAGCCGTCAAACCCTTTATCTGGGCAACCTTCTCGCACACATATCGCACATAGGCCGACTCGTTACGCCTACCACGATAGGGTATAGGGGTGAGATATGGGCAATCGGTCTCCAAGACTATATCTTCTATGGCCATCTGCTCGACGGCTACCGCAACACTACTCTTCTTGAAGGTCACCACACCGCCTATGCCAAACATAAAATCGCCACACGCACGCAGACGGCGATAGGTTGCGGCATCCTCCGAGAAGGCGTGCAGCACACCACGCAGACGACCTCCCGACTCCTTTGCGCGAGCCGTTTCGGCCTCCAAGATGTCGCACATATCATCCCACGCCGAGCGGGTATGAATCACAACGGGCAAATCGAGCCTTACGGCCAAACGGCACTGCTCGACAAAGGCCTCACGCTGCTCGGCCTTGAAGTCCTCGCTCCAATAGTAGTCCAGACCTATCTCGCCAACTGCATAAAACGTCACCCCCGCAGGAGGATTGGCGAAATAGTGCTCCACGTGGCGCAACTCCTCGCGCCAAAGAGGATTATCATTAACCGATGTAGGGTGCAGGCCCATCATCGCATAACAATAGTCGGCCTCACCACGCACAAGGTCGAACATACGCTCATCACTCTCGGAGTCAATGGCTGGCAACAACAACTTGCACACACCACTCTCACGCGCGCGAACTAACGCTTCGGCACGGTCCTCATCGAACTCCTCGGCATATATATGTGAATGAGTATCAATCAACTGCATTTTTATTAAAATTAGGGTTATCAGCCCTCTGACAATTACAAAATCTCACAAACAGTTTCGTCTTCAGCAAACGCTATATCGATTTTTCGTATCGCTTGCCTGGCAACGGCCTAATAGCACCCGACAACTCCAGATTCATCAACATCAACGTAAGCGCTCCCGACGCAAGACCACTGCGCTCGGACAACTCGTCAATGCCTATTGGCTCCGAGTCAAACAACTCTACAAAGGCCTGCTCCTCATCGGTCAAGGCAACTGCCGCCCGCACCGCTTTAGGCTCCTGCTCAAGCCCCAACTCCCACATAAGTTCGCGGGCTATATCCTCGCCCGACAGCACCAACTGCGCCTTGCGGTTGCGAATCAACTCATTACAACCCCGCGAGTTACTATCGCTCGCGCGTCCCGGCACCGCCATCACCTGACGATTGTATCCATCGGCGAAGGCCGCAGTCGATAACGAGCCTCCCGACTCGCCCGACTCGACAACCACCACTCCCGCACACAAGGCCGCGATAATGCGGTTACGAGGGATAAAATAACGACCATTCTGCTTCGATTGCGAATTCAACTCCGTCACCAACGCGCCGCCACGTGCCACCATCTCGGCAGCCAGACGCTCATTAGCCACAGGTGTAACCGAAGGTAACGTATTGGCCAGCACACCTACAGTTGTCGCACCCGCCATAAGCGCTGCACGATGACTCGCTCCATCGATACCATAGGCCAGACCGCTGACAATCGATACACCGGGAACTACCGCCTTGAGCGATGAGACCAACTCCTCGCACATACGCTGACCATAAGCCGACATCTTGCGTGTGCCGACAAACGCCACCGAAGGCCGATTCAACACCGACACATCACCACATACATATAAAACAATGGGATAATCCTCTATCTCGCGCAACAATCGCGGATAGGCATCATTGGTCGAACATATAGGCGTTATGCCATTGCGCGTACAATAGGCCAACTCACGTTCCGCCTCGCTAAAGCCTTTACGGCTGACAATGCTATGCGCAATATCGCGTCGCAGAGCACACCGCTCGATGAGTTCCTCCCCCGAAGCCGCATATACAGCCTCAGCCGAGCCGAAACACTCTACAAGATGAACGGCCCCTCGCACCCCCAGATGCGGCACAAAACTCAACGCGATACTCTCCAATAACATTTTCTTAAGGTGCTTATTATAATATTACACTACGATTAAGTCTGTATGCTTGCTCTAAGCATACATTGCGGCTTTTAGCCGCATCTACAAGTCTGACCCACCCCCAACCCCCACCTTAGGCAGGGGCTTTGGTCGCCTTTTCAAGGCTCCGAATGTGATACAACCTGCGGTTGTGTAATTTGGTATATAATTACCTTTCTTAAATCTCCGTTTTGGTCGGTTTTTTGTTACGCAAAAAAGCAATTACACGCGTAACACACGATGTAAAGTTAGTAATTTTTACGAAAAAGTAGGAATCTTGGCAATAAGTTTTGGCAATTTGATATTTTTTTGTACATTTGCACTCCGAATGAGGGTATATCCTCAACACGATGGTCCGATGGATGAGTGGTTTAGTCACCGGTCTGCAAAACCGTCTACAGCGGTTCGAATCCGCTTCGGACCTCACCAAAACAGCGTTAGGAAACACTCTGACGCTGTTTTTATTTTTATTTGTACGGTATTTGTACGGCAAACCCAGATTTGATTATCGTTCTATTAGGAATTCATCTATAAAAAACATCTTATATAAGCCATTCCTTTTTAAGAAGATATATGATACGGTTTTTGGAGAAAGGCGTATCGTGCAGAGTTACGGGATTATATGTATAATTTGGCCGTATATGAAATATATAGACGAAGATTACTATAACCATCTATGAAGAATAGATATTGCTCTATCGGCTTGCTCTTCGGTTAGTCCTTCATATGGATTTGTCCATATAAAAAATGGTATTTGCGCATCAAGCATCACATATTCGTCATCAATGATAACATAACGAGCGTCGGGCATTGCGTACTCGGATAGCCACGCGGCTATCTCCTCACCTTTGCTCTTGTTGTTTGTTAATGATGGTGTAATATCTATCACTCTTCCAGGCAAGTCCCTAACCCTCCATAGTTCCCGCATCGCTTCCAGACCAAGGTACTTCCACGAAGACTCAACCACAATATCCGCTCCCGTTGCATCAATGATTCGTTTAAGTTGTCGAACTGATTTGGGGTCGAAAAATGCTCCGTGCTCATCTTGCCATTGTTTGCCTTGAAATTGTAACAAACCTTGATAATATTCGGTATTCAGCACTCCGTCAAAATCAAGAAAGATAATTTTTCGCATACAATAAAATCTTTATGGTTAGTAATCTTCACTTGCAGCCACGCATAGGGCAGCACGGTTGTACTCCACAGGGAAGTGAGTTTTGAGGTAGGCGGTAAGATAAACCAAGCGGGCATACTCCGCCATTACAGCCTTTGGAAAAGACCAACAGCCCTCATTTATAAGTTTACGAAATAACCCCTTATGCTTACTGAATCGGCGGCGGTGATTATTA
>JAFQCA010000001.1 GCA_017399485.1 Alistipes sp.
GCTAATCGAATAAATTTCCTAAAACGGATGCATACGCACTTTTACTACGTGAAAAGGTCTCCGTTTTTTAACGGAAATTTCTCCGCTTATCCTTTTTCCTAAAATTCATCTGCCGCGATTAGGCTTCGCGCGGAAATATTTCTTTCATCTTTACCCACGTCACTCCACAAAATCGCTTGCCGATTTTGATTGGAGTCTCTAATATATTTAATTCCTCCTCTAAATTAGAGGAGGTGGCACACCGTAGGTGTGACGGAGGAGTCTGTAAATCCAAAATTTTGAATTAAACACACACTCCCTCCCCCTACGGGTACTCCCTCTAACATAGAGGGAGAATTTTTATTTAGTTTCCTACTCTTTCTAATCCAACTCTCAAACCCAAATCCAAAATTTTGAACCGACGCTGCGGAGCGAGTGCAGAGAGTGTTTACACTCTTTGCCGAGCCGCGAGGAGGAAACGAGAGTTTATCTCTCGTAATTCTGAATTTTGAATTCCAAAACAATATTCGTCCCCCAAATAACGTATATACTCTAACAAAAAGTATATCGCCACCCTAAATAAAAAACCTCTTTTCTTTAGGAGTAATACATTTATTAGGCAAAAGTACGAAAATTTTGCTAACTTTGTACAGAATTTTGTTAAATTAACCGCATAGGCGGCCTTTGGTTTTGAGGCTGATGGCGTAAGAGGTTTGCTATCGAGGTCAAGATGAAGATTGAATATATGCTTGCCGAGCGTACGGCACGCTACGAAAAGGGCTCACGCTCAACGGTGATGATGCGTCTGGCATCGGTGACCGTAGGCTTGGGCATTGCGGTGATGATAATCACGCTCTCTGTCGTGGTGGGCTTTCGTCAGCAGATAAACGGAGCGTTGCGCGGTATGATGGCCGATATGACCATCTGCGACGTGTCGGGCTTTATGCGTCAGGAGTCGGAGGCTGTGCGCCCCAGCGAGGAGTTTGTGCGCGAGGTCGGGGCATTGCGCGGTGTAAAGAGCATATCGCCGCAGGTTGTGCTTAACGGTATGGCCAAGAGTGGCGACAATGTTGCGGGCCTGCAACTCAAGGGCATCGATGCGGAGTACGCCACCGAGTGGTGGCAGAGTGTTATTGTCGAGGGCTCGCTTCCCGACGTTGCGGCAGAGCATCGAGGCAAGGAGTTGTTGCTCTCGGAGGCTACGGCACAAAAGTTAGATGTTGCGGTTGGTGACAAGGTCGAGATGTTGTTTGCGGTGGGTGACGAGCGTCCGCGCCGTGACCGTTTCAAGGTGTCGGGGATTTATCGTACGGGTTTGGAGGAGATGGATTTGCGGCTGGCGGTTGCCGATATGCGTGACGTACGACGCATTGCAGGCTGGGCCGACGACGAGGTGAGCGGCTATGATGTGATGCTCGACGACGGGGACGATGCCGAGGTGGTGAGTGACGAGATATTTCAGATAATCGACAGACGTTACGACGCAGGTGATGAGAGCGTTGGCTCGCTTGTGGTAAATAGTATCAGGGAGCGTTTCCCGGTGGTTTACGATTGGCTCAAGGCCCACAATATCAACGCGAGGGTTATCATCGTGATAATTATGGTCGTGGTGCTGTTCAATATGGCAGCGACTATGCTTATTATGGTGCTTGACCGTACAGCGATGATAGGCTCGCTCAAGGCTCTGGGTATGCGTAATGGTGCTATCCGCCGTATGTTTATCTATCGTGCCGCGAGGTTGTTCGCCGCAGGAGCCTTGTGGGGTAATGTGGTGGCGTTGGTGTTGGTCGGTGTGCAGGCTGTGTGGCACCCTGTGGAGTTGAATCCTTCGGGATATATGCTCACCTACCTGCCCGTCAAGGTGGAGTTGTGGCGCGTGGTGTTGCTCAACGTGGGGGCTTTGGCCGTGACGGTTGTTGTGATGTTGTTGCCCTCGGCAATGATTGCCCGCATCAGCCCGTCGGAGAGCCTGAAATATAAGTTGTAAGGAGTAAGAAGCAATAAATAAAACCAGCAAAAGGGTTATATCGATATGAAACCGTATAATTCGAATAAAAGTAAAAAGGAGGAGGTGCAGCAGATGTTCGATAACATCGCACCTACGTACGATAAACTGAACCACATATTTTCGCTCTCGATAGATAAGATGTGGCGTCGTCGCGTGGTGCGTCTTGTGCGTCGTATGCACCCTCAGCGCATCCTCGATTTGGCTACGGGTACGGGCGATTTGGCTATTGCTATGGCCAAGCGTATCCACAAGGCGAATATTATGGGTGTTGACCTCTCGGAGAATATGCTCTCTGTAGCCGCCGAGAAGATTCGCCGTCAGGGTTTGGACGACCATATTGTTCTGTATCAGGGCGATGCCGAGAATCTTGACATTGCCGATGATGTGTTGGATGTGGTGACTATAGCCTTTGGAGCCCGCAACTTCGGTAATATCGAGGTGGGTTTGCAGGAGATTATGCGTACGCTGCACAGTGGCGGACATATAGTTATTTTGGAGTTTTCGACACCTCGCAACCCCTTGGTGCGATATTTTTACAGACTCTATTCCAACCACGTTATGAAACCCGTTGGAGGACTTATCTCTCACGACAGAAAGGCGTATGATTATCTGCCCGACTCCATCGAGGAGTTCCCTGCTCCCGACGAGTTTATGGCACTGATGCGTCGCGTGGGCTTCGAGGAGTGTAAGCGTCGCAGCCAGAGTTTCGGCATAGCGCAGATTTATATAGGCAAGAAACCGTAATGTATTAAGCAGTCGGAGTATGCAGTGGAGCTGGTTGTTTGTCTTTGTGGTGTTTGCTTTTGTCGGGTGCGGCACGTCGAAGCCTGTTTCGGTTGAGGGCTTTGAGGTCTTGACTGCAACGGGGGCGACAACCGCAGATGGCGAGGAGTGGCAACTGCCCTCGCGATTGACGCTTGCCGTCGGGGTAGATAATCAGGGCGCAAAGGTACGTTTGAGCGATTGCCGTTTGAGGGTTAGTTATCGAGGTCGCCGCGTGCTGATGATATGGACCGAGCAGAAGGTTACCATCCCAGCCAAGAGTAGCAGCCGCATTGTGGTGCCGTTGAGGTTGGCCATAGCGCGTAACTCGCAGAGTCTGCCTTTGCAACAGGCCTTGAGCCGCAAGGATTTGAGCGAGGTTACTTTGGATTGGGAGTTTAAGGCGAGTCGAGGTCTCGCAGGTAGGCGCATCGAGCAGAGTGGCGTAGCGGCCAGCGAGGTACTTTCAGCCACCCAACAGGAGCAGTTGTGGAAGATGCTGGAGTGAATTGAAATTCAAAATTCAAAATTAGGAGAATAAGAAATATAAATAAAAAATTATGAAGAGTATTTTTAAGACGGCAATGGTGGCTGTTATCGCTATGGTGGCGGCTCAATTCGAGGCATCGGCCCAGCAGGTTGCTGGCGTTAGAAGTGGCCTTGCCGTAGGTGCCAACAAGGTGACCATCACCGAGCAGAGCGATGTAGCGCAGACGGTGCGCGCCATCGAGCAGCGTAAGGGCCGCACGAAGGTTAGCGGTTACACAATTCTTATCTTGTCGGACAACTCGGAGACGGCTCGCGAGAACGCCAACAAGGCCAAGGAGGCTTTCGAGGAGAATTTCCCCGAGACCAAAGTGAAGATGTATTACGAGAGCCCCTCGTTCTATGTATCGGCGGGCAGTTATCTCACCAAGGAGGAGGCCATCATCGAGTTATGGCGTTTCCGCTCGGTATTCCCCAAGGCTATTACGCAGAGCCGCGAGATGGATATCGAAGAGTTTATAATCCGCCCCGACGAGGAGAAGGAGACCGAGTAAATTCAAAATTAAGAATTACGAGAGATAAACTCTCGTTTCCTCCTCGCGGCTCTGCAAAGAGTGTATACTCTTTGCACTCGCTCCGCAGCGTCGGTTCAAAATTTTGGATTAGATTTTGGGGCTTGAGAGTTGAATTAGAAAGAATAGTAAATTAATAAAAATTCTCCCTCTAATTAGAGGGAGTACCCGTAGGGGGAGGGAGTGTGTGGTTAATTCAAAATTAAGAATTCAAAATTCAAAATTACAGACTCCTCCGTCGCGACAGAAGTCGCGCCACCTCCTCTACCTTAGAGGAGGAATTAAATGAGTCTAAACACGTCATTCCACAAAATCGCTTGTCGATTTTGACTGGAATCTCTAAAGGTAAATTGAGGATAGAGACTCCAATCCTCGCCCGTTGGGCTCGGAGGAGTGACGTGCTAACTAAAGATATAGAAAAATATTTCCGCGCGAAGCCTAATCGCGGCAGATGAATTTTAGGAAAAAGGATAAGCGGAGAAATTTCCGTTAAAAAACGGAGACCTTTTCACGTAGTAAAAGTGCGTATGCATCCGTTTTAGGAAATTTATTCGATTAGC
>JAFQCA010000034.1 GCA_017399485.1 Alistipes sp.
CTTATACTGACGAAGAATTGGCAACTGCAAAAGGCGACGACGACACGTTAAGTAATGACGAAAAGTTTAGTCTTTATCAACTTGCGTTTAGCAGAAGTCCGTTAAAGTTTTATGCTGGTACAACTTATAATAATCATACTCAATATGAATATTATAGTTACGTAAATAAGTCTTATCATTATTACGTTGGTTGGACAAACATAAACGGAATTAGTCCTACGGCTAATGCAACTACAGCAAAAAGAATTTCTTCTACGGGTTCACATAATATTTATAGTAGTAAGAATCAAATAGTTTGGTCTATTGCTTATGTTACGGGTAGGTTGCATACGCGTTACGCACCCGTGCGCCGGTCGCCACCAAAAATAGCAAGCTATCTTCTGTGCTGCCCCTCGACTTGCATGTGTTAGGCCTGCCGCTAGCGTTCATCCTGAGCCAGGATCAAACTCTCCATTGTAAAAAAATTAAAATGTATTGTTAGAGCCTGACTACTTCTTTTTCCGTTAAAAGGAATTGAATTGAACTTGCGAAGTCTTAAAGACTTCGTGCTTTCTGCATTCTTTTTCTCTCTTAAAAACCAATAAATCAAAGAACCTTTTTCAGTTGCCCCACCCTCGGGCGAGGCGCTAAAAAAATCGCCGCTTTTTCAGAGGCGAACGTGGGTACAAAGGTATGACCTTTTTTTGTAACCACCAAATTTTCTTAGAACTTTTTTTCGCTTTTCTTCTTTCCCCTCTACTTGCGCCGAGGTTATTTCCGAATTGCGGATGCAAAGGTAGACACTTTTTTCAAACCTGCAAGCGTTTTGTTGAAAAAAATTGCAAAAAATTTTTCGATTTTTCATAAAGCATTGATTATCAATAGATTGTTTTAGGGTAAGGTTTTGGGTGTTGTTGGGAGCGAGGGCGGGAAAGGAAAGAAAGGGAGGTTAGGGATATGAAGAGCCCCCCTAAAGTCCCTAAAATCCTTAAGGCCCTTAACGCCCCAGAAGCCCCAGTCGGCCCAGAAGTCACAGAAGGCTCAGGTATTAAAAAAGATACCCAAGAGCAAGGGTGGGCAATTCCTACTATATATATAATAATAGGTATAGGCGGTTGAATGGGGGCGGATGTTCCATTTGTAATATTTTTGTGTATATTTGCCGTGCCACAGCAAACACAAACTTAAATTGGTATGATTGGAAAACTTCTACTCATTGTATTCTATCTACTGGCTCCCGCAATGGTGTTGTGGGTGTGCCGTAAGGTGAAAGTGCTGAATAAGATTGGCCCCGTGCTGACGCTCTACATCTTGGGTGTGATTATCGCCAACCTACACATCGTGCCCGAGGATTGCAAGGCAATTCAGAAAACCCTGCAAGACGTGATGATTCCCCTTGCCATACCGATGATGCTCTTTGGTTGCAACTTCAAGAACTTCAAGGCGGGGGTTACCGTGAGGGCTTTCATTGTGGGCATTGTTTCGGTAGCCGTGATGGTGCTGGGAGGTTTTTGGTTGCTCAAGGAGCAGCTTGGCGTGAGCGGTCCGACCATTGGTGCAACCCTCTCCGGCCAATACTCTGGTGGTGCGGGCAACTTTGCTGCCGTGAATATGATGCTCGGAGGGCAGGGCCTCAAAGGGGAGATGTTTGCTCTGGTGAGCACCTGCAACCTCATTGTGTCGTTCTTCTACCTGATGTTCCTGATGGGTGGTGGCGTGAACATTGCCCGCCGAGTGGTGCACGGAAAGAACTTCAAAGCCTACAACGACAGCATCAACGCACAGGACTTTGTGAATGATAATCCCTATAAGGATTTTGGCAAGAAGAAGAGTATCGTTCAGTTGCTCAAGGTGTTTGGCGCAGCGGTTGTTGTGGCCGTAGCCTCGCTCTTGATTAGCAACTTCTTCAAGGAGGGCACCGCAATGTTTGACCTGCTCGGTGGCGACTACTCGCTGGCAGTGATGATTTTGGTGCTGACAACCATCAGCCTACTGCTCACGGGCTTCAAGGAGGTGCGCACGTGGGATAAGAGTTTCGATGCGGGTATGTACCTCATCTACATTTTCTGCTTGGCGATGGCAATGTTGGCCGACCTTTCGCAACTTGATTGGAAGTTGGGCTTGTGGGTACTAATCTACCAGACCATCATTGTGTTTGGCTCACTGGCGTTGGGTGTGCTGCTTGCCCGCCCGTGCAAGGTGGATGCCGACAGTGCGGTCATCACCTCCGACACCTTGGTCAATTCGCCCATCTGCGTGCCTATGATTGCGGCCACGATGAAGAACAAAAACGCCATTATGGTTGGTATCACCAACGGCCTTGCAGGCTACGCCATTGGCAACTACCTTGGCTATCTGATGTTCAACCTGCTACAACTGCTGTAGGGGACACCAAACCCCTGCATAACAGCATTATAACCGCCCTGCAACGCCTTCCCTCTTGGGGAGGCGTTGCTGTTTTTGGCCCCCAAATTGTTGCATTTTGGGAAAAATAACTATCTTTGGCACGCCACAAGTAATTAACATAGGCCCCACCGTGGGCCGCAAAATGAACAAATTATGTTGGGTAAAATCATTCTTATCCTCTTCTACCTGCTATCGCCCGCAGTGGTTTTGTGGGCTTGCAACAGGTCGAAGATTTTGGGCAAAATCGGCCCCGTGTTGGTGCTCTACTTCTTGGGCTTCATCATCGCAAACCTCAATCTCATTCCGGCGGACTACTTCCCCATTCAGGACACCCTCTCGACCATTGCCATTCCGTTGGCACTGCCGATGATGCTCTACAGTTGCGACTTCAAGAAGTTTTCCGTGAAGACCTCGCTCAAAATCACCATCCTCGGCGTGGTTGCGGTGGTGGTTATGGTAATTCTTGGTAACGTGCTGTTGGAGAGGCCCTTAGGGGGGGATTCAGAGGCCGCCGTGATTGGCGGAGCCATTGCCGGCAAGTGTACCGGTGGCACACCCAACCTTGCTGCTCTGAAGGTTATGCTTGATATGGACAACAACACCTTCATCATCCTCAACTCCTTCGATATGATTATCTGCTTTGTCTACCTCGTGTTCCTGATGACATTCGGTATCAAGTGGGCTCGCAAGGTGCTCGGCAGGGGAGCCTACACCGTGGACCAAGAGGTGAACGTGGATGAATATGCCGTGAAAAATCCCTACGCAGATTTCGGCAAAAAGAAGAGCCTCATCCAACTCTTCAAGGTGCTGTTGCTCACACTGGTGATTGTGGCAGCCGCATTTGGAGTTGCAACTCTGGCCAAACGATATGATGAAAACATCTTCACCGTGGTGATGATTCTCACCCTCACCACCCTTGCGCTGCTCTTCTCGCTGTGGAAGGAGGTCAAGACGTGGGACAAGAGTTACGATGCGGGTATGTACCTCATCTACATCTTCTCCATCGTGGTTGCCTCAATGGCCAACCTGCGCACCATTGAGTTTGAGGGCACCCTCGCCATTGTGGCCTACCAAGTGTTGGCTATCTTTGGCTCGCTCTTCCTCACCATCCTGCTGGCCAAGATTTTCAAGGTGGATGGCGACACCACCATCATCACCTCCAACACCCTCATCAACAGCCCCATCTTTGTGCCGATGATTGCGGCCTCGATGAAGAACAGGGACATTGTGGTGGTTGGCGTAACCATCGGTTTGGTGGGTTATGCACTTGGCAACTACCTCGGCTTTTTGATGTACAAACTACTTTTGATATTGTAGGAACAAACACACACATATAAACGGAGAAACAAAACAATGAAAAAACAGATTTTTATTACATTGGCCAGCGTACTGATGGCAGTTGGCGTGAGTGCGCAGACCAAGGAGGAGGTCAAGACCGGTTGGAACCTCGGCCCCCTGCCCGCAGTCAGCTACAACAGCGACCTCGGATTTCAGTATGGCGCACTGTGCGACTTCTTCTACTTTGGCGATGGTAGCACCTACCCCACCTACCTGCACAAATTCAACGTGGAACTCTCTCGCTACACCAAGGGCGAGACCATTGCACACCTCTTCTACGACTCCAAGTACCTGCTGCCCGGCCTGCGCCTGACGGCTGCTGTGTCCTACCTCGACTCGGCAATGTCGCCCTTCTATGGCTTCAACGGCTTTGCTTCGCCTCTGGACTACGACCTCACCAGCGGTAGTTCGTTCTACTATATGGACCGCACAATGTTGCGTGGTATTGCCGATGTGCAGGGCAACATATCCGACCGCCTCACTTGGATGGCCGGCCTGACCTTCTGGAACGTAACCACCGGCGATGTACAACTCGATACGTATAAAGACGAACGTTCGCTCTATGAGATATATGTAGAAAGTGGCCTCATCAACGACAATGAGGTTGCCGGCACCCACCTCGAACTCAAAGCGGGCCTTGTCTACGACACCCGCGATATGGAGGCTGCACCCACCCGTGGCTACTGCGCCGAGATTGTGGGTAGCTTCTCTCCTGCCCTCTTTGGCGATGCCGAGGCCTATGGTCGCATTATGGCCACTTGGAGGCAGTTCTTCCCCGTGGTGGGCGACAAGGTGGTGTTGGGCTACCGTGTGAACTGGCAGCAGACCTTTGGCAATGCTCCCTTCTACTTGCAGCAGACCACCACTCCCCTCTACCTTCGCCAGATTAAGAACGAGGGCTTGGGCGGTAAGAACTCCGTCAGGGGCGTGTTCCAAAACCGCATTTTGGCCGATGGCTACGCTTGGGCCAACTTTGAGGCTCGCGTGAAACTTGTGAACTTCCGCCTCTTCAAGCAGAACTGGTACCTCGCCACCAACCCCTTTGTGGATATGGGTGTGATTACCAAGGCAAGGAAGTTTGACAAACAGGCAGGCAAGTTGAGTTCCGCAATCACCGGCATTGTTCCCGACCTCAACAAGATTTACAGTGGCGAGGATGCAGGTGGTGTTCACGCCAGCGTTGGTGCAGGTCTGAAACTCGTTATGAACCACAACTTTATCATCTCGGTTGAGTATGGCAAACCTCTTGACAAAAGGGATGGTAAGGGTGGCCTCAACATCGGCACCAACTACATTTTCTAAGCCGCTTCTTGCGACCGCACAAGCGGACGTGTCAGACAAAAAAATCTCGGGTATCTTTTTCGATACCCGAGATTTTTTTATTACAAACAATTTTCAGTTGTCAGCGGTCAGTAGATAGAATTCAGAATTGAAAATTGAAAATTGAACATTGAAAAAGTTGCGAGTAAGC
>JAFQCA010000035.1 GCA_017399485.1 Alistipes sp.
CACTTCGTGTCTTTTTCACCTTTTTAGCCGTAAAAAGGTGAGTAAAAAGCGGCGCGGTGATAAATTTTAGGGGCTAACCGCATAAATTTCCTAAAACAGACGCCTTCGCGTTTTTACTGCGTGAAAAATTCTCCGTTTTTTAACGGAAATTTATCCGCTTATCCTTTTCCTAAAATTCATCTGCCGCGATTAGGCTGACGCACGGTAATATTACTTTGCTCTTTCATCTTTGCCCACGTCACTCCACTGAGCCTTTTTCCGATGCCTCCTGCCCACGTCACTCCACCGAGCCTGCAAAGGCGAGGATTGGAGTCTCTAACCGTTAATTTTATTTTAGAGATTCCAGTCATCACTCACATCCGCTCGTGATGTGGAATGACATTCTTTACTCATTTAATTCCTCCTCTAAGTTAGAGGAGGTGTCGCTTTAGCGACGGAGGAGTCTGTAACACAACCTCACTTCCCCCAATTAATCCACTTCGTGTCTTTTTCACCTTTTTAGCCGTAAAAAGGTGAGGCAACCGACGCTGCGGAGCGAGTGCAGAGAGTATTTACACTCTATGCCGAGCCGCGAGGAGGAAACGAGAGTTTATCTCTCGTAATTTTGCATTTTGAATTCCCTTTGCTCTTGCACTATTGCTCCGAAAATTATATCTTTGTATTTTTACGATATTTACCTAAATTATTTATAACATTATAACCATTTGTCAATGAAGAAAATAGCCTTTTTCTCCATTTTTCTTGTGCTGGGATTGGTCTGCTCGCAAACGGCGCCGACATTGCTGGGTGCTGTGACTTTTGCCAAGATTAAGCCCGTTTTTGACTCTATGTTGTACGTCTGTTTGGCGTTCATAATGATAAATGTGGGCCGCGAGTTCGAACTCGACAAGAGCCGTTGGCGCTCCTATACTGCCGACTATTTTATCGCTATGGCTACGGCTGCTGCGCCTTGGCTGCTCATCTGTTTCTATTATATGATTCTTCTGCCGTCGAACTATCTTACAGATTGGGATGCGTGGAAGGAGACTCTGCTCTTGAGCCGATTTGCCGCCCCTACGTCGGCGGGTATCCTCTTTACGATGCTGGCGGGTGCAGGCCTTAAGCAGTCGTGGGTATATCAGAAGACGCGCGTGCTGGCTATCTTCGATGATTTGGATACCATCTTGTTGATGATACCGTTGCAGATTTTTATGATAGGTATGAAGTGGCAGTTGGGCGTTGTCGTTGTAGTGGTCTTTATGTGTCTCTATTTTGGATGGACACGACTCAACAAGTTCACCCTCAGCCAGTCGTGGGCCTCGATTCTGGGATATTCTACCATCTTGGTATTTGCTTTTCAGGGTGTGTATGCCGTTTCGAAGCAGATTTTCGGTGCCGACGGTGCCATCCATATCGAGGTGTTGTTGCCGGCCTTTATCCTCGGTATGGTTATGAAGACCAAGCATCGTCACTCCAAGACCGACGAAAGCGTGAGCGACATTATCTCCTATCTGTTTATGTTCTTGGTCGGTTTCAGTGCGCCACTCTTTGTCGGTGTCGATTTTGCCGCTACGGCAGGCGATTGCGTAATAGGCAAGGTAGGCTCGATGACGTGGGGCGAGATTGCTATGCACGTGGCCGTAGTTACAGCCCTGTCGAATCTGGGTAAGATGGTGCCTCTATTCTTCTATCGTGACCACTCTCTCACCGAGCGTCTGGCGTTGAGTATCGGTATGTTTACTCGCGGCGAGGTTGGCGCGGGTATCATCTTCGTGTCGATAGGTTATGGTCTGGGTGGTCCGTTGTTGGCTATCTCGTTGCTTACGATTCTATCGAACCTGATTCTTACGGGCGGTTTCGTGGTTATAGTTCGCCGCTTGGCTCTCAAGGCCGAGAAATAGGGTGGGCGAAATTTTACTCTATTTGTTTGTTAAATTAAAATTAATCACTAACTTTACCAAAACAAAGCAATATTAAATAGATGATACTTAAGCAAATATCCTTGATTATCAGCAACTTGCCGACAATTTTGAGGGGGGGGGAATTTTTACTCTCTCTTTAGGGTTTGCTTTGTACATAACGTAGGCGACTTTCTGTACTAAATAGTACAGAGAGCCGCCTCTTTTTTGTCTATTACCCAAACGAGGTTTTATACAAATATTTATAATAACAATTAACCCAAGAGAATTATGAAAACAGAGAAGAAACTGAATTACGAGGCTCCACAGGTGGAGGTTATCGAGGTACAGATTGAGCAGGGTTTCGCTGCAAGCAATGGTGATGGAGAGTTGCCATTTTTCGGTAATGGCGGTGGTTTCTAAAAAATGGAGGAGACAACTATGAAGAAGTATGTAGCATTATTAAGCGGAGTGATAGCGATGGCTCTCACCGCTTGTACAAAGGATGAAGCGATGCAAATCCCCGACTCTCCGAGTCAGATGGTAAGCGTAACAGCGTATGCACCCTCTCAAGATGACGACACACGAATCGCATATTCTCAAGACAATTTTGTCCTAAACTTGGCGTGGGAGGATGAAGAGAGTTTTTCGGTTATTCGAGGCGGTGAGAACCAGACTTTCTCAAAGAGTACCGCAGGCAACACCTTTACGGGTATTTTGCCCGGTGCCGAGGGTGAGGAAGATTACTATGCCGTTTACCCTGCAAATGCCAATGTAACCGACATTACGGCTGTTCCGTACGATTACTCTATGCAGAAGGGTGTTTTTGATAGCAACAAGACTTATATGTACGCCACATCTACAGATGGCTCAAAGTTTGAGTTCAAACTCAAAACTGCTTTATTGAATGTAAAGTTCAATAATTTGCCCGATGGTGTAAAAATCAAACAAGTTGTTATTATGACCGAGTTCAATACCAATGGTACTATGAACTTGACTGATGGCACCTACACTGACGGTACAAACACTGGTATCACCGTTGATTTTGACGAGGCGTTTGACCCTGCCAATTGGATGGCTATCTATCTACCCCCAATTTCAAGCGATAAAAAGTATCTGAAATTTATAGTGATTGCCGATAACAACCTTGCTTACATAGGTGAATTTATGAGCAAATCTACTGATGCAAGCAAGAACATCATTGCTGGCCGTTACTATTCTTGTACTGTTGATAATTTCAGCGAGATGAAATCTTTGGTGTTTGTTGCAAATGGTGAGCAGACATTGAAGATGACTAACTTGACCACAGATGTTGTGAAAAGTGCGGTAGAAAACCTCGAGTACTCTATCGACGCAGGTTCAACGTGGAATACATTGGGTGAAAACACCGTAAACTTTGGAATCGGTGCGCCGCTGCTTATACGTTCAAAAGTCGCAGCAAATGGCTCACAATCCTATGGTACAAAGGTCGCAAATATCAAATTCGGAAATTCAAATGTAAATGTTGTTTGTGCAGGCGATATCCGCACATTGCTGAACAATACATACCCCGAGAGTGTTGGTATGGATTTAGTTAAATTCCAGGGCCTGTTTAAGAATTGTACATCTTTGACAAGTGCTCCTGTATTGCCTGCAACTACATTGACAGAGAATTGTTATAGTCAGATGTTCTACGGCTGTACTTCGCTTGAGACTGCTCCCGCGTTGCCTGCAACTACATTGGCAAAGGGTTGTTATAGTCAGATGTTCTACAACTGTAAATCGCTGAAAACTGCTCCCGAATTGAGTGCAACTACATTGGCAGAGAATTGTTATAATCAGATGTTCTACCAATGTACTTCGCTTGAGACTGCTCCCGCGTTGCCTGCAACTACATTGGTAAATGGTTGTTATGGTGGAATGTTTAGTAATTGTTCTAAACTCAACAGCATAGTTATGTTGGCAACAGATATTTCGGCAACAAATTGTTTGGATAATTGGGTGAGAAATGTAGCCAGCACAGGAACATTTGTCAAAGCGGCAAGTATGACATCCCTTCCTTCCGGTGAAGACGGTATCCCGTTGGGTTGGACTGTGATAAACTAATGATAAGGGTTTAACTAAAATCTCATATTCTGAGAGGCTGTCTAACTTTTTGGAGGTTGACAGCCTCTTTTTTTTGCACTTTATAGCGTAAAACGTAGAGGATAATCAATAAAACATAAGAAGTCTAATCAGCAGAAAGCATAATAAGAATCTATAAAAATTCTCCCTCTATAGCAAGAGGGAGTACCCTTTAGGGGGAGGGAGTGTGTAAAAATAATTTTGAACCGACGCTGCGGAGCGAGAGCAGAGAGTGTTTGCGCTCTTTGCCGAGCCGCGAGGAGGAAACGAGAATATTTCTCGTAATTTTGAATTCTAAATTTTGAATTTCACGGGGTTTATTGTATTTTTGCACCAAATAAATTTTCAAAATTAGGACTATTATGAGTATGGAACTCAGCGAACAAGAAGTTTTGCGTCGTAAGTCGCTCGCCGCACTGCGCGAGTTGGGCATTGAGCCCTATCCAGCCGAGATGTTTGATGTTACGGCTACAGCAGCCGAGATAAGCGAAAACCTCACCGAGGAGAGTAAGGAGAAATACGCTTCGGTGCGTATTGCAGGCCGTATTATGAGCCGCCGCATTATGGGTAGTGCGTCGTTCTTCGAATTGCAGGACCACACAGGTCGTATCCAAGTATATATTCGTCGTGATGACATCTGTCCCGAAGGCGACCCCACATTGTACAACACCGTTTTCAAGAAGTTGCTCGACATAGGCGACTTCGTGGGCGTCGAGGGTTTTGCCTTTATCACCAATTCGGGCGAGAAGTCGGTACACTGCCAGAAGTTTACCGTTATATCGAAGTCTATCCGTCCTCTGCCTATCGTCAAGGAGAAGGACGGTAAGCAGTTTGATGCCTTGACCGACCCTGAGGTGCGTTACCGTCAGCGTTATGTTGATTTGGTTGTTAATCCCCACGTGCGCGAGGTCTTCGTTAAGCGTGCCAAGATTATGGCCACAATGCGCGAGTTCTTCAACTCTCACGGTTACGTTGAGGTCGAGACTCCCATCCTGCAACCCATTCCGGGTGGTGCTTCGGCTCGTCCTTTCATTACGCATCACAATGCACTCGATACCGATTTCTATATGCGAATCGCTACGGAGTTGTACCTCAAGCGCCTTATCGTAGGTGGTTTTGATGGTGTTTACGAGTTTGGCAAGAACTTCCGTAACGAGGGTATGGACCGCACACACAATCCTGAGTTTACTTGTATGGAGATTTATGTCGCTTACAAGGATTACAAGTGGATGATGACCTTCACGGAGCAGATGCTGGAGCGTGTGGCTATGGCTACCAACGGCACAACGGAGTTGGAGATTGACGGCAAGCAGATATCGTTCAAGGCTCCTTTCCGCCGCTTGACAATGACCGATGCCATCCTCGAGAAGACGGGTTACGATATTACGGGCCAGTCGGAGGAGCAGTTGCGTGAGGCGTGCCAGCGTTTGAATGTCGAGATTGACGATACGATGGGTAAGGGTAAGTTGATTGATGCCATCTTCGGCCAGTATTGCGAGGAGCATCTCATCCAGCCTACATTCATCTGCGACTATCCGCGCGAGATGTCGCCCTTGTGTAAGCGTCACCGCGACAATCAGGATTTGACCGAGCGCTTTGAGTTGTTCGTCAATGGTAAGGAGTTGTGTAACGCCTATTCGGAGTTGAACGACCCCATCGACCAGTTGGAGCGTTTCCAGGAGCAGTTGAAACTCTCGGAGAAGGGTGACGACGAGGCTATGTTTATCGATATGGACTTTGTCCGCGCATTGGAGTATGGTATGCCCTCTTGCTCGGGTATGGGTATTGGCATTGACCGCCTTACGATGTTTATGCTCAACCAGCCCTCTATTCAGGATGTGTTGTTCTTCCCGACAATGCGTCCCGAGAAGAAGGTTGTGGCCGACGATGCAGCGTTGTATGTCGAGGCAGGTATCCCCGCCGAGTGGGTTGAGCCTGTGCAGAAGATGGGTTACATCACCGTTGAGTCGTTCCGCAACACTGCGGCCAATGGCGGCGGCAAGCTCTTCAACGACCTCTGCGGCTTCAACAAGAAGAACAAGTTGGGCCTCGCAACAGCCGAGGTGAAGGCTTGGATTGACGCTCAGAAAGCCGAGTAAGCGACCCGAAAGGATGCCCAACGGCTTATGGCATAGGTTTGCGTTATGGATAAAGGCGAGATAATCATATACAAGACCTCTGACGGACAGACTGAATTGGATGTTCGTCTGGAGGGCGATACGGTATGGTTGTCGCAAGCGCAGTTAGCGCAACTGTTGCAGGTTCGCCCTCAAAACATTACTATGCATATTCGTAATGTTTATAAGGAGGGTGAGTTAGAACGGTCAGCAACTTGTAAGAATTTCTTACAGATTCAAAATGAGGGAGGCAGGTTGATTACTCGTAATATAAAATTTTACAACCTCGATGTCATTATCTCGGTTGGTTATCGAGTTAAGTCGTTGCGAGGAACCCAATTCCGCATTTGGGCCAATAGAGTTCTTAAGGAGTATTTGATTAAGGGATATGCCATTAACCGCAATGCCAAGCAGGAGCAGTTGGATGAGTTGAAGCGTACAATCTCAGTAATGAGCAATGTTTTGGCTGCCAAGTCGGTAACTAAGGATGAGGCTGTTGGATTGTTGAAGGTCATCAGCGACTATGCCTATGGATTGGATACATTAGACCGCTACGACTATCAGCAGTTGGAGATAGCCGATACTACTCCCGAGGAGAAATTCCGCGCCACCTATGACAACGCTATGCAGGCTCTGCAGATGCTTAAGGAGCAGTTTGGGGCGAGCGAGTTGTTTGCTCGTGAAAAGGATAGTTCGTTTCGCAGTACGATGGGTGCTATCTACCAAACCTTTGGAGGAAAGGATTTATATCCGAGTGTTGAGGAGAAAGCGGCTAATCTGCTCTACCTGACGGTAAAGAACCATTCGTTCAGCGATGGAAATAAACGTATAGCAGCGTTTTTGTTCTTGTGGTTTATGGAGAAAAACGGCATCCTTTACCGCGAAGATGGCTCGCGACTGATAGACAACAATACCCTTGTGGCGCTTACGCTTATGATAGCCGAGAGCCGTACAGAAGAGAAAGATGTGATGACAAAGGTAGTTGTTAATTTGATAAACAAAAGAAACTAATATAAACACAAACATAAAAACTTAAGAAAAATGAGAAAGAAGATTGTAGCAGGTAACTGGAAGATGAACACTCTCCCCGCTGAGGGCGTTGAGTTGGCAAAGAACGTTGTAGCAGGTCGTGGTGAGGTTTGCTCTTGCGTAAACTTTATCGTATGCCCTCCCTTCACACACCTTTCACAGGTTGTTGAGGCTGTTAAGGGCTCTGACATCGCTGTAGGTGCGCAGAACTGCGCTGCTGAGGCTAAGGGTGCTTACACAGGTGAGGTTGCAGCATCTATGATTGCAGCACTCGGTTGCGAGTATGTTATTTTGGGCCACTCTGAGCGTCGCCAGTACTACGGTGAGACTTCAGAGACTTTGAACAAGAAGATGGAGCAGGCTTACGCTAACGGTTTGAAGCCTATCTACTGCGTAGGTGAGAGCCTCGACGAGCGTAAGGCAGGCAAGCACTTCGACGTTTGCAAGGCACAGATTGAGGAGGTTGTATTCAACCTTACAGAGGAGCAGTTCAAGAATCTCGTTATCGCTTACGAGCCTGTATGGGCTATCGGTACAGGTGAGACTGCAACAGCAGAGCAGGCACAGGAGATTCACGCTTACATCCGCGAGGTATTGGCATCTAAGTTCGGCGCAGCTGCTGCCGAGTGCCCCATCCTCTATGGTGGTTCTTGCAAGCCCTCTAACGCAGCCGAAATCTTCGCTAAGGAGGATGTTGACGGCGGTTTGATTGGCGGTGCTGCTTTGAAGGCTGAGGATTTTCTTGCTATTGGTAAGGGCTTCTAATTTGCGAAAATTCGTATAACGGGCTCTTTTGGCGTCTGGCTTGCTCCGCAAATGCTCACATACATCAAGTATGCTCCGCTTTGCGTCACTGCGACCAGCCTCAAAATAGCCTCGCTATCCAAATTTTCGGGGCGAGAGAAATCCCTCTTGTTATACAATTTCTTGGATTTGGAAATTGGTTAACGTTTTTTTGGGCATTAGTGCGTCACTGCGACCAGCCTCAAAATAACCTCGTTATCCAAATTTTCGGGGGAGGGGTGAGTTAATAATTCTCATCATCCAAGACCCCACATATAAATAAAAGGTACGCTTCTATTTGGAGCGTACCTTTCTGTTTATGATTCAAAACGAAGTTTTGGATGAAGAACTATAAAGCGTTGGGAATTAATAAGAAATCTCCGTGCGTCAGCCTAATCGCGGCTCGGTGGAGTGACGTGGCTACGAATATCGCGTGGCCAAAAACGTAATATAATTAGGTGAAAAATACAGAAGAATCTACTCCAGCCAGATGGTGTAACATTTACCCCCGATGCGTGTGAGGGCTATGCGGTGGGCATTACCACTACGCATACCGCACTTGCGGCGCACCTCGTCAAGTGATGTGGGGAAGTCGCGCATCATAATATCTACGCCCTTGCCCTTCAGTTCACGGCGTAGGGCCTTGCTGTCGTACTCCTCCACGCTGACAATCTTCTCCGTGCGGCCCAGCACCCCTTCGGGTTTTTGGCGGGCGAAGCCGAATGAGTTGTTGCTCCAAATGTCGGCCTTACCTTGCAGAGCCGATGCCGTCAGGCGGGCCTTCTGCAGTGCCACGTCGGGGACGATGAGGTAGCGATACTCCTCCGCTGCGAAGTCGTGAGATGAGAGTGTCGCCTTCAGCGCCTCGTCACGGCTCACCTCATAGCGCCCTGCGCCAACCGCCTCGGCAACCAAGCGTGGCTCAGCGCCATCAACATATATCATCACCTCTTTGCACTCGCCGCCCAGCGAAATGACCTCCACCGAGCAGTCGCCAAACAATCTGAAGGCCTCATCGACATCAAACAGTGGCGAATTTTTTATTGCCACACGCTTGCTCACGCGCTCTATTGCGGGCCACAACTCCAGCATATTGGGCGAGCAATCCTCCAAGCGCACCACTCTGCGTCCCTCGGCAGTACGGCGGTCGGGGTCGGCATAAACCCAATCGAAATGTTCGCCACACGAGGCGATGTAATCCTCTGCTGAAGATGTAACCACCTCTATATTAGTGATATTGAGTCGTTTGAGATTCTCTCTCACCACTTCAGCCAGCACCTCGTCGCGCTCGATGGCCACCACTCGCTTGAAGCGTTTTGCAAACGCTATGGAGTCAATGCCCAAGCCGCAGGTCAAATCCAGCAGGCTCTCGCCCCCGATGTGTTTTGCGGCGGCGCACTGCTCGCTCGACGACTGCTCGAAGGCTCTTTGGGGGATTATGCAACGCGCATCGTATAACATTGGAAGTTTTGTGCGGGCACGTTGCAAGTATTTCACCTGTGTCGCCACCTCTCGCGCGTAGGGTATATTCCTATCGAGGGCTATGCGCACAGGGTCTCGCTCGATGTTAGCATCGATGGCCTTGCGCACCTCTTCACGAAGCAGAATATCTTTTTCTTCGTGTGTCATACTCTTTTTTGGGGTGTAGCCTTATGTGGAAATTACTTCATAAAAACGAAATATACGGCCAGAATCAAGCATCCGAAGGCGGCAAAGTGGTTCCATTGCAGCGACTCGCCACGGAAGAATATTGTGGTGAACAATGTAAAGATTATCAGCGTTATAACCTCCTGCATCACATTGAGTTGCATCAACGTAAATGGGCCTCCGTTACCCGTAAAACCTATTCTGTTGGCAGGTATCTGGCACGAATATTCAGCCAGAGCGATGCCCCACGAGAATATTATGACGAGCCACAAGGGCCACGACGATATGAGTTTCATCTGTTGCAATTTCAGGTGGCCGTACCACGCAAATGTCATAAAGATGTTCGATATGACGAGCAACAATACAGTATAAAATATCTTCATCTCTGCTTAAAATGTCTTTAACTCTTCGAGCGCCACGTCGGCGGCAATCTTGTCTATCACGCGTTTTACGACCTTGTCAATCTCCGAGCCTTCGGTGTAGTCGGCGGCGCAGACGTAGTTTACACGGTTGTCGCGTATGAGGGTATTCATCTCGCGGCGCTTACCCTTGTCGGCGGGGTTATAGACGGCAATCGAGTGGCCGCCATAGTTCTTCACCAGACGCATACAAGGTATATCTGTTGTTCCGTCACCGACATAAATCATACGCTTGAACGGCACGGGACGACGCTCCTCCTCCATATAACGATTCACCAACTGCGTGTCGTAAACCGACTCCACGCCCTTGTTAATCTTGAATATGAATTGCGTTTTGTTGGTGTAGTTGATGGCTACGGCGGGCCAATAGGCTATGCCATCGACATTGTATAGGAACGAGCAGGCATAGATATGCTTGAACTCGTGGGCTATAGACGTACCTTCGATAATCTCCTTCAGGCCCGACGAGTTGATGTAGTGCAATAGGCGCAGACCGCGCTCCTCGGCGTAGCGGTTCATACGCGAGAACCACTCCTTGACGCCGTCGAAGTAACGCACGTTGCGGCCCGACTCCTGAAAGGCCTCGCGTCGCAGCGAAAGACCTTTGCTCTGAGCCTCCTGAATCATACGGGCCATATATGCCAATACGGGGTCAGCATCCTGTGTCTCGGCCAACACGTTGGCGTCGCTCCAAAATTCGCGGTTGCTCTTGCCTACGGCGGGTATGAAGTCATACTCCTGCATATTGCCCGGCGAGAGTGTGCCGTCAAAATCGTAAATTAGTGCTACGGTCTTTTTCTGCGTCATAACTATATAAATTCAAAATTCAAAATTCAGAATTCAAAATTGATAATAGAATTTTCTATCACGTCACTCCACATCACGAACTAAAGGTGAGTGATGATTGGAGTCTCTAATTTTCTTTTTTATTTTCCTCCTCTAAGTTAGAGGAGGTGGCGCTCGCCCCAAGCGAGTGACGGAGGAGTCTGTAAATCCAATTTTGAATTTTGAATTAAACACACACTCCCTCCCCCTACGGGTACTCCCTCTATTTTAGAGGGAGAATTTTTCTCATCAATGCCTTTACAATATTACTCACTCTCTATTATGGAGAGTTTTATCGTCGGTTCCAAAAAACAAAGTTAGCGTAATTTTTGAGATTACGCTAACTATTTGTCATAAAGTTCTTACCAAATGATAATACGCTCATTCTCGGGCAGGAACATCTCGCCGTCGCTGATGCCGAATGCCTCATAGAACGATGCTATGTTGCGCAAAGTGGCATTCACACGGTTGCGGCCCAGAGAGTGAACATCGACCTTTGTGAGGCGTGCAATCTCCTCGTCGCGGATGTTCTGTCCCCAGATGGTTGCGTATGAGAGGTAGAAACGCTGTTCGGGAGTGAAGCCGTCGATGGGTTCGGGCTTGCCTGCCTCGCCAAATGAGTTCTGCAACGCGGTGTATGCTACGCGCAAACCGCCTTGGTCGGCAATATTCTCGCCGAGCGACAATGCACCATCGGCCATCACTGCGGGCTGGTCACCCTTGGCCGACAACACCTCAATCTTGTTGAACTGCTCAACCAATACATCGGTACGGCTCTTGAATGCTGCGGCATCCTCGTCGGTCCACCAATTATTCATATTACCATCCTTGTCGAACTGGCGACCCTGGTCGTCAAAGCCGTGAGTCATCTCGTGACCTATCACCACGCCGATAGCGCCATAGTTTACAGCATCGTCAGCCGCAGAGTTGTAGAACGGGGGCTGAAGGATGGCTGCGGGGAAACAAATCTCGTTTGTTGTGGGGTTGTAGTAGGCATTTACGGTCTGGGGTGACATAAACCACTCGTCGCGGTCAACTTCCTTGCCCAACTTCGAGATGTTGTCGCGTGTGTACCAAGTGTTGGCACGCTTGATATTCTCCCAATACGATTGCTTGGCATCTATTGCGAGTGATGAGTAATCCTTCCACTTGTCTGGATAGCCAATCTTTACGGTGAACGATGCCAACTTCTCGTGAGCCTTAGCCTTTGTCGCATCCGACATCCACTCCAGGGCGTCGATATGCTCGCCCAATGCCACCTGCAAGTTCTTAACCATATCGGTCATACGTTGCTTGTCGCT
Organism: Alistipes sp.; assembly: GCA_017399485.1. Classification (GTDB taxonomy): domain Bacteria; phylum Bacteroidota; class Bacteroidia; order Bacteroidales; family Rikenellaceae; genus Alistipes. Next base: position 12,102 of record JAFQCA010000035.1, read on the forward strand.
CTCGGGGAAGTACTTTGCTACATACATCTCGCCCACAGCCTCGCTCAAGATGCTGTTAGGTACAGCCATAGCGCGCTTCCAGCGGGGACGCATCTCCTGCTGGCCCGACATCTGACGGCCAAAGAACTCAAAGTGAGCCTCATACAAATCGTCGCTCACAAAACCTGCCGCACTGCGCAATACGCTGGCTGCCAAGTAGTTCTTGATGGTTGAGAGCGCCTCGCTCCCCAGCAGTGAGTTCAGGTTGTCGAATACTTCGGGCTGACCTACTATAATCTTGTCGAACTCGCCGATACCCATCTCTGCGATGTAGGTTGCCCAATCGAACCCAGCATAACGCTTTACGAAGTCGTCCTTCGACATAGGGTTGTAGTTGGCCTCGACGTCGCGCAACTCTACATTTGTGCGGAACTTATCGGCCATCTTGGTCTCAAAAGCCATAACATCCTCAGCCAGAGCCTTTGCGTTTTCGGCGCCATAAATCGAGAATGCCTTTGTGAGCCACTCGACATATCCCTTACGCTTTGCCTCGTTCTCCTCGCCGAAGTAGTAGTCGCGGTTGCCCATACCCAAACCTGCCTGCTCGGCATAGAGGGCATTGATGTTACTGTTCAACAGGTCAGCGCTCACACCAATGCTGAACAGGGGATTACCTGCGGCTGTATGGATGCGAGCCACAGCGATAGCCACCTCGGTGAGATTGTTGAGGGCCATAATCTGGTTGATATCGTTCTTGACGGGTGTGATACCCTCCTGATTGAGGCGTACAGAGTCCAACCCCATAGTGTAGAGGTCCGAAATCTTCTGCTCAACCGTACCGTGCTCGGCCTTTGTCTCGGTCATCGAGGCAAAGAGGTCGTTCAAGCGAATCTCGTTGTTTTCACGCAACACGTCGAATGTGCCGTAGCGGGCAAATTCGGGTTTCAGGGGGTTGTTCTTCTGCCAGCCGCCTGTTGCATACTGATAGAAATCGTTGTTCAGAGCCACGCTCTCATCGAAGTTTGCGCGGTCAATAGCGGGCGTTGCCTGCTGCGATGCATTATTGCAACTTGCCATAATTGCTAATGTTGTGATTGTTAATAAAATACGTTTCATCTTTTTTGTCTTGAGTTATTACTTTTTTTGCAAGTCATTGCGAGGCTTGGTACAAGCCGTGGCAATCTCCTGCATCCCTGATAGTGGGAGATTACCACAGTCGCTACGCTCCTTCGTAATGACAAGTGTATTTTTTCCTTATCTTCCTCTCCTTATTACTCTATCGGGACAATCCACTTTTCCCTCGATGAGAATATCGCCTTCGGGAGTAATCTCCACTATGGCGTAGGAGTTGTGCTGCGGGAACGATTGTTCTATCATTCCGTTAAATGTTATGTAGTCTATGCCCTTGTGGCGGCTGCAGTGTCCGGGGTGGTGATGCCCCTGAAATACCGCTCTGACCTGCTTGTGACGCTCAAGTATTGCTCGTACCTCGTCGGCATTATCCACGCATAGGTTACGACTTACGGTAGAGAAACTGTCCAGCATCTGGTGGATAAAGATGAGTGTCGGCTGCTGGCGATGCTTTGCCAACTCCTCCTCCAGCCACTCCAACTGCGAGGCGGGAATCGTTGCCGACCTCCAGTCGAAATTGCCACGCGCGTAAGGCTCTCCGTCGGGGTTGAAGTTGGCGTCGAGAACTACACAACGAAATCCCTTTGCCGCAAACGAGTAGTGTGCGCGGCCCGATGTGCGTGGCGTGTTGGTGGTATGTGCCAAGAACTCCTCTTTGGTGATGCAATCCATATCGTGGTTGCCCAAGACGTGATACGAAGGGCCGTTGAACGACTTGAAGATGCTCTCAATCTCATCCAGATAACCCAGCGTGAGGAGTGCCGAGCCATCGACGCTCATATCCTTCATATCGCCCAACTCGATTATGAAATCCAACTTCGAGCGATTGAACTCTGCTATGGCCTGACGCATCTTCTCGCGCGAGTCGGCATAGTAGCGTGTGCCGCTCTTTTCGCGTGAGGCAAAGTGGCTGTCGGTCACAACGCCGAAACGTAACCCTCGCCCCTTTGTTGCGGCCACGACCTCTTCGGGCAGATGCCCTGCGGCGAGCATCACTGCTCCTCCTGCCAGATATTTCAGAAATTCTTTGCGTCGCATAGTCTAATCAAAGAAGGGCCGAGCGGACTCGACCCTTGAAATTCAAAATTTTCTAATATTTTTGAAAAGTCAAATTACGTGCTTTGCAAAAATAAGAGGAATCATATATTTTCGTGTTGTATTTGCATTACGTCATTCCACATCACGAACAGACTGTGAGTGATGATTGGAATCTCTACACAAGAACAAAAGATTTAAGTTAGAGACTCCATTCCTCGCCATTCGGCTCGGTGGAGTGACGTTTGTTACAACATTTATATATCAATATACCCCGAAAATTATTTTTACTTGCGGATAGCGGCTACACCCGGCAACTCCTTACCCTCCATATACTCCAACAATGCGCCACCGCCTGTTGAAACGTAAGATACCTTGTCAGCCAAGCCGAACTTGTTGATACAAGCAACAGAGTCACCGCCACCGATGAGTGAGAACGCGCCATTGGCAGTAGCCTCAGCGATAGCCTCAGCAACAGCCTTTGAGCCTGTAGCGAACTTGTCAATCTCGAATACACCTACGGGACCATTCCAAAGGATAGTCTTGCACTCTGAAATCTCCTTTGCGAAGAGAGCCTTACCCTCAGATGCAATGTCAACACCCTCCCAAGCGTCGGGAATGTTGTCTGCGGGAGCCTCCTGAGTGTTAGCATCCTGTGAGAAATCGTCAGCGATAAGAGCGTCGGGCGATGTCACAATCTTGATACCCTTCTCCTCAGCCTTCTTCAAAATCTCCAATGCTACGGGGAACATATCGGGCTCGCAGATTGACTTACCTACCTTGCCCCCCAGTGCGCCTGCGAATGTGTATGTCATACCGCCACCGATGATAATCTTGTCGCACTTCTCCATCAACTTCTCGATGATAGTAATCTTTGTAGATACCTTAGAACCACCTACAATCGCCACGAAAGGACGCTGCGGGTTAGACATCACACCGTCGATAGCCTTCAACTCGTTCTCCATAACGTAACCGAACATCTTGTCATTGGGGAAATAATCAGCGATAAGAGCAGTCGATGAGTGAGCGCGGTGAGCAGTACCGAAAGCGTCGTTGATGTAGCAGTCAGCGTATGATGCCAACTTCTTCACGAACTCCTTCTGGGGACCCTCCTTGAGAGCCTTCTTTGCAGCCTTCTTCTCCTCGTCGGTAGCATCCTCAGCCAAGCCGCGGGGCTTACCCTCCTCCTCGGCGTAGAAACGCAGGTTCTCCAACAACATCACCTCTCCGGGCTTCAATGCGGCAGCCATCTCGGCAGCCTTCTCACCCATACAGTCACCGGCGAACTCAACCTTAACACCCAAACGAGCCTCGATAGCGGGGATAATCTGCTCCAATGAGAACTTGGGGTCGGGATTCTTCTTGGGACGGCCCAAGTGTGACATCAAAATAACAGCGCCACCCTTCTCCAATACCTTCTTGATAGTGGGGATTGCTGCACGGATACGAGTATCGTCAGTTACCTGACCTTCGCCATTGAGAGGCACATTGAAATCTACGCGGATGATTGCACGTTTGCCCGTGAAATCGTAATTGTCGATTGCAAACATAATCTTAAATGTTTTTTTGTTTAACTTTATTTGATTGTATTTTCTTTGTTCTACGTTTGTATAGGGGTATTTCTCTATTGTAACGGGCGGTAATGCCACATTTGTGGCAAATATAGTGATTATTTTCTAATTAAGGGCTCTGGCGTGACGATAAATTCAAAAATCAAAGAGTTTATCTTCTGTAATTCTGAATCTTTGTTCTCAAATCCGCCCTTTTAACTGTCCATTTGGAATAGGATTTTTCTTAAAATGGATATTTTATATGGTAATTTCGCCACAGAATGCGAGATTTTACCCCAGAAATGCCATTTTTCGCAACAAGAGGGTGGGCTTAGCCACATATTTTTTGTGGTTTGAAAATTTTAACTGACTTTTGCATCCGAGTTCGATGACATTTTGTGTTTGTCGCCGACCATATAAATCGACAGCAAAACAATAAACCATATAATTAACACCGCGTCGCCTACACTTGTCCGTCAAAAGATTATGCAGGCATCAGTACGCGGACTAAAAACAAATAAGATGAAAATTTTTACAAAGACAGTTTTGGCTCTTGTAGCCACAGTTGCAGTTGCGGGACAGGCCCTTGCAGGTGGTCCTATGACCAACACAAATCAGAGTGCATCATTCTTGCGTAGCCTTGCTCGCGGTACATCACTCGACCCCGATGCTGTGTACAACAACCCCGCAGGTACAGTATTTATGGCAGACGGCTGGCATATCGGTATCAACGACCAGATGGCATACCAGACTCGTACAACCACATCTACATTCGCACCTTTCGCATTGGGCGCAAACAATGGCGGTCAGGCAACTAAGGAGTTCCAGGGTTCAGTATTCTCTCCGCTTGTACCCAGCGTTCACGCAATGTGGAAGCACAATCGTTGGGCTATTATGTTGGGTATGGGTGTAAACGGTGGTGGTGGTACCATCGAGTACAACGACGGTTTGGCTTCATTCGAGCGTCAGTTCTCAGTTTTGCCCGCAGGTATGAAGGCTTTGGGTATCGATGCAACAGGATATGGTATGGATATGTATTTGAAGGGTTCTTCAATGACATTGGCTTTCAACGCTGGTGCTGCATTCCGTATCACCGATTGGTTGTCAATCGCTGCACAGGTTCGTTATAGTTCTACTTCAAACGGTTATGAGGGCCATATGAAGAATATCGGTGTAGTTGTAGGTGGTCAGATGACTCCCGCTACTACTATCTTCAACAACGCTCTTAACACAATGAAGACTCAGTTCCAGGATTATAGCGCTCAGTACGAGCAGTTGAATACAATGTATCAGCAGTTGGTTGCAGCAGGTATGGGTGATTCTGCTCAGGCTCAGCAGTTGCAGGCTGGTTTGACACAGTTGCAGGCTGGTTTGACACAGTTGCAGGCTGGTATGCAGACTGTAGGCGAGAACGCTGTTAAGACTGCCGACCATACATTGGATGTTAAGCAGAAGGGCCACTCTATCAGCCCCGTTGTAGCGTTGGCTTTCCACAAGGATAAGTGGGATGCATCGTTGAAGTATGAGTTCAAGATGGCTACCGAGTTGGAGGTTGAGTCTGCAGAGGTTTCTGCTAAGGACCCCGTTATCAACGCTATCTTCCCCAACGGCGCAACTATTAAGTCGGAGACTCCCGCGTTGTTGGCTGCTGCTGTAAGCCGTCACTTCGGTCCCGTTAAGGTTACAGCCGAGTGGCACCACTACTTCGATAAGGATGCCGAGAACTCATTCTCACCCGTTATCGAGGGCAACACCAACGAGTATTTGTTGGGTGCCGAGTGGTCAATCTCTGACCGTTGGTTGGTATCGGCTGGTGCACAGCGCACGGCTTTGAATATGAACGAGAACGCATACTCTGATATGAACTTCTCAATCTCATCTTGGTCAGTAGGTGCCGGTTTGGCATTCCTTTGCACAGACAACATCCGTCTTAACCTCGGTGTTATGCCCACATTCTACGATGAGGCTGTAGCCGTAGGTAAGGATAGCAACGGTATCGACTTCAAGGATGTTTACAACCGTACTTCAATGGCTTGGGGTGTAGGTTTGGACCTTAAGTTCGGTAAATAATTTTAGGACTTTCAATGCTTTAGGCTTGTCGCGACGGAGTCTTCGAGCCGCAGGCCTAAAGCATTATAAAACGCTATAACCTCCGTTTGTAGGGAGGTCAAACAAGAGGGCTTCGGCCTTCGCTACTACTGCACGAAAGCGAGTCGGCAACTTCCGACAAGGTACCTTATTCCTATGCCGACGTGACAATCCGAATAACGCGACAATTCAGATTGACACGAAGTCTGTGGAGTGTTTGAAACGAGGAGGATGTGACTCTCTACGATAGCAGTAGATGTATCGAGAGAGAGGCGGGTTGTTTTGATTGGTTTTACTCGCCTGCTTTCTTGATATAATGGCAAATGAAGAAAAATACTCTTTTTGTAGAATATGGTTTTTGATTGCTGGACGGCTGCATCTTAATGGTGCAGCCGTTATTTTTTAATTCGGGATTGCAGACTCCTCCGCCCTAACGGCACCTCCTCTATCTTAGAGGAGGAGATAAATACAAAAACGTCATTCCACAAAATCGGTTTGCCGATTTTGATTGGAATCTCTAACCTATTTTGGTGATTATATACCAAATTACACAACCGTAGGTTGTACCTCATTCGGAGCCTAAAAAAGGCGACCAAAGCCCCTGCCTGAGGCGGGGGTTGGGGGTGGGTCAGACTTGTAAATGCGGCTAAAAGCCGCAATGTAGGCTTAAAGAAGCAAAACGACTTAATAGTAGTGTAATATGCTATGTAAGCACCCCTATTTTATGTTTGTCATTGCAAGGAGCGTAGCGACGTGGCAATCCTCTTATCGGGCTAACTGCTTGATGGCTCGCAGGAGCGCAGTGGCTATGGAGCGCATACCCTTGTCGTTGGGGTGTGTGATGATAAACTCTTTGGTTATGGGATACTGCTTGCCGTCTATATCGTAGAGTATATCGCCCTTTTTGGGATAGACATCACTCTGGTAGGTTATCCACGACAACGGCACAAACTCCAGAGCGTGACGCTCTGCCGCACTTACCAATATTCTCTCTTTTTTCTCGTGGGGCCAGAACGCACCCGACACGATTACGTGAGGTGTTATCCCCAAGCAATACTCCACCAAACGCGGGAAATTCTTCTTGAAAGCATCAATGTCGCTGACGTTTTCGCATATACGCAGGATGATGATGTCGGCTTCGGCGCAGGTCTTGCCTATGAGCGAGTCGATGTCGCAGTAGGGATTACGCTCAAAGGGGTAGATGTTCTGCGGATGTACACGTGTATGTTTGTTGAAGGTTTGCAGTTCGCGCTCCAGAACGTGGCAGTAGTCATTTTCGGGTTTCGATGCGGCCATACCCCAATCCGAGTACCACTCCACATCGGGCAGATAGCCGTGATGGGTTATCGAGTTACCCAAGCATACGACCTTCAGCGGACGTTTTAGGTTCAACTTCTCGGCTTTGGGCTTTGCCTCAAGCGTCGGGCTAACCACTCCTAAAACAGCCACTGCTACCACTATATATTTCAATAATCTTCTCATCTTTCCTATCCTGTTTAATTACAATTCCTGCAGGAACTCGGCTAACTTTCTGACGGCACGACCTCTGTGCGATATGGCATTCTTCTCTTCGGCTGAAATCTCGGCAAACGACTGCTCGCAACCTTCGGCCACAAACAGAGGGTCATAACCAAAACCGCCATCTCCCTGCTCCTCAAGGGTTATGTTACCGCGCACGATACCCTCAAAGAGATACTCCTTGCCTCCGATGATGAGTGCTATGGCTGTGCGGAACTGTGCGCCACGAGCCTCCACACCCTGCATACGCTCCAACAGCAGGCGTTTGTTGGCCTCATCGTCGTGGCCATCCGTAGCGTAACGCGCCGAGCGTACTCCGGGCTCGCCTCCCAGAGCATCGACCTCCAATCCTGTATCGTCGGCAAAGCAGTCCAAACCCGTGCGAGCATAGATGTAACGTGCCTTCTGCAAGGCATTGCCCTCCAGCGTGGGCTGTTCTTCGGGTATATCCTCGTCGATGCCGCACTCGCGTGGCGTAAGAAGTGTGAATCTATCGCCCACGACCTGACTCACCTCGCGCAGTTTGTGGGCATTGTTTGTTGCAAAAACAAGTTTCATTTTCCTATCTTTTTTTATTGAATTTATCTACAATTATCGCCAATGCGCCATCGCCCGTCACGTTGCAAGCCGTACCGAAACTATCCATCGCTACATAGAGCGAAATCATCAGAGCCTGGTCCTCAGCCGTGAAACCCAGCATCGAGGCCAATACACCCAATGCCGCCATAATCGCTCCGCCCGGCACACCGGGTGCTGCGACCATCGTAACGCCCAACATACATACGAATCCCGCAAAGAGCGCAAAGTCGTACTCCATACCCTGCATAATCATCAGGGCCAGCGAGCAGGCGACAATCTTGAGCATACTGCCCGAAAGATGAATCGTAGCACATAGCGGAATGACAAACCCTGCCACATCGTCACTCACGCCCATCTTCTGTGTCTGTTTCAGCGTGACGGGGATGGTTGCCGCCGATGACTGTGTGCCGAGGGCCGTAAAGTAGGCGGGCATCATCGTCGAGAGCATCTTCAGCGGGTTGCGGCCACCTATCGCCCCCGCGACGCAGTACAAACCTATGAGCCACACTATGTGCAGCAGGAATATTATTCCGATAATCTTAATAAATACGTTCAATATATGGCCCACCTCGCCCGTTACGGTCATATCGAGAAATATACCGTAGATATAGAGCGGTAGCAACGGGATTATCACCTTCTCTATAAAATTGCTGATTATATCTTTGAACTCCGTAGCGGCACGGCGCAACACATCGCCCTTGATGTAGGCTATGCCTAATCCCAGAAGGAATGCCATAACGAGTGCCGTCATCACATCCATCACGGGTGGAATGGTGAGCGAGAAGTAGGGCGTAAGTTTCACGCTCTCGGCCACCTGTGCCGCCTCGCCCTCTCCACCGATAAGCGCGGGGAAGGTCATAACGCCCGTCAGGTAGGATAATCCTCCCGCCACAAGCGTTGCGCCATAAGCCAACGCCACCGTCAGCAGCAACATACGTCCTGCGCTGCGGCCCAAATCCGATATGGCGGGGATGACCATACCGACGATGATGAGCGGTATGGCGAATCCCAATAATTGGTTGAATATTCCGTTGAACGTAAGGAATATTCTTGTTATGCCCTGCGGCATCACGAATCCCGTAGCCACACCTAACGCTATGGCCAGCAAGATACGCGGCAGAAGTCCAAATTTTATATTTTTCATCATCTTATAATGGTCAAATATTTATTGTGTTTTAACAGTTAGTTAGCGCGTCACTCCACCGAGTCAATGCAATTCAAAATTCAAGATTCAAGATTCAAAATTAATTAGGCTGACGCGCGGTAATATATCTTTGCTCTTTACCCACGTCACTCCACCGAGCCTGCAAAGGCGAGGATTGGAGTCTCTATCCTCAAACTAATCCTCTTTAGAGATTAATCGGCTTCGCCGCTTTTAGTTGCTACGGCTCGGCAAAAAGTACAAGCACTCTTTGCTCTCGCCTTAATCGCAACTTTCCATTCATCACTC
>JAFQCA010000036.1 GCA_017399485.1 Alistipes sp.
CAACATAGAACTTAATATGATTATCTCCTACTATTTCGGCATCGTAATCTACATACACCCAACCTACTCCATTTGTTGGCATTGGATTCATACTTATGAAGTAAACAGTATTGTCTACAAAACGCATAAAAGAATCACCAATCATTAAAGCTCCCTCTGGCTGATGAACAACCTCTATCTCCTTTCCATTTTTATTAAAAAAATTACTTGAGGCATTTTTATACCAAAATTCATCATCCCCCAAAGAATTCAAAATATCAACAGCAGAAGTATCAATTCTTGTCATTTCAGACATAACTTTATCCCAATATGAATCAGATAAATCTTCTTTTTCTTCCTTGTTGCACGCTGCCATTACCAATGACAGCACAAGCATCATAAATAAGTTTTTCATAAATAATAGATTTAATATTGCATTATTCCTAAATTTGTATCAAACATATATGGTGTTGAACCAGGTAAATCTCCTATTGAAAAATCTATATCATAACCAGGTAAATTATTACGCGTATCGAAAATGCCAGATGTATAATATCCATCGCAAGTTCCTCCCCATCCATAATTACAATGAAGAAGATTATAATTATCAGTATGTTCAATATACTCTTCTGAAGGTGAAGAAGAATTATTCCTTATCCAATGGTCTATTTTAAAAATCTTACATCCATCAATAACCCAACCGTGACCACCCAACCCATTTGACTGCCATCCACTTATTATAACAGGCTTGTTATTATTTAACATTGGTGTAATATAAGATAATGAGTATGAATAAAAATTTGCATTGGGATAACCATTATGCCTAAAGTAGTTTTTTATATCTACGGGGTCTGTATCAGTCACAATATCGGTAGTGTCTCTTAAATCCGCATTTACACCATCTGCTAACGCATAAATAAAATCAGCAACTGCTGCATTTACAGCATATGAAGGGTTGGCTGGATATTCATATTGACTTATTAAATTCCAATTAAAGTTTACATTCTGAAAAGAATTAGGATGTCTATTATAATATACGACTTGAGCCGTTGCTATAACTCCGCAACCTGCGGCTTTACGTTGACCATATCTGGGGCAAATAGGATACTTGTCATTAAAAGGTGAATTTTGATGCCATTTTGTATTAAGAAGTGGACTTACTTGACAAATATATGTAGTATCATACCACTCCTCTTGATTAGGTAAAGAATTAGGACCTAATTCTGTCGTATTTATAGAATTCTCCTCAATTCCTAATATATCTTCCTCGACTGCGTCGTTGATTAATCCCGTAACAAAAGTTTGGATATCCTCTTCGCTGGCTGACTCTGTGCGCGTAATTGCAGTTGTCAAATCTTCGGGCGAAAGTTTTGTCTCATCTGTAATGGCATATACGGGCTCAAGACGTTTATCAGCACCCATAACCGCACATCCAGCTTCGGGAATATCAATCAAATAAACTGCGGGAGCATCTTCGGCATCAGTACTGCGCGTTGCGGGTACAAAGTCGCTTTTCATAAGAGTTTTAATCGTTACATCGCTTAACGATGCACGAGTGCCGTTGTTCGACAAGAACATTCCCAAACGAGAAACCGCTTCCTCTGGAGTTACCTCATACGAAATCTTTTCTCGGTTGCTCTCTAATGAGATTTCTTCAAAATCTTCATTGTGACAAGCGGTGAATGTAACTAACATCATCGCTAATAAAAAGGTAATTTTTTTCATAAGCGTAAATGTTTAGAGAAAAATATGTTTTACACCTCAAAATTATATATAATATTCCTAATCTGCAAAATTATAATAGTAAAATCTTGATTTAATAAAATATTTATTTAATGCATTGCAAATCAAGCCGTAAGAGTATTACGATTTGTTAGTTGGCAAAGTGACGTTTTGGGGTGCTACATTTATGCCATATTATATATTTTGAGGACCATTTTTATGAAGAGTTTTGCGCGAAAATATATTGAATGGAAAAAAGAATGAAATTTTGAATTTTGAATTTTGAATTCTTGTTCGTATCTTTGTGCGCAACAAAAACCCGAAGAATTATGTCGTTCATAAATGAAAGGGTACAATCTATGGGTCTCACCTTCGATGATGTGTTGCTCGTACCCGCCTATTCAGAAGTCTTGCCGCGTACAGTCTCTACCGAGACCCGTTTTTCGCGCAATATCAAATTGAACATACCTATCGTCTCTGCCGCAATGGATACCGTTACGGAGGCTCCGTTGGCTATCGCATTGGCTCGTGAGGGAGGTATTGGTGTAATCCACAAAAATATGTCTATCGCCGAGCAGGCTGCGCACGTGCGTCGTGTGAAGCGCGCCGAAAGCGGTATGATATATGACCCTATAACTATCACTAAGGAGCATACTGTGGGTGATGCTTTGCAACTTATGCACGACAACAAAATCGGTGGAATACCCGTTATCGACGAGCAGAATATGCTTATCGGTATCGTAACCAATCGCGACCTGCGTTTCCAGCGCGATATGGACCGACTGATTGAGGAGGTGATGACTAAGGATAACATCATCACCACTCACTCTACCGAGTTGGAGAAGGCTTCGGAGATTCTGCTTAAGAACAAAATCGAGAAGTTGCCCGTCGTGGATGACAATGGCAGACTCATAGGCCTAATCACATATAAGGATATTACCAAAATCAAGGACCACCCCAATGCCTGCAAGGATTCGAAAGGTCGTTTGAGAGTAGCCGCAGGTGTGGGTATCACTCCCGACGTATTGGACCGCGTGAAGGCTTTGGTTGCCGAGAGCGTCGATGCCATCGTGTTGGATTCGGCTCACGGTCACTCAAAGAATATCATCTCAACGCTGAAGAACGTGAAGGCTCACTACCCCGAGTTGGATGTTGTGGTAGGTAATATCGCTACTGCCGAGGCTGCCAAGATGTTGGTTGAGGCAGGTGCCGATGGTGTGAAGGTGGGTATCGGTCCGGGTTCTATATGTACGACTCGTATCATCGCAGGTGTGGGCGTACCTCAACTTACAGCCATCTACGATTGTGCCAATGCCATCAAGGGTAGCGGTGTTCCCGTTATTGCTGACGGTGGTTTGCGCTATTCGGGTGATTGTGTGAAGGCTTTGGCCGCAGGTGGCGATTGCGTGATGGTAGGCTCGATGTTTGCAGGTACGGAGGAGTCTCCCGGCGAGACTATTATATATAATGGCCGTAAGTTCAAGACCTATCGCGGTATGGGCTCTATCGACGCTATGAAGGCGGGCTCAAGTGACCGTTACTTCCAAGGTGGCGAGAAGAACGATATGAAACTCGTTCCCGAGGGTATCGTAGGCCGCGTGCCGTTCAAGGGCTCACTCAGCGAGACTGTATATCAGTTGGTGGGTGGTATCCGTTCAGGTATGGGTTACTGCGGTGCGCAAAACATAGCAACACTGCAACAGGCCAAGTTTGTACAGATTACATCTAACGGTGTGGTCGAGAACCACCCGCACGATATAACCATCACGCGTGAAACTCCTAACTACTCACGCGGAGAGTAAAACAAAAGGCTCGCCACGCTATAATGCGGGCGGGCCTTTTTTGACAAATCCACAGATAGTGGATATAAAGAACGTCATTCCCCGAAGGGCGAAGCCCGACGATGGGAATCTACCTTATACAAAAATTGGAGGATGGAGAAGTCGTATGTTTACATACTTACCAATCAGGATAACGATGTTCTCTACACGGGGGTGACGAGTAATTTGGCACAACGTATTATGCAACATCGCGAAAAGCGATATGGCGGGTTTAGTGCTAAATACAATTTGACAAAAGTGGTTTATTTCGAGGAGTTGCCGAGTATTCAAGATGCAATTTTTCGAGAGAAACGGATAAAGCAACTACCTCGAAGACGAAAGGAATTGCTAATTGAGAGAGTCAATCCTTTCTGGAAGGAGTTGATGCCATAAGGAGAGTAAATTATTTACTCCCTGCTGAATAAAAGGTTGATTCCCATCGTCGGCAACAAGTTGCCTTCGGGGAATGACGTAGTTGAAATTCATAAAAACAAAATTATATTTAAGACAATGAAACAGGATATGATTGTTATTTTGGATTTGGGCAGCCACGAAAATACCGTGCTGGCCAGAGCCATTCGTGCGTTGGGTGTATATAGCGAGATTTACCCTCACGACATCACCAAAGAGGAGTTGCAGGCACTGCCTAACGTAAAGGGCGTCATCATCAACGGCGGCCCAAACAACGTTATCGACGGTGTGGAGATTGACGTATTGCCCGAAATCTACGAGGCAGGCTACCCCGTAATTGCCGCAGGTCACGCAAAGGCATTGTGCGAGGTGAAATTGGAGCAGTTCACCAACGATGAGGAGGCTATCAAGAGCGCCGTTAAGTCGTTTGTGTTCGATACTTGCAAGGCCGAGGCTAACTGGAATATGAAGAACTTCGTAAACGACCAGGTGGAGTTGGTACGCCGTCAGGTGGGCGACAAGAAGGTGTTGCTCGCATTGTCGGGTGGTGTGGATTCATCGGTTGTAGCGGCTCTGTTGTTGAAGGCCATAGGCGATAACCTTGTATGCGTACACGTAAATCACGGTTTGATGCGCAAGGGCGAGTCGGAGGCTGTTGTCGAGGTATTCGGCAAGCAGTTGTGCGCTAACTTGATATATGTTGATGCTACGGAGCGCTTCCTCACAAAGTTGGAGGGCGTTGAGGACCCCGAGCAGAAGCGTAAGATTATCGGTGGCGAGTTCATCCGCGTATTCGAGGAGGAGGCACGTAAGTTGGACGGCATCGACTTCTTGGGACAGGGTACAATCTATCCCGACATCGTAGAGAGTGGTACAAAGACTGCAAAGATGGTTAAGTCGCACCACAACGTGGGTGGTCTGCCTGAGGATTTGCAGTTCGCATTGGTTGAGCCTTTGAAGCAACTCTTCAAGGATGAGGTTCGTGCTTGTGGTGTTGAGTTGGGCTTGCCCTACGAGATGGTTTACCGCCAGCCATTCCCCGGTCCCGGCTTGGGAGTACGTTGCTTGGGCGCCATCACTCGTGACCGCTTGGAGGCAGTACGCGAGTCAGACGCAATTCTTCGTGAGGAGTTTGCAAAGGCAGGCTTGGACAAGAAGGTATGGCAGTACTTCACCATTGTACCCGACTTCAAGTCGGTAGGTGTAAGAAACAATGCCCGCTCATACGATTGGCCCGTAATCATCCGCGCCGTAAACACTATCGACGCAATGACGGCTACCATCGAGCACATCGACTGGGAGATTTTGGACCGTATCACAAAGCGTATCTTGGACGAGGTACCGACAGTAAACCGCGTCTGCTACGATATGTCACCCAAACCCAGCGCAACAATCGAGTGGGAGTAACAGAAATTCAAAATTCATAATCAAGGAGTCTTTCGGGACTCCTTTTTTTTGTGTTTGTTGGAGAGATTATTGATTATTCGGGTTACATTATTCGTTTTGAATAATCTTTTCAGGGAAAGCGACATATTCAAACGATAAAATCGTCGTTCAAATCGCAGGAAGGGGGTGGAATGTTGTTATTGTTTGCAAATTTTACTAATTTTGTGATAACCTCTATTTTTGCAATAACCTCTATAATAATATAATAGAACAACTCGCTTTATGAGACGCTTTTTATTGCTCGTCGCAGCGATTACATTGATGGTTGCCTGCACCGAGAGTAGCACCGATAATGAGAATAATACGCCCAATACTCCTCAACCCGAAAAGAGTGAGATTTCGCTCGATGCGACATCAGCAAATTTCACAACGGAGGGCGGTGAGAAAAAGATTTTATTCTCAACAAATGAGGCGTGGACAGCCGAGATTGTCAATAACCGTGCCGACGGCTGGTTGAGCATATCACCCACAAGCGGTGCCGAAGGCAATGCTACTTTAACCGTAGCAGCAGAGCCTAACGACACGCCCGATGAGCGCACAGCCTCGGTTCGTATCAAGGCGGGAACTGCATCAAAGACTATTTCCGTTTCGCAGAAACAGAAGGATGCGCTTACCGTTACCTCATCGAAATTTGAGGTCGGAGCCGAAGGTGGCGAGGTGAAGATTGAGGTTAAGGCCAACATCGACTTCGAGTATGCCATTGACCCGAAGGCGGAGGAGTGGATTTCATACGAGAGCACACGTGCAATGAAGACCTCTACGCTCACGTTCTCTGTTGCCGAGAATGACGACACCGAGAAGCGTGAGGGTAAGATTTATATCCAAAGTGGCGAGTTCAACGAGGAGGTGACAATCTATCAGGCGGGTGCCGAGCCCTCAATCGTAATCTCGCAGAATGAGTATGTTGTGGCAGCCGACGGCGAGACAATAGCCATCGACGTAACAAGCAACGTTGATGTGACGGTGGAACTTCCCGCCAATGTCGATTGGATTTCGGAGAATACTACCCGTGCCACATCGACCAACACCTATTGTTTCGATATACAGCCCAACTTGGAGTACGAGCAGCGAACAGCCGAGATTAAGTTCACAAACAACGAGAATGGACTATCGGAGGTGGTTACTCTCACCCAAAAGAACAAATACGTATTGCTGGGTACGGGCTATTGGGTTGATGATATTGTTGCGCCGGTGTTTGGTATTGCCATCCCCACCTATCCTGTAGAGATATGCCACATTCCCGATTTGGAAGATGTCATATATGTCAAGGATGTATATACCAACGCTTATAGGCAGACCCTGATTGACGATTTTGGTGTTAATGCCGAGAAACTACCTGCAAAGTGGGAGACCTCGTATCTCGAGATTAACATTGAGGAGCCCGATAAAGTACATATCGCCTTGCAATCTATCGTGCTTGATTTGGGTTACGGCGAGATGTATATAGGCTCATTAAATGACGTCTACGGAAGATTTAAGAATGGCGTCATCTCGTTCCCCCAGAAAGGGTTGGCACTACGCGATGGCACAGGCGATTTCTATGCCAACAAAAGCGGCAAAACCCGACTATATATGCCCGACATTCCGATAACCGATTACACGCTGGAAGTTGCCTATATGGATTTCCGCGAAGCAGAGGATAAGGGCCTTTACTATCCTACAATGCGTGCTACGGCAGGTGCCGATGTTGCCGAGATTCAATATGCATTTTTGACAGGCAACATCACCGACGAGAAGGCTCTGGCAGAGGCTCTGGAGGGTATTAAGAGTGGTGTAATCACTTCAGAGAAGGTAACCTTCTCACCCGACAAGAGCGAAGGCGAGACCTTGATGATGGAATTTGAGAGCGCAATAGCATTAAAGGCTGGCGTC
The DNA here is from genome assembly GCA_017399485.1 of Alistipes sp. GTDB lineage: Bacteria > Bacteroidota > Bacteroidia > Bacteroidales > Rikenellaceae > Alistipes. The sequence goes on from JAFQCA010000036.1 coordinate 7,251, forward strand.
TATACCATCATCGCCATACCTTGCAGCGCGACAGGTGAGGCACAACACGAAGATATGGCCTACGCCTCATTCTATCTGCAAGGTGAGCAGGAGGCACCCGAAGTGGATTTGGAGTTGAAGTTGATGCCCTTCAGTGAGGCGTTTCCCGAATATTCGGACACATATCCCGACGCCTCTACCTGGTTTTGCTGGATATATGGTTCGGAGATTAAAAGCATAAAGTATGTTCTTGCTCCTACAGAGCGTATTAATGAATTCTTGGATAAAGGATATACTCATCAGGACATAATCGAGGCCAACGGCTATGAATTTAACCCACAAGACATCAATGCAGACGGCAAAGATTTTATCTACGCAACGGGGTTAAAGGCCACTACGAGTTACACATTGATTGTGTGGGCCGAGAATATATACGGCAAAACCGCTATTCGCTCTATCTCAGGCACGCCAGCAGTAAACGAATAGACTTGGATTTTAACGTTACACGTCGGGCGAAGCACCGCTCGCTGTGACCGACAAAAAGAGGAAATCAATGAGACGCTTTATAGAGGGTATTGCCCAGCAATGGCGGCGGATGACGATGCTCAAGATATTGGGAGCAATCATTTTGGGTGTTATATTAGCCGACTGCGTGACGTTTCCGCTATGGAGCGTGGCAGTCGGCTTTGTCGTCACGGTCTCGATGGCGTGGGTGCTGCGTCGGAGGGCGATAGCTGATATATATGTTATGGCCGCAGCCGCCTTAGCCGCAATGATAACACTCTCTGTTGGGGATAACATCAAGCCGCAGTTACCGTCACAGAACGAGAGGGTGAGCATCATAATCGAAGATATTACATCAAAGCGTGGCGATTACCTATCGGCCACAGGCTACATCCTTTCGGCTGAGAGGAGCGAACGAGACGACAGCAACAGGCCTCTTCGGGTGCGCATCACTGCCGACAAAGCCTCCGACATCTCTTCATCGGAGATGGTGGAGGGCCACTTTCGACTAAGGCCCTTCCTGAGAGATGGCGCAAAGAGTTATGAACGATATATGGCTCGCCGAGGTTATGTGGGCGGGGTAAACATAAAGGCCACACAAATCCTGTCGCGGCAATCCATAAAACCCTCGTGGGCTATGCAACTGCGACAAAAGGCCGAGCAGAGAATCGGGCTGATGGGGCTTTCACCTGCGGTGGAGTCGCTGGCAAAGGGCGTAACAACAGGCTCACGTGCCGAGATAAGTGCCACGTTGCGCAAGGATTACACTCTATGTGGCGCGGCACATCTGTTAGCGGTTTCGGGCCTGCACGTAGGATTTATATTTGTGATGATAAACATCATACTTCAAGGATTGGCTCTCGTGCGACGCGGACCCATAATTCGGAGCGTGGTGACAATCGTAGCGATATGGATTTATGCCGCAATGACGGGTGCTACACCTTCGGTGGTGCGTGCTGCGCTGATGTTTTCGATATTTCAACTTACAACCATCTCCTCGCGGCAGAGCCTCCCGCTAAATAGATTGGCCGCCACGGCATCCATAATGTTGTTGTGGGATGGTCGATGGCTCTACGATGTAGGATTTCTGCTCTCTTTTATCTCGGTGGCCGCAATCATCGAGTGGGGCGCACCCTTGACTGCGCTGGGCTATAGAGTCACAAACCTCAGGCGCAAGGCCCGAAGCGAGGAGGATAGACTGCGACGCATACGTTCGCGTTGGGGTTGGCTGCACTTCATAGCACAATGGGCCGTAAGGAGTCTATGGGCAGCCTTTGCCGTCGGAGTGGTCGCAAGCATAGCGACAATGCCTCTGGTGAGTATGATGTTTGGGGTGGTGACTCTGTGGAGCATCGCCGTAGGGCCACTGATGGTACTCTTGTGCAGCATAGTCGTAGGGGCTACGATGTTGCATATTGTCGTGGGATATGGTCCACTGACCGACATTATAGGTCAGGTGGTCGAGTGGGCAGGAGGCACAATGAACGCCATAGCGGCGTGGTGCTCCTCGTGTGATGCGCTCACGGCAGAGTGGCAGATGGATTTGCTGTGGGTAGTATTCTGCTACGGGGTGTTTGTCGCTGCAACGATAACCCTTTGGGGAATTCAAAATTCAGAATTCAAAATTCAAAATTAAGAATTAAGAATTAATAATTGCAAGATGCGTTATTTTCCTTACAGGAAAAAGACTATCGCTACGAAGTGTGAGGCGGCGGCGAGATTTATGAGCAGGTGCCACACCAAGTGGTGATACTTAAAACCCTTCATCGCATAAAATACCGCGCCTACGGTGTAGAAGATGCCACCGAGCGCAATCAGCAAGATGAACGGCATAGATGCGTGGCGCAGGAATATCGGAAAGAAAAATACGATAGTCCAGCCCATAACCAGATAGATACTCAAACTCAATGCGGGTATTGACTTGCGACTCAACGACTTATAGAATATACCAAAGATTACGGCCACCCACTGCACCACAAAAATCACTATACCCTGCCAGCCACCTATTATATCCAGCGCAACGGGGGTATATGAGCCAGCGATGGCGACATAGATAAATATATGGTCCAGAATATGAAATACATCCTTGTGCTTCGAGTCGGGCGCCATTGCGTGATAGAGCGTCGAGACAAGGAACATCATAAAAATCGATATGCAGAATATACTCACTCCGACAGCACTCTGCACCGCTCCGCCACTTTTGACATAGGCCCACACCGCCGCAAACGGCAATGCTATGAGAGTCAGGATGCTCATCACGCCGTGCGACACGGCATTACCTACCTCCTCGCCGAATGATTGAATGTAAATCTTTGCCATAGGTTTCTCCCAATTTTGAATTTTGAATTCTTAATTTTGAATTCCCTTTACGCCAGGCTCTGCATCTCAATCAGTTTGGCGTAGATGCCGCCCTTGGCCATCAACTCCGAGTGTGTACCCTGCTCGGCAATACGGCCTGCGTCGATTACGATGATACGGTCAGCATTGTGGATGGTACTCAGGCGGTGGGCAATAACTATCGACGTGCGGCCCTCCAGAAGCGAGGTCAAAGCCTCCTGCACCAACTTCTCGCTCTCGGTATCGAGTGCCGACGTAGCCTCATCCAAAATCAAAATCTCGGGGTTACGCAAGACGGCACGGGCGATGCTCAAACGCTGGCGCTGTCCTCCCGATAGTTTCATACCTCTGTCGCCGATGTTGGTCTGGTAGCCCTGCTCGGTCTGCATAATGAAATCGTGGGCATTGGCCACACGCGCCGCAGCCTCAATCTGCTCGGGTGTGATGTCGCTGCGGCCCATTGCTATGTTGTTGGCAATAGTATCGTTGAAGAGTATTGTCTCCTGCGACACGATACCCATATGTTCGCGGATGCTCTCCTGCGAGTAGTCGCCGATGGGGTGTCCGTCGATATAAATCTCGCCTCGGCAGGCATCGTAGAAGCGCGGCACCAACTCGCTCAAGGTCGATTTTCCACCTCCCGACGGGCCTACCAACGCTACGGTTTCGCCCTTGCGTACCTCAAACGACACGTCGTGCAGAATCTCGCGCTGACCGTCGTACGAGAAGTTTACGCCTCGGAACTCTATCTTGTCGCAGAACTCATTGAGGGCTATGGCTTGCGGCTTATCCTCCACCTCGCTCTTGGCGTCGATGATTGAGAATATACGTTCACCTGCCGCGATACCCTGATTGATGTTGGCAAACTGGTCGATAAACGAGCGCAGGGGGCGTGTAAGTTGCGAGAATGCGGCGATATAGGCCACAAATCCCGATGCCGTGATTGCTCCCTTCATAACCAGCGAGCCGCCGAAGACCAATACAACCGATATGGCTGTGATACCCAAAAACTCACTCATAGGCGATGCCAACTGCTGCTTGCGGGCCATCGAGAGCAGGATGTTCGACATCTCGCCATTTATGGCGCGGAACTTGTCGCGTATGTATCCGAATGCGTTGTAACTCTTTACGGCCTTAACGCCCGACAGCGACTCCTCCATCACGCTCACCATATCGCCCATACGCTCCTGACCTTGTTGTGCAGGGTGGCGCAAGCGCTTTACTATCTGGCCGATGATGAGGCCCACGATGGGCAGATAGAGTATCGAGAAGATGGTCAACTCCCACGAAATCTTAACCATCATAACGCAGTAACCGATGATGAGGAATGGCTCACGGAAGGCCACCTGCAAGGTGTTGGTGATACAGAACTGCACGACCATCACGTCGGAGGTAATCTTCGACATTATATCGCCCTTGCGCTGGTCGCTGAAGTAACCTACGTTCATAGCCATCGTGCGCTCGAACATCTGGTTACGCATATTTTGCAGTGTACGTGTACGCAGCGTCTCGACAGTCATCGAGCCCAAGTAACGGAACAGGTTGCTAAGCATATTCGACGCTATGAGTATCGCCGAAAGCAGAGCCAGCAGATAGGTAATCTTGTACTCGGTGCCAAATATGGCGGTGTAGATGTAGTTGATGACGCTATTCAGGCACTCGGTATTGAGTTCGATGCGCGGAAACTCATATACGGGGGTGAAGGTGTACCCTTCCGAGAAGAGTGTACCGACGATTGGTATAATCATCGTATAGGTGAAGGTGTTAAACACCGCGTGCAGTACCGAATAGAAGAAGTATGGTACCGTGTAACGACTCAACGGGCGAGCAAAGCCCAGCAGTCGCGTATATGTTTTCATCATCGAACTTTTCATTCCCTAATTCTCAATTTTGAATTTTGAATTCTGAATTTTGAATTTACAGCAGCCCCTCTTTGGCGAACTCCTCGACGGCAGCCTCAAAGCGGGCAATGGTCTCCTCCATCGACACAAACGACTTGCCGCCTGCGGCATTATGGTGGCCGCCACCCTCGAAGTATCGGCCAGCAAAGAGATTGACATCCACTGCTCCGCGCGAGCGCAACGAGACACGGATGAAATCCTTATGCTCGATAAATATTGCCGACATACGCATTTTCTTCACCGTCAGCGGATAGTTCACAAAGCCCTCGCTGTCGCCCTGCTGGAACCAGAAACGGCGCATCTCCTCCTCCGTCAGCGACATATAGGCCACCGTACCTTTACGCATAAAACGCATCTTGCGATTGATGGTGTAGCCGAACAGACGAGCGCGGCCCTCAGTGAATGAGTTATATACGTTGTTGTAAATCTGCGGTATGTTGATACCCGTCTCGGCCAGTGTCGCTATCGTGCGATAGAGCGTAGGCGTAAGGTTTGAGAACGAGAAGTTACCCGTGTCGGTCATCATACCGACGTAGAGCACTTCGGCCTGTGCCGCCGAGATAGACTCTGCACCCCACAGCGCAGTGATGATGTTACATACCAGATATGAGGTACTCGATGCTTCGGGGAGTGAGAACATAACGTCGAAAGACTCCGACGGATTGAGGTGATGGTCGATAAGCACTCTCTTGGCCGAAGAGTTTTGTGCAATGACTCGGCTCAGCGGCTCGTCCAGACGCGAGAGCGTATGGAAATCGAGGCAGAACAACATATCGGCCTCAGCAACGGCCTTGATGGCACGTCCTTCGCTGTCGGTCTTGAATATAACCAACTCGCTGATGCCCGTCATCCAATCCAGATAATATGGATACTTGTTAGGCACGATGCACGTCACCTTATGCCCCTTCTTGCGCAGAGCCTCGCCCCACGCCAATGATGAGCCTATGGCATCACCGTCGGGATTGGTGTGCGAGAGAATGACGATATTCTTCGGCTCGGTCTCCACAAGCAGACGAAGAGCATTTATTTTTTCTTGCGATAACTCCATAAAAATCAATTAAAACTTCTCATCAAAGGTTACCTCACCTTTGCGGTTGGTAATCTTTAGGCTGATGCCCTCCTCGTTGCAACGCACAAGCATCGAACTTACGTTGTCGTTCACAACAATCGGGAAGTCGTGAACGCCCTTATGTGTCGGGAAATAGAGGTGGCGGTGCATATGTGCCGAAATCATCAGGTCGATGCGTGTGCCCTTCAATGCGGGGAAGAGGATATCGCCCCAATGCTCGTTGCCGTGCCACTCCAACATCTCGGTCACGACCTTCTCCTGACGCTCCTTCATAGCCTCAACTGCGGGCGGTATGTGCAGCAGAATGATGCGGTGCTTGGCCTTGCGGAACTCCTTGCTCTTGATAACCTGCTTGAGCCACTCCACCTGCTCCAGACGGTACTCGTCGAAAGCCGTAAAACCTGCATATACCTCGTGCGAATCCAACTTATCCTCGCCGCTATCCAGCATAATGACCGCAGTGTCGCCGCAGTAATATACGCCGTAATACTTGCCGTCGCGGGTGTTGTGGATAAACTTATCGTACGTGCGGGCCATATTACCGCGAGTCTCGTGGTTACCACGCACTACGGCAAAGGGCTTATTCTTGGCAAAACGCTCAACCGACACATCGATGAAACTTGTATAGGGCTGGTCGTCGCGGTTGTAGTAACTCATAATATCGCCGATGTAGAATACCATCTGTGCCTCGTCCATAGGTTGCAGGTCGAGCAAATCGGCGCACTTCTTACTGTCGTCGTGGATGTCGTTCATAGCAACAAACGTAAACTCCTTGGCTTTGGGGTCGAATGTGCGGAACGAGTACCAGGGCGAGGTATATTTCTCGCCAAATGTAACCTTATAAGGCTGGAAATCCTTTACTCGAGTTGATACGATGCGGTACTCATACTCCGTTGCAGGCTCCAAATCCAGCAGGTGGATTACGTTGTGGGTGTTGTCGGCCATAATAAGACCATCCTTGCGGCTGTCGCACAGGCGCACGTCGCTACTGCCCTTCTTGCGCAACTCCACCTTCGAGAATCCCTTGTGCGAGGTGGTGAAGACAACCGTAGCACCATCGTAGGTCACGCCCTGAAGGTAGGGGCCGTGATTGACCGTATAGGTCTCTGTGTTGTTGTCGGTCTTGTTGTCGGCAAGAGTGATGAGTACGGGGGCCGATGTCTTATCGCCCTCCGCAGAAAATGCCGCTGCCGGCGCGATGCACAAAGCAACGGCCAGCAGTAACATATTTTTCTTTATGTTTCGACTATTCATAAAATAGCGATTAAATGTATACTAAATAAATTCTTTTTGTCATTACGAGGAGGACTTTAGACCGACGTGGTAATCTCCTACGTTCCCTCGTAAAGACCTACTATTTATAAGCCTGCGAATCAAATGCGATACGCTCCTGCTCGGTGAGTGTGGCGCCGCCCTTGAACTTGCGCTCCAACGTAGGCAACTCAATCTTACCTGCGCGAGTCATACCGCCAACCTTGTGTGCGGGCTGCAAGTTAATCGTTTTGTGAGCATTAGCAGACTCTGAAACAAAGGTCAAGAGTGTCTTACCCTGAATCTGCATCAAAGCCTCAATCAAAGCAACGTCCTGACTTGCCTCGCCCCACGGCTCCATAGGCATCGGATAGAAGCCTGCCAAAGTCTTCACCACATCATCCTTGGCGTTAGCGGCAAAGTACTCCATATCGCTGTCGGCCTCGATACCCTCAGGATAGTCGAAGTAGGGCTCACCTGCCAAGTACTGCTCGTAACTTGTGGCGTTGAAGTTCATAAATGTGATGGGTGCATACTCGTAAGTGACGCCCTTGTTGGTGTATTGAGTTACATCCATACCGCAGTTCTTACCCTCAGTTGTAGTACCAATCAGGATAACCTCTACACCCAAGCCGCGCAAGCCCGAAATCACCATCTCGCTGGCTGATGCGGTGTTGTCTGTAGTGATAACAAACAGACGTTTGATGCCCAAGCGAGGCAACGACTGTCCGTTGTAGGCCGTTGTGATTTTACAAATTGTATTAGGTTTCTGGTTCTCAGGATTACGAGCCAGAACGGCATAGGTCTTGTCGTTGTAAGATGCGTCGAGCAGCATACTTCCCAGAATGGTACTTGAATTCACCGAGCCACCGCCATTAAGACGCAAGTCGAGAACCATCTCCTCGGCACCGTTCTCCTTCAGTGAGCGCATAGCGTCGATAAGTTCGCTGTCGTAGGCGTTGTCAAACCCAAGGTAACTCAAGTAACCCACCTTCGGGCCATCCTCAAGTTCCAATACCATAGATGCCGCTACGGGATTCTCCTCATAAGAGCCTGCCTTAATTGTCTTGCTTGTATTTGTTGACTGAGTCTGCATATCGAACAAACCAACGGTTATGCTTGACGAGAGCGAATAGTGCAAATCCTGCCAAGCCTCATTGATATTGTTGGCTGTGATGGCGCTACCGTTGTATTTCGAGATAACATCACCACGCTTCAGGCCCGCTTTGTCGGCTGGTGAATCGGGATAAACGTGCTCTACAGTGAGTCCGAACTCGGTATATGTATCGTTAACCGCCCAATAGTTACTGCTCATAATAACACCGTAGCCTGTATATTGAGCGCGTGTGCCAGCCTGTGCCGATGCTGCGTTCAGGGCATAGATGTAAGAGTAGATGTAACGGTTACCACGAGAATCGATACCTCCGTCGGCCATATTTGTAGTCATCGAGAGCAACGACTCATCGAGATACTCATCAGCGGCGAGTGTCGGGTCGAATGTAGCGCGCTTCTCGTTGTACTCATCCAGCCAATAATACTCCTCCTGCAAACGCTTGTCGACGTAAGCCAATACCTCGTCCGAGATTTTGTTCATTGTCTGCGCCTTCTGAGTGATTGTGAGCATCAACTCGCGCTCGCCACCTTTGACGGTGATGTAGATGCCAACCTTGCGCTCCGAAGTCGAAGTGTTGGCCTTAATCTTAACGGTAGAGTTGAATGTACCAGCTGAAGATGATTGCTCGGGAGTAAGGAACTCCGCAATGTCTGTCCTATCGGTATCGAGTGTAAAACCTGCAGTTGTTGAGAATGAGAAACTTACAGATGACTCCGAAGCATCACACGTCTTATCTCCACCCGTATAGGTGTAACTTGCCTCCGTCTGGGGCTTGTCGGGGTTGTTGGGGGTATTCGGATTATCATTACCTCCGTCGGTATCGTCACCCGTACACGCAGGAATAGCGATTGCCATAGCAACGACAAGTGCCACCTTTGTAAAGCCTGCAAAGAATCTTGAGGCCATATTCGAAAAGTTTGTTTTCATAATATTTGTTAGTGTTAAATTAATAATCAATCAAATACAACCCCCAAATATAGTGATTCTTTATTTAATTTTCCCTTTTTTTCGTAGAAAAATGCCTGCACCACACCTTTATACCACATTCTGCACACTTGGGTGAGCGGGCCGTACATACATATCGTCCGTGCAGAATGAGCCAATGATGCGCTATGGGGAGCAGGTGTGACGGGATATTTTTCTCCAACTGCAACTCGGTTTGCAGGGGTGTTTTTGCACCGCGCGAAAGACCTATGCGGGCGGCTACGCGAAAGACGTGGGTATCGACAGGCATAACCTCCTTCTGCCAGATGACGGCCCCGATGACATTTGCCGTCTTGCGACCTACGCCGGGCAGGCGTTGCAACTCTTTGAGGTCGGAGGGCACCTCGCCCCCAAACTCCTCGCACAACATACGAGCCATTGCGGCCAAGTGTCGGGCCTTGTTATTGGGGTAGGATATGCTTTTGATGTAAGGAAAAATATCCTCTGCCTTAGACTCGGCCATAGCCTGCGGCGAGGGGAAGGCCTCGAAGAGTGCGGGCGTAGTCATATTGACACGTTTGTCGGTACACTGCGCCGATAGAATAACGGCCACCAGCAACTCAAAAGGGTTACGGTAGTTGAGTTCGCTCTCGGCTGTCGGCATCGCCTGCCGAAAGTAGGCAATAATACCTTCATATCGTTCTTTGGTGGTCATAATCTCCTGTTAATTCAAAATTTTCTTTTTTTGTTTTATCGTTATGTGTCGCGTCACTCCACCGAGCCAATGGAATTCAAAATTCAAAATTCAAAATTCAATATTGCGAGTAAGCGAGGGCAGAATCAAACTTGTTTGAATTATGCCGAGCGGGAGCAATTAAAAGCCACCCCTTGTGGTGGGTTAAAATTGACTTTCCTTACCTACCCAATTTGGCTTCGCGCGGGAATATTTCTTTTATATCTTTAGTTAGCACGTCACTCCACAAAATCGTTTGCCGATTTTGATTGGAGTCTCTATACTATTTCTTGGTAGAGATTCCATTCATCACTCATTTTCATTCGTGATGTGGAATGACATTTTTTACTTAATAATATTTCCTCCTCTAAGGTAGAGGAGGTGGCACTCGCTTGGGGCGAGTGACGGAGGAGTCTGTAAATTTAACCTCACCTCCCATAAATTAATCCACTTCGTGTCTTTTTCACCTTTTTAGCCGTAAAAAGGTGAACAAAAAGCGGCGCGGTGATAAATTTTAGGGGTTAACCGCATAAATTTCCTAAAACGGACGCCTTCGCGTTTTTACTTCGTGAAAAATTCTCCGTTTTTTAACGGAAATTTCTCCGCTTATCCTTTCTCCTAAAATTCATCTGCCGCGATTAGGCTTCGCGCGGAAATATATCTTTGCTCTTTCATCTTTACCCACGTCACTCCACCGAAGCCTGCAAGGCGAGGATTGGAGTCTCTAATGTTGATTATATTTAGAGATTCCAATCAAAATCGTCAAGCCGATTTTGTGGAATGACGTTTTTATACTTATCTAATTCCTCCTCTAAGGTAGAGGAGGTGTCGCTCGCCTTAAGCGAGTGACGGAGGAGTCTGCTATTCTCAATTTTGAACCGACGCTACGGAGCGAGGGCAGAGAGTGTTTACACTCTTTGCCGAGCCGCGAGGAGGAAACGAGAGTTTATCTCTCGTAATTCTGAATTCCCCTTACAACTTTGTCAGTTTGGCGAACTTGGCGAGCAGAGTCTTTTCGCCGTACTGCCCGAAATCGACTACAATCTTGTAATCCTCGGCCATCTGCTCGATGCGAGTCACCATTCCAACCCCGAATTTCGGATGCTCCACGCGATTGCCCACCTCATAGGCACAGGGGCCCAACGGGGCCACGCCTCCTGATGCAGAGCGTGTTATGCGGCGCATACCATCCGTAGAGCGCGGCGCAGCAGGTTGTTGCACGATGCGTGGGTCGGGTGCAGGGCGAGAGCCTTGCTGCTCGCGTTTCTGCTGGAAACGGTAGTCGAAACGCTTGCGCAACTCCTCGATGGCGCTATTGTTGCCACCATTTCGACCTGCACTGCTGGCCGCTCCGCGTTGTTGGGATGCAGCACCATAGCCACCTGCATAGCCACCGCCGTACCCTCCACGCGAGAAGTTTCCCATACGGCCCGTGAGTGCGCCATCGGAGTCGCTATCGCCTGTGTTGCGACGCTGCGGACGGCGTAAATCCTCGTCGCAATCAATGTAACGCGAATCTATCTCCTGCAGGAATCGGCTGGGTGACGAGAACTCCATATTACCCCACTTGAATCGCATCTCGCAATAGGAGAGTGTCGCCTCGGCTTTGGCGCGCGTGAGGGCGACGTAGAACAATCGTCGCTCCTCCTCCAAGCCGTCGGGGGACTCCATAGCACGCTCCGAAGGGAACAATCGTTCCTCGCAACCTGCTATGTATATGTATTTGTACTCCAGACCTTTGGCCGAGTGTACGGTCATCAGCGTAACCTTCTCGTCCGAGCCATCCTCCTCCTTGTTGTCCATATCGGTCAGCAGCATAATATTCTGCAACCACTCCTCGATTGTGGGTTTGTTCTCCTCCTCGCGCTCGCCGGCACGAATCTCGGCCTCACACTGCTCGGTGAAGAGTTGCATCGAGTTCAACAACTCCTCGATGTTGTCCACTGCGCTGGTCGCTTCGGGGGTGTTCTCCTGGCGGTACGAAGCGAGGATACCTGTGCGCGATGCCACCTCAAGACCAAAGTCGTAGAGCCCCTTCTCGCGGCGTACATCGCCCAACGAACGGATGAGGTTTACAAACTCCGTCACCTTGCGGGCTATGGTCTTCTGCATTGCATCACCCAACGTGGCGGCCTCGGCCACCAGAGTGTCGATAGCCTCCCACATCGACTGACCACGCTCACGTGCCAACTGCTCGATACGGCCAACCGTCGTGTCGCCTATGCCTCGCGCAGGGTAGTTGATAACGCGTTTGAGCGCCTCATCGTCTTTAGGGTTGATTATAAGGCGTATGTAGGCCAGCATATCACGAATCTCCTTGTGGTCGTAGAACGAACTGCCCTTGTAGATGCGATATGGTATTCCGCGTCGGCGCAAGGCGGTCTCCATTACAGCCGATTGGTTGTTTGTGCGGTAGAGTATGGCCACCTCGTTCCAACTGTCGCCCGTCTGGCGTATTCTTTCGCGCAGGGCGTTGGCTATCTCATCGGCCTCCTCGCGGTCGGTATATGAGCGCACGATACGAATCTTGTCGCCCTCGTCACCCGCCGAGAAACACTTCTTGTCCATACGGCGCGAGTTGCGCTCAATGACCGAGTTGGCGGCATTGACTATGGTCTGCGTCGAGCGGTAGTTCTGCTCCAACTTGAAGGTCAGAGCCTGCGGATAGTCGTTGCGGAACGAGAGTATATTCTCGATTTTGGCACCTCGGAACGAGTAGATACTCTGCGCATCGTCACCCACGACGCACACCCTGCCGTGCAACTGCGAGAGGCGGCGGATGATGATGTACTGCGCATAGTTGGTATCCTGATACTCATCGACCAAGATATATTCGAATAATCGTTGATACTGCTCCAGCACGTCGGGACAATCCCTCAACAGGATATTGGTCTGCAGCAGCAAATCATCAAAATCCATCGCTCCGTTCTGCTTGCAGCGGCGACAATACTCGACATAAATCTCGCCAAAGCGGGGCATCTGCATCTGCCTGTCCTCGGTGGCATAGGTCGTATTGGCGACATAGGCTCCCGGCGTGACCAAGCAGTTTTTGGCAAAGGAGATGCGCGAGAGCACCTTTGCAGGTTTGTATTTGTCGTCGGCCAGCCCATACTCCTTGCAGATGGTCTTGATTAGATTCTTGCAATCCGACGGCTCGTAGATGGTGTAACTCTGTGTAAATCCTATACGCTCGGCATTCTCGCGCAGGATGCGTGAAAAGACAGAGTGAAACGTACCCATACGAATATATCGCGCCGTCGAGCCCACCATCTGCTCGATGCGCGAGCGCATCTGCTCGGCAGCCTTGTTGGTGAAGGTCAGCGCAAGGATGTTCCACGGCTTTACGCCCTGCTCCAACATATATGCTATTCGTGATGTGAGTACGCGTGTCTTACCCGAACCCGCACCCGCAATAATAAGCGATGGCTTCTCGTAATTGACCACCGCATCGTATTGTGCTTTATTTAATCCTTGAAGTATCTTCGATTCCATACCACAAAGGTAGAATTCATAATTCAAAATTCAAAATTCAAAATTTTCCTTATACTTTTATTGTTCGCGGGAAACGTCACTCCACCGAGCCTTTCCGATGCTCCCTGCCCACGTCACTCCACCGAAGCCTTTAGGCGAGGATTGGAGTCTCTAACCTATTAATTCCTCCTCTAAGGCAAGAGGAGGTGCCCGTTAGGGCGGAGGAGTCTGTAACATAATCTCCTCCCATAAATTAATCCACTTCGTGTCTTTTTCACCTTTTTAGCCGTAAAAAGGTGAGGCAACCGACGCTGCGGAGCGAGTGCAGAGAGTGTAAACACTCTTTGCCGAGCCGCGAGGAGGAAACGAGAGTTTATCTCTCGTAATTTTGAATTTCAGAATCCTGTCAGGTCGAAGCCGCGTTCTATCTGTTCTCTGTCGGCGGCGTGGCCATTCTCGACGCGCGACATAGCGGCAACGATGGGTACCATTGTCTTGCGCGAGCGAGTGTTTATAACCTCATCGGGCTCTATGCCCGTCATATTGCAGACCATATCGATATATAGTCCCGTATGATTCTCCGAAGGGGGTGCGTAGCGCGAAATCATCTCGCGCAGGGTGTTCAGCGAGTAACGCACACGGTAGGTGTCCAACAACACGAACATCGCTCTGTAACCCCACTCCATAGACTCAAACTGCTTGAATGCCGCATCTGTCGAGGGGTGGAGTTCACCCTTGTAGCGAATCTTCGAGCGGCGTATGTTACCCGGGTTGCAATTATCTGTTCCTCTACTCATAACTCTTTGGTTTTTTCTTCTATTTTTACTCTTACCAATCTTCTTATGTGGCGTAGCAGCGGGGCATCGCTTATGCGGCAGGCGTTCTCGACAAACGACCACATCTCGACTCCGCAGACAAACCCCGCAAACAGTTTGGTCAGGTTGAGCCCCAGAAAATCCAACATCATAGTATCTATGAGGTAGGCCATCAGCAAGGCTATAATCGTGAACCCCAACTTCTCAACCGTGCGCCACGCCTCGCGGCTCTCGAAGTACCACTCCGCGCCTTGTCGTCGGCTCTCGGCCCGTGAGGCGGTGACACCCGTCAGGAAATCTATCCCGATGAATGTCACCAATGCCCAGATGAGCGGCACGACGGGTGCAAACAGTGCCGCCACGCCCGCCACCGCACCGTTAATGTATCTGTACAAAGCCTCCATCACAACGACAACGTTTTAATATGTTCTGCTTCTCATCATACTCCGCCAACTCCGCTTTATGCTCGTCGAGATACTCCTCAAGACGTTGCCTGAGGAATTTGGCCCTTGCCTTGAGCGAGCGTTGCAACTCGCGTCGGGCCTCCGCGTCGACAGCCTTACGCGACGAGGTGGTGATGACAGAGAGACCTGCCTGCGAGGTTGCGGCGTTCAGGCGCGGCTGCACCAGCAGTCGCGTATAGAGCGCGATGACGGGCTTCAGATAATCCTCCTTCAACTCCTCGTACTTGCCCCCTGCCACAGCCTCCAGCAAGGCACGGCCCACGACGGGGGTAACCCAACGCTCGGTAGCCGCCTCGATGTCGCACGGCGAAATGACGCTCTGTTCTATGTATTGGCCATCGGTGAAGGCTATCGCTATCACCTCAGCCGAAGTAACTAACTCTGCCATAGTCTAATTGATTTTTGTTACGTTGTACTTGGTTATCTCCGAAAGCCAAGCCTGCTGGCTCTCATCCTGCTCGTCGTACTCCAAGCCATCGGCCTTGCGCGCCTCCCACACCTTCATATAGATGGGTTTTGAGCGTGTCGGCGGACGGTTTACAATCTCCAGCGACGATGGGTTTATCTCGGCCACCTCGCGCATAATGCGTTTTATGGGGGCCATCAACTCCTCCTGTTCGGCCAGAATTACGGTATTCAGCGCCACCTCATATTCGTGCAGGATGCGCTCGGCGCTGAATCCTGCCGAGTAGTCCAGTCCGCTGAGCGAGCGGAACCACGAATGGGCAATCACGATATCGCTTGTCGCCTGGTCGTGCAGGGCACTCCAATCGCCCTCGTTGTGCGACTCTACGGGGATAAACTTCGAGTTGTCGCTCTCGCCGCCCTCGCGGATGACGAACATCACCTGTCCGGGGTTGCCCGCAAAGCGTTGTTCGGCAGCACGCACTATACGCTCGGTCTCGGCCTCGCTGTCGGTTGATGCGTCAAGCATCATCACGCCCGAGAGTTGGAACGAATTGTCCAAGCGCGAGATGTTCCAGCAGTCGGTCTTGTAGGCTATGGCCGACACACCCATACCCGCTATGTACTTCGGCACGCCGTAGTGGGTGAACATTGGCTCATACTCCTTGTAGTGAATCATCGTTCGCAGCGAGCCGTCGTCCTGCTTCTCGAACAACGGGTAGAGGGGCAACTGCCGAGCCTCCTCCTCTTTGAACTGATTCCAATTATGATGCAGCAACACGTGTTGCGAGTCGCGTGCTATGCGGCAGGTGGCGGCATCCTGATGAAAGAGTGAGAGCGTGGAGTGTTTCTCGTCGGTCACCACCTCAAGAAAAGCATTGCCCATCAGGGCCTTGTCGAAGGCCAGACGATAGAGTACGGTGCGGAGTGATTCGCCCTCGCCATTGGCTTGTCGCACAAAGTGTCCGAGCAGCGGCTCGCCCTCGTCATAGGAGAAACCCTTGCCGGCAATGTAGTCGGCCTTGTCGTTTATAATGCGACGGTGTGTAGTCGAGCGGCGTGACATCAGCGACAGAGCATAAGGCATCATATTGTCGTCGCCCCACCGCCAGAACTTATTGCTATGCACTTCCTGTGGCGAGAGGGCAAACAGCGGCTCCGTCCTGCGATTTCCCACCGCCACAAGGCTTTTTGTCTTTGTCTGTTCCATAATGTTTTTGTTCTTAGTGTTTATATGGTTTAAGAATTTACATTGCCGAGAGGGTGTCGTGGCACGTCAGCGTGAGCACAATCTGTGGCGAGTCGTTGAGTTTCTCACCCGATAAGAACTTCAGACTCTCGAGTCGCAGAGCCTGCTCAAAGAGAAAACGCGGACAATGACCTACGATAATCTCTTCGCCTGTCGCCATCTCGACGCTCGCCACTACACCCTCTGTCGAGCAACGCCCGATAAACTCACGTTGCATCCACTCTCGGCCCTTGTTGCCGTCAGCGACAAGGGTGAGCGTGTGTTGCACGCTCACCAAGCCACTCTCGGCTGAAAAATGCTCCTCGTAGGTCGATTTATCGTCGCATAACTCTACGGCCACACCCTGGCCCTTCACCATATCATCTACAGAGTTAAGGTCGGATGCGAAGAACAACTCCGCCGACAAGATGCCGCCCACAGGTTTATAAAACTTTAATTCGGTCATCTTTTAGCACTGTTTTTAGTTCCTACTCACCCACATTGATGAATGCGCATACCAACTCATCGTCCAACACCTCGCAACCGATGGCGAAGACGGCACGCTGGCGGTTCTCCATCTCGTCGGGGTTGTACCACATACGTACCTCCGAGCCGGGGCTGTCGGCTGTGTTTACCGCCATCACCAAGTTACGACGGTCTGTAAAGATGATGAAGTCCTGCGAGAGTTTTGATGACGAGATTGCGGGCTCCAGATTAATCTCGATGATGGGGAATCCGCGATACATCAAGCAACGGCGTCCGTTCTGCACATCGGTGTATGCTGCCGAGCCGAAGGTGGTGTTGAGGTACTGCTCGTAATAGGTATAAATCGTCGGTGATACGAAGAATGCCACCTCGCCCTCGTTATACAAACCCTTCAAGCGGGGGCTTGCATTGGTCACCATAAGGTCGAAAATCTCCGATACGAGATAGTCGCCAAGTATGGCGTTGAGGTTTGACTGCGAGTAGTGGAAGTTCTTGCCCTTCACGCGCTCGTCCACCAACTTGAGCAAGCCGTCGAAACTTGTATAGCCTGTCTCGAAGGTGCCACCCTTATCGCCCAACCAGAGATTCATACGGATGCTCTCGGCGATGGCGCGACGGAACAACTCGGTCTCGGCAGCCTCCAACTCGGTGCCTGTCAAATCCTCCATATTCACGTCCGAGCGGTTGGTGATGAGTTCGAAGATTGTCGAGAAGTAGTCGCTTGCCGAAAATGCGTTCTCGGCCTTTACGCGAGCCATAGGGATTGTCTTCTGGTAGTGAGTCGATTTCGAGCCACCGCTCCACGATGAGTTCTCGTCAAAGGGCTTCAACACGTTGTTTGAGTGGTCCCACATCTGCACTACCGTCGGCATAGGCATATTGTACAAGATGCGGATGCCTAACTGCTCGGCTGTCGGGCCCGAAAGCAAGGGGCGGAAAAAGATTGTTTCAAGTTCGTGACCTGTGTAATTCTTGGGATTTACAATAATGTTTGACATAATAAAAATGGTTTTTGTGGTTAATTGTGGTTTTTGGTTTGTGGTTTTACTGATAATGTTTCAGTATTTATTTTGTTAGCATATTACTAACTATAAGAAAAACAATTTTGAATTTCCTCTCACGTCACTCCACAAAATCGGCAGCCGATTTTGATTGGAGTCTCTAACCTTAATCGAATTGCCCTTTAGAGATTCCAATCATCACTCACATTTGTTCGTGATGTGGAATGACACCTTTGGCTACTTAATTGCAATTTTGAATTTTGAACCGACGCTGCGGAGCGAGAGCAGAGAGTATTTATACTCTATGCCGAGCCGCAAGGAGGAAACGAGAGTTTATCTCTCGTAATTTTGAATTCTTACGGCGCTCGCCCCGAAATTTAGTATCGTCCAAACGCTTTGGCGTCTTCGGCATAGGCCGATTGGTTAGAGCAGTGGTGCGGTTTGTTGACCGAGGGGTCCTCCGTCTCCTTCACCCTTGAGGGCTTGTAGCGACGCTGTCCCTCGCTGAAGAGCAGAGCCGAGCGATTCTTAGCAGCCTGACGTTGGGCGGCAGCCTGTGGCAAGTTCTCCGCCTGTGGCAGATTCTCTGTCGGGGTGGCTGTTGCTCCTTCGCCCGCCTTAGTGTTGTTATCGGTTGCGGCAGGTGATGCCTCTTCCGATGCCACACCCTGCGCACGTTGCTGCTCAAGACGCTCCTCGCGCTTCTGGCGGATATTGTCCATCCACTGCTCCCAGCGATACGAGAATCGGCGTAACAGATAGCCAAGCAGAGCCCCTGCAGCGCGGTTGAGAGCCTTTTTCACACTCTGCTTATCTGTTTTATGACCTCTGTTCTGCGGCAAGGCCTCGTCGGCTGTTGTCGCTACATCATCATTAGCCGACTCCTCACCGTCGGGGATGAGCGAGCCTACAATGAGGTTGTCGATAATCTTGTCGGCCAATCCTGCCTCAAGGGTCTCTTCGGCTGTGAGCCAGCGGCCCTCGCCATTGTTCTCGGCCATCAACTCTACAAAGGTCTCGGCCTCACGCCCCGAGTGTTGGGCATAGAGATGTGCCAATCGCTCATCGGTCTTTCGCAACAGTTCGGCACGGCTCTCCAGCGTCGAGGCATTACCCTCGATGGCGCACATTGAGTTGTGGATTAGGTAGAGCGCATTGCTCGAAATCTCACGACATCCCTTGTCGGCGGCCTGTGCAATGATTGTGGCTGCCGAGGCGGTATAGCCATAGCAACGTGTGGTGATGCGGGCATCGAGGCCCTGCAAGGCATCGTATATGAGCAGAGCATCGTTCACGTCGCCACCCGTCGAGCGTATGTTCACCACTACCGATGTAGCCGCCACTTGGGCAATGCGCTCGACCTCGCGTCGGAATGTCTCGAAGGTAGCCACTGCCTGCGACGCATTATCAAATTGATTCTGTTCGGGCACTCCGATAACGCCCTCGATGTCGATGTAGCACGTCTGGGCTTCGTTTCTGATTGTGATTTTTGTTTGCATAAGTTTTTTTGTCGGTTTTTTTAATTGGTTTTTTATTTCTACCCGAGCCGAGTGGATGCGTGGGCAGGTGAGTGGGCAGGTGAGTGGGACTCGGCTCGGATAAACGGTTAATCTCTCATCGTGCGCTCCATCACGCAGTAGGCCACACCTCTGGCGGCATCATACCCCTCGACGCCATAGAGACTGTAGAGTGCCTTCTCGCCCTCGCCCAAGCGGAAGAGTGAGCGACGTGAGGGCTCTGCCGCAGCCACCTCCTCCAACTGTTGCATCTCTTCGGGGGCCATCTGCAATGCTACGTGAAGACGGCGTTGTCGCTCCAGCGACGATAACTCCGACTCGTAATATGCCTTCAGGCCCTCAGCCCCATCTCGCGACTCAAAGCACAATGTGAAAGGCTCCGTCGGGCCTGCCGCCAACGGCTTGCCTACTATGGCTGCGCCATCACTCTCGCTCAGCCCTGCGGGGTAGTGAAATGCCGCCAGCGGGTACCTGTCACCAAAGGTGGGGAACACCCACTTCTCGCTGCCACTCAAATCGTGCAACCCCTCATATCGCACGATGCGTATCACATTATCCTCCTGCACATCGTCGTCGCGGTTGCCCACCTGCAATATCGCCGCCGAGGGGGCCGACGGCAGGATACCCGTAGCCGAGAGCGTGGGACAGAAGAGAGGATTGATGTTTCGCTCTATGCCCTCGACAGCGAGCGAGGAGTTGCAGCCGATGCTCCATTGTCCCAACTTCTGCTCTGTGGCTCGGTTGAATCGCTCCACCACGCCGTCGCTCTCCGTTCGATAACCGAGTCGCACGGTGCTACGATGCTCGGCGGCCACCTCTTCGGCCCGAATCTCCTCCGAGAGGATTATGCGTTTGCTCACATCGAAGACCTGCCCGTTGTAGAAATCATCCTTCGGCTCGATATATACCTTTTTGCCCTGCACACATATTCGTAGGTTGAAGAGTTGCTGCAGCGCATCGACAAACTCCTCCTGCGTGCAGTCGTAGTGCATAATATCGGCCAACGTGAGCACCGAGCCCACCGAGGGCGTGGGCGAGAAGAGGCTCCTCAGGCGGCAATCACTCTTGAGCGTTATGCGTTGCCCCTCTTCGGCGCCATAGAGATACATCGTATCGAAGTAGCGGGTGATGGAAGGCCCCACCTCTTCGGGTGTGGTGGTGACTCTCATCGAGACTTCGGTTGAGCCTGTATCCTCGACATAGCCGTCATACATAGCCCAATCGTCTATATATATGCCTGAGTTACCGTTATGATAATCCACCTCCAACTGGCACTCCCCATCGCCCAGCCCCATAGGCGTTGTAATCTTTGCCGAGCGCGACGCAAACTCGCCCAAAACCGTCGTACCCTGCGCTGTGACATATACCACACGGTATTTATCGCCATCGACGTGACCGAATACTATGCAGTGATACTGCGTATTCTCGGCCAACTTGTGGCGGCGGTCAGTGAAGGGGTTTTTGACCTTGAACGTAACGTCGCAGTTAGGCCCCAGATATATGCTGTCGAAGCACTTGAGCCTTTGGCGCGAGAGTATGAGATAATCTGTCGTAAAGTTTACCTGCAACTCAAACTTCATCGTCGTACCTATCGGAGCGATATATTTCAGGCGCGTGGACCCGACATCCAATGCTCCGCCATTGTCGTAGAGGTCATCGGCAAGGCTACTGTCGGTGGTATCGACAAACGAGCCCAACGAATTCACCAATACGCTATTCGACAGATAGGCACGCCCGAATGAGTTGGCTGTGGTCGAGGACTCTGCGGTGCGTCCGGCGCAGAATCCCGCTATTGCATCAAGTCTGTAGGCCGACTTACTTGCCTGCTCGTAACGCCCCGAAATGCATAGTTTCTTAAAAAATTCGCTCTCCACAAAGCGGCTCTCGACCTCGTAGCCCGCATCGGCAAACACCTGCTTCAGGAGTGCCGCCACCGAGATGAAGGGCATATAACTCTCGACCCCCATAATGTGAGAGGGCGGATAGAGGCTCTGCTGGTCGTAGGGCGCGATGTATTGGTCGAAATGCACGGGCAGAAATCTCACCTTCTGCCCCGAGAGCCAACTCTTCTCGATGTTTGCACCGTTGAGCGTAATGTTATAGTCGAGTGCCGTCTCGGCCAATTTTTTTGAGTGTAACTGCTCGCGCCAACTATCCCCTTGTCGAGTGACGACAACCTCATATTGCACCATATTATCATTGTACACGACGGCTGCAAGCGCCACCTTGCCACTCAACAACTCCACACCATCGACCTCAATGGTGGCAGTGTGATTTGCGGCATTGAATCTCTCGGCGGCAAACGCATCGGCTGCATACTCCATCAAGGCATCGTTCTGAGGTGACGAGGGGAGCCTGAATCTCACCTCACGCTTCGAGCGCGAGCCACCCTGCGCACACTCCTCGTCGGAGAAGTGAACAATGTTCTTCGGGGGCACAAAACCCTCCTCCACGTCGCAGTAGTGAGAGTCAATCTTCACCCTTGTTTTCATAACCTCACGCCCTCCTGTGCGCTGCGAATATCCAACTCGACGATACCCATACCCTCGCTATTGGCGTGGAGCATACGCTCTGTTCTGAGGTCGATGTTCTCTACCGTGCTACCCGTTACAAGCCACACCTTGGGACTACATAGAATCTCTTGCAGTGCCTCAATCTGACTTTCGGGCTCATAAGCCGAGAGGAGTTTCAGTTGGTTGTAGTGTTCTACTTCGGCAGCCTCGCTACCCCATAGTGTGGCTATGCGCTTGCGTGCCGCCTCGACAAGGATACTCTTACGCAACGGGAAGGTATATACCTCAGGCGAGAAGTCGCTGTTCATCCACGCTATGCGTCGCGCCCCCTTCAGGTTGGGTTTTATCTCATAGTCGATTACCGAGACCTCCTCACCGTCGATTATGATTTTAACCTTCAGGTCCTCGGTGGCCGAGTCGAACGATGCAGCCGTCAGGGCTATGACGTGATGGCCTCCCGACGCCTCCAACGAGAGCGATTGATTCTCCTTGCCCGTAGCCTCCACCACGACCTCGACCACCGCATCGGGCATAGCGAAGTATGCGATTAGGTCGAACTCGTCGCGGGCCATCGTGCGTTGCGCAAGTTGATGAGTGAGTAACCGGTAGTGGGTGTCGGGAGCAACTTTTGCCGCGATGAAGTTGCGCGACGAGGATGCCGTACCATCCACCGTCACTCGCACCTTTATCTGTGTGCCCATCTCCACGATTCCGCACCCGGCGATGTTTTCGGGGAGTGTGGCGATGGCTCTGCGACGCAGATAAGGGGCTATGTCGATGCTCCCTGCGGTTGCGGCATACAGTTTTTTGCGACCTATGACCTCGTTGGTTGCAAGGTCGGTAATCTCGACCAATAGGTCTTTGGCCTCCTGCTCGCTCTCGAACTCATATACGAGAGGCGAGTTGAACGATGAATAAGCCTCTGGAATTGATGTAAATTTCATAGTCGGTTTTTTATGGGTTTTGTGGTTGTGGGTTTGTGGTTGTGGGTTTATGTTGCTGTTGAGGGCTCTGCGGTTACGGTTTTGGTTGGTGGTTTGGGAATTCAAAATTCAAAATTCAAAATTGATGGGCTTCGCGCGGTAATATTTTTTCTATATATTTAGTTAGCACGTCACTCCACCGAGCCTTCAGGCGAGGATTGGAGTCTCTAATAATGTGTTTTCGTTAGAGATTAATCTACTACGATTGAAGAGCGCAAGAGATTACCACGTCGGACTAAAGTCCTCCTCGTAATGACATTCTACTCAAATATTTCCTCCTCTAAGGTAGAGGAGGTGCCCGTTAGGGCGGAGGAGTCTGCTATTCTCAATTTTGAACCGACGCTGCGGAGCGAGAGCAGAGAGTGTAAACACTCTTTGCCGAGCCGCGAGGAGGAAACGAGAGTTTATCTCTCGTAATTTTGAATTCTGAATTTTGAATTTTGAATTCCCCTGCCTCTCCCTGCCCAAAAAAGGTTTTAGAAGAAGGTCACCACCTCAGCCGTTGCCGTTGCGGCCACCTCGCCGTGCGTTGTCAGCGTGGAAGATGTGTGGCGTATCTTCAGGTCCTCGACGGCTATAACCAGCGTTGCATCTGATAGTTTCGAGAATATCTCTATCAACTCATCCTCAAGTCGCGACCAGGTCTGCTGACGCTCCGCAGGCGATAGTTTCGCCCCGGCCTCCATCACGTGCAACGTCACATCGTAGGTCACCTTGCCGTGCTTGCGCCCCTCCATCTGCTGAAACTTTGGAGGTTGTAACCACGCTGCGGGGTAGGATTTAATCTGCTCAGACATTCTCTCTTCGCCATCGGTGTAGAACGAGTAGCCGTCCGCCGTCGCTATGCTGTCAATGGCATTAATCAAGTAGGTACGATTCATAGTGTTTAGGGTGTTAAAGGTCGGGCCGAGCAATCGGCCTACGTGTTGATAAAATTGTTTATTGTGGTTAATATTGTGTTGATTAATTATCGATTGACGTTTTCAACTCTCGGATATTCAATGTTTTAAGCAATGAATACAGTTTGTTAAAAACTTATCGACTATAAATGTTGATATGTTCATATCTGCCGAATTCGGCACCTGCCTGTCGCTATTGAGCGCAGTTGCAGCGATGTTTGCGATTGATTACCCATATCGTCAAGTGATTTTATTGTTCAAAAATTTACTTTTTGGTTTGTTGGTTGTTACATTTTGCTTTCCGAATCCCGAAACGGCTAATATATAGCGTTTTATAGGATTTCGTGCCGCAGGCTTAACGACTAACGACATTGCAAATATAATACATCAAAACCCGTTTGTCAAGTATTTTAACAATAAAAATTCAATAAATTAACACAGTGATTTGCTTTCAGCCACCGAAACAACTGAAAATCAACCCAAAACAATAAGGCAGGGGAATTCAAAATTCAAAATTCAAAATTAAGAATTTTTGGGCTTGAGAGTTGGATTAGAATGAGTAGGAAACTAAATAAAAATTCTCCCTCTAAGGCAAGAGGGAGTACCCGAAGGGGGAGGGAGTGTGTGTTTAATTCAAAATTTAGAATTCAAAATTCAAAATTGCAGACTCCTCCGTCACTCGCTTGGGGCGAGTGCCACCTCCTCTAACTTAGAGGAGGAATTAGATAAGTATAAAAATGTCATTCCACAAAATCGGCTTGACGATTTTGATTGGAAAGTTGCGATTAAGGCGAGAGCAAAGAGTGCTTGTACTTTTTGCCGAGCCGTAGCAACTAAAAGACGCGTAGCGGATTAATCTCTAAAGGATATTAGTTTTAGGTTAGAGACTCCAATCCTCGCCTGAAGGCTCGGTGGAGTGACGTGTACAGGGAAGCATCGGGAA
>JAFQCA010000037.1 GCA_017399485.1 Alistipes sp.
AAAGAGTTATTTGAAAAGCATGAGGAATATAGTGTAACAAAACAAGTTAGCAATTTCTTATCCATTGCCCATTCTCATGCAAGTTCTTCTTAATGGTTTGATACTCAAAGAATCTTAATCAAACTACATCAAATATACGAATATTTCGTTATATTTGTCCAAATTTTAGGAAACAATACAATATTAACCATTAAATAACTAAAATTATGTTCAAAGGACATCCAAAGGGTTTGTATGCCCTTGCATTGGCCAACACAGGTGAGCGTTTCGGCTACTACACTATGTTGGCAGTTTTTGCGTTGTTCCTGCGTGCTAACTTCGGCTTGGATGCCGGTGTTGCAGGTGCAATCTACTCAACTTTCCTCGGCTTGGTATATTTTATGCCCCTGTTTGGTGGTATTGCAGCCGACAAGTTCGGTTTCGGTAAGATGGTAACAATCGGTATTACCATTATGTTCATTGGTTACCTGTTGCTCTCGTTCCCGCTCGGAGGTGACACTGTAGCGATGATTGCTATGTTGGCTGCGTTGCTCTTCATCTCGGTGGGTACAGGTTTGTTCAAGGGTAACTTGCAGGTTATGGTGGGTAACTTGTACGATGACCCGAAGTATGCCGACAAGCGCGACTCAGGTTTCTCAATCTTCTATATGGCTATCAATATTGGTGCCTTGTTTGCACCTACTGCAGCCGTAAAGATTAAGGAGTGGGCAGAGACTTCACTCGGCTATAGCGGCAACGACGCTTACCACTTCTCATTCGCAGTGGCTTGTGCATCGCTTATCGCTTCAATCGCCATCTACTACATCTTCCGTTCTACATTCCGTCACGTCGAGGGCGGCAAGGGCAAGAAGGGCGAGGCTGCACAGATTGAGGATAACCTCACTCCCGCCGAGACTAAGGCTCGTATGACAGCATTGTTCTTGGTGTTTGCTGTTGTAATCTTCTTCTGGATGGCATTCCACCAGAACGGTTTGACACTTACTTACTTCGCTGACGAGTTCACCGAGAAAACATCAGAGGGCTTGCAGAGTATGGCATTCAACGTTTGGAACTTGGTACTTATCATTGTTGCTGTTTATGCTGGTTTCTCTGTATTCCAGAGCGAGACTGCCAAGGCAAAGATTGCATCTGGCGTTGTTGTTTTGGGTATTATCGGTATCTTGGTTTACAAGTATCTCAATGTAAGCGGTACTGTTGCCGTTAGCGCTCCTATCTTCCAGCAGTTTAACCCCTTCTATGTAGTTGCTTTGACACCCGTATCGATGGCTATCTTCGGTGCATTGGCAAAGCGTGGCAAGGAGCCCTCAGCACCCCGTAAGATTGCTTATGGTATGTTGGTAGCAGCAGCAGGTTTCGCTGTAATGGCTGTTGGTTCAATGGGTTTGCTTTCACCCGATGCACAGGCTGCAGCAGGTGACGAGGCTACATTCGTATCTGCAAACTGGTTGATTTCAACTTACCTCGTATTGACATTTGCCGAGTTGTTGCTCTCGCCGATGGGTATCTCATTCGTATCGAAGGTTGCTCCTCCCAAATATAAGGGTATGATGATGGGTTGCTGGTTTGTAGCAACTGCGTTGGGTAATATGCTTGTTGCAGTAGGTGGATTCCTTTGGGGAGGTCTTCCGCTCACAATCGTATGGTCGGTATTCATCGCATTGTGCTTGCTTTCAGCACTGTTTATGTTCGTTATGATGAAGCGTTTGGAGAGCGCTACAAAATAATCCATCAGCGACTAAATAAACAAACGGCGGCTTTCGCAAATGAAAGCCGCCGTTTTGTTTTATGCTATACCTATATTAATAGATATATAGAGTCAAGTCATAAAAAATCTACTTCTTCTTGCGCTTGCCATTCTCTATAGAATTACCTTGAATGGCCAATATTCGCGCCTTATTCGAGGCGTTGGTATAGATTTGTATCACACGGTTGAATACCCCCTCCTCAACCTTATGCGGTTCATACTTAATAATGATAACTCCCGACTTGCCCGGCATCACAGGCTTACGAGAATAACTCACCGTTGTACACGAACACGATTTGGTAATCTTCTTTATCACCAAAGGCTCATCGCCATCGTTCACAAACCTAAACTCCTTCACCAAATCTCCGCCTTTGCGCTCCACATCGCCGAAATTGTGTGTCGCGCTGTCGAAAGTCATCTTTGGTCCAACCTTCTCCTGCGCAACCACACCCTGCGACATTAGGGCAAGCAGCATACAAACAAGAATCTTTTTCATCCGACACTCATTAATTTAGTTTGAAATTATAGGTTATCGTACCACCCTGCACAAAACTGCGGCTCTCGGTAAAGCGAGCGCGTTTAGCCGCATCTATTGCAGCCGCAATCAATGCTGCATCCGACGATGTTGAACCCTTTGGCTCATACGCAGCACTTGTCACACGTCCGTGCTGGTCAACAGCAACACGTACAACAATCTTACCACTCACATTACCCGGATATGACGGCACAGGCAGATTACCCACCAAGCCTCGACCTCGCAGGCCCTCATCCAGTTGGTCATTACCAATAGGATTCAAGCCGCCACCATCACCGCTGGCCAGATTCTCATCACCCTCACGGGCAAAGGGATTACCCAAATCTTCAGGCTCATCGACACCGCCCTTATTACTATGGAATATCGCGCGACGATTTACCGTCTGAGTCTGTTCATCGGTACCGGTCACCTGCTGTGTATTCTCACGCGTTGTCGATAGATTCTGATGACGCGGAGCCTGTTTCGTTACCACAGGACGTGGACGCGGACGCTCCTCCTCAATCTCGATAATCATCATCTCGGGTATTTCAACCACCTTGATGGGGATATAGGTCAAAAGCATCAACGCAGCCATAACAATGATGTATGCCGCCGCAGCCACACCACCATATAATCTGGGCCTATCGTCGTTTTCGTCGTAATAGTTCATAATTTAATTGTTTGGATTATTGAAATCCTGCTTTTTTAAGCCGTTAATCGGCCTCTTCATCAAGTGCCTCTATCAGAAAACTGACGGGACGGAAGCCGTCATTGCACGATATCATCGCAGAATGAGGATTCTTCATCCACCCATCATAGAAATTACCACCACCGTGCGCCAATGCCATAACAAACGGCGACATCGTATCCCACGCGCTTTGACACAATCCTTCGGGACGTTGCCAGCCATTGGCAATAAATACCTGACCCTCGCACATATCGCAAGCGTGTTCAATCGGATTCTCGTACTGCGCCATCAAATCCTCATACGAGGCTCGACGTACGACGGTTATTCTACATTTTTTCATACCATAGCACTTTAACAAGTCCTATAAAGGCCTCTTTCGACGCATTAGGGTTGGGTAGCGGCTATAAGTTTATAGCCGTTATCCTTTGCTATATTCATCACCTGCACAATCTCATCCCACTCGACAGTTTTATCGGCGTGGAGCGAGATTGTCGGCTCCTCCTGTCCCGCAAGACGGCTCTTCAAAGCACGAGCAATACCCTCGCGCGAACCCACATTATCCAACTCTACATAATAGGTGTAGCGACCTGCTCCGTTATCCTTAATCGACACGGTAGTGATAGCCTTATCCTTGAGTTGGTTAGCACTTTTGGGCAACATCAACTTGATGGCGTTGGGATTGATTAGCGTGGTAGCGATAATCATAAAAATCAACAACAGGAACATCAAGTCGGTCATTGACGACGCCGAGAACGAGGCATCGACTTTAGAACCTCTCTTAATTGCCATAACTTATTATTTTACGGGTTGATTCAAAATATCCATAAATGCGATTGAGTTAGCCTCCATCTGGAATACCAACTTCTCGATACGGGCAACAAGATAGTTGTAACCGAAATATGCGGGGATACCGACAACAAGACCTGCAACGGTAGTAACCATCGCTACATACATACCGCCCGAGAGGAGCGACATATCGACTGTACCACCTGCGGCAGCCATATCCATAAAGGTCTGCACCATACCGATTACCGTACCCAAGAAACCAATCATCGGCGCACCTCCGGCGATAGTAGCCAAGAACGGAAGACCATTCTCCAACTTCGACACCTCAAGGTTAGCAACATTCTCGATAGCGGTCTGGATATCGCTCATCGGACGACCAATACGCTCAATACCCTTCTCAATCATACGGGCAATCGGAGTATTTGTCTTACGGCACAAATCAATGGCGGCACGAATCTTGCCATCAGAGATGTAGTCACGGATACGATTCATAAAGTTCATATCCAAACCCGAAGCCTTGCGAATAGCCATATAACGCTCCACAAAGATGAATACGGTAATACCGCCCAAAATAACCAACGGCCACATAAGCCAACCACCTTTGAGGAACAATTCCCAAAGACCCATACGAGTTACCTCCTCGGCAACCTCTGTTGCCTGACCTGCTACTGCTGCCGTCTCGACAGCCTGAAGAAATTCAATCATAATTTTTTCTTTTAATTTATTTAAGTTTTTATTCTATTGTTTTTTTGTTTCTATCTCCATTTATTAGTCACACGTCTCAGTCATCTAACGTATGCCGAGCGATAAAAATTACATATAGGCGTTCTTACAACCCGCAACTGCGCTACTCATCTATCTCGACAAAACGATTTACCACTGCATTCTCACCGCTCCTGAGCAGGCTATCCGATTGACGCAGGCGCTCCTCTTCGGCCTCTCGCTCCAAACGCTGACGCTCCTCGCGTTTACGGCGGCTCATAAATCGCTCTTTTATACGACGTTTCAAATCGGACCAATTATCAAAATCCTCCTTATAGTATATACCTATTCCCGTCTCCTGCAAACCTTGGTTCTCATCAAAGCGGTCAATGGTCTGCGTAAAGCCTTTCAGTTTGAGGTTGCCATTTTGGTCTATCAACCACGTTATATACGCCTCGCCCATAAAGTTCGAGAGATTACTGCTGGCCGCCATACGATTATCGACCAGATAGTTACCCTCCAACTCCACCAGCAATCTATCATTAACCAGACTCTTTGAAAAACCGAAATCTATCTCATCACTCGTCAATTCCGAGCGCGGACGGTAACGCAAGATGATATTATAATCATCGCTTGACAACCAGTTACTCAACTGATTCGACAACAACTCAAAACCTGTGGTAGCAGATGCTGTGGCTCCAATATTTGAAGAAGTCGATGAGTCGGAATAGAACGAGCCACTCACCAACAGATACATAAACTGCGTGGCTATTGATTGCTGGTTGTTAAGCAGGTTGGCTACTGCATTCTGTATATCGGTATCGGCATTCGGCACCTTGATATCGAATGTTACCGTCGGAGCAGTCAATCGCTCAGTTAGGTTGATTATACACTCAACAGGGACTGCACGTGTAATATTCTCCAGCGTAGTAGATGACAACAACGGTTGCAACGATGCCTTGAGTTTATACACAGCATCAATATCCAATCGCGCATCCAGCGGGTCACCTGTCCACTGTATAGTCGAGCCACTCTCGATAAGGAATTTTTTATTAATAATATTTTGCAGTGTGAACAGGTAACTACCATCGGTTATGGTGTAGTCGCCATACATCTCAAAGATATTGGCATTCGGCACAATTCGCATATTGAGTTCGCCCTCACCTCGTGCCTTGATGATATCACCTACCGTCGGGTCGATAACCAACTGCACCTCGGTATTTGGTTTAGCCGTCAATTCGACATTAATATTCAACGCACCTGCACCTGCCGATGCTCGCTGACGGTTACGTCGCTCAAAAGCCATCTTACGTCGCGACAGATAGTTTGTCGTATCCGACACGTCTCGCGCACCCTCCTGCTCAAACACCACAAAGTCGGCATTAGCAGCATCCGACTTGCTCGACAAAGGCATAAAGAATTGCGAATTGCCCTCCGTAGAGCCGACAATATCGAGAGTCGTACCACGCTTATTACCCGTAATAGTAGCAATACCCGAGCCATATACCTTACCATAGAAGAGGTCATTATCGCTTATGTCGGTATCAAGTACAATCATATTACGAGGCACAACACGCATCGAGTATGCTATATTCGACAGATGCTCAAGACTCAAATCCATATTAAACATACCGCTATTACGCTCCTTATCATATACACGCACATTGTTTGCGATGAAGTGATTGTCCTTCACCTGCAAGGTTGCACGTGGCACCGAATAACGGGCTTGAGTGAAATCCACCGTAGTAGCCAAATCGGCCACATTAACCGTTCCGTTGAGTTTGGCCTGACGGCGTTGGCCCAGAATTTCCAACTTGGCCGAAGCCTCACCCTCAGTAGATGAGACCACACCCTTTAACAACGGGTCAAGCGATGCCATAGGCATCTTCTCAAAACTACCCTCCGCATAATAGCGCACCGATTGTGGGTCATAATATCCCGTCACAATATTATCGCCCGTACGGTTATTCTTAACACGTACTCTGACACGCTGCTGACTAACATCCCACTCGGACAACAGACATAGAGGTGCTACCGCGAACTCGTTAACATACATACTATCGATATCTATATCTGCCATCAACTCGCCTCCGCTCAGTGCCGACTTCATCGAAGCCACACCGCTGCCACGTCCCGTCACCGTATAGTTCATACGCTTGGCAAAGCCCATAAACGGAGCGAGGTCAAACTCCTGCATCACAAGTGTTAGAGAGTCCTCGCGGCTGCGCGAGGCCACACCATCCAGATGTAGTGACTGACGGCCACTGCTAATCCTGAAATCATTAACCACTATGCGTGTGGTATCCAGCATCACAGGGCCGGAAGATATACGCCACTCGCGCTGTCGGTTATGCAGGGTCGAGGGTTGGATGTAGAGTGCAACACGACGTTGCGACGTAACAGAGTCCTGCACCAGATTGGCTCGTAAGCCTATTACGCCCGACGACAGAGTCTCTGCATTGCTGAATCCTGCCGACATAACCACTCTGTCGTTCTTCGCGCCGCCCATCACCGAGAGTTGCGGCAAGTGGAATGCTCCGGCATACAAATCCTCCGATTGCAGATACATTGCCAGCGAATCACCCTGATTGGTCAAATTAACATTGATATTCGTCGCCAACATATTCCTGCGCTCCACATATTGCGACTCAGCCCTAAGCGAAAGCAGATTGGATACGGGATTCATCATAAAGTTGATGCTCGTACCCTCGGCCATTCTCAGACCGCTCGATATAGCATCCAACAATGGGTCAATCTTCTTTACCTTGACCGATAGTGCGGAATATCCGCCCTCGTCACTGCTGACATATTGGTCGGCATCCGACAATCCCGGCAGATACTTACGCATTGCAACATTTAGATAACGCGCCACATCGGAATAACTCGTAGGTCCGGTGAATGTGGCATCTGCAAAATCCGATGTAAGATTCAACGAGCGTTGCCCCTCTCCGCTACGAGCCACCAAACGCACGGCGCCCGTACTCAACGTATCGGCATTATAATAGTAGCGGCCTCCGTCAATACTGAGTGAGCCGTTAATATCATCAAACGTTCTACCAACAGCATACAACTCGGCATCAAATGTTACCGTCGAAATCGAATCTCGGCGATTAACCCTCATAGCCGCCAAATCAGCCTCGCGGACATTGAGTCTGAAGTCATAAACGGGTTGTGCATTATTGAAATCTGCAGTACCATTCAACGACATCTTCAGCGGAGCGGTTTCACTATCAACCTCAACTGATACGCTCTTGCGATTAATGCTACCCGCCACCTCGATATTTTCATAGTTTGCGCCGTAGAACTCCACATCACCTACACGCGCTGCAAAATCACCCGACACCCCCTGCTTGGACGTCGCACCATCAAACGACACATAAGCAGTCATTGGGCCCAAGATATCGTTATGTAGCAACTCTCCCAAATTGACATATCGCAAATCGGCCACAGCCTTAAGGCTTGATGCCGCAGCCTCACCCTTTTCACGCTTAAGCGGCGCCCTCTCTGCCGAGAGTTCCACATTACCGATGTCGGTTGTCAGCAACATATCGGCATTGCAAGCAGCAAATCCCCCATTGAATCTACCCGTTGCTATAATACGCCCTGCGGCATTAGCCATAGAGAGAACTCTGTCGGGCAACTCTCGGCCCGTGATGCCCTTAAAGAGCATTGACAAATCCATCTCATCGCTATCCAGACGTGTCAAATCGACCTCCATTATCGAATTTTTCACCTCCGGCAAGCCCCGCAAATGCACGTTTCCGCTCAATAGACTATTATGGCCAAATTCCAATTCGTGAACATCGACATTCAGATTATCCACCGTACCTTCAACCGATATATTTGCGCCATAAAGAATCAGATTCCAAGGTAGTAATTTTGGAGCGAAGTGCGCCACATCGTCCGACGACACACTACTATCATATACCTCACCCGAAATATTTACATTGTGAATAAAATCCTTGTACGAAGCCCAACTATCGCCTTTCAGCACCAGCGAGCGCAGACGCACGTCCGATTTTTCGGCCATAATCTCAAAATCGCGCAAATCGACAACGCCCTTATCGACCAAGAAGTATCCCGTAAAATTTTGAATCGTAAAACCGCTATGCTCACGCGTTGAGAAGTTGCGCACACGGCCTTTAACCTGACCTCTCAGCAATTCAAAATCCTCGACATAAGCCGATGTATGCTCCAAATGCAAATCACCGTAATCAATACCGTACGAGGGGTCGCGATGCTCGTCTTGCTCAATTATAAGCATCAAGTCATCCACCTTGACATCCTTAACCCTCAGCGCGAAGTCGCCTTTTTGACGCAGGCTATCGCGTTTGGCGAAAGAGTTTACCACCTCTTTGACATTCATCACACCATTGGGAGTCTCTCGCAGATATAGTTTTGACCCATCAATCGAGCCATTTCGCAAGGTTATACCCTTTTCGCCTTCGAAACTTGAGAGATACACTTTCAGTTTCTTCACATACAAGAGCGTGTCCTGCTGAAAATCCTCGACATAAAAACCCTCTACGCGCAGACTACCCAACACGCCCAGACGGATTTTGTCGATAGATACCGTAGTCCCCAATTTATTCGATATGATGGATGTCGCTCGGTCCACAATAAAGTTTTGCACCGAAGGCAAATCGATGACCAAAGTAAGCACAATAGGAGAAAATATCAGAAACAAAAGCGTGACTGATAGTGCCTTTAATAATATTTTCGTAACTTTGCGCATCTCAACTACGGTCATAAAACTTACAAAAGTAACCATTTTTCTATTAAAAATAGAAAAAAATGCCAAAAATATGGACATTACTATACTCGGAATAGAATCTTCGTGTGACGACACATCGGCTGCCGTCATCCGCAACACCACACTTTTGTCGAATGTTATAGCATCACAGGCTGTACACATCAAATATGGAGGAGTAATCCCCGAATTGGCCTCACGCGCTCACCAACAGAACATTATACCTGTGGTTGATACTGCGCTCAAGGAGGCTGGAGTTACTCCCGACAAGATTGATGCCATAGCATTTACACGAGGGCCGGGCTTGCTTGGTTCGCTTTTGGTCGGCACGTCGTTTGCCAAAGGTTTGTCGATTGCTCACAACATCCCGATGGTCGAAGTAAACCATCTTCAGGGGCATATCCTCTCGCACTTTATCGACCTGCCCGACAGCAACATCCCGCATCCGTCGTTCCCTTTCTTATGCCTATTGGTCAGCGGTGGGCATACGCAGATTGTCAAGGTATCATCGCCTCTTGAGATGGAGATTATAGGCACCACGATTGATGATGCCGCAGGCGAGGCGTTTGACAAATGTGCAAAAGTGATGGGACTACCCTATCCCGGCGGCCCCGTAATTGACCGTCTGGCTCAAGAGGGTGACGACAAGGCATTCACCTTTGCCAAGCCTCACGTCAAGGGGGAGTTCGACTACTCGTTTTCGGGACTCAAGACATCTTTTCTCTATACCTTGCGTGATGCTGTTGCAACTGATAGCAACTTTGTCGAAAAACACAAAGCCGACCTTTGCGCATCGTTACAGCGTACAATCGTCGATATACTTCTCGACAAACTAATCAAAGCCTCAAAATCGCTCGGCATAAAGGATATAGCCATAGCAGGAGGAGTTTCGGCCAATTCAGGATTACGCAACGCCGTTGCCGAGGCAGGCCGTCGTCGCGGCTGGAGAACGTTTCTTCCACCGCTAAAGTTCACGACTGACAACGCAGCAATGATTGCCATTTCGGGATATTATCGCTACAAGCAGGGGTTAATCAGCGACTTAAGCATATCGCCCGTCGCTCGTTTGGAGGAAATTTTATAGCACCGCTATTCCATTATTGCAACAACAAAAGAGTTGTAGATTCTTGGCTGAATCTGCAATTTTTTTTCGTCACTTCAGGCCTTGTTCTGAGGAAATTTACAACATTTTATTTACCATAATGGATATTTAATTATCTTTGCGGAACGTATTACCCATTTTTTCGAACATACACAGGGCGATACTTGAACTAAAACACATTGATATGAAAGCATTGAAAATTGGAAACCTAATTGCAAAAATACCCATCGTGCAAGGAGGTATGGGCGTAGGCATATCACTCTCTGGATTAGCCTCTGCCGTAGCCAATGCAGGTGGTGTAGGAGTCATCTCCGCCGCCGGGCTTGGTGTTATTTATAACAACGTTTCAAAGAATTTTAACGAGGCGAGTATTCACGGACTCAAGCAGGAATTAAAGAAGGCCCGCGAAGCGACAAAAGGAATTATTGGTGTAAACATTATGGTTGCACTCTCCAATTTTGCCGATATGGTACGCACCTCGATAGAGGAGAAAGCCGACATCATCTTTGCAGGAGCAGGACTACCGCTCAATCTGCCTTCGTTCCTGAAATCGGACTCGGTGACCAAACTCGTGCCTATTGTCTCATCAGCGCGAGCATTGAAGGTAATATGCCGTCGTTGGATAGGAGAATATGGTTATACTCCCGATGCAGTCGTTGTCGAAGGCCCCAAAGCGGGCGGCCATTTAGGCTATAGTCACGAGCAGATTAGCGACAATGATTACTCTCTCGAAAGCATTGTCCCTGAAGTGGTTACAGCAGCCCGCGAGATAGGCGAACAACAAGGGAAATACATCCCCATAATTGCAGGCGGAGGAATATATACGGGCGAGGACATCTACAACATCACATCACTCGGAGCCGACGGCGTACAGATGGGTACACGCTTTGTCACCACCGAGGAGTGCGACGCATCGGAGGCTTTCAAACAGAGTTACATTGATGCTCGCAAAGAGGACATTGAGATTATACAGAGTCCTGTCGGAATGCCGGGACGAGCCATCCACAACTCGTTTTTAGAGAAGGTGAAACAGGGCCTAAAGCGGCCCAAAGTGTGCCCATTCAACTGCATCAAAACCTGCGATGTTACACACTCGCCATACTGCATTATGTTGGCTTTGTACAACGCTTTTCGCGGCAAGATGGAGAACGGTTACGCCTTCTGCGGCTCTAACGCGTGGCGTTCAGACAAGATTATAAGCGTCAAAGAGTTAATCAACTCTCTAAAGCAAGAGTTCAGCCGCAAAGTTGCTTCATTGAGAACGCTTTAGAAGAATTCATACAAAGTTTACGACAAGTGGCTGCCCAACAATATGCTTGACAGCCACTTTTTTGCAAGAAGTTGGCTCTCGACTCCCGAAAAACCGCAGCATACTCAGTGTATGTGAGGATTTTGAGGGCGAGAGAAACGACAAAAGAGCCTTGTTAGACGGCTTCTTTGTTTTCTATAAAAAACCGAATCGCTGAATTTTGGTCGGACGACGAAACGCCCCCTCGCACTCGACAATACCTGTCACCACATCGGCGGCATCGTGCCAGCGATTAGCCTTGAAATCACGACGATAGGTCGTAAGATGGGCATACAGTTCCGACCAGCGATGGGCCCAGCCTCGCGGAAAACGAATGGTATGCAGAGCCGTCGCCGAATTTGAGAGTATTCGGGCCTCTTTGTTTCCGCTTTGGTGAAACCACTCGACCTTCACTCGCGGAGCCAAACGCTGAACGGCACGTGCAAAACCGCGACCTCCGTTATTGCTCTCCACCAAAGCCGAGCGCACTTGCGAGCGCACCAACATTTCAGCAACCTGCTGCTCGGTAACCTCCATAGGCTCACGCGAATAGACCGCATCGACGATATAGACCACGCCATCGGTATCAACCGCATACGATAGCGAGCAGAGATAATCATCTCCCATATCAGCCGTATCGGTATAATTGGCCCAACGCACAATATCTGCCGGCAATGTATCATACTCACCAAACGAATTTCCATACAACAATCCGCCTTGCGCCATAGGTCGCCCCTGATACATACACTCAAAACGCACGGCATCCAATCGGCGTTTTGTCTCAAGCAGGGCTGCACTTTGAAACTCCGGCCACAGAGCCTCACCCGCCTGTCGGGAGTCTATCTCGCAGGGGGCTCCCGTTTTAAGTGCTTCAAAATTCAGGCATAGCCAATCCCCATCAGTAATAGTCTCAACATCATCCCAACTGCGCAAATCAACACACCGCTCACGCTCTCGCAACACACCTATCAAATCATCCTCGTGCCAGCGTGTAAAGACTATCAACTCCTGCGATAGATTGTGCATACGGGTACGCACAACCGACGTGTACCACTCCCAACAGTTTTCCCTTACGATTGGCGAATTGGCCTCCATAGCATCTTTGTAGAGGTCATCCAAGATAAAGCAATCCACTCTGTTTCCCGTAAGCGAGCCTTCGCGTCCGACAGAGAGCAACGAGCCGCTATGCCCTACAATCTCGACCTCATCCGCAGTGCGCAGATATTGCGGCGGTTTACCTCCGCTCTTAATACGTGTAGCAGGAAACAATAGACCATACTCCTCACCCTCCAATATACGCTGCACTCGGCGATTAAACTTATTTGCCAAAGCCGACGAATAGGAGGCTATAGCCACTCTCAAATCGGGATTCAGACCAAGCATATACGCTGGCAACAGAGTACTTGCTCCGATGCTTTTACCGTGCTGCGGCGGCATCGAGACCATCAATTTCCGTATCTTGCCACGAGCAAACATCTCTAAAAGACGGTAATAAACTCTATGAAAATTCTGAATCTCAACAAACGGATATACCCTCTGCGCAAACTCGCCAAATGTGATGGCTCTATGCTCCGTATCGCCACCTGTTGCAAGCGCACCCTCCTGCGGAATTACCAATGTCTTAAAATCCTCTTCAATCTCTTTTTCCAATTGCGTCAATACTCTTTTCTTTGCCATATCCCCCTGCACTTACATATTTAACAAATACTCCTTCAACTCCGCAAAATCGAAGTCGTTTATCACTTCACCCTCCTCAGTCACGGTATGGAACTCCCACCATACAGGCACGACGTTATCTATAATATCGACGATACGCCCTTCGGGAAATGACTCCTGATGACGATATACGACAGCCGACAAGACCATACGGCAAGTAACCTCGCCGAAGTCGATTTCAAACGAACCGGAATAGTAATGCGAAAGACCTATCAAAGCCGACAATCGCTCGGCTACCTCAAGGTAAACTTTAGATGAAATAGTGTACATAATTGATTTTTATTGTTTTTTTGTGTTAAAAATATTGTTTATTAAAATAAATTGCTTAACTTTGCACCACAAAGATATATTCAATTATTGAATTTTACACCATTTAGGTACAAAATTTTAACATATAATTTTCTTATAGAATTATTATGGGAGGTAGAGTAAAACTAATAAGAAAGGAACTCAAATTAACGCAAGACCAATTGGCTCAACGACTTGGCATTGGCAAAGCAGCCCTTTCGATGATTGAGACAGGCAAATGCGGCCTATCGACTCGCAACAAGAATATTCTTGTTCAAGATTTGAACGTCAATCCCGAATGGCTGGAATCGGGCAAAGGCAATATGTTCAACGCCGAGCCCGACTATACGGCGTTCCGCCTACGCTCCGACAGTTCACTGCCTATGCAGAGCGTACCTCTCTACTCTATCGAAGGTACTGCAGGCCTTGTGCCTCTGTTTACCGACCAGGAATCGGCTAAACCTATCAACTACATACACATTCCCAATCTACCAAAATGTGACGGTGCGATATATATCGTGGGCGACTCGATGTACCCTCTGCTCAAAAGCGGCGATATAGTGCTTTACAAGCAGTTACAGGATATTGACAGCATCTTCTGGGGCGATATGTATCTTTTGTCATTAGACCTTGACGGCGAGGAGTATATTACTGTAAAATACATCCAGAAATCAGAGCGCGAAGGCTATGTAAAATTGGTTAGTCAGAACCCCCATCACGCCGACAAGGATATTGAGATGAGCCGCATACGCGCCATAGCGCTTATAAAGGCCAGCATCAGAATGAACTCAATACGATAATCTCGCGCCCGTAAGGACCCGTAAGGAATACCCGCAAATTAGGGGTATTCGAAAGAAACTATGAACAATAAGATATACCATATTATAGCAATAGTTACTGCGGCAATTTGGGGCACGACGTTTATAAGTTCAAAAATATTGTTGCAGGAGGGGCTCTCCCCAGCAATGATAATGACGCTCCGTTTCGCTATGGCTTACATCTGTATGTTACCTTTTATGCGTAAGGGCGAGATATTCTGCCCGAACTTAAAGGATGAATTACTGATGATGGTGTTGGGCATATCGGGAGGTTCGTTATACTTTCTGTTTGAAAATACGGCATTGGTATATACTTTAGCGTCAAACGTGGCGATTATCATCGCTGCAACCCCACTCCTGACAACGCTTGCCATACATCTCATAAGCCGACAAGAGCGCGTCGAACGAAGTATGTATCTATATTCGCTACTCTCGCTATTCGGAGTGGGACTCGTGGTATTCAATGGAGAATTTATCCTAAAACTCAACCCTTTGGGCGACATATTAACACTCGGCGCAGCCGTAATGTGGGTTATTTACAGCATTGTGGTACTCTATCTGCAAAGCCGTTATGCCCCACTGATGATTACACGTAAAGTATTCTTTTATGGAGTCGTGACTCTAATCCCCTATTTCATATTTGCCGAGCCTTTTGACATCTCGCTTGAAACTCTGTCGAAACCCGTCGTAGCAGGCAACCTGTTATACTTAGGAATTCTGGCATCGCTTATCTGCTATTGGACTTGGAATATGGTTATAGAGAAATTGGGAGCGGTACACGCAACCAATTACCTATACATCAATCCCATAGTGGCAATGATTACGGCTCACGTCGTGCTTAACGAGCGCATAACACCTTTGGCTGTAATCGGAACTGTACTTATTCTATCGGGTGTATATCTCGCAGAGCGAGGCAAACAAAAGAGTAACGAAATTCAATCAGCCTCATCATAGCAGGTTTAACAAACAACATTGAAAAAAATCCACTTTTTGAGGTATAACGAGAGAGATTATAGCCTATCTTTGTCATTTGTTAAAACAAATTGTTTTACGCAATATTTAATCGTGCTATCGCTGGCGTTTTAAGCACGGATAGCAGTTTGTTTAGAAAACTTAAAAAACTCAAACTAAATAACATTATGGAAAACATCAACGCAAAAGAGGTAAAAGATGTTGTTATCCGTTTCTCAGGTGACTCTGGTGACGGTATGCAACTTACGGGTACGCTCTTTTCGAACACATCGGCACTCATCGGCAATGGAATCTCCACATTCCCCGACTACCCTGCCGAGATACGCGCTCCGCAAGGTACGGTAGCAGGCGTATCGGGCTTCCAAGTACATATCGGTTCGGGTAACGTGACCAACCCGGGCGACTACTGCGACGCATTGGTTGCTATGAACCCCGCAGCATTAAAGGCCAACCGCAAATGGCTAAAGCCCGATGCTACGGTTATCATCGATGGCGACACTCTGACCGAAGAGAATGTCAAAAAAGCAGGATTCGCGACTCTTGACCCTATCGCAGAGTTGGGATTGGAGGGCTACAACGTGGTAATCCCCGACATCACCTCAATGACAAAAGCGGCATTGGACGGTATGGGATTAGACAACAAGAGCGTTGTCAAGTGCAAGAATATGTTTGCGTTGGGTATATGTTTCTACATTTACAACCAATCAGAAGATTACGCAAAACGCTATATCGACTCAAAGTTCGGCAAGAAGAATCCTGCAGTCGCCGAGGCTAACAAACGCGCCATCGACGCAGGTTACAACTACGCTGCAAACACTCATCAGTTTGCCAACACCTATAAAGTGTCGGCAGCGCCGCTTGAGAAGGGTACTTATCGCTCAATCAACGGTAATGTAGCAACTGCGTGGGGATTCATCGCGGCAGCCGAGAAGTCGGGCTTGCCTCTCTTCTGTGGCTCATACCCCATCACTCCCGCAACAGTGATTCTGGAGGAGTTGGCAAAACACAAGTCGTTGGGTGTAAAGACCGTACAGGCCGAAGACGAGATTGCTGGTATATGCACTTCTATCGGAGCAGCCTTCGCCGGCAATTTCGCAGTCACAACCACCTCAGGACCTGGCCTATCGCTCAAGAGCGAGGCTTTGGGATTGGCCGTAATGGCTGAGTTGCCGCTGGTTGTTGTCGATGTTCAGCGTGGCGGCCCCTCAACAGGTCTTCCGACAAAGACCGAGCAGAGTGACTTGATGCAGGCACTTTATGGTCGCAACGGCGAGTGTCCTGTTGTTGTTATGGCGGCATCGTCACCGAGCGACTGCTTCCACTATGCATATATGGCAAGTAAGATTGCGATGGAGCATATGACTCCCGTAATCCTGCTCACCGACGGATTCATCGCCAACGGTTCGGAGCCGTGGCGCATACCTTCGATGGCCGAGTATCCCGCCATCTGCCCGCCTATCGTGAATGAGGCTCCCGCAGAGGGCGAGTTTATGCCTTACGCTCGCGGTGAGAATCTGGCTCGCGGATGGGCATTCCCCGGTAAGGAGGGTTTGGAGCATCGTATCGGTGGTTTGGAGAAGGACCACCTGAAGGGCTCTATTTCGTATGACCCTGCCAACCATCAGGAGATGACTCGCACGCGCGCTGCCAAAGTGGCAAAGGTTGTTGAGGATGTTCCCGCATTGGAGGTTATGGGCGAGAAGGATGCCGACATTTTGGTTGTAGGCTGGGGCGGCACAAAGGGCCACTTGCAGGCCGCTGTAAGTGACTTGCAGGCCGAAGGCAAGAGCATTGCTCACTTGCACTTCAACTACCTCAATCCGCTACCGAGCAACACCGAGGAGATGCTTGCAGGACATAAACACATTATTGTTTGCGAACTCAACGAGGGACAGTTTGCCGCATATCTGCGTCAGAACTTCCAACACCTGACCTTCGCGCAATATA
This sequence comes from Alistipes sp., assembly GCA_017399485.1. Taxonomy (GTDB): domain Bacteria; phylum Bacteroidota; class Bacteroidia; order Bacteroidales; family Rikenellaceae; genus Alistipes. The sequence goes on from JAFQCA010000037.1 coordinate 17,316, forward strand.
ACAAGACAGAGGGACAACCATTTACAATCGTCGAGTTGAAGCAAAAGTTTAATTCACTCCTATAACAGACTATATACTATGGCAGAATATAAATATACTCCGGCTGATTTCAAGAGTGACCAGATTGTCAAGTGGTGTCCGGGCTGCGGTGACCACGCAATTTTGAATGCTGTACAACGCGCTATGCCCGAAGTGGCCGATGCGTTAGACATACCCCACCACAAATTCACATTCGTATCGGGTATCGGTTGCTCATCACGCTTTATCTACTATATGAAGACCTTTGGTTTTCATACAATTCACGGACGTGCGAATGCTATTGCTACGGGAATAAAGGTTGCCAATCCCGACTTGAGCGTTTGGGTATGCTCGGGCGACGGCGATTCACTCGCTATTGGAGGTAACCACTTCATCCACGCCATCCGCCGCAACATTGACCTTAATCTCATTCTGTTCAACAATGAGATTTATGGTCTTACCAAAGGACAATACTCTCCTACTACGAAATTGGGCAAGATTACCAAGACCTCGCCCGTAGGTACTGTAGAGAAGCCTTTTAATCCCGGTGAATTGGTTATCGGCGCAAAGGGTACATTCTATGCCCGCACGATTGACGCCGAGGTGATGCTTACGAAAGATTGCCTTGTAGCCGCTGCAAAGCACAAGGGAATGGCCGTCGTAGAGGCTTTGGTTAATTGCGTTATCTTCAACGACAAAACCCACGCTGCATTTGCAGCCGACAAGGCTACCCGTACAAAGAACACCATCACACTCAAGCACGGTGAAAAGATGCTCTTTGGCGAGGGTAACAGCAAGGGCCTCGTATTCGAAGATATGCGTTTGAAAGTTGTGACCGTAGGCGAGGATGGTTACACGTTGGATGATGTATTGACTCACGATGCTCACTGTGAGGATACCACTCTGCACTCGATGTTGGCAGCTATGAAGTACCCCGAATATCCCGTAGCCATCGGTGTTATTCGTGATGTTAAGGATGAGCAGGTTTACGACATAAAGGTCAAGGAGCAGGTTGAGCAGCAGAAGGCCGCAAGCAAGATTCATACGGTGGATGAGTTGTTGCACTCTGGCGAGACTTGGACAATAGAGTAGCCTTCACTATAAAACATTAACACAAGGGGCTGTCTAACCGATTGCGATTAGCAGCCTCTTTCTATATTAATTATCGCAGTATGATTAACCCCGAATTAAAAGAGTATATCGAGAAGGAAATTCTACCCCGTTATGACCATTTCGACGCTGCTCACCGTCGTGACCACGCCATTGCGGTAATAAATCGCAGTCTTGAGTTATGCAAGGACTTTGAGGTCGATGTGCAGATGGCTTACGCCATAGCGGCATATCACGACACGGGGCTTATCGAAGGACGCGAACATCACCACACCGTCTCGGCTCGCATAATACGACAAGACAAACATCTGCGACGCTGGTTCAGCGAAGAACAAATATCGACTATAGCAGATGCTGCCGAAGACCATCGTGCATCGGCCAAGAATGAGCCACGCAGCATATATGGGCGTATTATTGCAGAGGCAGACAGACAGATTGAGCCACACAACATTATTCGTCGCACCATACAATATGGCCTGACAAATTACCCTCATCTCGACACCGAAGGACATTGGACCCGCACGGTAGAGCACTTGGAGGAGAAGTATGCCGAAGGTGGCTACCTAAAACTCTGGATACCCGATTCCGAAAACGGGAGACAACTAACGGCCCTGCGCAAGATTATAGCCGACAAAGCGCATCTTCGCCAGATATTTGACCGTATATTCGCAGAAGAAAATAGAGAATAACCTACTACTGCAAACGCATAACATCCTTGATGCCGAGCGTACTGTACATCTGCTGCAACTCCTCTTCGTTACGGTCACTAACGACTAACAATCTATCGCCTACGGCCAATTCGGTATTTCCGCGCGGAACAAAGTAGTTCTCGCCACGAGAAATCATAACAACCAACGTATTGTCCGGCAGGTCGATATCGCGCAATGTAACACCGTGAGCCAACATCGCATCCGTCACTTCAATCTCCGAGAAGTTACTCTTTATACTATCTGGTATGCCCACCTTAAACAGAGGCTCTTTCTCTTCATAGGCCAAACCCAACCAGTTGGCCATACCGCTGACTGTTGTACCCTGCACCAGAAGTGAAATAAGCGTACCAAGAAAGACAACATTAAATATAAGATAGCCGTTTTCGACGCCCGCGACAATAGGATATGTCGCAAAAATAATAGGCACGGCACCTCGCAGACCTACCCACGCGATATAGACTCTCGCCTTAGTCGTAAAGCGGCGAAATGGTGCCAGACTGATAAAGACAGCCAAAGGTCGTGCAATAAGAATCAAGAATGCGCCGACAGCCAAACCTAACAATAATACATCGTATTGCAATAACTCATCGGAATTTACCAACAAACCGATAGTGAGGAACATCACAATCTGAGCCAACCAAGTAAAGCCATCAAAGAAAGTAGAAAGATTACCTCGATGTGCTATTTTATAATTACCGACGACCAAACCCGTTACATATACTGCCAAATAGCCATTACCCCACACCAATGATGTGAACGAGAACGAGAAGAAGACAAAGGCCAGCAACAACACCGAATAGAGCGATGCATTATTCTTGATATTGATATTATTGATTGTGAAAACCGCCAAACGGCCAATACCATAACCGACTACGCCACCGACCAACATCTGTACCACAAAGCGCATAATACTGCTCCACACGCTCATCTCACCGCCCGAAGAGGTAACAACAGCCACCATCACAATCGTCAGCATATAGGCCATCGGGTCGTTACTACCACTCTCCAACTCAAGCAGTGGCCGTAGATTTTGACGTAAGCCCTGCTTCTTGGTTCTCAAAATGGAGAACACCGAAGCCGAATCGGTTGAGGCCATCGTGGAGGCCAACAACAACGAGACAGGAAAAGAGAGGGCCAAACCCACCCATTTTGAAAAGAGAAATATAAAAGCACCCACGAACAACGCCGTTAGCGCAACGCCCACAGTAGCAAGAACCACACCGGGACCGAGTATGGGACGTATGTCGGAAAATTTTGTATCCATACCACCTGTAAACAAGATGATACACAGTGCAAGCATACCGATACCTTGCGTAATTTCGAATGAACGGAAACTGATGAAATTAAGACCAAATATCATTCCGACACTCAAAAACAGCAACAAGGCGGGCGCTCCAAAGCGATAGGCCACCTTACCTGCCATAACCGCCACGAAAAGCAACAATGCACCGACTAACAAAAGATGTTCACTCATACGATTTTCTATATTTACCTAAATTACTAACCATTAAAACCAGGCCCTCTTTTCCCGCTTAAATTTTCATTATTCGACCTTAAGCATCAAATCGCATACAGGTCGTAATTCCAACTCCAGATATTCAAACGCCTGACAAGCAACTACTCGGCTTTTAGGTGACGAATACTCGATAACTGTCAAAGCCGAAATATCACTCTGCCCAAGAGAGCGCAAGGTAGCAAAATCGCCTTTACGGAGCAAATCAATGACGATATTTTTTTGCTCTTTGGTAAATTTCAGTTCTTTTTTGTCGAGGAAACAACCATCTTTTACACAATATGGGGCTTTGCTCGCTCCTGAAAGACGTACTACCGTCATAATGATACCTGTAATAGCAAAAGCAGCACCAAAAAGCAACAAGGCCGACCTTAAATTTCCATTTTCAACAGTTGCATCCATCATACCATTCAAGACCAACAATCCAATTCCGACAACAATCAGGCTGATGGGACATACTACCGATTTGCGGCGTGGAACGATAGCACCATCGGCTTGCGCGTAAATCATCTCGCGCATATCATATTTAGACATATTTTTTTCTTTTTTACACCTCGCACCTACACCTTACACACACAAATTGGCATAGGGGCATCGGCAGATTTATAAAAAACGGGGAGATACACAAACCTTCACACCAAAGCATCTGATGCACACACGAATCACACACTAAAAACACCCGACACCTAAGCAATCAGGCTTTGAAGCGCATCCCCCGTCTGTTTCATTTACATACATACACATTCTGCCATTGGCGACTAACCAACAGCAAAAAATCTTTAGTAAAGGATGTGGCTAAATACGAAGCCGACACAACGTGTGCAGATAATAAGCCACACGAAGTATCGAGCGGAAATGATTATATTCAACGATTTTTGTTGTACGACCAACGTGATGATGTGGCGTCGCCTCCGACAGACTCTTTATCGGGCCACCTGTACGGCTATGACGATAAGTAGGCAACAAATTACTACCACCTACATTCTCAACAATATAACGCGCAGCAGTACGCGGCAAAAGCATCGTTGCTTCCCAAGCAACACCGTTGTGCTCATCAAACAACCCAGCCTTTGCGATATTATCATCACACGCCGAGATTACACCACTCTCAACACACACCTGCGACGTCCGCAACGACGAAGCATCGGCTACGGAATAATAGAAGACAAACAGGAGTATGTAGAGCATCAATCTCGACATAGGTTATTGCGGTATAAACGTATAGGTTATTGTTCCTTTATGGCTGGCAGGAGCCGACGGGTCGATATTGAACAACGACGCACGGGCCGCCTTCAACGCCTCCTCGCGCATCATCTCGTCACCACCCTCAATGACGCGGGCTGCGATTACCTCGCCACCCTGATTAAGCGTTACTGATACTATGACCTGACCACCGCCATCACACAAATATGCAGGCACGACAAGATGGCGTTTTGTACGAACCGGATTCTTGAACTCATATCGCACAGTCACTCCACCCTTCACCTTAACATCTTGCTGTTTGGTCTGCTCCCCAGGCTCAGCCGACGGGCGCTCAGCGTTGAGAATTGATTGTGCCTCAGCCAATCCGGCCTCATAAGCATCACGATTAGCCTGCATACCTGCGGCAATATCGCGTGCCGACTGATTTAATTCGGCGGTATTAATACCTCTGTCGTCCTTGAGATTCTCATTCAAAAGAGCGTCATTTGAGGTCTGATTACGAATAGCCGACCAATCCAAATCCGACTGTTTCATCTCAATCTCCCGCTCCAAACGCTCCTTCTCAGCCTCCAACTCGGCCAGCGTCTGCAAATCTACATAAATACCTTGCATATGGGGCTTTGAGTTAATGATAATCTTCGAACTGACAAACACGATTGCCAGCACCAAATAGACCACTATCATTACGCTCAAACCCAATCTATGGTCATAAGCCCACTCACCTGCATCCTGTTTGCGATTATCAAACGGCAGGCGCATACGTGGACGACGCGGTGGCCTCTGACCTCGCTGTGGAGCAGGTCTGGCTCCGCTTTGTGACACTGATTCAGTATTTTGAGATTCTATAGATGACATAAATGAGTACTAAACACTTATAATTCTACTGCAAAAATACGTTTTTTTTATGAAATATTGTTATATTTGCAAAATATTATCAGTCGCGGATAATTTTAAGTTTATTATTAAGTTACCAACTAACAAAACTTTTTATGCAGACTAAGCAGCAGACGCTCGGTGGTGCAATAGCATTTTCGGGCAAAGGTTTACATACAGGAGTCGTTGTAAATATGACCGTCAATCCCGCCGCCGACAATACGGGTATAATATTTCGTCGCATAGACCTTGAGGGCCAACCATCGGTTCCCGCATTGTGCGAATATGTAACAGACACCTCTCGCGGCACGACAATCGAAAAGGGCGAAGCCAAAGTGAGCACGATAGAGCATATCGTATCGGCTCTTTGGACTATGGGTGTCGATAATGCATTGATTGACATCGACGGCCCTGAGGCTCCGATTATGGATGGCTCGGCCAGAGAGTATGTGCAGCGCATTGAGGAGGTAGGTCTTGTAACCCAAAAAGCGGAGCGCAAATATTACGAAGTAACAGAAAAACAGGTATATACAATTCCAAATAAGGGTGTTGCCATAATCATCTACCCTGATGATGAGTTTACGGTATCGGTACACGTTGATTACAACTCAAAGGTCATCGGCAACCAATACGCAACACTTGATATGTTCAACGAATACAAGGAGAAGATTGCGCCGTGCCGTACGTTTGTATTCCTGCACGACTTGGAGCCGCTGCTCAAGATGAATCTCATCAAGGGTGGCGATTTGGACAACGCTATCGTTGTTGTCGAGAACCCTGTATCGGATGAGCAGTTGGAACACCTCAAGAAGGTATTTAACAAGACCGATATTCGCGTAACGGGAGGTTATCTCAACAATCTGCAGTTGCGTTCAAGCAATGAACTTGCCTGCCACAAGTTGCTCGACTTGCTGGGAGACTTTGCATTGCTCGGTATGCGCATCAAGGGTCGTGTTTGGGCATCTCGTCCCGGCCACTATGCCAATACCGAATTTATGAAGCAACTGCTTCAGACGATTCGTCGCGATGGCGAGAAACCTGCTTTCAAGTACAATCCCGCCAAACCTGCAATCCTCGATGTAAACGACATCCGCAAACTACTCCCCCATCGCTATCCATTCCTGATGGTGGACAAGGTATTCCATTTGGATGAGGCATCAATTGGCGCGATAAAGAATATCACAGCCAACGAGCCCCAATTTACAGGCCACTTCCCTCAAGAACCCGTTATGCCGGGAGTGTTGCTGGTTGAGGCATTGGCGCAAGCAGGAGGTATCATTGTATTGAGTTCGGTAGAGAATCCTCAAGATTATTCGACCTATTTCTTGCGCATCGACAATGTTCGTTTCAAGCGCAAGGTCGTTCCCGGCGACACCGTTCAGTTGGAGGCTCACATTATCGAGCCTGTACGTCGCGGCATAGCCTCAATATTGGGTAAGGTATTCGTAGGCGGACAGTTAGCCTGCGAGGCAACGCTTATGGCACAAATTGTAAAAAATAAACAAACAGAATAAAAACCATACTATGATTAGCAACTTGGCATACGTACATCCCGATGCAAAAATCGGAGAGAATGTTACCATCGAACCCTTCGCATATGTAGCAGCAGACGTCGAAATAGGTGACGGTTGCTGGATTGGCCCTTCAGCCGCTATCCATAGCGGTGCACGCATCGGCAAGAATTGCAAGATTCACTCATTTGCCTCTATCGCCTGCACCCCACAGGATTTGAAGTTCAAGGGCGAAGTAACAACCGCACAGATAGGCGACAACTGCGAAATACGCGAATGCGTGACCATCAGCCGAGGTACAGCCTCGACAGGTACCACAATCATCGGCTCGAACAACCTCTTTATGGCATACGCTCACGTTGGTCACGACTGCGTCATTGGCAGCAACTGCGTAATTGTAAACGGCGTATCAATCGCAGGAGAGGTTCACGTGGGCGACTGGGTGGTAATAGGTGGTCACTCTGCTGTTCACCAATGGACCCGTATAGGTGACCACGCAATGATACAGGGTATGTCGGGCGTTACGAAGGATATTCCGCCCTACATCACAGCATCAAACGACAACCACTATGCTGGTATCAACAAGGTAGGTCTTTCGCGAAGAGGTTTTTCGCACGAGCAGATTATGGCGATTCACGATGTATGCCGCATACTCTTCCAGAGCGATTTGAACTATATGAACGCTTGCGATAAGGCTGAGGCCGAGTTGCCACAATCACCCGAAAGAGATTATCTATTGAAGTTTGTTCGTTCTTCAGAGCGAGGTTGCATCAAGCCCTACGTAAAGAAGAATAACAAAGAGTAATACGACATCACTGATTAAGCAATGCAGCCTGTCTCGTTATTTAGGACAGGCTGTTTTTGAATAAACTCAAACTTATCAAAACTTCACTACTATGAAAAAGATTTTTTTAGCGATTGCATTGACATTAGTCGCATTTACTTCGTCAGCACAAAACTCCGACCAGATGCGTCAATGGATGCGTAATATGAGTCGCGTGGAGGAGAAGACAATCCACAGCGAGATTCTTAATGCAGACCGCAACTATTCGGTATATCTTCCTGCGGGTTATGCCAGCAATACCGACAAGAAATACCCCGTGCTCTATCTCCTGCACGGTATGAACGGCACCAACAAAGATTGGCCGGGGCGTGGACACCTTCAGGATGTAATGGACCAACTGCGTGCAGCAGGTGAGGTGTGCGAGATGATTGTAATCTCACCCGACGCAGGTGGAAACATCGGCGAAGGCGTATGGAACGGCTACTTCGATATGGAGGGTTGGGCTTACGAGCGTTTCTTCTTCGAGGAGTTCTTGCCCGCAGTTGAGAAGGAGTATCGCATCAAAGGCGACAAAGCATCGCGTGCCATAGCGGGATTATCGATGGGCGGAGGCGGCTCAACAAGTTATGCACAGCGCCACGCCGATATGTTCTGCGCCTGCTACGCTATGAGTGCATTGATGCACTTGGATGCCCCTCAGGCTCAAGCACCCCGCGATGAGAAGGATAAGATGTGGCACCTGACAAAGGCGGTAAACAAATTGAGTTGTGTCGATTTCGTAAATAACGCTGACGACAAGGCAAAAGAGGCTCTGCGCACGGTTGCGTGGTATGTTGATTGTGGCGACGATGATTTCCTCTTTGAGTGTAATATGAATCTTGTTTTGGCTATGCGCAAGGCAGGTGTGCCCTATCAGTTGCGAGTACGTGACGGCGGTCACACTTGGGAGTATTGGCACTCGGCACTCTACGATGCCCTGCCATTCGTATCGCGCATATTTGAGAAATAGTCGGAAAGGATTCCGAAAGATTTTGGTTAAAGAAAATAGCAAAAAAATCCGCTGACAAATGCCAGCGGATTTTTCTATAACATATTCTACTGATTATCATTCCCATTTATCTTCAGCACCTGAAGTGTAAGGTCCATCCACAATCACAGCATCACCTGCCTCAAGAACGCCCTTTACCCCAAAATCTCTTTCAAAATCTATACTATAATCAGTAGAGTGGATGTTAACATAATATGGACAGGTAGTATAAAAATCCTCCTCCAAAGTATCAAAATCCACATCTTCGGGCAACATATAAGATGGAATATCATCATTACTTTGCCAAGGTACAGCATAGATAGAAATATCATTGCCATTTTGATGGCAATAGCCAAGATTCTGGTATTCTATTGCATTTATATAGATGCCACGTTCTGTAAAGTAACCTCCAGCAGCGAAAGTCATCGGTGCATCCACCCAAATCCTCCAATCATCTTCCACTTTTAAGTCACGAATGGTAAACTGAGCAACCATCGGCTGCATTGTGATGTCCAATGTCAATTCATAACTATCATCAGTCTCTTTAAGGGTAAATTCACCTTCTCTGCAAATCATAATGCACTCTCCAAAGCGACTGCCACTACTTGGAGTATTATTCCCTTTCCAACTACAACCTAGGCCTGCATTAGTAGCAATAATCAATCCATCGGTTACCGATGCTCTTGTGCTTGCAGCCGCAGAAAGGTTGCCATAAACAATTTCTGCCACACCAGACGAGAAATAAGCAGCACGAGCGATACTTGATACCTCTGTCGCGTCTCCCAATATATCATCCGCGATATTAGAAATGCTACCTTCTACAAACACACCCGTTCTCATATTGGGCACCATTACTGTAGTTGCCCATTTTTTTGATGTACCATCATAAGTTAATATCAAGCAGTAATCTGCAATATTATTTTCAATTGTTACTACCACTTCATCGCCATCTTCCCAATCGGTGCGGGCTGCACGGGTGTCATCGCCAAACGAAGGCTTATCCATATTTACCACAACCTTGAGGGCCTTATTCTCAACGGGTTGTTCAAACTCTTTATCGGTATTGCACCCCACAAAGGCGAGTGAGAGTGCGGCCATAACAAAAATAAGTTTTTTCATCGTTCTTACTATTTACAATTTTACAATTAAATCTTAATGCCAATCCTGCTCAGGACCGAATGGTGAAAACTTAGGGCCATCACCACTCTGGGCAAAACCCTGCTCTACGGCAATCTCCAACACCTCAACTTCGGGTGCAACATAGTTTTTCTTCTCCATACATTTATTATTTTTAGGTTAAACATAGATACAAGAAGTTATGCCCGATGACAAAATCATCGGGTATAACTTACGACATATTGTTGATTTACAATCAGTTATGAGCGTATAGGGGGGGGTTCGTTTCATATCTGAGTGAATTATTTCCCAGATACGACCACAAGATATGTTAATAATATTACCCATAACCCTAAGATTTACACAAAGGTATAGAAAAATAATATGAAATCGCAATACTTGATAGTAAAAATATATCTAAATAGAGAAAAAAGTTTGCATTGTTGTTTTTTTTCACTATTTTTGCAACGTGAATGAGGAGAAAGGGGACGAGTGAGTCCCCTTCTTTTATATCCTATGCCGTAGTTTAGGGCGTACACAGAGTAGTTGCAAGAATATATAACACATTGATATTATGATAGATTGCCAGAAGATTTTAGAGATTGCAGACCGCGAGTTGTGCGGCACGGATATGTTTACCGTGAGTTGTAAATGTTCACCCGCCAACGAGGTTGAACTGCTTATCGACAGCGAATCATCGGTAACAATCGAGCGTTGCGCCGAATTGAGTCGCACAATCGAGGTCGCATTTGACCGCGACGTGGAGGATTTCTCGCTTACCGTAGCATCGGCTGGCATAGGCTCGGAGTTGAAGGATATTCGTCAATATCGCAAAATCATCGGCTCTTCGGTTGAGGTTTTGCTGTTGAGCGGAATAAAGATTTTGGCAAAATTGGACGACGTAACAGAAGAGGGCATCACTATCTCATACGAGGAGAAGCAGGCTGTCGAGGGCAAGAAGCGCAAGGTGTTGGTGAATGTCGTACACACATACCGCTTTGACGAGATAAAGTACACAAAGGAACACCTCGATTTCAAATAAACAAAGAACTAAATACGAAAAATAGATAAAAACAAAAACGACAATGGAAAACTTAAATCTTATCAGCAACTTTGCCGAGTTCAAAGAACTGAAAAACATTGACAAAGCCACGATGATTGGCGTTTTGGAGGATGTATTCCGTCACGCACTGCAAAAGCAGTTCGAGAGTGACGAGAATTTCGACGTCATCATCAACCCCGAAAAGGGCGACCTTGAGATTTGGCGTAACCGCGAGGTTGTCGAGGATGATGCAGTAGAGAACCCCAACACTCAGATTGGCGTTTCGGAGGTTAAGGCCATCGACGACTCTTACGAGGTTGGCGACGAGTACACCGACCAGATTAAGATGAATCAGTTTGGTCGTCGTGCCGTTCTTTCGTTGCGTCAGAATCTGGCATCACGTCTTCTGGATTTGGAGAAGGCCAACATCTACGAGAAGTATTCAGAGAAGGTTGGCGAGATTATCTCTGGCGAGGTTTATCAGGTTTGGAAGCGCGAAGTATTGCTTCTGGACGACGAGGAAAACGAACTTATCCTCCCCAAGTCGGAGCAGATTCCCAACGATTTCTACCGCAAGGGCGACACAATCAAGGCTATCGTCAAGAGCGTAGAGATGAACAACAACAAGCCTCGCATTATACTTTCTCGTACGGCTAACGAGTTCTTGGAGCGTCTGTTCGAGCAGGAGGTACCTGAGATTTTCGACGGTCTTATCACCATCAAGAACATCGTCCGCATACCGGGCGAGCGAGCAAAGGTGGCTGTAGAGTCTTACGATGACCGTATCGACCCCGTAGGTGCTTGTGTTGGTATGAAGGGTTCGCGTATTTATACCATTGTTAAGGAGTTGCGAAATGAGAATATCGACGTTTTGAACTATACTACAAATCCGCAGTTGATGATTCAGCGTTCACTCAACCCTGCAAAGATTTCATCAATCACCATCGACGAGGAGCGCAAGACCGCATCGGTTTACCTCAAGCCCGACCAGGTATCGCTGGCTATCGGTAAGGGCGGTTTGAATATCCGTCTCTCGAAGATGCTTACAGGCTATGATATTGACGTATATCGTGAGATTGAGGAGGAGGATGTGGCTCTTACAGAGTTCTCTGACGAAATCGAGGCTTGGATTATCGATGCTCTGAAGGCCGCTGGATGCGACACTGCCAAAAGTGTATTGGAGTTGCCCGTTGAGGAGATTGCCTCACGTGCCGACCTTGAGATTGAGCAGGCCGAGAAGGTTATTGAAATCTTGAAAGCAGAGTTCGAAGAGTAATTAATCATTAGCAAACGGAAAAAGTATGACAGAGAATAGAAAAATAAGGCTCATTCAGGTGGCTAAGGAGTTCAAGGTAGGTATCAACACTATCGTGGATTCTCTGCTCAAGAAGGGTGTAAGCATCGACGGCTCGCCAAACTCATTGGTAAGTCCTGAGGTGTATGCCATTCTGGAGAAGGAGTTTGGCTCTAATAGGACATCTGGCAACGAGCGCAATATTATAAAGGAGAAGATATCGTTAGGTAAAAAGGAGTCTGTATCGTTGGAGGTTGGCAAGAAAGCCGAGCAGGAGGATGAGCAACAGGAGGTAATCATCAAGAGTAACGTTATCAACGTAAAGGATGAGATTCAGCAGCCCAAGATTTTAGGCAAGATTGACCTCGGAGGCAAGAAGCCCGCAGAGCAGAAGAAGGAGACTCCAAAGGCCACAGCCACAACACCCGCCAAGGAGCAACCCGCTCGCGTAGAGCCCAAGCAGGAGCAGCCTAAAGAGCAGCCCCAGCCCGCAGCCGAAGAGAAGGTGTTCCGTCCTAATCAGACTCAACTCTCTGGCCCGCAGATTTTGGGTACGATGGATGTGTCGGGTATGGTTCCCGGAGGCAAGCACAAGCGTAAGCGTCTGGATAAGGAGAAGGTGGATGTCAATAAGCAGGGCAAGGGCGGCCAGCAGCAGTCTAAGCAGGAGAAGAAGAATAAGCAACAGCAGAATGGCAACCAGCAGCAGAATAATAATCAGCAGCCCAAAGCAGGCGAAGGCCGTCGCAACAAACATACGGATAAGAAACACCAGCCGAAACCCGTAGTACGTCCCGAAGTGAGCGACGAGGAGGTTTCAAAGCAGGTAAAGGATACTTTGGCTCGTTTGACAGCCAAAGGCGCGAAGAACAAGGGTGCCAAATATCGTAAGGAGAAGCGCGAGGAGATTCGTGAGAAGATGAACGAAGAGATGGAGCGCGAAGAGATGGAGCGTTCAGTATTGAAGGTGACAGAGTTCGTGACCGTCAGCGAGTTGGCTACGATGATGAACGTATCGCCTATGGAGGTCATCTCGGCGTGTATGAATTTGGGCCTTATGGTATCTATCAACCAGCGTCTGGATGCCGAGGCATTGGTCGTTGTGGCTGAGGAGTTCGGTTTTAAGACCGAGTTCGTATCGGTGGAGATTCAAGAGGCTATCGAGACAGAGAGCGACAGCGACGAGGACCTCGTTTCACGTCCCCCTATCGTTACTGTTATGGGACACGTTGACCACGGTAAGACATCACTCTTGGACAACATCCGTAAGACCAACGTCATCGAGGGCGAGGCCGGAGGTATCACTCAGCACATCGGTGCATACTCGGTAAACTTGAATGGTCAGAAGATTACCTTCCTCGACACTCCGGGTCACGAGGCGTTTACAGCGATGCGTGCGCGTGGTGCGAAGATTACCGACGTAGCCATCATCATCGTTTCGGCTGACGACAGCGTGATGCCCCAGACTGTTGAGGCTATCAACCACGCACAGGCAGCAGGTGTACCTATGGTATTTGCCATTAACAAGATTGATAAGCCCGCGGCAAACCCCGACCACATCAAGGAGCAGTTGGCTCAGATGAATTACCTCGTAGAGGATTGGGGTGGTAAGTACCAGAGTCAGGATATCTCGGCAAAGAAGGGTATCAACCTCGACAAACTGCTTGAGAAGGTATTGTTGGAGGCCGAGATGCTCGACCTGAAGGCCAACCCAAATAAGAAGGCGCAGGGTAGCGTTATTGAGTCTACATTGGACAAGGGACGCGGTTATGTGGCTACGATTATGGTACAGAGTGGTACGTTGCGCATAGGTGATGTACTTTTGTCGGGAACATATACAGGTCGCGTGAAGGCTATGTTCGACGAGAACGGTAAGAAGGTTTTGGAGGCAGGTCCTTCAACACCGGTACAGGTATTGGGCTTGAATGGCGCACCTCAGGCGGGTGACAGTTTCAACGTAATGGAGGATGACCGCTCGGCACGTGAGATTGCCAACAAGCGTGAGCAGTTGCAGCGTATGCAGGGTATAATGACACAGAAGCACATTACATTGGATGAGATTGGTCGTCGTATCGCCATCGGTTCGTTCAAGGAGTTGAACATCATCGTCAAGGGTGACGTGGACGGCTCGGTAGAGGCTATGTCGGGCTCACTTATCAAACTCTCGAAGGAGACCGTACAGGTGAACGTTATCCACGCTGCCGTAGGTCAGATTTCGGAGTCTGACGTATTGTTGGCAACAGCATCAAATGCCATCATCGTCGGTTTCCAGGTACGACCCTCTGCTGCAGCACGTAAGACTGCCGAGAAGGAGGAGATTGAGATTCGCTTGTACTCTATCATCTACGATGCCGTAAACGATATCAAGGATGCTATCGAGGGTATGTTGGAGCCTATTATGAAGGAGGTTATCTGCTGCTCTATCGAGGTGATGGAGACCTTCAAGATTTCGAAGGTTGGTACCGTAGCAGGTTGTATCGTTCGTGAGGGTAAGTTGCAGCGCAACACTCCTATCCGCGTGATTCGTGACGGTATCGTAATCTACACAGGTAAACTCGGTTCGTTGCGTCGTTTCAAGGACGATGTGAAGGAGGTTACCGTAGGTCAGGATTGCGGTCTTAATATTGAGTCGTATAACGACATCAAGGTCGGCGATATAATCGAGGGTTACGAGCAGGTAGAGGTAAAGAGAAAGTAAAGCACTACCCCACCACAAAAATTGCAATATCAAACTAAAATCAATAAAACTTAAACTTAAAAAAAATGGCAGAGATTAAGTTCACAACGGCTGAAGAGGCCGTCAAGGTTATCAAATCGGGTGACCACATTCATTTGAGTTCAGTTGCATCGGCTCCCCAATGCCTCATCAAGGCTATGTGCGAGCGTGGTCGCAACGGTGAGTTCAAGGACGTTCACGTTCATCACCTCCACACAGAGGGTCCCGCGCCCTACTCTGAGGCTGAGTTCGAGGGCGTATTCCAACTCGATTCATTCTTCGTCGGTGGCAACGTACGTAAGACTACACAGGCAGGTTATGCTGACTACATCCCCGTATTCTTGAGCGAGACTCAGAAGTTGTACCGTTCGGGCGCTGTTCCTTGCAACGTGGCTATGATTCAGGTATCAACCCCCGACAAGCACGGTTATGTATCGTTGGGTACATCGGTAGATGCTACATTGGCAGCCGTTGAGTGCGCTGACACTGTTATCGCAGTTGTAAACAAGTATGTTCCCCGCGCGTTCGGTGATGCAATGATTCCCGTATCAAAAATCGACCTTTTCGTTGAGGATGACCAGCCATTGGAGGAGGCTCACTTCACAGAGCCTAACGAGGTTGAGGTTAAGATTGGTAAGTATTGTGCTGAACTTATCGAGGATGGCGCAACACTTCAGATGGGTATCGGTGCTATCCCCAACGCTGTACTTTCACAGTTGGGTGGCCACAAGAACTTGGGTATCCACACCGAGATGTTTGCCGATGGTGTATTGCCTTTGGTGCGCTCTGGCGTAATCAACGGCGAGGCTAAGAATATCGACAAAGGTAAGATGGTATCTACATTCTTAATGGGTTCACAGGATGTTTACAACTTCATCGACGACAACCCTGCCGTTCTTATGATGGACGTAGGTTACACTAACGACCCCTTCGTAATCGCTAAGAACGATAAGGTTACTGCTATCAACTCTGCATTGCAGGTTGACCTCACAGGTCAGGTTTGCGCCGATTCACTTGGTCGCAAGTTCTACTCAGGTGTAGGCGGTCAGGTTGACTTCATCTATGGTGCTTCACTCTCAAAGGGTGGTAAGGCTATCATCGCTATGCCTTCAATCACAAATAAGGGTGTATCGAAGATTTGCGACACATTGCTTCCCGGCGCAGGCGTAGTAACTACTCGTAACCATATGCACTGGTTCGTAACCGAAAATGGTGCTGTTGACCTCTACGGCAAGAGCCTTCAGGAGCGCGCACGTTTGCTCATCTCGGTAGCACACCCCTCGGCACAGGAGGAGTTGGACCGCGCAGCATTTGAGCGCTACGGTTCTCATCACCACTATATCAAGGGTTATATGGGCAAATAATCGGGTTGCCGAGTATTATATGTAAAGCCTTCCCGCTTGGGAAGGCTTTTTTGTTACCCTTGATATAGTGGAGAGCCATAATATTGACATTCCCTCTAAATCCCCCTTTGGAAAAGGGGGACTTTGGTCGCTGCGCTCCACTTTATACGTCAAGGGTTATATGGGCAAATAATCGGGTTGCCGAGTATTATATGTAAAGCCTTCTCGTTATTGGGAAGGCTTTTTTGTTACCCTTGATATAGTGGCGAGCCATAATATTGACATTCCCTCTAAATCCCCCTTTGGGAAAGGGGGACTTTGGTCGCTACGCTCCACTTTTATATCACAAGGGTTATATGGGCAAATAATAATCAGTTGCCAATATATATGCAAAGCCTTCCCGCTTGGGAGGGCTTTTTTTGTTACCCTTGATATAGTGGCGAGACGCCCCACCCTATTTACACAGCAAAAGCGGCCCCGAAAGAAGCCGCTTTTATTATCAATATGTCACTCCACCGAGCCTGCGAAGGCGAGGATTGGAGTCTCTACATTAAAAAGACTATTGTGTCGTATAGAGATTCCAATCAACACTCACTTAAGTGAGTGTTGTGGAATGACGTTTTCGCTATCATTGCAAGGAGAAAACGAGAGTTAATCTCCCACAATTTTGAATTTTGAATTCTAAATTTTGAATTTCCTATTGCTCCTCTTGCTTCATCAAGTCGTTAATGTTGGCTATCACCTTATCGGTCTCGCGGATAACCTTAAAATGAGCCTTTAAGCCGATTGCACCACCTATCAAGCCTCCAACTGCTCCTGCAATAAGAAAACCTTCGGCGTTTTCAAGCATAAGTTGAGCATCATAATAGAGGAAATAACACCACACCAGAAGTACAGGCACAGAAAACAGATGATAGCGACTATAAATCTTACGAAAACGAATCAAACGCTGCGCAATATCCACTAAATTACCACGCGAAACATCTATCGAGTTTATTCCCAAATGGGCGTAAATAGTCACGACTGCACAGACCATAAGAAACACACCTGTGAAAGCAACAAAAGCATCACTAAAACCAATTCTGTGAAACACAAATGTACAATACACCACAGCAAATATACCGAATGCACCCCAAATCCTACCTGTTTTATTGAGTTTGCCTATACCCTTCTGGGCAGCCTCGATGATGGCACGCTCCGATATTATCTGCTGACGCAACAATTTCTCTTTCAGCAAAGAGACCTGACCACGCAACTCCTCCAACTCCTGGAATTCTATACTATTCTTATCCATATCTTAACTGTTTTTATTCGTTATTCATTGCTTTTAATTGTTCGCGTATGCGATACAGACGTACCGACACATTCTGGGCCGATATACCCACTATCGCACCAATCTCCTCATAGGACATACTCTCCAGCCAAAGGAGGATTATAGCCCTATCAAACGGGCCCAAACGACTGATGCGATTGTGCAGGAGTTTAATCTGCTTGGTGTCGGCATCGGTATCGTTATAGAGGTCGATATCCAACTCAAGTGGCATAGACCTACCTCGACGACTCTTCTTGCGGTCTATCGAGATGCAGGTGTTAAGACTCACACGCCATATCCACGTCTTGAGCGAACTACGATGCTCAAACGATGGGAAACTCTTCCACAAATTAATCAACACCTCTTGATAGAGGTCCTCCACCTCGGCACTATCCTTCGAGAACATATAGCAAGCCATATATATGGTATCCTTATGCTCGCTGACGGCTTTGGTGAACTCTTTTTCCAAATTATCCATTTTCTCTCGGTTTACTTCATCACTGACTTTTGCAAAGGTCTTCATTATATTAGTCGCAAAAGTTTCCATAAAACTACAAAAAAGTGACTAAAATTTGTAACTTTGTTCAAATTTATGTTTCACTATTTTACAAATAGCACCGAGGGCATCGCTCTGCCCGAAAAATTCACGTGGCCATTTCACTATGTTCCACACCCGTTGTCGCGCCTTGCCGCCAACGAGGTGATGCAATATATTGCATCGCGTAGCGATTGGCACGAGGAGTTGGCATTGGGTAAGATGTTTGGAGTATTGATTGTAAATAACGCCGACGGGGAGTTAGGATTTCTTGCCGCTTTTTCGGGTAATTTGGCAGGTAGCAACTATCACGAATACTTTGTGCCTGCCGTTTATGATATGTTGAGGCCCGATGAGTTTTTCAAACGCGAGGAGGCCGAGATTTCGAACATAAATCGCAAAATCAAGGAGTTAGAAGATAGCGAAGAATATTGTTCGGCACAAGAGGAGTTGGCGGCAGTTAAAGTAAAGGTTGAGACCACGCTTGCTAACTTTAAGCAGGAGTGCGCATTACGCAAAGCCAACCGCAATCTATTACGCCAGAGTGGCAAGTCGGACGAAAAGGCTTTAACACTTGAAAGTCAGCGCGATAACGCAGATTTTCAGCGCCTTAAACGACAGAGCAAATTACTGCTCGAGCAAGCCAATCAGCGTGTGGCGGAGTTCAAATCACACATCGAAGAGTTGCGCAAGGAACGTCACACTCGCTCGGCAGCATTGCAAACGGCTCTGTTCAAGCAGTTTAGGATGCTTAACGCCAACGGAGAAGAGAGTGATTTGACTGAAATTTTCGCACCTACTACCCAGCGCATACCACCCGCAGGGGCTGGGGAGTGTGCCGCCCCGAAATTACTGCAATACGCATATATACACGGACTAAAACCCCTTGCGATGGCTGAGTTCTGGTGGGGAGCATCACCTCGTGGCGAGGTACGCCATCACGGCCAATACTACCCATCGTGCAACAGCAAATGCAAACCGATTTTGACATTTATGATGCAAGGGCTTGACGTCGAGCCAAATCCACTGATGGAGATTGTACCACCCGAACCGAAGATATTGTACGAGGACGAATATTTGGTCATCATTGACAAACCGTGCGGAATGTTATCCGTCGAAGGCAAGTCGGGGGTAAGGTCGGCAGAGGGCTGGTTTGCAGAGCGTTACCCCGAATATCAAGGGCCTGCGATAGTGCATCGTTTGGACCAATCGACATCGGGAATATTGGTGATGGCAAAGAGCAAGGAGGTTCACAAAGAGTTGCAGGCGCAGTTTATTAATCGCTCGGTTAGAAAGAGTTACGTCGCCCTACTTAAAGCAAAGATTCAATCACAGAGTGGCCGAATATCGCTACCGATGAAACTCGACTACGACAATCGTCCCCGACAAATGATAAGCGCAAAGGGAAAATCAGCCGTAACCGACTATGAAGTAATTGGTTACGAAGGAGATTACACACGTGTAAGATTCTACCCGCTGACAGGTCGCACACATCAGTTACGACTACATTCGGCACACCACGAAGGGCTCAATGCCCCAATCGTCGGAGATGATATATATGGCACAGGCGAGAGGGCTGATGCATTGGTTGGCAATAGATTATGCCTACACGCCGAGCGTTTGGAGTTTCGCCACCCAATAACCAAAAAGCAGATGACGATAGAGTGCAAGGCGGAATTTTGACAATAAATATTCGGTCCGAAAACTATTTTTAGGTCCGATGTTTGGATATCACAAAATACATACATATATTTGCACAACAAAACGGGGGATTAGCTCAGCTGGTTAGAGCGCTTGCATGGCATGCAAGAGGTCATCGGTTCGAATCCGATATTCTCCACTTGGTTTTATGATAGCAAGCGACTGATTTGGAATCCGTCGTTTTTTTATTGATATCATTATAGTGATAGGGCCATACTCTATGTGGGCGGAAATATGGGCAAAGAGATTCTGTCGCTAACCACCGAATAATATTTGGCACAGCGATTGCTCAGCATAAGGCAGAAATTAGTTCTAAATTTACGCTTTATGAAAAAAATTCTACTATCATTTACGTTGCTCGCTATGGCGGCATCTATCGTCGGCTGCTCGCAGAAGGCTAAATGGAATCACAAAGAGAAACAGGCTATGCGAGAGGCTTTGCGCGAATACCGTGATATGGTATATTTAGCCGATTTGACCGAACCTGAGTTTGTCATATTCACCGATGATGTGGCTAACGACATCGAGACGGTATATCCCGTTTACACGACATTTATCGAGATGCCGGGTGTAAACGACACCGTTGATATGTTCGTAGTAACAACCATTGTCGAGGAGTTGAACGCCGATGCTCACAATATGCGACACATATATCCTTACCGATACTTGGTGAGTGAAGGTATGCTCCCCGACAAATTATCGTTGGAGCAGCAACGACAATTCTACAAATGTTTTGCACAGAAGGTAAACCAGCAATTTGCGACAATGGAGCAGTTCATCGGCGCGGTGTTGGCCGACACAACGGCTCAATCACAAATAGCACAGATGCAGAGCCAATGCGCAAACGAACTATTCGACTGGGTAATTGAAGTTGATGAAGTCGATGTAGTCGAATAATGGAAACCACTGCATTAAAGCCAATATAGTATTACCTTTTTCCTAACAAAAGAGAGGCGGTCAAGGATTCTTGACCGCCTCAAAACTATAAACGCTTATATACATTATTACACTCCCATTAAGTCAGTCTGCTTGCTTTAAGCATACATTGCGGACTTTCGCCGCATTAGCAAATCTGACCCACCCCCAACCCCCGCCTCAGGCAGGGGCTTTGGTCGCCTTTTTTAGGCTCCAAAATAGGTACAACTAAAGTTGTATAATTTTATATATAAATTCAACCTATATACCAACATTCAATTACATATTCATACTACGTCAGTACGAATTAATCGTCCAAAAACTCTTTGGTAACGATTACTCGTACAGCGCGGTGCATAATCTTAAACTCCAACGGGGTTGTACCCAACAACTCGCCATCGACTTCAAGCATAATATCAGGGGTTGATTCAATACGTATATGGCGACCTCGATAGTGAGAAACGTGGCCAATACTATAGATATCACCATTAAACAGACGGCGCAGACGGAAAAGAATCTGCCACCAGTGCATAGGACGATAGAGCGTAATATCGAACAAACCGTCATCGGCAACCGCCAGAGGCAACTGCTGCGTTCCGCCGCCATTATACTTACCGATACCGATGGCGATACTGAACAAGAGATTGCTATGCACCAACTCACCATCAATCCAAACCTTGACACCTGTAGAGTGGTAACTAAAGAAACTCTTGACGCTACCTTGAGCATAGAGGTGACGGCCTCGACGTCCGAGAGCCTTATAATGCTCATATATCTTGGTCACCGAAGGGTCGAAGCCAACACCCGCCACATTGGCCATATAGCGTTTCTGGGCATACTGCGACTCTTCGTACTCCACTTCGCCCACATCCTGAAGGAACGAATAGCCCTCGCGAATGGCTCGTACAGACTCGGCATAACGGGTAGGGATGCCATACATACGAATCCAATCGTTACCCGTACCTACGGGAATAACGGCAATCGTCACCTCCGAAGTAGGCACACTCTGTTGGATAAACAGGCCATTTACCACCTCGTGCAATGTGCCGTCACCACCAATGACTATGATGCGGCGATAACCGTCATTCACTGCCTGAACGGTGAGTTCCGTAACGTGATACTTATGTTGCGAGAAGACCAACTCATAAGGGATGTCATTCTCGCGGATAAGTTTGGTAATGAGTGGCAAATCCTCCAATCCGCGACCAAAGCCTGCTACGGGATTGACAATGACGTACCACGTCTGCGATATATCGGTATGCGGATACACTTTACTACTTTTTAGGTGCGTTATTTAATGTATGGAGGAGGAAGTCGTAGAACTTCGCAACAGAGGCAATCTCGACCTTCTCATCGGGAGAGTGAGGATAGCAGATTGTCGGGCCAAATGATATCATATCCAAATTAGGATATTTACCACCAATGATACCGCACTCCAAGCCTGCGTGGATAGCCATAACGGCTGGCGACTTACCGTAAAGAGCCTCATAAGATGCCAACATAGCCTTCAAGATGGGTGATTGCATATTAGGAGCCCAACCATCGTAACTACCTGAAAGGACAACATCGAAACCTGCCAACTCCAACGCAGCCTTGATAGCATCGCCCAAAGCCTCTTTCTCGGAGCGAACTGAAGAACGGGTAAGACACTGCACCTTAACCTTGCCATCGGCATAAACGACACGAGCCATATTATTTGATGTCTGCACCAAACCCTCCATAGCCAACGACATCTTGTCAACGCCATCGGGACAAGCCGTAAGAGCAGCAACCAACTGCCAAGAAGTTTGAGTATCCATACACTCAGCAGGCGTGGCGCACTCCGAAGCCTTGATAGAGATAGAATCCTCAATACCCGCAAACTCGGCAATAGCCGTCTTCTCGAAAGCCTCTACTTCGGCCTTAACAGCAGCCAACTTAGACGCCTCGACCAAAACAACGGCCATAGACTCACGAGGTATAGCATTACGCAAACCACCACCATCGATAGCCGCAATCTTCAAATCGGTAATATCGTACAAACGACGCAAAGTGCGAGCAAGAAGTTTATTCGCATTGGCACGCTGACAGATAATCTGGATACCAGAGTGTCCTCCTTTACAACCCTTGACGGCAATTTCCAACGCCTTATACCCTTCGGCAGGGGCAGCAACAGCCTCGATAGGTTTCTCAGCACTTACATCCATACCACCGGCGCAACCTACATACAACTCGCCTTCGGTCTCTGAATCGAGGTTCAACAAAATGTCGCCCTGCAAAAGGCCCTCCTTAAGGCCAAAAGCACCATCCATACCTGTCTCCTCAGTGGCAGTAAAAAGCGCCTCGATAGGACCGTGAGGAATAGTATCATCCTCAAAGACAGCCAAAATAGCAGCCACACCGATACCATTATCGGCACCCAGCGTTGTGCCGTTAGCCGTCACCCACTCGCCGTCGATATAGGCCTCGATGGGGTCATTCTGGAAATCGAATACCTTATCGTTATTCTTCTGCGGCACCATATCGACGTGGGCCTGAATAACGATACCCTTTCTATCCTCCATACCTGCGGTGGCAGCCTTGCGCATATAGACGTTACCCGCCTCATCGACCTGATGCTCGATAGAGTGCGCAACAGCAAAATCTACAACATATTGACGAATCTTCTCCTCGCTATGCGAAGGATGGGGAATATTACAAATCTCAGCAAAGTGTTTCCACACAAGTGCCGGCTTAAGTGATGTTAAATTCTTGTCCATAGTCTTATTAGTTTTATATTTGATTTCTTAATTATAATTCTCATCTATTCGTCGTTGCCCTCATCGCGCTTATGACGCAGACGCACCATCGGAGCGTCGTGAGGCATAGCCTGTTCGGCAGCCTTATCGAATGCCTCGACAATATACTTAACCAAGTGGTGACGCACAATATCGCGCTTATCGAACTCGACCATACCGATACCCTCAATATCACGCAGTGTAGCCATTGCACCCATCAATCCGCTATCGCTCTTACGCGGAAGGTCTATCTGTGTAACATCACCCGTTACGATAAACTTGGCATTGCGGCCCATACGTGTCAAAAACATCTTAATCTGCGAGCGGGTGGTATTTTGCGCCTCGTCCAAAATAACGAAGGCATTATCCAACGTGCGACCACGCATATAGGCCAAAGGAGCAATCTGCACAGTACCATCTTCCAGATATTTCTGCAACTTGGCGGCGGGTATCATATCGTTCAGCGCATCGTACAAAGGCTGGAGATAGGGGTC
Source organism: Alistipes sp. (assembly GCA_017399485.1). Classification (GTDB taxonomy): domain Bacteria; phylum Bacteroidota; class Bacteroidia; order Bacteroidales; family Rikenellaceae; genus Alistipes. Next base: position 41,289 of record JAFQCA010000037.1, read on the forward strand.
CAACTTCTCTTTCATATCACCGGGTAGGAATCCCAACTTCTCGCCCGCCTCGACTGCCGGACGTGTCAATATCACGCGGCGCACCTCACGCTCCTTAAGAGCCTTAACGGCCAACGCGATGGCTGTATAGGTCTTGCCTGAACCCGCAGGACCAACGGCAAACAATAAATCGTTATGCTCATACAACTCAACCAGACGGCGCTGATTGACGGTACGGGCGCGGATAATATTGCCGTTATTACCATAGACTATCGTATCACGCTCGGCAACAGGCTCTGCAGCATCGCTCAAGCCCGTAGAGAAGGCTTGCGCGACAACCTCTTTGGAGATATGGCCATACTTAACGTAATACTCAACCAATGCATTCATCTTGCGCTCGAAAGCGGTTACCTCACGCTTGGCACCCAGCACCTTGAGCGAGGAGCCTCGCGCAACAATCTTAACCGTAGGCGACAGGGCTCTCATCTGCTCAAGATAGACATCTTGCGCACCATACAACTCGCGGGTATCGACGCCCTCGATGATAATCTCTTTATTTATTGATTCTTGCGTCATCTTCTTCTAAAACATATAACCTAAACTCAATACCGCCCAATAGTTCGATGTCGAGAACTCAGCACCCTCAAAATAGTTGGCGGAGTTGGAAAAATTACCCGTAAAACGCGCATCAAGCAACAAGTGTCGCGTAAGATTTACTCCCGCACCCACAGCATAGCCAACCATCGAGCGCATACGGCCAAACTCGATACGCTCTGCACCACTATCATAACGTGCCGTGCCTGCAAGCGACAGAACAGGGCCTATGTTGAGGCGCACGGGGCCTAAACCGCGATACGAGAAGAGTAAGGGTATCTCGAATACACTCGACTCAACTTCTGCCGAAGACCCTCCCACTGAGGCATCTATCTCGTTGTAGAGATAAGCCAATTCCATCTGCAAGGCGTAATAATCGGCCCAAATGAGCGACATAGACAACGCGCCCCTAAGGCCCAATCGCGGAGCAAGGTCGATAGCCGATGTCGATGAAAACATATAGGCCGCACCCGCCATCAAACCCATTTCAACCGATGAGCGAGGCTGACGGATAGAGCGTTGATTAAGATAGCGAGAATAATCCTCCTGAGCAAAGCCGCATTGAGCCATACCCAAAACCGCTATCAATGATATTATATATCGCACAATGGCTTTCATCTCACTACAAAATCGGGGCTATTGCAAAAGCAACAGGCACATTAACTTTCAAATATAGGCATTTTTTTGCAAACCGTGCTATCGAAAGGGATACTTTTTGGCAAATTCATCAGAAATCGCATACCCAACACGGGATAAAAGGCCATTAAACTACAAATAATTTTGAATTTTGAATTTTGAATTATGAATTTGTATTATCTTTGCGCTCGAATATCGAATATAAAGTTTAGAAAGATAATGAGTTTAGTAGCAATCGTAGGTCGCCCCAATGTAGGCAAATCAACACTTTTCAACCGTTTGGTAGGACACCGCCAAGCAATCGTGGACGAGACGGCAGGTACAACACGTGACCGTCATTACGGAAAAACGGATTGGAACGGCAAGGAGTTCTCGATTATCGACACGGGCGGTTATGCCGTAAATACGGATGACATCTTTGAGGATGACATCCGTCGTCAGGTGATTTTGGCGATTGAGGAGGCCGACTTGATTCTCTTTATGGTTGAGGTTAAGACAGGTGTTACCGACCTCGATATGATGATGGCAGACGTATTGCGACGCTCTGGCAAGAAGGTGATTGTGGTCTGCAACAAGGTAGATAACTACGACCTTATTTATCAGTCTCACGAGTTCTACTCTTTGGGATTGGGCGATATATTCTGCATCAGTTCGATGTCGGGTAGCGGCACAGGCGATTTGATGGACGAAATACTGAAGCAGTTGCCAGAGGATGCGAAGGCTGAGGTTGAGGAGGATTTGCCACGAATAACAATTGTAGGTCGCCCCAACGTTGGTAAGTCATCGCTTACAAATGCTCTTTTGGGCGAGGAGCGCAACATCGTTACGAACATAGCAGGAACAACACGCGACTCTATTCACACGCGCTACAACAAGTATGGTATGGACTTCTATTTGGTTGATACCGCAGGTATGCGTAAGAAGGGTAAGGAGATGGAGGATTTGGAGTTTTACTCTGTGATGCGTTCTATTCGCGCCATCGAAAACTCCGACGTCTGCATTCTGATGCTTGATGCACAGCAGGGCTTGGAGTCACAGGACTTGAATATCCACAATCTTATCGTTCGTAACCGCAAAGGTTGTGTGATTGTCGTAAACAAGTGGGACCTCATCGAAAAGGAGAGTAATACGATGAAGGAGTGGCGCGAGTTTTTGGAGAAGAAATTGGCTCCGTTCAATGATATTCCAATCATCTTTACATCGGTGCTAAACAAGCAACGTATATTGGAGGTATTGCAACAGGCTATTCGCGTTTACAATTCGCGTAAGCGTCGCATTCCGACTTCGGAGTTGAACGACTACATATTGCCCATTATCGAGGATTATCCTCCTGCATCGACAAAGGGCAAGTATATCCGCATTAAGTATGCTACCCAACTTCCGACGCCCACACCGCAGTTTGCATTCTTTGTGAATCTGCCACAATATATCAAGGAGTCGTACCGTCGCTACTTGGAGAACAAGATGCGTGAGCAGTGGGACTTCTCGGGTGTACCTATTCAGATTTACTTTAGACAGAAATAAAAAGGTAAATATAAACAAACAAGGCTACACATTGGTGTAGCCTTGTTTCATATAATGACGCAGTGATTCTGCTTAAATTGATGTGGTCCAAGCCGACTCGGCTTTAAGAGTGCCATCATCATTCATTTGGAGCGGGGGAAGAAGCCAAGCCTTGCCAAAGAAATCTGAAATGTTTTTGGGTGTAATCTCATAAAAATAAGAAGTACTACCAAAGTTTATATTGATATATTTAACAGTTGCTTCACTATTCATATTATTGATGTAGAATACTTTATCCCCATCTATATCTACTCCGTGTGTAACAACGCTATTTCTGCTTCTCTCAATACTCATATCACCCTTGGGTGCTAAGCAGTAGAGGTAAATTGCTTCACAATTTGTGTCACTAATGTAGTTACCCTCCTCATCATACAATACCATCATCCAGTCATAAACCTTGGGTTCATTACAAAGGTTATCGACTGAAATCTGGAACATTTTTGAAGGACGTGCCATAGTAATACTTCCCAAATTTATCTCACTTCCGCTCAAAGTGTATGTGCCAGAACAATACATATACTCCATACCCTGTCTATTGCTATAAGCGGTACTATATGAGTTAATATATGCAGTATAATAGGTGGTCGCATCTGTCATATCCCCAAGACTAATCTCGCCTGTATGATAAATTGCGTAGAACTTCTTACCATCTGCCAAATTAGCCAATGCGGGAAGATTCGTGTCAATAGCATTCCATCCATCTGCGGTCTTTTTAAGTTTCAAAGTATTGGCATGGGACGTGAAATCAAGCCATCCCTCGCTTCCCTCAAAGATAATCAAAATCTCGTCACCAGCTTCCCAATCAGCCTTCACTGCACGAGAGCCATTATCAAAACTAGCCTTATCGGCAACTGTAAAGTTTACTTTTACCTTATTGTCAATGGCATTATCATCCTTCTGACAACCTACAAAACCCATAACTGCCAATGCCACGACAGCCATTAAAATTTTTTTCATCTTTCGTTTAATTTTTATCGTTAGACATTCAGTTGATTAAAGAGGTGTTTCACCACCCGGCCATACGGGATAGTTTCCTCCCGATTGTGCAAAACCTGCCTCCACCTGCACCTCCAGTACCTCGACCTCGGGTGCTACATAATTCAATTTGCTCTCCATAATTAGTTTAATTTATTAAGATTGATAACTAATAGACACAGCAATCCGCCCCGCACAAATTAATATGCGAGGTACTATTTTATAAGTGTCTGATTTACAATTATTTACTAAATTGGGGGGGGGTATATAAACACATTTCAGATTTTAGAACAAACCCGAAACTATTATGCAACGTATTGTTTATCACCCTCATATAACACTGACTATAATGTACAAATATAGTTACTTTATGATGAAAAAGCAACTTTTTGACCACTTTTTTTATACTATTTCACCTTTGGTACTATCAACTCGTCACCAACCTCAATGGTATAACGGCCTTTGCCCCACTTCTTATCGCGAACAAATCGGATTGGGGAGATAAGCGTTTGGCGGGGGTGGATACTCTGATGGCTATAATGGGCGTGATAGACCATATATAACCCTGCAGGGGTAGGCATAATTGTATGGTGTCCCGTACCAACGTAGCCCTTAAAGCGATGGAGAATCGGATTATCGGGATGACGCTCATAGGGACCTTCGAGTCTGTCGGCAACAGCCACTCCTACTGCATAGTCCTTACTCTGATAGTCGTTACAACTATATGTCATATAATACTTACCCTTATATTTGGTTATCGCCGGGCCTTCGGAAACGTGTGCCTGAACGTGCTCCCAACTATCGGGCAGAGGTTCGAAAATCAGGCGGGCTGTCTCCATCTTGAGGGCGTGAAGGTCCGAAGTTAATTCAGCCATCCAGATACCATACGGGCCGTCAAAACGCACCCAAAAGATATAAGCGCGCCCTTTTTCAAAGAATATATGAGAATCTATACCCTTCTCATTGGGCAGATAAGGGCGTTTGTCGCGCTGGATAAAAGGGCCACAAGGAGAGTCCGACTCGGCGTAACAGATATGCTCCTCGGCGCTATATGTCATAAAATATTTATCCCCAATCTTATACACTTCGGGAGCCCAAAACCACTTCTCACCCCATACATCGTCTTTATGTAGTGCCAAACCACCTTTTGCATTACCACAAAGGTCGCTCCAACTGCGCATATCGCGTGAGCGATAGACAACAATACCACTATCGGAATGAGTGCCATAGATATAGTACCAACCATCATCCTCCAACACACAAGGGTCGGCAAGCAAGAGTTGATTCTCAATAGCAGAGCCGACGGCATTTGTTGTATTCTGAGCCGACAGCGACACAACGGTAAACACAAAAACGAGAAGTAAAGAAAATCTATTCATAATCGACATATTAATAAACGTGAACGCTCGCGCCCTGTGCCGAAGGCAGATAGTTTATGCCATACCAACACATCTGCAACAACAGAAACGAGAATATAATCAAAGCAAAAGCCGTATGATGGTCATTGCGAAGACGAGGTCGCAAATGCAAATACAACAGATATGAGAGCCACGTAGCCGCTGCCCACGTCTCCTTGGGGTCCCACGACCAGAAATCACCCCACGCCTCTTTAGCCCACAATGCGCCCATAATCATACCCAACGAAAGGAAAGCCCATCCTATACGGATAAGATTATCACACATCCCCATCTCCTCATCCGAAGGACGGCGCGAAGGACGGCGTAGCCACAGATAGAGGGCAAACAACGTAACGGCACCCATCATAGCATAGGCAAACATATAGACAATAACGTGAGGAACAAACCATACGCTCTGCAATGCAGGCATAAGCGATTTGTTATGTATCTCGGGCTTAAAAAGGTTTATGCAGATAAAGACTATAGACATAAGTGTACTGAACGACAGAATCCACTTATATCGCCATCGTGCATAAACTGCAACACCCGCCAACGACAAAAAGAAGGTGTACCACAGACGAGTCTCACCCATAGTTCGCATAGGAGGGCGCTCCAGCGATATCCACATACCTATAATAAAGGCAAAAAAGACTCCGGAACCACACAATGAAACAACCGTTGCGGGCCATCGCTTACTTGAACCGAATGCCAAAACCGCGCCCGACAACCAACATACTACGGCAACAGCCGCAAACCAAATAAGATGCTGCCAATTCATAAAGTAGTCTTCTTTTGTTGTGAATCACATTTCTTAGGCGCAGATGCAGACTTACCTCCCTTGGCGAAAGACCTTCCGCCCGCTGTAACAAACATAACGACACCCGCCGACAGCATCAGCCAGAGAGCAATATGGATAGCCGAATACCAGCCATCCTTAACACACTCCAGAACACTGACACTACTCCAACGACCTCGTGCCGTATCGTAGCCCACCTGATATATGCGCCACGCCCCGATACGCGCAGGATGATTGACCTCGATATCGAATCGTTTACGCTCACCCGACATCTGTTCGACATCGACGCGTGAGAGATAACGCTTGGCATCACGACGAGGCATCGCTATGGCATAACGCTCGCCAAGACGCAGATATGATGGCTCAAAAATATGGCTGCCACAACTAACCCAGCCTGAATAGGACTCACCCGTAGCAGAGTTTGTCGCCTTAAGATATACCGCAGGGGTTGCGCCCGTATGTACCATTTCAATCCACTCCTCGCTATCGGGCATACGGCCTGCCATATCAAGGCTTCGCTCTACGGCAAGATGCCAACCATCGATATTACCCTCCGCCTTAGCATTATCAACCGACAAGAAATCCTCCGACGAGGACTCCATTTTGGTATCGAGAAGATACAATTTGGGAGGATACTCCTCCATAACAAACTCCTTGAGCGTAATGGCAAAAGGCAGAGTATGACTGACACCCGTCGCATCGACACCCTCAACCGTAGGGCGTTCCAAATGAGCATTAACCGTAACGCGCATCTTATCGGCACTACCAAACATACCGCACGTCAAAACCACAAAAACCGCTACGTGGGACATCATTGCCGCCAAACCTCTTTGACGCCAATGGTGCAGGTCATCAACAACCGCAAGACCTACGGTAGTGGTAAAATAAAATAGCAGCAAATTGAACGGCCACGACGAGGTCATACGCGAAAAGCCCAACAATCCAACCAGTCCCTCTGTCGAGGCATCCTGACGCGTAAGGCCAAAAATAATGGTCATTATAACCATAGAGCCCAATGCCGAGACCGACGCGTAGTGGTCCGACAAACTATTTACCCAACGCCACTTAGAACGTTGAGAATGTAGCAGTATGAGCAGATAGAGATAGTTGACAGCAAGGATAAGTCCCCACGGATAACACAAAAAGCCATTATCAAAATCCCCCACAACACACTGCAAAACAATACCCACCACAAAAAGCAGCAGGCAACGCATAAATGCTCGTTTATATCCCCACGACAAAGCCATCGAAAACATTCAAAAAAAAAGCAAGGCCCCCATTATATTAGAGTGAGGGCCTTGCATAGAGTTTATTAATTAAGCCTTCTTCCACTGTGCGCGCAACAACTCAACAGCAGCGGGAACTGATACCTCGCGCTCGCCCTTGCAACCACACTCGAAACTTACATAGTGAGGATAATTAATCTCCTTCAAGGCCTTGAATCCTGCTACATAGTTATCAACCTCGCCATCCTCGCCCGGCATCTGACGATTACCACGGCTGGCTACGTGAACGTGCTGCAAATACTCTACACCTGCTGACAAGAATGCAGCGTAGTCTGAAGTCTCCTCCTGCATATGCCAGAAATCACCCATACACTTAACACCTGCACTCTTTGAATCGCGGCATACAGCAGCAGCATCGGCTACCTGACGCATATAGTGGCACTCACGACGATTCAACGGCTCAAGGATTACTGTTGTATTGTGCTTCAAAGCATACTCACCCAACTCGTGCATCTGCTCGCAAAGATAGGCGCGAGTCTCAAGCGTATGAGGCTTGCAAGGCTTTTGACCATTGAATGCAGGCACCATAATCACACCTGTAGAGCCCAACTCACCGGCGGCAGCGATAATATCGCGCATAGTAGAATCAAACTGCTTCTTTACAGCAGGGTCCTCAGCCAAGATAAAGCCATCGAAACCTGCGCAGATAGCAGACACCTTGATGTTACGGCCCTTCAATGCTGACTGAATCTCGTTGATACGGTTAGCAAGGTTGCGACCACCAGGCTCGAAACCTACGATACCCAACTTCTCCATATAATCGAACTTCTCGTTTAGGCTCTTACCCGGAGCAATACCCTCCTGGAATGAAAGGCGAAGTTCGGGCTTCTTAGCAGGAGCGCAAGAGGCCATCAATTCCAATGGCGATGAGGCAACTGCAACAGCCGCAGCACCCAAAAGCGATTTCTGTAAAAATTCTTTTCTATCCATAGTAAAAATTATTTCTGTATAAAATGATTTTCCAACTCTTCGATAAAACGCTTAACGGCTGATGTATCATCCGCAGCAGGCGACCACGAGGCTATATTTTCAGCCGAAATGGGGGCATAAGGGCCTTGCTTGACCTCAAAGAGTACGGTATCGTCCTCCAAAACAACAAGTCCGTGCCATACGCCCGCATCAATATCATAGCCTACACAATCGCACGAAGGCCCAACAAGACGGCTATCGGTAAGATTACCCTCATCATCATAGAAGGTAACTCCCACTCGGCCTCGCAACACGATGCAACTCTCTGACCTATCGGGCCTACTATGGCGATGGACAGGAAGATAGGTACCACGATGCATCACATTTATCAGGCGATTGACGGATTCATCCTCCGAGTGATGGAAATTGTAATTCTTACGCAGGCGGGGCGACAAACGCGCCTCGTCAGCGACAGAATCCATCAATGTAACATCGATATACTGATATCCTTTTTCGGTGGGCATTACAACGTTTTATCAAAAAAGGGTGGAGAGGGAGTCTTTGGCTCCTACCCCACCCTCTAATCTATATTCGAGTTAAGCAATTATTTGCCGGGAACCATTACAACGCACTTCTCCATATCCTGCTTGCCAAGTTCCTGCTTGAACTCAGCCAAGTAGTCCTGCTTAGATGCGCTAATCTCATCCCAATTAACTGTGGCACCTGTGTAAGCAGCCTCACGGCCCATTACACCTGCCAAGCAAGAGATACCGCAAGCCTCTGCCTCATCGTGTGCAGTACCGCGACGGATGTGGTTAACCCAATCAACGTGCTCCAAAGTATAGGGGTCGTGCTGCTGATACTGAGCCTTGGCAGCCTCGTCGTCATACTTCCAGATTACGTTGCCAGCCAAATCCTTAATCTCGTGGCTAACGCTGTTCCAAGAACCCTTTGTACCCTGAATAAACTCGCTTACGTTGTTAGCGCAGCCGTTAATCTGACGGCACATAGAGTGCATATGGATACCATTCTCCATCTCGAAATCTACGCTGAACATATCGTACTGGTCACCTGTAACACGACGATGACGAGCACCGAAAGCAGTAGCCTTAACGGGCTTCAAACCTGACATCCACAAGAATACGTCGATATTGTGAACGTGCTGCTCAACGATATGGTCACCTGAAAGCCACTTCCAGTTAACCCAGTCACGAATCATCCACTCTGTATCGGTCCAAGCCTTATCGCGGTTCTTGTACCAAAGCATACCCTGGTTCCAATATACGTTACCGCCTGTAATCTCACCAATCATACCCTGCTGAATCTTCTGGAATGCCTCAACATAAGGACGCTGGTGGTGACGCTGTGTACCGCAAACTACGCTCAAGTTCTTTGCCTTAGCCTGCTTTGCAGTAGCCATAATCATACGATAACCCTTGGGGTCAACTGCGATAGGCTTCTCAAGGAATGAGTGAACACCCTTCTCTGTTGCATACTGGAAGTGCAAAGGACGGAATACGGGAGGTGTAGCAACGATTACCATATCAACACCTGAATCGATAACCTTCTGGTAAGCGTCGAAACCTACGAAGCAATTTGCCTCAGGAACCTCCTGACGAGCAGACTCCTTAAGACGTGTACGCAAGTCGTTCAAACGGTCAGCGAATGTATCACCCAAAGCGGTTACTGTAATACCGTTAGCTGCTGCCAAAAGATTGAATACGGCACCTGAGCCACGGCCACCACAACCGATAACACCAACCTTCAACTCCTTACCGTCGTCTGCCATATCGGGCAACTCGGGTACATAAGCACCTTCCAACTGTGCCAACGGAGTGTAAACGGGGCCCTTCTCCTGACAAGATGTCAGGGCTGCTGACGAACCAACAAGGCTTGTTACGCCTAATACTGCAGACATAGACAAGAAGTCTTTTCTGCTCATTTTGTTCTTGCTCATAATGTAGTAGTTTTATAATGTTAATAAATTTAATTTATATATTTTTTGTATCTGTCACAAATTCATATCCCCAATCGAAGGCTATCTTACATCTCATAAACTCCTAAAGCCCCCTACTGATGAATACGCCATCGGTGTGGCCGATTAGTTAGCCGACACGCCCTCCGGCACTTCGCACACTACGCGGAAACCGATACCCTTAATATCAGAGTACCACCATATACTCTTGGGATTCTGCGGGTCGGTCTTGAGCCAAGCATCGTGACTGGTCTTACCACGCGCCGCGCTACGCAAATCGGCAGCATCGTTTACATAGTAACCTCCACGTACAACATACTCCTCGCCTGATGCAGGACCTTGAGGGTCTACAGCACCATCCTGAATCTTCGAATATGCATCCTCGGCATACCAATCAGAGCAGTACTCCATAACGTTACCCAACATATTCTTAAGTCCGAAAGGATTGGCCTTCACCTTCGAAGGCTCTTGCGAACGATTCTTACTGTTGTTGGCGTAGATTACATAACTATTGATTACGGTAGTATCCACACCGAAGAGGTTATTCCAGAAGCCGTCGTTGGTAAACTTCTTGGGGTTACCCTCAAAGAAGTAAGGAGTCGATGTACCTCCACGTGCGGCATACTCCCACTCGGCCTCAGTAGGCAAACGATACTTCTTACCCGTCTTGAGCGACAGCCACTGGCAGAAGGTCTCGGCAGCATAGTGAGTCATCGTAATAGCAGGACGAGAGCCCATACCCCAACCCTGGTCGGGGAATCCAAATGGAGGCGTAGGACCGCTTACGGCATCAATATCCTCGCGAGTATTGTTTGCATAGATAGTTTCGGGAGATGTACGTCCTTCAGACATAGTCTCATTGAAGAAGGCCCAATATTGGTCCCAAGTAACCTCCAACTCGCCCATAAAGAATGGAGAGATGGTCACATTACGTTGCGGAGCCTCGTCTACCTTGTGGAACGGCTCATTATCGGGGCTACCCAACGTAAAACTACCGCCCGGTATAGCAATCATACTCAACGAAGCCGAAGTACCCGGAATGGTCTCTACAAAGTTCTCAAATGATGTAACGGCTGTAGGCTCGGTGAACTTCTCGGCATTATCCTCAACAGGAGCCTCAGTCATAGCAGAGTGCTTATAATTAGGATTGTAATGACCAGCATCAAGGTGGCAACTGATACACTGAAGATTCAGGGCCTCCTCATTCTCCTCGTAATAGAGGTGAGCCGTAACGCCGTCATCGGTAATGCCCGCAGGGAAGAGATTTACGTGACAAGCCTTACAAGACTCGTTATAGACAATCGTTTGAGCATACTCCAACTCGCCCTTGCTATCCCAGTCGATATCCTCAGGGTTCTTTGTCAAATATGACCACAAATCTTTTGTACCTGTAGTAATCTTGGCCTTGACATACTCAAATGAGCCCTTAGGCGGAAGGTGACAAGCGGCACAATCGGTCTGTGTTCCGCTGCCATTATTATAATGCACAGACTGCTTCCAACTAGCATCAGATTCGGGATGCACGTGGCAAGCCATACAAGATTCGTTAGTAGATGAGTTTACCCACATATAGTTAAAGGCTATCATCAACGAAAAGCCCAACACAAGACCTGCGAGCAGGGTCAAAAAAATAGTTTTCTTACTACTTGATTTAGACATAATTACAAACTTCTATCGTGTGGCACAAAGCCCTCTTTAGTCGTTATTTAACACACCCCCGATGACCACGCCACCGTCCCTCAACGGGAACAGATGTCGGCCAAAAAGAATATATCTCGGTCAAAAGTAGTAATTTTTTCGCCAATTAGCAACAAGTAAGCAGAGTTTTTTGAGAAAAATTTCATTATCAGACTTCACCTAACGTGAATTCTGCAAAATTACAAAAACAACAAGGGGCTGCACAACAACTCAAGTTGCGGCAACCCCACATTTAGGAAATAGAGAGTTAAAATAATCTCTACTTTTCCACCCATTTGTGCCACTTCTGCTCGGCACAATAGCCAGCCTGTACCATAGTCTCGACAAACTGAAGACCTCTAACGCCATCTTCGACAGTCGGGAAATCCAACCACTCTGGCTGCAACTCCTCGCCTGCGGCTTTGGCTCTAACGGTCATTGCAAAGTTACGATAGATGTTGGCGAAAGCCTCGATGAAACCTTCGGGATGGCCTCCCGGAGTGCGGATATTCCACCGAGCCATATCACTAAGATATGCGTGGCCATTTCCAACACGCACCTCCTCAGTCGGACGGTCAGGCCATTTAATATATAGAGTATTAGGTTGTTGTTGCCACCACTCGATACCACACTTTGAGCCATAAACTCTCAAACGGATATTATTCTCCTCGCCCGTAGCGACTTGCGAGGCCTGCAAAAGCCCCGTAAAACCTGCATCATAACGCAGAAAGGCACAAGCATCATCATCCACTACACGCCCCTCGACCACGCGCAACAAATCAGCACAAACCTCTGTAACCTTTGCGCCTGTAACATACTCGGTCAAGTGCCAAGCGTGAGTACCTATATCGCCGACACAGCCTCCCTTACCTGCCTGCTTGGGGTCATTACGCCATACGGCATTATTTCCACCTTTGAGTTCGATACGCTCCGAGAGCCAGCCCTGAGAGTACTCGACAAAGACACGACGTACCTCACCCAACTCGCCTCGTGCAATACGCTCGCGCGCCTCCTTGATGGCAGGATAGGCACTATAAACGTGCGTGAGGGCCAACGTGCGGCCTGTCTGATATACCTTCTCGCGCAGAGATAACGCCTCGTCAAGAGTTAAAGTCATAGGTTTATCAATAACCACATCAAAGCCCGCCTCCAGAGCCGCAACTGCCGGTGCATAATGGAAACGGTTGGGAGTTACGATGGTGACAAAATCCATACGCTCACCTTGCGGCAGAGAGGCTTCGGCCTGAATCATCTCCTGCCACGTTGAGTAGATTCTGTTATCGGGCAGATAATATGAGCGCCCTGACGAGAGTGAGATTTCGGGATTAATGCTAAAGCAGCCGCATACCAACTCTATTTGGTTCTCCATTAACGCGGCTCGGCGATGGATAGCACCGATAAAAGCATCGCTACCACCACCTATCATTCCCATACGAAGTTTACGGTTTTTCATTTATAGGCTCATTAATAACGACGGTTTACACCCACCAAACGGCAGACATAAATCATCAAAAAAAGTATATAATTTTGTTAACTGTTATTCAAAATTATACTTTTTATTTCATTTTTGCAAGTATTAATAAAAAAAGTCACCACCTTAAGTGTTTGAAAGGCTTTTGGAGGTGACTAAATTTTATAAAAATCTGTTTAAGCATCGGTTAATTATTCAAAAATGGTTCGGGCGGAATCTCATCATAATAGGTACCTGCGTGACGCGGATTCTTGAGTTTCATATCCCAACCTATTTGGCGCAGATGGTGATGCACGCGTTGTAGATTATAGTGGTCGATATTAATATTAACATCTGCTTCGGGATTCCACATAGAGTTTGACAACGCATAATATATCTTCGCCAACGAATGGCCGAAATAGTGATGCCACAAAGTACCCAAAACGCCCATAGCACCTACTTTATAAGCATATTTACTCTGCGCCTTGATACCGTCAGCATTATTCCACGGACAAGCCAGCACCGAGAAACCCTGCTCCTTGAAATAGTCGTATGTAGGATATGACGGTTTCACACCACCATAATACCAATCACATATTATTATATCTTTGGGCAACTGCAAAAAGCCCGCTGCGGTCTCTTTGGTACCATTGACCACAAATCCATTCCAACGAGAATCGCCCCGCTCGATGAGCATATCGTGCCACATCATAGTTCGTGCGCCAAGCGAAGAGATAGTTTCGTTCATAGCCTTGATATGCTCCAAGAAGAGTTGCGAATATGGCTTTGACGCACATTCGGGGCAACTTGGCAGATGCGCCTCGTCGCATCCGATATGGAAATATGGAGGACAACCAAAAGCCTCATAACGCTCCTTTATCAGCGCCTGCAACAACTTTCGGGTTTCGGGATTTGACAAACACCAATTCCAGCCCATCAAAGGCTCAAACAGAGGTTGATACTTGGGATTTACATCCAACGTAGCGTGCTTACCCGCAGCACCACGCGCCTGCGTTGCGTGACCAAAGACATTAATTTGCGGGATAAGCGTAATACCCAAATCATCGGCAATAGCCTTCAGGCGTTTAATCTCCTTCTTGGTCATTGTACCCTCCTTCCAGCCATACCAAGGGGCTACGCTACTGCGGAATGTTCCCCACGACTCGATGACAGCATAATTCATCTTATAGTATGCAGCCAAACGAATCAAACGCTCAACCTCCCACGGCTCGGTCTCGCGGAACCAGCAGATATGCACACCTCTAAAACTAATCTTCGGGCTATCCTTAACTATTGCTTTGGGGGCTATCCATCCATCAACCTCCATTGTACCCGTACGTGCAATCACAATCTGGCGCAGAGAGTATAGCGCATAACGTACACCCTGCAAAGTACGGGCGGATATATTAACGCCCTTATCATCAATGAGTAGTTCATACTCCTCATCCCCCATATTTGAAACATCTTTCGCAACCAACTCCACCTTGGGGGCAAACTTTCCATACCAACTCTTAAGATGGCGCGCTGCCCAAAATTGCGCCTCGGCATTGGCACCCAACAAAACAACTCTGTCAAGAGGTATATACTCTGTAGATGACACATCGCAATGTAGAGGTCGCGGCAAGATACCCATAGGTATTGATATGGCAAATGCAGTAAAGGCATTACAACTAAAAAAGGCCATCAGCAACCCGACAACAAGGTAATTAAGAATAGTTCTTCGCATATTCGTAAAAAAATAAGTTTTTGCAAATATAATATTATTTCACCGCTTCCACAAGTCAGGCGAGCCATTTCGCCCTGCCATACACCCGCCAAGCAGCAGGCATAAATCATCAAAAAAGTACATAATTTTGTTAACTGTTACCCAAAATTAGACTTTTATTTCAGCCTTGCAACATTTACGTGATTTTTTATTCAAAAACTGAGCGAAAAGAGATTACGACAACGCCCTCCGTGATGATTACGCCTTGCCATTCACATCGTTTATCAGACGCAAAATCCACTTTAACCATATATACAAAAGCAGAGGCGCGACAACCACTACGATTCGATTATACCCCCAAGCCGCCTGAAAATCAAGATAGGCCACCGATGCCAACGCGCGAGTCATTCCGCACCCCCAGCACTCCTGCCCCATAATGTTGTGAAACAGGCACAACGTATATCCCTCATCAAAAAGCCACTGACGAGGTATCAAATAGACAAAGGCAGGCAACAACCCGACCATTATCGCCCGCCAATATTTTTTCACAGTATTCAATCTATTGTACGTTGATTAGAAGTTATCTATTCCTGACATATTGGCCCTCACCGTTGCGATACTTGCCGCATACAATCAATATAAAATCTACTAATGCCCAAACACCGCAACCTCCAAAAGTCAGCAGTTGCGCAACACCAATAGCAGTCTTACCCGAATAGAAACTGTGAATACCCAACGTACCCAAAAAGAAACATAGTAACAACGTAACCAGCCACTCATCATTAGTTCCGCAAGATGAAGCCTCGCTACGGTAAGAGTAGCCACAGTTGGGACACGAAAAGGCCTGGTCTGATATCTGATGACCACACTCCTTGCAATAAATCAAAGCCATAATAGTTAAGTTTTGTAAAATCT
This sequence comes from Alistipes sp., assembly GCA_017399485.1. GTDB lineage: Bacteria > Bacteroidota > Bacteroidia > Bacteroidales > Rikenellaceae > Alistipes. The sequence goes on from JAFQCA010000037.1 coordinate 57,146, forward strand.
ACCCGCGACGCATCACTGCAACCGCAGGAGTTAAAATCAACAATATATGTACAAATGTAAGAATTTTCTGTATATTTGCAAAACTTTAACCCCCAAACATAGGTTATATGAGTCAGTTAATCATACCTAAAAATTATAAGGCTGCGCTTTCGCTTCAGCAAACCGAAATTGCCATCAAGGATATTAAAGATTTCTTTTTGAGCAACATATCGTCGGAGTTGCGTCTGCGAAGAGTGACAGCACCGCTATTCGTACTCAAAGGACTTGGTATGAATGATGATTTGAGCGGTCAGGAGCGCCCTGTAACATTCCCGATAAAGGATATGCAGGAGGCTGAAGCAGAAGTTGTACACTCACTGGCAAAATGGAAGCGCGTAACCTTAGCCGAATACAACGTAGCAGAGGGTTACGGCATTATCACCGATATGAATGCCATTCGTGCCGACGAAGAGTTGGACAATCTGCACTCGCTATATGTGGACCAATGGGATTGGGAGAGAGTGATGCCCAAAGAGAATCGCACGGTGGATTATCTAAAGGATATCGTTAAGCGTATATACAGCGCTATACTGCGTACGGAGTATCATATATGCGAGACATATCCCCAGATAGAGCCCTTCCTGCCCGAAAACATCAAATTCATCCACGCCGAGGAGTTGTTGCAACGCTACCCTAACCTGAGCGCAAAAGAGCGCGAAGATGCCATCTGTAAAGAGTATGGCGCAGTATTTATTATCGGTATAGGCGCTGAGTTGAGCAACGGAGAGAAGCACGACAACCGCGCTCCCGACTACGACGACTACTCGACAATATCACCCGAAACAGGATTGGCGGGATTGAATGGCGATTTATTGATATGGTATCCTATTCTGGAACGCTCAATCGAACTATCATCGATGGGTATTCGCGTGAATGGAGATGCTTTGGAACGTCAATTGGTGCATAGCGGCAAGGAGAGCAACAAGACACTCTATTTCCACCGTCGTTTGCTGGAGGGCTCATTGCCTCAATCTATTGGCGGAGGCATAGGACAGAGCCGATTGTGTATGATTCTGCTGCACAAGGCTCACGTCGGCGAAACACAGTCGAGCATATGGCCTGCCGCGATGCGTAAGGCCTGCCGCGATGCAGGAATGACGCTGATATAGGTTGTTTAAGTATTAGACCACAAACGGGGTTGTCCAACGTCAAAGTTGAGCAACCCCGTTTTTTCTTCAAAGCACTTATATATTGCGACCTCACAAAAAAAGGTCCGCCCGACATTGCTATCGAGCGGACTTCCACCTAAAATTATGAAGAAATAACTAACTGCAATATGTAACGGGGCAGAGACACCCCGCGACCATCGCGGTTAAATTGAGTCTGTCACCGACCAAGCAAAGGCGCGAAGGCCCTGCTTATCATTATCCTCATCAAGTTGCTTCAGACGCTTGAGGAACTCCGTAGCCTTATCATCCTCCATAACAGAGATAAGTGCCGAGTTCATCGTAGGCCAAGCGTGGTTACCCAAGTGGGGCTCACCATCCTTAGAGCCTCGACCAATGAGTTCTTCCCAGCCTGTAAAGCCGCGCAACTCCATATCATTCATTATATCCATAACCGCGTCGTACATAGACTGGTTACAAGCCATAAATACTGCTTTCATACTCTCAAATGTTAGTTTTGTTGTTGCAACTTACGCATCTGCTTTGCGCGACGTTTCTCACCTCGTGTGGCAAATGCTGCAAAGAGCGTCGGGATAAGAATCAAGGTAATCAATGTCGAGAACGACAATCCCCAAGCAACCGACATACCAAGCGAATTCCACATCTCGGCACCTACGCCATTACCTACTGCCATAGGAATCATACCCAACACAGTGGTCAAAGTGGTCATCAAGATAGGACGAAGACGGCTACGACCTGATGTCACAACAGCATCCATAATATTCATACCTCGCTCGCGGCAAAGGATGGTATAGTCCACCAACACGATACCGTTGTTCACCACAATACCGATAAGCATCAATATTCCGAGCAACGACATAATATTAAGAGGTGTACCTGTAATGGCCAATCCGATGATAACACCCACAACCGCAAACGGCAATGAGAACATAATAACGAAGGGATAGGTCAATGACTCAAACTGCGATGCCATAATCACAAAGACCAAAACAACCATCAACGCCATCAAAAGGAACAAGTCGCCGAAAGTCTCCTGCTGGTCCTCGTATGTACCACCAATCTGCCACATAAAGCCTGCGGGCATAGTGATTTCAGCCATCTTAGCCTGTGCCTCTGCAACAATATCACTCAACGCATAGCCTGACGCTACAACACCCGATACGGTAACATAACGCTCACGATTCTTACGTGTGATTGAGGGAGGAGTTGCGGCCTCCTTAACGACACCTACGTCACGAATCTTGATACCCTGACCCATCTGGTTGTAGAGGGTGATATTCTCTATATCCTCGATAGACTCACGGAACTTGCGGTCATAACGTACTCGGATATCATACTCATCACCATCCTCACGATAGAACGAGGTAACAGAACCGTTGATACGGTTACGGAGGTATGCCGATGCAGTTGTTACATCCAAGCCACAACGAGCCAACTTATCCAAATCAAAATCAACGTGATACTCAGGAGTGTACTCATCACGAGAGATGGTAACCTCCGAGCAACCCTCCATTGCACGGAACATTTGGGCTACCTGCTCGGCCAAAGCATCCGATACATCGAAATCATAACCATAAATCTCGATATCAACAGATGTCTTACCACCCATACCGCCACCACCTTCGGTTACGGTATATTTACGGATGATAGAGTATTCATCGAAAATCTTACGGATACCGTCGCCAATCTGAGTAAGGCCGATATTACGCTCTGTCTTCTTAACGAAACGCATATTCATCGAGATGATGTGTGTACCGTTAGACTGAAGTGATGCGAAAGTATTATCGGTATCGGCCTGACCCTGACGAACACTCACGTTGATGAGTTCATTAGGGTAAGCCTTCTCGATACGCTCGCTCAACTCCAAAGCCAACTCACGTGTAATCTCCTGACGAGTACCTGCCGGCAACTGAATCTCCGCCGAAATAGCGGCACTATCCTGTACGGGGAAGAACTCCGACTTCACGTTAGGCGCAATCAGGCCCATTACTGCAGCAAACAATGCTATAGAGCCCAAAATAATCGTCTTGCGATGATTGACACACCACGTAAGTACGCGACCATAGAAGTTATTAAAGACCTCCATAACGGCATCAATCTTACCCTGGAACCACGCCTTCTTGGGATTCTGCTTCATCATCATTGAGCACAGTACCGGGGTAAATGTAATGGCGGCGATAGTCGAGATGGTAAGTGTGATGGTAACCATCCAACCCATAGCGTTAAACAAGACACCGGCCATACCTGTCACCATAGTCAAAGGCAAGAACACCGCAATGGTTGTAAGAGTACCACCCATTACCGAAATACCCACCTCTTTTGTCGCAAAGATTGCAGCCTGCTTAGGTTTGGCTCCTCTATCTATATGAGTAGTGATATTCTCCAACACCACAATAGCATTATCGACGACCATACCAATGGCAATAGAAAGCGACGACATCGTGATAATATTGAGCGTCTCACCTGTTGCAAAGATATAGATAATGGCGGCCAACAACGAAATGGGGATTGTAAGCACAACAACGATAGTTGCACGCCAACGACCCAAGAAGAGGAACACCACCAACATCACAAGCACGAAGGTTGTGATAATGGTATCACGCAATGAGTGAACTGTCGAGATGATGTTATCCGACGTATCCATAATGGTAAAGATATTAACGTCGGCAGGCAGGTTGCCCTTTATCTCATTGATATAGGCCTGTACGCTTTGAGCAATCTCAACAGAGTTGGCTCCAGACTTCTTTTGTACGATAATCATACCACCCTGCTCACCGCCGTGATATGCCTCCTGAATACGCTCCTGAACAGTATCGTTGATTGAAGCCACATCGCTGAGCAAGATAGGTGCACCGTTACGATAACCCACTACGAGGTTATACATCTCTGATGGGTCCTCAAACTCGTGGTCCACACGCAACGAATAGGCATTTGAACCGACATCGAATGAACCGGCAGGAGTGTTACGGTTAGCAGCAGCAATAGTAGACGAAATTTGCTCGATTGTAAGATTGTAGGCCTCCAACTTACTGGGGTCACAATATACCTGAATCTCGCGCTGGGGAATACCGGCAATTGATACTGTACCTACTCCATCGACACGCGCCAGAGGTGTTACAATCTGGTCGTCAAGAATCTTATACAAGCCCGACAAACTCTCCTCGGCAGTAACACCAACCATCAACACGGGCATCATATCAGATGAGAACTTGAAGATGATAGGCTGGCTTGTACCATCAGGCAGAGTTGATAACATATCCAACTTATCGCGCACGTCGTTAGCCAAGATATCCAAATCGTAACCATACTCAAACTCCAATGCTACGATTGAGATATTCTCCTTGGATTGAGAGGTCATATCCTTAAGGTGGTCTACACCGTTAAGCACATTCTCGATAGGGCGAGTAACATTATTCTCGATATCCTCGGCACTCGCACCCGGGTAAGTCGTCATCACCATCATAGCGTTCGACTCGATATCGGGGAATAGGTCGATACCCAATCGCGAAAGCGACACACCACCGAAAATCATAATCGCAACGAAGAGGATTATGGTGGTTATCGGGTTATTGACCGATGTTTTATATATATTCATCGTTCTGTGATTTTCTCGTTAAACAACAAACTCGTTTTATTAGTTAGCACGCTCAACAGCCATACCATCCTTCAAGGCAGCCTGACCCGTCACGACAACTTCATCGCCATCGGCAATACCGCTCAAAATCTCATATTTATCCTGCATACGACGGCCCAACTCAACCTTCTGATATGAAACTGTACCGTCAGCCTTGTAAACATAGATGAAACGGTCTCCCGAACCCAACATCTTAACCACTGCGCGGTCAGGAACAACGACATTGGGACGTGTACCATACTTCATTGTAACGCGAGCATACATACCCGGCTTGATTTGCTCCTTGCCATTGGGAATGATAATCTCAACGGGGAAGGTGTGAGTAGCAGCATCGATTGAAGGAGTGATACGGTGAATCTTACCCTCGAAAGTCTGCTCAGGCAGAGCATCCAACTCGATGCTTACGGGCATACCCTTCTTAAGATATGAATAGAGATTCTCCGACACGTTAATAATAACCTTTGCAGGACTAATCTGCTGCACCACAAAGATAGGCTGGCCACCTACCATATCACCGTTATCGTAGTTACGGGCTGTAATAACACCTGAGATGGGTGACACCAAAGTGGTATTTTCCAAAAGATTCTCGTATGTGAGTTTGGCAACCTCATACTGAGTCTTGATAGACTCCCACGCAGCCTTTGACTCACCACCAAACTTATATAGTTCGTCAGAGCGCTCAAACGAAGCCTTTGCATTCTCATACTGGGCCTTGGCCTGTGCCAATGATGAATTATCCAACTCGGCTACCTTCTGACCTGCCGACACACGGTCACCTACATCGACCAATACGCGTGTAATACGACGAGGCTGCTGAGGAGTGATATTATTTACAGCATAGCCCTCGACATTACCCATAAAGACACTCTGCATATCAACATCCTGAATATTAACTACCGCAGTCGTAACCGTCGGCTTAACAACCTCGGCAGGCTGCTCGGCCACCTCGGCACTCTTCTTGCTACCGCAAGCGACGCTTGCTACACATACACCACCAATAAGCAGTGAACGAACAAATAGATTCATTTTCATATCTTATCTCTCTTTTTAGTTTTCTTCTGAATATGTACCTTTAATCTTATCCAACGCAACCTGATTAATCAAGTAGTTGAAGATGGCTGTGCTACGTGACAACTCAGCCTGAGTATATGCCAACTGTGAGTTATCTACATCGACAAGCGTTCCGCCACCGACCTCATAACGCTTAACAGCGATATCGTAACCGCGCTTGGCCTGTGAGATATTCTCTGACGAGGCGTGATACTTCTTGAGATTGGTCTGCATATTGCTCTCATACTGCATAATGGCGGTATGCAACTGACGCTCGGTATTCTCACGCTGCAACTGCAATGTCGTAAGGTTAATCTTTGCCTGATTGATTGCAGCACGACGCTTACCACCTGAGAAGATAGGCACGCTTAACGAAACAAGAGCCGTTGATGAACCCATCCACTTATAGTGAGCCAATGCCAATGACTCATCCATAGCATTGACCATATAGTTGATAGAGGCGTTGAGCGAAGGTAGGTTTGTTGCACGCTGCATCTTCAAACTCTGGTTAAGCATACGCTCCTGAATATCGAACTGACGCATAGTCGAGTTATTGGCAAGTGTTGTAGGTGTATCAATACGCGCACTCATAGCCGACTCATAATCGGCCAACTTACCTGCGCAATCAATCTTTCTATCCAAATCGAGGCCCAACAAAGCCTTCATCTGCCACAAGGCTACTATGATAGAGTTCTCTGCCTCAAAAACATTTGGCTCGGCATTGCTGACAGTCACCTTAGAACGAATAAAGTCGTACTCCGAAACAGCACCTACGGCATATTTCTTCTCTACAATCTTATGATTCTCAACGGCATTATCATACACGCGCTTGTAAACCTCATACGAATCTTTGGCCAACAAAACCTGATAGAAAGCCTTTGAGACCTGCTCAATCATATCGATACGTGATGAACGAGCCTGCTCAACGGCCAACTCAACATCCATTGCCGACAACTTGAGCGACTTCCACAACTGCGCATTTACCAAAGGCATCGCAGCCTGTAAACCTCCAGAAACGGTATTTGTGGTACCCATCTTTACGGTTTGTCCCATAATGTGGAACGAGGGTTTTTCGATATAACGCTGGAATGAACCCGATGCTGAAATATCGGGCCACAAAGCGGCATAAGTACCCTTCTTGGCATACTTCTTGGCCTGAATAGTCTCATCGGCAATCTTTACCGTAGGATTCTCGCTCAATGCGATTTCGAGAGCCTGCTCCAAAGTCAGAACCAATGTTTCCGAATCAGCAGTGGCACTCGGTGTCTCTTGTGCCATTGCAGGCACCGTTGCAATGCCAAATAGCATCAACAACGTAAAAAAGAGATTTTTCATCTTCATAACCATTACTATTTTATACTTTATATTAATTATTTCCCATTTAATTCGTTCTCGCGTTGCTCGCGCTCTTGGCGACGTTGCTTAAGCGTCTTAGGACGTGGCTCACGCGCGAGAATCTCGTCAATAACCTGCAAACCTTTAACCGTAGCAAGGCCTCGCAGAAAGTTTACCACCATAGCACCAAAAGCCTCCTCGCGGCTTACATCTTCTGGCAACGACATCTCCATATCGTACATAAACAACGCAGTCGAAGAGAAGAACAAACGGGCCATCAATTCCACATCAACCACGGGGTCTATATAGCCCTCCTCTAAACAGCGGTCCAACGCATATTGCAAACCTGCAAGACTCTGTTCGGCTTGGTCCTGATGAAGTTTCTCATAGATGCGGGGATAGAACTTCTTGAGATTGAACGCCAATCGTTTACTCACATCATTCGCGCCGACATCAGATAACAACTTAATGCTCAACAGCAACGTCTCAAGCATATTATCACACTGGGCCAGATGCTTTTTGAACTGAGCGCTATATTGTTTTTCCATCAGATGACGCAAACTACGATAGAGCAACTCCTCCTTATCGCCAAACAGTTCATACAACGTACGCTTGGACATACCGAGCGACGATGCCACATCGTCCATTCGCACCGATTTGACGCCAATGGACATCACCATTTGTGATACGTGTTCAACTATCTTCTCTTGCTGTGTCATAATTTTGCCTATTATATCGCCTGCAAATATAGGTAACGAAAACTAAAAAACAAAAAAAGTTTTCTTGTTTTCGCGTTTTGGTGTAATAATTTGTACAATTATTCCAAAAAGCAGACTAATAGATGGAGCGATTTCTACAATTTCTGTTTACACGCAACACTAATTAAGGAACACTCACAACTGCACAACAAATGCCATAGCCCACATTGCAACGAGCCTCAAAGAACCTAACTAATCGGAGTGGCAAAGATAAACAAATACCAAAAATATGATTCGCCAAAATGTGCTATTTTATTGGTCGTTTCACACCTTTACATTGCACAAAGTGGTTGGTGTCGCTATTTAGCACAAAACATATCCTAAAATAAAAAGACGGCAAAGAGAAAATATATCGGTATTTTTGGTTATATTTGCAAAGGATATTATCTCGTTACACGCGAAAATATAGCGGTCAAAACGAGTAAACTATTTGGGAGAGAAATAACGAATAAGAAAAATCGGATACTATTATGGGTGTAGACCGCAATATGAGAAATATAGAGAGTGACGCGGACTTTGAAAATAAGATTCGACCTCAAGAACTTACCGCCTTTTCGGGGCAGGATAAGATTGTTGAGAATTTGAAGATTTTCATCAAGGCGGCACTTATGCGTGGTGACTCTTTGGACCACGTACTATTGCACGGTCCTCCGGGATTGGGTAAAACAACATTGGCAAACATCATCGCCAACGAGATGGGAGCACAACTCAAAACCACATCGGGCCCTGTATTGGATAAGCCCGGAGACTTGGCAGGTTTGCTCACCAACCTCAACGCGGGCGATGTATTGTTTATCGACGAGATACACCGCTTAAGTCCTATTGTTGAGGAGTATCTCTACTCGGCAATGGAGGATTACAAGATTGACATCGTGCTGGACAAAGGCCCGTCGGCTCGCTCTATCCAGATAGAGTTGGCGCCCTTCACGCTCATCGGCGCAACAACACGTAGCGGTCTGCTCACATCGCCCCTAAGAGCGCGTTTCGGTATAACGTGTCATTTGGAGTATTACGACACTGCGGTATTGAGCGGTATAGTGAAACGCTCGGCACGAATCATCGACATCTCGATTGATGATGACGCCGCTTGGGAGGTCGCACTACGGTCACGCGGAACACCTCGTATTGCAAATGCACTGCTGCGTCGTGTAAGAGATTTTGCGATGGTAAAGGGAGAAGGACATATCGACCTTGAGATTACACGCATAGCGCTTAAGGCACTGAACATAGACTCCAGAGGATTGGACCAGATGGACAACAAGATACTATCGACTATAATAGAGAAGTTCAAGGGCGGTCCCGTAGGCCTCAACACCATTGCAACAGCCGTAGGCGAGGAAGCGGGAACGATAGAGGATGTCTACGAACCATTCCTCATAAAAGAGGGATTTATCAAACGCACTCCACGAGGAAGAGAGACTACAGAGTTGGCTTACCGACACTTGGGCTTCACCCCAAACATCGAAGGCGAAGGATTGTTATTTTAGATGATTGACTAACTAAAAAACCAAATAAAACTATGAAAAAATTTATATTAATGGCCTGCACGCTAATTATGACAAGCGTAGTATTGGCTCAATCCCCTAAAGGAGAACCTGTTATCCCCGTATATCCTGCGCTGCAGGAGGAGGGGTCTTTCTCGATGATTCTGGTACCAGACCCGCAGAGTTACACAAAATTTGCCGCCAACCAGCCACTCTTTGAGTTGCAAACGGCTTGGATTGCCCAGAACATCAACCGTCTGAATATCAAGGCGGCGTTATTTACAGGCGATATGGTGGAGCAGAATGGCAAGCAGATTTCACTTCCTCTGCCCAATCCTTACAATGGTGACCAGACAGGCCGCCAGCAGTGGGAGGCTGTATCTCGCGGATTGAGCCGTTTGGATAATCGTCTGCCTTATGTTGTAGCACAAGGAAATCACGATATAGGTCATATCACGGCTACAGACCGTCACTCATTGGCTCCAGAGTTTATACGTCCTGAAAGAAATATCAAATTTGAGAAGTGTCTGGTTTCGACCTGTCCAAATTGGGAAGGCGTACACACGATGGAGAACTCGGCTTATGAGTTTATCGACAAGGCTTGGGGTAAGATTCTCGTTATCACGTTTGAGTTTGCTCCGCGCGACGAGGCTATCGAATGGGCTAAACAACTCACCGAATCGGAGGCATACAAAGAGCACAAGGTGATAATCCTTACACACTCGTGGTTGGATACAGCAGGTAATCGCATTAAAGAGGAGGGCTACACATTACGTCCTTGTAATTGGGCAGAGGCTGTATGGCAGAAGTTGGTATATCCGTCAAAGAATATCTGCTTGGTTTTGTGTGGTCACACAGGTGCTGCACCGAAGATTGAAGGCGACGTGGCAAAGACTAATTTCAAGCCCACATCATCATACCGTGTTGATAAAGCAGCCGATGGTCGTAACATTCCGCAGATGATGTTTAACTCTCAGCAGGGTGACGGCGATTGGAACGGCAATGGTGGCGACTGCTGGTTACGCATCTTGGAGTTCAAGCCCGACGGAAAGACTATCGGTGTCCGCACATTCTCGCCTATGTTTGCGCTCTCGAAACTGACACAGCACTTGGCTTGGCGTACAGCAGAGTATGACCAATATGAGATTGTAATTGAATAGCATATAAGAATTTTCACACAAAATAAGCGGCCAAAACAAACTTTGACCGCTTATTTTTATTTAGGTAATTATATACTAAATTACACAACTGAAGGTTGTACCTCATTCGGAGCCTTGAAAAGGCGACCAAAGCCCCTGCCTGAGGCGGGGGTTGGGGGTGGGTCAGACTTGTAAATGCGGCTAAAAGCCGCAACGTGTGCTTAAAGAAGCAAAACGCCTTAATAGAAGTGTAATATTGTATGTAAGCACCTTTATATATAAATCTATACTAACGTCTTAAACTCCGCAAGCGGCAATCGCTCCACCACACACTCGCCTAAAGCCTTAGGGAATACAACATAAATTGCATCACCTTCAGCCTTTTTATCTTTAGCAATAGCCTTCAACATCTGGCTCTTGGCAACGGGAGGCTCCGAAGAGAATCCCATACGCTGAAGAAGATTCTGGATTCGCTCATTATCGCCCTGCGCCAAAAGGCCTCCCTTGACGGCGATATCCGAAATTAACGACAATCCGACAGCCACAGCCTCACCGTGATTCATCTTTGAAGATGATTTTTCAATGGCGTGCGCCAGCGTATGCCCCAAGTTGAGCAGTCGTCTGTCTCCCGCCTCGCACTCATCACGCTCAACAATCGAAGCCTTGACGCTGATAGCACGATAGACAATCTGTTGCAGGAGCGCCGTATCGCGTTGGAGCGTTGTAAAATCGGCCTTTTCAAGCATCTCGAACAACTCCTTGTCGGCTATAATACCAGACTTGACAACTTCTGCCAGACCTGAACGGAACTCTCTGACGGGCAGAGTACGCAACAGATTAACGTCGCATATTACGAATCGGGGCTGACGGAATGTGCCGACCATATTTTTATAGCCATCGACATTTACACCATTCTTGCCGCCGACACTCGCATCTACCTGACCAAGCAATGTGGTCGATATAAATCCAAATTCAAGTCCTCGCATATATGTAGCGGCAGCAAAACCTGCTATATCGGTAACAATACCGCCACCTATTCCGAGAATAAACGTAGAGCGGTCTGCTCCCAACTCTATCAGGCGACGATAAATATTATCTATGGTAAGCAGCGTCTTGCTCGACTCGCCCAAGCCTATAAGTATGTGGTCAAAAGACTCAAGCAGAGAGTGATAATAGCGGTCTATATTGGTATCAGAGATAACAATAATCCTCCTCTCGGGTAGCAGACGCGGCAACAATTCGGCCACACTACCCACATACACCTCGCTATAATCTTTTACCTTTATACTCAAATCCATAACCTTATTATATTGAATCGGAGAACAAAAGTAGAACATTTTAACGATAAATTATTAACTTTGCGCCATTAATTTCAATTACTATGCAAAAAATTCGCAACATTGCAATAATTGCACACGTTGACCACGGCAAGACTACATTGGTCGATAAAATGATTCTTGCAGGTCACCTGCTCCGTACTGAAACCAATACGGGAGACCTTATTATGGACAACAACGATTTGGAGCGTGAGCGCGGTATCACAATCCTGTCGAAGAATGTATCTGTAATATATAAGGATTACAAAATCAACATCATAGACACTCCGGGCCACGCCGACTTCGGTGGTGAGGTTGAGCGAGTATTGAATATGTGCGACGGAGTGCTTCTATTGGTCGATGCTTTTGAAGGTACAATGCCTCAGACTCGTTTCGTATTGCAAAAGGCATTATCATTAGGCAAAAAGCCGATTGTCGTAATCAACAAAGTGGATAAGCCTAATTGCCGCCCCGAAGTGGTAAACGAGCAGGTCTTTGACTTGATGTTCTCATTGGATGCTACAGAGGAACAGTTGGATTACAAAACAATATACGGCTCGGCAAAGCAGGGCTGGATGTCACACGTTTGGAATGAGCCGACAGACTCTATCGCACCTCTGCTGGACGCTATAATTGACGAAATTCCTGCGCCTGATATTGTTGAGGGTACACCTCAGATGTTGGTTACGTCGTTGGAATATTCACCTTATGTAGGTCGTATTGCCGTTGGTAAACTCACTCGCGGAGTGTTGCAGGCGGGCCAAAATGTCACATTGGCGAAACGCGACGGAGAGACAATGATAAAGACCCGCATCAAAGAGTTGATGGTATTTGACGGTCTGGGCAAGAAGAAGGTTGAGAAGGTAGAGTGTGGCGAGATATGCGCTATGGTGGGAATCGAGGGATTCGAAATCGGCGATACGATTTGCGACTACGAAAACCCCGAGCCACTGCCACCTATCGCCATAGATGAGCCTACTATGTCGATGTTGTTTACCATCAACAACTCTCCATTCTTTGGCCGCGACGGTAAATTCGTTACATCACGTCACTTGAAGGAGCGTTTAGACAGAGAGTTGGAGCGCAACCTCGCTTTACGCGTGGAGCCAGGACAGAATGCCGACTCATTTGTGGTTTACGGACGCGGAGTGTTGCACCTCTCGGTATTGGTTGAGACTATGCGCCGAGAAGGATATGAGTTACAGGTAGGACAGCCGAAGGTTATCATCAAAGAGATTGACGGCATAAAATGCGAGCCCGTTGAGGAGATGACGGTTGATTGTCCCGACGAATACGCAGGAACGGTAATCGAGATGGTGACAAAACGCAAAGGAAACCTCACAAATATGACATCCGACGGAGAGCGCACACGATTGGAGTTCTTGGTACCCTCAAGAGGTATTATAGGTCTGCGTTCATCGATGCTTACCGCTACGGCTGGCGAGGCAATTATGACTCACCGACTAAAGGACTTCGAGCCCTGGATGGGCGACATTGATATGCGCACAAACGGCTCGCTGATTGCATCGGAGACAGGTACTGCCTACGCCTACTCGATAGATAAATTACAGGATAGAGGCCGTTTCTTCATATCGCCTATGGATGAGGTTTATTGTGGTCAGGTAGTGGGCGAGAGCACACGTTCTGGCGATATCACAATCAACGTAACCAAAGCAAAGCAACTCACAAATATGCGAGCATCGGGTGCCGATGACAAGGCGGTAATCGTACCTCCAAAGGTTTTCTCACTGGAGGAGGCATTGGAGTATATCAAGGCTGACGAATATGTCGAGGTTACACCCAAGTCAATGCGCCTAAGAAAAATCCTACTCAACGAGGTGGACCGCAAACGTGCCGCCAAGCAGGAGTAAGGTTGAGAGGTCGCTTAACTCAACAAATAACATAATAAGGTTGTCGAATTATAGTTTCGGCAACCTTATTTGTTATTAAACGGCAAAATATGTGTTAAAAAATTAACAAATAATGATACTTGGCCTACTTTTCTTCACTTTTATGGCGATTTTTTGACTTTTTTTGATAATTTTGCAACGATTATTAACCGATTAAGATGCATAAGTTTGATTATATAATCGTCGGTAGCGGACTTGCAGGATTGTATGCAGCCTACAAGGCTTCGTTCAAAGGCAATGTGGCCGTTATCACCAAATCTCACATACGAGAGAGTAACTCGTTTAATGCACAAGGTGGCATTGCCGTTGTAACGGCAGGCGACGATGACCCGCAAATTCATAAGTCCGACACGCTGATTGCCGGTAGAGGTTTGTGCGAGGAGGAGGCAGTTGATATTTTGGTAAACGATGGCCCCGACAGAATCGCAGAAATAATTGCCAGCGGTATGAAGTTCGACACCGAAGGCGGTGCTTTGGCGCTGGGGCTGGAGGGTGGTCACCACAAAAGAAGAATCCTTCACGCCGGAGGCGACTCTACGGGCAAATGGATTACAGAGTTTGTCATTTCGAAAGTTAATCAGCGAGATAACATAGAGATTTTTGAAAATACTACACTGCTCGACCTGCTTATCAAAGAGGGTGTATGCTATGGCGTAAGATGCTGGAGCGAGAATAGCAAATTACAAGCATCAGACAGCGTGGCAAATAACGGAAGTGAAGTATTGCTATACGCCAACCACGTATTCATCACATCGGGCGGCACATCGGCTATATATGCCCGCACGACAAACCCCGAAACTACCGTAGGAGATGGATTGGCTATTGCTTATAACGCAGGCTGCCGAATCGTGGATATGGAGTTTATACAGTTCCACCCCTCGGCACTCTATCAGAAAGACTCTCCTAAGGCGATATTGATTAGCGAGGCTGTTCGTGGTGAAGGAGCACACCTTCTTGACAAACGCGGCAAGCGTTTTATGGTGCCCATCCACGAGTTGGCAGAGTTGGCTCCGCGCGATATTGTGGCCCGCTCGATATTCAAGCAGATGATAAAGGACGATGTTCAGCACGTCACACTCTCGCTGCGCCATCTAAACCGCGAAAAGATTCTGAAACGATTCCCCGGTATATACGCCAAGTGTCAGGAGTATGGGCACGACCTCACTCAAGAGATTCCCGTAGCACCTGCTGCACATTATACCGTCGGAGGTATCGCCTCAAACCACAATGGCCGCACAGATATCGAGCGTTTGTATGTATGTGGCGAGATTGCCGCAACAGGCATTATGGGCGCAAATCGTTTGGCCTCGAACTCACTCATCGAGTGTTTGGTCTTTGCAAATCGAGCCGTCGAAGATTCGGTTACGGTTGGCAAGATTGATAATATTCCCACATTTGACAAAATGTTCTGCCGCGAGGAGGCTAACCGCGAGGCCTATGCCGAACTCAAGAGCGAGGTATCGAATATAATGAATCGTTATGCAGGTATTATCCGTAGCGAGGAGGGATTAACCGAGGGATTAAAGAGAATTAATACTCTTCGTCTTGGGCTTGAGGCTGACGCTGCCACTCGCGAGAATGGTCAAAGAGAGTTCTTTGAGGAGGCGTCACGCCGTCTGCTAACGGTAGCGACACTTATTATGACACCGGCCCTGATGCGTAAAGAGAGTCGCGGAGGACACTACCGCGAGGATTATGCTTGCGCTGACGAAAATTACGCCGTTCACTCGGTACAACAGCGTGGCAAGGAGTTTACCACAGCAGAGGTAAATGGCGATTGTTTTGATTTTTAGTTGATTTTAATTTACACTATATATGCAGTACGAAAACTTAATCAAGAAGTTAATCGACCTCGGTATTGAGGAGGATATAAACACGGGTGATGTTACCACCGACTCTATCATACCCGCTACGATGAATGCCGTAGCCACTATGACTGCAAAACAGGAGGGTGTGATTTCGGGTCTTGAGATTGTAAAGATGGTTTACGACTACTTCCAGAAGGATGTGGTGTTTACCACTTATTTCAACGATGGCGACAGTGTAAAGAAGGGTGATGTAATCCTAAAAATTGAGGCCACCTACCCTACTCTGTTGCGCGGTGAGCGTCTTTCGCTTAATATCTTCCAGCGTATGTGCGGTATCGCAACCGAGACTGCACGTTATGTTAAAGAGTTGGTCGGAACTTCCACCGAGTTGCTCGACACACGAAAAACGGCACCGGGTTTGCGAGTATTGGATAAGATGGCTGTAAAACACGGCGGTGGCACAAACCACCGTATGGGACTCTACGATATGGCGATGATTAAGGATAACCATATCAAGATGGCCGGTGGCATTACAAAGGCCGTTGAGCAGGTGCGCGCCAACATCACACCCGACATCAAGATTGAGGTCGAGACCACAAACCTCGATGAGGTTAGAGAGGCTATCGCTGCTGATGCAGACATCATTATGTTGGACAATATGGACAATGCAACGATGACCGAGGCTGTAGCGATTATCAAGGCTGCCGATAAGGGTATAAAGACGGAAGCATCAGGCAATATGAACATTCCTCGATTAAAGGAGGTTGCCGCTACGGGTGTAGATTTTATCAGTGTAGGTGCCCTGACGCATACGGTCAAGGCGATGGATATAAGTATGAATATTCAGGTTGAATAAATTTCTATAGGAGGGGTTAGATATATGGCTACTCGCGAAGAACTTTTCAAGCGCATAGAGCAACTTAAGAGGGAGAAAAACGCCGTTATATTGGCTCACTACTACACTCGCGACGAGGTGCAGCAGGTGGCTGATTTCTTGGGCGATTCGTTGGCCCTGTCGGTAAAGGCACGCGACATAGACGCCAAGATAATTTTATTCGCGGGAGTAAACTTTATGGCCGAAACGGCCAAAGTGCTATCACCCGACAAGAAGGTATTGATTCCCGTACCTGAGGCGGGATGTTCATTGGCCGAATCGTGTGACGCCAAAGAGTTTGCCGCTTTTAAGGCCAAATACCCCAATCACAAAGTTGTGTCATACGTCAATACTTCGGTAGGTGTCAAAGCCTTGACGGATGTATGTTGCACATCGTCGAATGCGTTGCAGGTAGTGGAGAGTATTCCGAGCGAACAACCCATAATCTTTGCTCCCGACAGGAATCTGGGCGCATATATCCAGAAACTTACGGGCCGAGATAATATGGTCATCTGGGATGGAGCCTGCACCGTTCACGAGGAGTTTTCGTTGGAGAAAATTTTGGAACTTAAACAACAGCACCCTGCCGCAAAGATTGTCGTACACCCCGAATGTAAGGCATATATCGCCGAAGTAGCCGACTATGTGGGCTCAACTGCCGGTATTTTGACCTACTGCGGAGAGGTTGATGCTACGGATTTTATTGTTGTAACAGAAGCAGGCATCTTGGCCGAAATGCGCAAACAGTACCCCGACAAGACATTCATTCCAGCGCCGCCAATGGACTCAACTTGCGGTTGCAACGAGTGTCGTTATATGAAGATGGTAACATTGGAGAATATTGCAAGTTGTTTGGAGGCTGAGAGTCCTGAGGTGATTCTCGATGAACAGACGCGCAAAGCCGCCGAGAGGTCAATCATCAATATGGTGAATATAAAGTAGAAATTACAAAGATAAGATAGAGGCTGTCGAAAATCGACAGCCTCTATTAGTATTAGAACAGATACGATGCTCCAACATAAAAGTTACGATTATTCATTTTAGAGTCGTCATCCTGCGCCACATTTATCAAGCCCCAATCGTAGCCAACGAATATACGATAATGGTCGAATAGGCGCAGACCTCCTTTTAGGCCA
Organism: Alistipes sp.; assembly: GCA_017399485.1. Classification (GTDB taxonomy): domain Bacteria; phylum Bacteroidota; class Bacteroidia; order Bacteroidales; family Rikenellaceae; genus Alistipes. The sequence continues at coordinate 74,756 of JAFQCA010000037.1, forward strand.
AGCCCAAAATCAAATCGTTTGATGCCATCCGACGCAAAAGTATCGGGTTTAGTAGATTCATCAGCCATAGTCACTTTGTCGGTTCCCCACAAACCTACTGCAATATAAGGACCAAACGAGCCGAAGAACTGCACGCTACCCGAAGAGTTCAGGCTATAACTGTAACCTATGTGCATAGGCACTTCAAGGTAATATGGGCGCGAGGTCCACTCAACATTGACATCGCCCACCGTAGTGGACATCTTGGCACCCTTTGCACTGATTAATGCTCCCGTATCGAAGTAAAAACCGTCATAGATAAACGGGGCATCAATCTCCATCTGGAATCCCGCCTTAAAGCCGATACGCGAATCGGCATCAAATGAAATTCCATCGGCACTCATCGAGTAATTGGCGACATTCATAGCCCCCGTAACACCAAAGCGCAAATTCTGGGCTGATGTAACAGCCGAAAAGGCAAAGAGGGCAAACGTAAATAATGATAAAAATTTTTTCATAGCATTTGTGTTTAATTAAACATACACCAATAGCCAATACAAAAAAGATGCGAAAGCAACACGCTCTCGCATCTTTTATGAAAAAATCTGAAGGCTGAGGAGTCCTCCGCCCCATATTTGCCATACGATTAGAACATAAAGGCTGTACCGATATAGAAATTCAACGGGCGCACCTTGATATCACCCTCGCCATCCATACTGCTCTTGGCTATATTGAGCAGGCTATGCTCGAAGCCGACAAAGAACTGCCACTGGCTCCACAACTCAACGCCCACGTTATAGTTAAGACCAAAATCGAAACGTTTGTAACTGTCACCAAACAGGTCACTCTTCACCTTCGCTCCATCAGCCTTGACTACGTTTTTACCCAAAACACCGAGTCCGAAATAAGGACCTAAGCCCACCAAAACACCAACATCTGAGCCTGTATCAATACGATAACCGAAGTTAAACGGCAACTCCAGATAGCCCAAATTCTGATGAACACCCGACCAGCGGCCACCCTTGAGTGAATAGAGCGCACGAGCGTCAGCATAGAAACCATCAGCCACGACTGAACTCAAATCCATCTCAGCCTTAACACCAGCATTAAATCCGATATAGGCATCAGACGAACTAATGGGATTATGCATCCACGCAAAATTAACACCACCTGTCACACCATAACGCATCTCCTGCGCCGAAAGTGTAAGCGAAGCCATTAAGGCTACTATCAAAACCAAAAACTTTTTCATTCGCACCATTATTTTTATGTATTCTAAAAACAAAAATAGTATTTTTTTTGATAGATGCAAAATATAAGAGTGAAACAAAGTGCAATATAGCGACTAATTTTCTCAATTAAACCATTTTAATTCGTATCTTTGCGAATAAAATTACTGATATAATGACTCGTATTATCTCCCCCTCGATGTTGTCGGCTGATTTCGGCAACCTCGAACGTGACACAAAAATGATTGACCGCAGTGCTGCGGAGTGGGTACACATCGATGTTATGGATGGTGTTTTTGTACCAAATATATCATTCGGTTTCCCTGTGATGAAGCCTATACGCAAGGCCACAAATAAGGTTCTGGATGTGCATCTGATGATTGTAGAGCCAGAGAAGTATGTACGTCGTTTTGTTGAGGCCGGAGCCGATTACGTCACATTCCACTATGAGGCTACTGACGATATTGAGGGCTGCATCAATGCCATCCGCGAAGCGGGTGCAAAGGTCGGCATATCAATCAAGCCCGCAACCAATGCCACTGCCTTGACGGATATATTAAGCAAGGTGGATTTGGTCCTTGTGATGAGTGTTGAGCCCGGATTTGGAGGCCAATCGTTTATCGATGGCTCGCTGGATAAGATTCGCGACTTGGCGAAGATGCGCCGAGAGCAGGGCTTGGACTTCATCATCGAGGTCGATGGAGGTATATCGGCTAAAAATGCAGCAGAGGTATTTAATGCAGGAGCCGAGGCTTTGGTGGCAGGAAGTGCCGTCTTCGGAGCAGCAGACCCCGAAGCAGAGATAATAAATATGTTAAAAGCATAAATTTGCGTTAGGGCAAGGTGATATCGTTAGATAACTTAACCGTCAGTTACGGAGGATGGACTCTTTTTGACGGCATATCGTTTTTGATAAACGAAAAAGACCGCATAGGTCTTGTCGGGCGTAATGGCGCCGGCAAGACTACATTGTTGCGCATCATAACAGGCGAGCAACAGCCTACCGAAGGTGCTGTCACCATAAACGGAGAGTGTACGATAGGCTATCTGCCGCAGCAGATGCGTGTCGCAGATACAACAACACTTAAAGCCGAAACGGAAAAGGCCTTTGATGAGGTATTACGCCTTGAGGCCGATATGACATCCCTGACGGAAAAGATTGCCACGCGCACAGATTACGAGTCGGAGGAGTATGCCGAGTTACTTCACCGCCTAAATGAGGTACAAGACCGTTATCACATACTTGGCGGAGATACGCGCGAGGCAGACATCGAAAAGACATTGCTCGGACTTGGATTCAAACGTGAGGATTTTACGCGAGCCACAAGCAAGTTTTCGGGAGGCTGGCGTATGCGTATCGAGTTGGCAAAACTACTCTTGCGCCGCCCTTCGATTTTCCTGCTTGACGAGCCTACAAACCACCTCGACATTGAGAGTATACAATGGCTGGAGGAGTATCTCAAGAACTATAATGGTGCCGTGTTGCTCATATCGCACGACAGGGCATTTCTGGACAACGTAACAACCCGCACCGTAGAATTATCGTTGGGACACATATACGATTACAAAGTCCCATACTCAAAATTTGTAGAATTACGTGCCGAGCGTCGCGCACAACAGATGGCGGCATACGAAAATCAGCAACGTCTGATTGAAAAGACCGAAGAGTTTATCGAAAAATTCCGTTACAAGCCAACCAAGAGCAATCAGGTGCAGTCGCGTATAAAGCAACTCGAAAAACTTGACCGCATAGAGGTCGAGGAGGAGGACTTGGCTACGCTGAATATAAAATTCCCGCCTGCTCCTCGTTCTGGACAAATCGTGGCCGAGATTAAGGAGGTCGGCAAGGCTTTCGGTCAGAAGAGAATATTCTCGGATGCAACATTTACCATCGAGCGTGGGCAGAAGATAGCCCTTGTAGGCCGCAACGGCGAGGGTAAGACCACTATGGCGCGTATGATTATCGGTGAGTTGGAAGCGACAGAGGGCTCAATACGTTTGGGAGCAAATGTCAATATAGGATACTACGCACAGAATCAAGACGACTTGATGGATGGTGAATTTACGGTATTCGACACATTGGACAGAGTCGCTACGGGAGATATTCGCACCCGTCTGCGCGATATATTGGGAGCATTTCTATTCCGAGGCGAAGATATTGACAAGAAAGTGAAGGTCCTATCGGGCGGTGAGCGCTCTCGCTTGGCGATGGCCCGTTTGATGTTGGAGCCATACAACCTTCTGGTATTGGACGAGCCGACAAACCATATGGATATGCGCTCGAAGGATATTCTGAAACGAGCAATACAGAAATACGACGGAACGGTCATCGTAGTATCACACGATAGAGATTTCCTCGACGGGTTGGTTGAACGCATTTACGAATTTCGTGACGGCGGCGTCAAAGAGTATCTGGGCGGCATCTATTATTTCCTTGAGAAACGAAAGGTGGAGTCCCTGCAAGAGATTGAGCGAAAAGACAGCCCCAGCACTGCATCTCTGGCCGATAAGAGCGCCTCAAAAGGAAAATTATCATACGAGCAGAAGAAAGAGCAAGAAAAACTCATTCGCAAACTGCGCAAAACAGTGGAGAGTATCGAGATAGAGTTGGCCACAACAGAGAGTCGCATCGCGGAATATGATGCAAAGTTTGCGTCTGCGACAGAATATAACGAGGCTGATTACGTCGCATACAATGAACTTAAAGGCAAGTACGACCATTTGATGCACGAATGGGAAAAGGCTTCGTATGAATTAGAAATAACAGAGAATCAATAAAACAACCATATATGGCAAACGACATTGTATTTGGCATACGCCCCGTAGCCGAGGCTATACAGACGGGCAAGCAGATAGAGAGACTCTACATCCGTAAAGGAGCCGAGGGACAGTTAATGACCGAGTTGCGCGACTTGGCATTACGTCATCGCATACGTATTCAGGAGGTACCGGTAGAGAAACTCAATCGTATGACACGTCTAAATCATCAGGGCGTAGTGGCACAAATAGCCCCCATCGAATATGTTGAGTTGAGCGACATTCTGGAGCGAGTACCCGAAGATGAGACACCCTTGATAGTACTCTTTGACGGGGTGACCGACGTGCGGAACTTTGGCGCTATAGCCCGCTCGGCAGAGTGCGCCGGGGCACACGGATTAATCACTCCGCTCAAGAACTCTGCACCCGTTAATTCTGAGGCTATGCGTTCATCGGCAGGTGCATTGAGCCGAATTCCCGTATGTCGTGTAGGCTCATTGCGTAATACGCTTAAGGCTCTGCAGGCAGAGGGATTTCAGTGTGTGGCAGCAACAGAGAAGAGCCGCAAGTTGATATATGATGCCGATTTGCGTAAACCCACCGTAATCGTTATGGGCGCCGAGGATACAGGTATATCTAAGGAGGTATTGAAACTATGTGACGAGCAGTTAGCTATACCTATGATTGGTGCTATCGAATCGCTAAACGTATCGGCTGCGGCGGCTGTAATGCTCTTTGAAGTGGTACGTCAGCGCATAGGCGAATAGAGCAGAGATGAAGGAGTTGTGGAAAGATGATGTCGTCGGTGAGGTGACGCTATGTTGTACACGCCGCTCACGTAGAGTGTCATTATCGGTAAAACCTTCGGGCGAGGTACGCCTATCTTTTCCACCCTACGCATCGCGAAAGAGGGCTTTGGAGTTTCTCTCATCACGTCGAGAGTGGATTATCGCCACTAAAGAAAAGTTTGCACAACGCGTTGCCGAAGGCAAAAGTGCCGCCCAAATCACGCCTGAAGAGAGAGAGACTCTTCGAGCCAAAGCAAAGGCTATCCTACCCCAACGAGTTGCGGAATTAGCCTCTCAACACGGATTAAAATATGGGAAAGTAAGCATTAGGGCTTCACGGACTAAGTGGGGCTCGTGTTCGGCTGTGGGCAACATATCGCTATCGTTATACTTGATGATTCTGCCCGAACATTTGCGCGATTACGTCATTCTGCACGAATTGGCGCACACAGTACATCACAACCACTCTGCGCAATTCCACGCATTGGTCAATAGTCTAACCAACGGACAAGAGAAAACACTCGCCCGCGAACTAAAAGAGTATTCTACAAGATAACAGGGAGAGGGCAAAAAAACCCTATCGTAAGATTTTCTGCATCAAGATTTCATCTATCGCGCCATCAGCCGTGAGTATCCACTCTCGACGGCGACCACACTCCACAAAACCAGCGCCCTGAAAAAGACGTATGCTTGCTTTGTTGTCAGCCCCGATGCTACACCACAACTGATGCATACGCAGCACATCCTTTGCATAAGTAGCCAACGTGCATAGAGCATCTTTGGCATACCCTAACTTACGATATTCAGCCGAAATTACAATACCTACGCCCGCCCTGAGATTCTGCGGGTCAAAATCAAACAGGTCTATGGCACCGACAGCCCTCGCCTCACCATCCACATCGGCCTCAATCACGAAGCGTTGCTGACGCGACGCATAAATATCGTATTGTTGCTCCTCGATGAAACGCATAAGAGAATGGCGAGAGAACGGAGCCATAGTTCCGCTCACTCGCCATAGGGCTGTGTCGTTCTCCAAACTATAGAGCACATCAACATCCTGCGGCTCCAATGCTCGCAAACGGCATATTGCACCTTCGATGTTCATAGAGGGCTAAAATTGGAGTACTATTTATTACAATCCGATAATCTTATTATGGATAAGCATCGCTACACCCCACGCACAAGCGTTCTCCGACATCTTCGATTGGCGGAATTTGGTATCTTTATATACCAGATTTAGCGAATACTTATTGGTCGAAGACTTCAAAGGCAACATAATATAATCGCCTGCTGCCGCCAAATTACCACCCACGATAATGGTCTCGGGATTAAACGTATTGATAAGGAATGCGACAGCCTTACCCAACTTCTCACCTACCTCCTCGATAAGTTCAATCGAAAGGTTGTCGTCATTCTGGGCAGCGGCAATGATATCGTTTATGTGAATCTGCTCGCCTCGGTCATACTTCTCTCGCAAGATAGTGTTTACACCACTCTTGATTAATTTTATAATCTTCTCCTCGATAGCGATACCCGACACCTCTGTCTCCAAGCAACCCTTCTTACCGCAAGCACAGATTGTCTCGTTATCGAAGAATGGGATGTGACCAAACTCACCCGCAAAGCCATTTTTGCCGTAGTAGAGTTTGCCATCAATTACAATACCGATGGCCACACCACGTCCCAAATGCAGATAGATTATATCGCTCTCCTCCTTTGAGCGGCTGCAATTATACTCGGCATAGCAACGGGCTCGCGTGTCATTCTCAAGTAAAACTCTAATCTTGGTGCGTTCCTGAATAATATCACGCAACGACTCCTCGCTCGAAGTAAAATACATATAACTACGGCCCGTTTCGGGATTTACACGGCCCACGATAGAGACTCCCAATCCCAAAATCTTACCTCTGTCGATACCGCAGGTTGAGATAAACTCCTCGATATTGTTGCAAATCTTCTCCAGACACTGCTGACGATTCTGCAACTCGAAAGTTGTATCAACCACCTCTTTAATGATATTGTTCTGCAAATCGGTAATGACATAAGTCATATTATCACGGCCTACATTCACACCAACGAAATATATGGCCGAGTTCGCAAGTCCGAATACATTGGGGCGACGACCTCCGGGAGTTTCGACCTTGCCCAAGTCGTTTACAATGTTCTCATCGATGAGTTCCTGCACCAATTTAGTTATTGTCGGCACACTGATATGCAACTCTTTGGTCAATTCAGCCAATGTCGATTCGCCATTAACGGCCATATAGGCAATAATGTTGCGCTTTATAATATTGTTCTTATGAGCAATACCTTTGATATTGTCGCTCGGCTGGATATTGAAAAATTCAGTAAGTGATGACATAACTACAACTTATTAAGGTTAAATTATTTTAATTTATCTCATTGCAAATATAAACATAATTATCGATTTGGGCAATAGTTTTTTAATTATTTTAACAAATTATATAAAAATTAGTTTTTATCCCATATCATCTCAACATAAGCCTATATCTCTACAAAACACGTAGTTAGAAAACGCAAAAATGCCGTATATGAGCATTGTATCATATACGGCGTTAAAATGCTTATATATAATACTACACGTCTGCGCGAGACGTCACATCCACATCTGCTGATACCTTTTTGATAAGTCCTTGCAGAACATTGCCAGGGCCCAATTCGTCGAAGCACGCTACATCATCCGCAAGCATATTCTTAACTATCTGAGTCCAGCGTACGGGAGCCGTCAGTTGCGCAATCAGATTCTGTTTAATCTCTTCGGGAGATGTGTGCGGCTGCGCATCTACATTTTGATATATAGGGCATACGGGCTGACGGAACTCCACCGCCTCGATAGCCGCCTCCAACTCTGCGCGTGCAGCCTCCATCAAAGGAGAGTGGAATGCACCTCCAACAGGCAAGCGCAAGGCACGTTTTGCTCCCGCCTCCTTCAACTTTGCACAAGCCTCATCTACAGCCTCGTTTGCTCCCGAAATAACAAGTTGGCCGGGACAATTATAATTAGCGGCAACGACCACGCCCTCTATAGCCGAGCATATCTGCTCCACCTTTTCATCCTCCATAGCCAATATCGCGGCCATTCCACCGGGATTATTCTCGCAACACTGCTGCATTGCCATAGCGCGTTTGGCCACCAGACGCAGACCATCCTCAAACGATAACGCATCGGCTGCCACCAAAGCCGAAAATTCACCCAGCGAGTGTCCTGCTACGGCATCTGGTTTAATCCCCATCACTTTTGCCAGCACTACAGAGTGGATGAACACGGCTGGTTGTGTTACCTTTGTTTGCTTGAGTTCATCAGCCGAACCCTCAAACATAATATCTGTTATACGAAATCCGAGTATTTCGTTAGCCTGCTCAAAGAGTGCTTTGGCCTGCTCGTTGTTGTCATAAAGATTTTTACCCATTCCCGAGAACTGAGACCCTTGTCCGGGAAAAACATAAGCGTGTTTCATAATATTACTTTAGTTGTCGAGAGTCCGCGACAAACTCTACCATTAATGTTACAAGACTAATATACGGTTCTCTTGCAAAACCCGCATAATCACCTTTTAGTCCAACAAAGTTAAGGGCTATAAAGCAATTTTGCAACATACGAGTGATGGATAGAGCATAAATGTGGCGGATAGTTCCATATTTTACTCCAAATATTTGTAATTTTTTTTGCGAAACATTATATTTGTAAATAGTAACGCAGACCCCAAATAAGAGATTTAGAACAAATTAATCCAATATTACATATAACTTTTTACTATGAAAAAAATTACTATCCTAATTCTTGCAGCCTTTGCAGTTGTGTTTGGTGCACAGGCACAGGAGGCATTGTGGAGCAGAGCCAATGTAGTCTCTCCACAGATTAACGAAGACAACAGCGTAACATTCCGTTTGATGGCACCCCAGGCACAGAAGGTTGCCGTTACGGGTGATTTCACTACAACCGAGGGTAAGGACATCCGCTACGGCGAGATGAGTAAGAACGACAAGGGTGTTTGGGAGTTCACTACACCTCCTTTGCGCTCGGAGTTGTACAGTTACAGTTTTGTTATGGACGGCGTGGTTATTCGTGACCCCTCTAACGTCTATATGAATCGTGACGTTGCATCGGTAACCAACATCTTTATCGTAAACGGTGACCGTGGCGATATCTACAAGGTTAATGACGTTCCTCACGGCAGCGTTAAGCGCAGTTGGTATCACAGTGCTACATTGGAGAAGGACCGCCGCGTGACTATCTACACACCCGCAGGCTATGAGTCTGGCAAGGACAAGTATCCCGTACTCTACTTGTTGCACGGTGCTGGTGGTGACGAGGAGGCTTGGATTGCTTTGGGCCGTACATCACAGATTTTGGACAACCTTATCGCACAGGGCAAGTGTGAGCCTATGATTGTTGTTATGACCAACGGTAACGCTTGGCAGCAGGCTGCTCCGGGTGAGTCAGCAGCAGGTATGACATCACCTTCGATGGGCGGTGGTCGTCGTGGTGGCAACTCTGGCCCCCAGAAGTCTTTCGAAGATTCATTCGGCGATGTAATCAAATATGTTGAGGCTAACTACCGCGTCATCAAGAAGAAGGAGGGCCGCGCCGTAGCAGGTTTGTCAATGGGAGGTATGCACTCTGCTAACATCTCACGTATGTATGCCAAGACTTTTGACTATGTAGGTTTGTTCTCGGCTGCATTGCCCAACACCAAAGATGAGGCTATTCAGGCTGGCATCAAGGCTCAGAAGGATAACGGTTTCAAACTCTATTGGATTGCTTGCGGTACTACAGACTTCTTGTATCAGGCAAACTTGGGTTATATGAAGTACCTCGACTCTATCGACTTCCCCTACACATATCGTGAGAGCGACGGTGGTCACATCTGGCGCAACTGGCGACTCTACTTGTCGGAGTTCGCACCGATGTTGTGGAAATAACAATAAATTGATTTAATCAACAATAACGAAACGAGTCGCAACTTTTGGGTTGCGACTCATTTTATTAACGGACAAAAGATTTTCTATCTCATACTATGCGTTACATTATTGCTGAGACCAAAACGTCCTCCACCACCATAGCCGTTAATCTCAATTTTATAATTATGAGATGTCGTATATTTATGACTAGAATCACCTCCACCATGAGATGTAATCACCCGCCAACCTGTCTGTCCTGATTTAACACTTGAGGAAGACCCCGAATTCACTATTGTACCATCCTCCAAGAATTTAGTTCTAAAAACTAACTCATGGTCGTACACTTTTAGACCAAATATATTAACTGCATATAATCGCAGTGTAGTCTTATGTTCTAATTTATTGTCCGACACTTCAGTCTGCTCATCACTATTGCTCTCAATTAAAACAAAACTGCCAAACTTGTCATAAATCTTCTCATAAATTTCCGACACAACAGCCCGCGTCACATACTCCTTACCATTAATATCCCAACGCAACTTGACTATCATCATCTCTTCGTTAAGATGTTTGCGAAGATATTGCTTGCTTTCATCGTGTGGCAAATTCGGAATCTTATGAGCGTGTTTATACTCCAGTACAGTACAAACTTCCACATTGCTTTCCGTATCCTTTATCGGGGTATATAATAGCATATAGGCATCATTATCAAACCAACTATCAATAAGTTTCTCGAGTCGGGCCTCGCTACGGATTTTTCCTTGTACCTTATACGATTTGAGAGTTATGCCACGACGAGTATTCTTCTTGGCATTTTCGAGGGCCTCCTGCCAACTGAAAGCAGGCTCATTTGCGCAAACCGATGCTGGCAGTACAAGCATCAGGCTCATTACTAAAATTAATAACTTTTTCATAGTCGTAATAGTTTAAGGTAAAACAATGAAGTCGTTGCTAAATTAATAATAAAAACAGCAAATTCCAAACGGAATTCGCTGTTTTTATGGGGGGGGGAATTCGGACACTTTTGTGTCAAAATAGAACATTTTATGCCAATTCTTTGCCAAATAGTGTTGCCGATGAGCAGCCCGTAATACGACAACGCACATAGTCACCAACCTTGTGGTCACCTCTATCGAATACTACAACCTTGTTTTGCGACGTGCGGCCAAACAACTGCTCCTCGCTACGCTTTGATGAGCCCTCAACCAGCACCTCAAACTCCTTGCCTACATCGCGCTTGTTGCTCTGCTCCGAAAGGCGATTCTGCAAGTTTATAATCTCGGTAAGGCGCGCCGTCTTGACATCTTCGGGTATATCATCGCCCAAATGACGTTGCGCAAAAGTACCGGGACGCTCCGAATACTTGAACATAAAGGCAAACTCATAGCCAACCTCCTCCATCAATGAAAGCGTTTGACGATGGTCCTCCTCCGTCTCGCCCGTAAATCCTGCGATAAGGTCGGTTGTGATGGCGCAGTCGGGCATATAACGACGTATTGCCGCCACTCGGTCCAAATACCACTCGCGCGTATATTTACGATTCATCTTTTCGAGCATCACCGTAGAGCCCGATTGGGCTGGCAGGTGTATGGCTCGGCAGATGTTGGGCATCGAAGCCATCGTCTCCAATAACTTATCGCTCATATCTTTGGGGTGCGACGTAGCGAAACGCACTCGTAGCAGCGGAGAAATCTCGGCTACAGCCTTCAGCAAAGCGGGGAAATCGTAGTCACCCGTACGATATGAATTTACATTCTGACCCAAAAGCGTAACCTCACGATAGCCATTCTCAAAGAGCATACGAGCCTCGGCGATAATTGTCTCGGCATCACGGCTACGCTCACGTCCACGAGTATAAGGCACAACGCAATATGAACAATAGTTATTACAACCACGCATAATAGCGATATAGGCACTCACGCCATTCTTATCCAGGCGTACGGGCTTAATCTCGGCATAAGTCTCTTCTAAGGACAGCAACGTATTAACACCCTTACTACCAGACTCTGCCTCACGCACCAAGCGTGGCAAATCACGATATGCATCGGGACCAGCGACAATATCTACAGCCAATTCGCCCTCCAACAACTGCTCCTTCAAACGCTCGGCCATACAGCCTATAATACCGATTTTGAGCGCCGGATTCTTCTTGCGCAAACGACGCATATCGCTCAAGCGGCCCCAAATGCGCTGCTCGGCATTGTCACGGATAGAGCAAGTATTTATTAAGATAATGTCTGCCTCTTCGATTTTATCGGTATAGAAATAGCCCTCATCCTGCATAATAGACACAACTATCTCCGAGTCGCCAACATTCATCTGGCAACCATAAGTCTCGATAAATATCTTGCGGCCCTGACCTGCAAGCGGGCGCAATGTATTGGTGTTAAACATAATTTATCTGTTACTCTAAAACACTATTATTATCGGTAAAAGACTTAAAGCCCTCGCCATAGGTATCGTAAGCATCCGTCACGACAAGGAACAACGTAGGGTCAATCTCTCGCAATTTACGCTGCACCTGTGTAACCTCGCGGCGGCTTACGACCAAGAAAATCATCTTTTTGTCCTCGTTACTATATAGGCCCGATGATTTGATGTAGGTACCTCCGCGCTGCAAATCGTTCAAGATGTAATCACGTATCTGGTCGGAATGTTTATTGCTGATTATAAACAACAACTTATCGTACGATGCACCATCTATCACGCGGTCTATCACACGCGACGAAATAAATATACATATAAGCGAGTAGAACGACAAAAGCCATCCGCCGGCCTCTTTATCATCAATACCCAATCCGAATCCAATCACTACCAAACCGGCCAATACCACACACGAATCGGCCAAAAGCACACCTTTAGGGAACGGTATCTTCAAAAACTTATTCAGAATCATCGCAATGATATCTGTTCCGCCCGTTGTGGCATTGCATCTTACAACCAAGCCCAAACCGACACCAAGCAATGCACCACCGAGTACACTTGCCAAAATCAGGTGATTTGAGAAGTCCATCGCTCCGCCCAACAACTGCGCTGGGTCCAATGCCTCCAACGCCTCTCTTGTGGGATATACAAGCGTCGAGAATATATTCATCAAACCCGGCGTAATGGCTGCCGCATAGAGCGTACGCCCTCCGAATTGCTTGCCAAACAAAATAATCGCGATAGTAAGCAACGGAATATCAAAAATATATCCAAACGTACCGACCTGCACCGACGGGAAGATATTGTGTAGCACAATACCTAAACCATAGACTCCTCCCGGAACAATATTATACGGATTGATGAAAAATACAAAACCCACAGCCGCCATTATACAGCCAATGGTTATCATAGTCATCTCGCGCCACCATACAGGATTGGCGATAGTCTCTCGTGCGATTGATTTTAGTGCCATATAGTTTTTATTTTTTAATGAGCAAAGGTACTATTTTTTCGTAAATTTCACACTAAATAGACAACTTTAGATGACGATAATTTCAAATTACACATCTATTCGACTCGCCATATCAAGAATCAAATTTTGTTTCAACTGCCATAAATGAGGTTTCGAACTCTAAAATAAAGTATATTTCGGGGGCTTTTCGCCACAAAAATTCCTCAATTAACCACAATTGTGGCATTTTTAGTAACATCAGGCAGTCGTTTGCCACATATTTTTTGAAATTATCATAAAATAGTGGAATTTTGCGACAAAATTATAGCCATTTAGGAGGTTAATTATGGCTCTATCAAAAGCCAAAAGTTGGTAATTAAGATAAATTTACATATATTTGTACGAATTATATATGTAAGTTTGCGCAGATTGCGAGGTGTAATATAGCCTGCAATAGCGTAGTTTATAAATTTGAAGATATGGCAGGTTGGAGTTTTATTACATACTATTGCGTTGTCACAATGCTTTTGATTGCTTATGTGCTTGGCTCAATTCCCAGCGCAGTATGGATTGGCAAGAAGTATTATGGTATAGATATTCGCGAACACGGAAGCAAAAATGCAGGTACGACAAATATGTTGCGAGTGCTTGGCCGTCGTGCCGCCTTGCCTGTATTTGTTTTGGACTTTTTCAAGGGTTTCGTGGCCGTAACACTCATCGGTATGATGCGTTATGATGCCGACATTAGTTCTGCGTGGCTGATTAACCTGAAGATTTTGGGTGTATTTGCTGCCGTGCTGGGGCATATATTTCCTATTTTCGCCAATTTCAAAGGTGGCAAGGGCGTTGCAACACTCGTAGGCGCAGTGACAGGTATCTATCCGCAAATCGTCTTTTTATGTTTTGCGGTATGGTTCCTTGTATTTATCATTTCGCACTATGTGTCGTTGGCCTCTATGACGGCAGGTTGTTGTTTCCCGTTGTTGGTGGTTATATATTCATCGAGCGAGTGGTCGCGTAACAACGATATATCGTTTACATTTATCATATTCGCCTTTGCCGTAGCGATTCTGCTTATGTGGTCGCACCGCAAAAACATCGAGCGTTTGAAAGCCGGCACCGAATCGAAGATATATATTTGGAAGAGTGCTGATACGGATGAATCCAAAAAGCGTTGAAACAAATAATTACGCCATAGCGTTAATGCATTGACGTTGGGCATATTTCTACATAAACCGAGTTTAATTAAAGAAAGAATACCCTTTTATGTTGCAGGAAAATCTAATTAAGATGTATGAGGCAAGTTTCCGCGAGAATCATAATTTGCCCGTTTTGAGCGATTATTTCAGTAAGGAGACTTTAACCTATTTACAGATGGCCGAGCAGGTTGCCCGTCTGCACTTGCTATACGATAAATTGGGCGTCAAGCAGGGCGACAAGATTGCTTTGATTGGCCGCAATAATATTCCGTGGTGTATCACATATATCGCCACAATTACTTATGGCGCTGTAATCGTACCTATCCTTCAGGATTTCAATCCGTCAGATGTTGAGAATATCGTAACTCACTCGGAGAGTAAGTTCCTCTTCGCGAGTGAAATCCATTGGCAGACATTCGACACTGACCGTATGCCCGATTTGGATGCAGCGGTGACAATCGAAAAGTTCAAGGTCGTTTACCAGAAAGAGGGCTATACCGCTATGGAGGAGGCTATGGCATCACTCGACGCATCGTTTGCAGAGGCATATCCGCAAGGCTTTACCATCGACGATATCAAGTACAACGATGTACCCAACGAGGCGATGATTCTGTTGAACTATACATCGGGCACGACAGGCTCATCGAAGGGCGTTATGTTGTCGGTTAATAACCTAACGGGTAATATGGTCTTCGGCAAACATTTTATCAACCCCGAGACAGGCAAACCATTCCTTTTCAAGGGTGGACGTACTCTGTCATTCCTGCCGCTTGCACACGCCTATGGTTGCGCATTCGACTTCTTGGCACAGTTGGTAATCGGAGGTCACGTAACATTGTTGGGCCGTATGCCATCACCAACAATTCTGGTAGAGGCTATGAAGAACGTAAAGCCCACAATGGTATGTAGCGTACCTTTGGTTTTGGAGAAGGTATATCGCAAGATGATTATGCCTATGCTGGAGAAGGGTCCGATGAGTATCGCTATGAAGATTCCATTTGTCAATACTGCACTTTATGCAATCATCAAGGCGAAACTTATGGAGTCATTCGGTGGTGAGGCAAAGATTTTCATCGTAGGTGGCGCTCCCATCAACCAAGAGACAGAGGCCTTCTTGCGCAAAATCAACTTCCCGCTTACCATCGGTTATGGTATGACAGAGTGTGCCCCATTGATTAGTGTTACTGCGCCTTGCGAGTTTAAGAGTGCATCGTGCGGTAAGGTCTTAAAAGGCTTTATGGATGTAAAGATTGACTCTTCAGACCCGCAGAACATCGCAGGCGAAATATTGGTTAAGGGCGAAAACGTAATGATGGGTTACTATAAGAACGAAGAGGCTACAAAGGCTGTACTGGACGCTGACGGTTGGTTGCATACGGGCGATATGGGCGTGATGGATGCTGATGGCACCATCTACATCAAGGGCCGTTGCAAGACTATGATTCTTACAGGTTCGGGACAGAACATCTACCCAGAGGAGATTGAGGATAGACTCAACAACCTGCCTTTGGTATTGGAGTCTTTGATTGTAGAGCGCAAGGGTGTTTTGACTGCACTTATCGTTCCCGACTACGACCAAGCAAAGCAGGAGGGTATTGACGAGGAGACATTGACCAAGATAATGGACGATAATCTCAAGACGCTCAATACTCAGGTTGCAGCATACGAGAAGGTTGCTCGCTACGAGATTATGAAGTCGGAGTTCGAGAAGACTCCCAAGCGTTCAATCAAACGCTTCTTGTATCAGGACAAATAGTAAAATCAAGTCTACGACTTTTGTAGAGATAAAATTAAGGCTGCCATCCTTTGCGGATGGCAGCCTTTTTGTTGCGTATGCAAAGGGTTTACATCTCGTAAATCATTATTTTTTGGCGTTTCATATTGGGTCGCTTTTTACCACCATATATCCTTGAGTGGCTATTTGTTGAAGTTCCCATAATCTTGCTATTCATCAAACGTCTTCCGATGTAGATTTTCTCCTTTCCATTAGTGAGGAAAGTGTACTCCACATCGCCTACTTTGGCTTTGATTTCACCTGAAGTACCTTTGCGAGCAGTAATCTCTACCACTTGGCCAGCATACTCAAATTTACCCGATGGAAGTTTTGTTTTATTCTTTTTCAAAGCCGATAGCAATACACCTAATTTGCTTATATTTACCTTATAGGTATATTTGGGATTCTTGCCTACAGGTGGCATAAATGAATAGTCAGTGAGTTGATATGTTATGCCATTACGTTGCGCTACAGCCTCGTGCGGTGCAGGAAAAATCGAGGCTTGCACCTCGTAGCCCGCATCGGTCAAGGCCTTACAAAACTCCGCAGTATAGAGTTTATAGTTCATAGTCGATATACCGCAATGACCACCAATCTGCTTTAGGCGAGCGATATTCTCCTCCGCAGTACCGTCATTTATTGCGAGCAGGATTGTACAATCCGAAAATTTGCGTACCTTCTGCATATGTTCTACGCCGCCCGTAAAACATATCCACTCATCGCCAAACATCTTCTGCGCCACCTCGTACGACTCCCACACATCGCTATGCAACATCGGGATAATACCTTGGCGCTTGCACTCCTCCAGCAACTCCTCTAACGTGGGGATTGGCGTGCGCAGTTCGGGGTTGGCCGACTCCAACACATAATCGCGACGCAACTCCTCAAATGTAAGGTCTGCCAAACGAACAGGCTTATCCAACTTTGAGTAATCGGCAGCATTACGGGCCGTACGGTTTAGCGTAGCGTCGTGCAGGATGACCATACGTTTATCTTTGGTGTAATGTACATCACATTCTATACCCGCATACCCCATACGCTTGGCCATAGCAACGGCAGCCACGCTATTTTCGGGGATGACAAATTCTCCCTCCACATTCTTGCTCCAGCAACCTCTGTGAGCAAACATTGTCGGGTATTGCTGCTCTTTGTCACGCGGCTTTGCCTCGATGTCGGTTGCGTAGCAAATAGCAACGACCAAAATCAAAATTGTAGTTAAAAATCGTCTCATTATGGTAATCTGTTTAAGCAAAATTACAAAAAAAATCTCAATCTTATATATAGTACGACAAAAGAGCGATTTTGTAACATCGAAAATGAAAAAAATTGTATCTTTGTTCAAAATTAACCTTAAAATAGAGAATACTATGATTAATCGAAAGATTTGTCGCCGCGATTTTTTGAGGATGTTGGCCGCCGCAACGGCTGCAACAACCATTGCCCCATCGGTGATTAATGCCACCAACACAAATTCAGAGGTTCCCTACCCCACACCTCTTCCCGCGAAGAAAATGCCCCTATGGAAAGGCTTCAATCTATTAAATAAATTTAATCCCGACTGGCAGACACCATTCGAAGAGAAGGATTTTGAGATTATGGCGGAGTGGGGATTCAACTTTGCCCGCATACCACTATCATATTGGTGCTGGAGTAAGGAGGATGATTGGTACAACGTCAATGAGAAGATACTCGACGAGATTGACCACGTGGTGGAGTTAGGTAAGCAGTATAAGATTCACGTCAATCTGAACTTCCATCGCGCACCAGGTTATTGCATCAACCCTCCGCACGGCAAGACCAACCTATTTGAGGATGAGGAGCCATTAAAGGCGTGTGAGTATCATTGGAGAATGTTTGCCGAGCGCTACAAGTCTTATTCATCCAAATATTTGAGTTTCAATCTAATCAACGAGGCTCCATCGATTGAGGACGAAAAGTATGAGCGCGTAGCACGTCGCTTGATTAAGGCCATACGTGACGTCAGTCCCAAACGTACAATCATTGTCGATGGCCTGGATGTGGGTAACCGCCCGTTAATGGCTCTAACCGACGTTGATAACATCATACAGAGTGGACGTGGTTACCAGCCAATGTTAATATCGCACTACGAGGCGAATTGGGTATATGGCAACGGACCTATGTATTTCCCAAAGGATAAGTTGTCGTGGCCGCTTAACGAGAATGGCAAAATATACGACAAAGAGTGGTTACGCCAAACACTAAAGCATAATTGGATGCCGTGGATTGAGGCGGGAGGCAATGTACATATCGGAGAGTTCGGTTGCCACAATCGCACTCCACACGATGTTGCCCTTGCGTGGCTGAAAGACCAATTCGATTTGTTCGAAGAGAATGGCTGGGGATGGTCGTTATGGAATCTGTATGGCTCATTTGGAGTCTTGGATAGTGACCGCCGCGATGTGAAGTACGATAATTATAAAGGCCACAAACTTGACCGTCGTATGATGGAGTTATTGATGCGTTACAAATAACAGAACCATTAAATAATAATTGAAACACAGAGGTTGCTATGAAAATGATGAGCAGGGAGAGTAACAAACCCGGAATCGGCGAAAATGTCCTATATCTTTTGGTGTGGGTCGCAGTTGTTCTCGTACCGATTCTCAATTCGAAGATGATGTCCGAGGAGCATATCTATCTTGTTAATCTTCTGACGGTATGGAGCAAGTTGCTACCCTACATCTTCATATTCATTATGCACAACAACCTGCTTGTCCCCAAACTATTATTAAAACGGCGATATTGGCTCTATATATTCACCTCGTTGGCGATGCTTGTGGTGCTATTCTATCAGTTGGAGTTCTATCAGGATTCACTGCGACGACTACCTTATGCGAGCGGAGATTTGTATGTCGTTCACGGTAGAGCCTCATTCACCGACCTCGCGTGGTATTGGAACGTATTGCTGGGAATCTTTATGATGGGGGCGAATGTAGGTATTAAATTTATCTTTATCTCGATTCAGACCGACCAGCGGATGGAGGCTCTGGAACGTCAAAGCCTACAAGCCGAGATGGATTATTTGAAGTATCAGATAAATCCTCACTTTTTTATGAATACGCTCAATAATATCCACGCTCTGATTGATATTGATACTGAGGCCGCCAAAGACAATGTCATAGAACTATCGAAGATGATGCGATATGTATTGTACGACTCCGAGAATGCCGAAACAAACATAGCAAACGAATTGCGTTTTATTGAGAACTATATCGCCTTGATGCGCATCCGCTATACCGACAATGTGGATGTACGCCTTAATGTCCACGACGCAGTACGCCCTACGGCAAAGGTACCACCGCTGATATTTATCGTGCTGGTCGAAAATGCCTTTAAGCACGGCGTCAGTTACAACAAGCCCTCTTACATATATATCGACTTATGGTGTCGCGAGAAGCAGATAATATGTCAAGTCCAAAACTCCCGTCATAGCAAACCCGCCACATCGGAGTCTACAGAGAAGAGTAGCGGTATGGGGCTTGAGAATATGCGCAAGCGTTTGGACCTGCTCTTTGGAGATGAATATACACTCTTAATTGACGACACCAAGCAGGAACAATATATTGTTAAACTTACAATCCCGATAAGCAATGATTAAATGTATAGCCATAGATGATGAGCCGTTGGCTCTGCGACAGATAAAGAGTTACATAGAGCGTTCGCCACAACTTGAACTATGCGCATTGTGCAGCAGTCCTTTCGAGGCACAAGAGG
Source organism: Alistipes sp. (assembly GCA_017399485.1). Taxonomy (GTDB): domain Bacteria; phylum Bacteroidota; class Bacteroidia; order Bacteroidales; family Rikenellaceae; genus Alistipes. The sequence continues at coordinate 94,516 of JAFQCA010000037.1, forward strand.
CGTTGCAAGCAAATAATATAGACTTGATATTTGCTGATATAAATATGCCCGATATGAGCGGCATTGATTTCGTCAGAGGCCTACAATCACCTCCTATGGTAATTTTTACTACGGCCTATTCGGAATATGCTATCGAAGGGTTTCGTCTCGATGCCGTAGATTATCTGCTAAAGCCCTTCTCGTTTGCAGATTTTGAGCGTGCCGTCGGTAAAGCCGTATCGCTATATGAACTGAAACAACTACGCGATGCACAACAAGTAACCGCAGAATCGACTCCTGCGCCCGAAGGCGAAAACAACGAATACATCTCAATCAAGGCTGACTATAAAGTCACATTGGTGCGTTACTCCGATATTATATACATCGAGAGCGTCGGGGAGTATGTCCGTCTGCATCTGACCAATGCCTCGCCGATAACAACACTCTTCCGCCTAAAGAATATGGAGACCGCTTTACCTTCGGATAAATTTATGCGCGTACATCGTTCATACATCGTCAATCTGGAGCATATATCGGCCTATGCCCGAGGTAGAGTATATCTCGACAACGAGGAGTATGTCCCCATCAGCGGCAACTATCGTGATACATTCCGCGAATACATCAACAAGATGCACCCTGTAGCACAATCTTAATGTATTTAAGATGTTATCGTAGAGTTTATCCGAGATGGGGGAATGAGTTCAGAGGCAGATACCCCTCATCGCTGAACTCATAGCAGTAATGCTCCATACCATTTGTTAGGATGATGTAACGAGCCTTTACCACCGCATTGTAGCGTGTTGCCTGCTCGAACACAGCACTATCGATTTTTACATCGGGCGCCTTGCACTCGACCAAAGCCAAAGGATGGGCATTATTATCCATCACTACGACATCGGCACGTTGAGCCGTAGAGTTTATATTTACGGGATACTCCTCGACGATTGATAGTTGTGGCGCGTGACAATGCGTTATAAGGTAATCGACCAAATGGCGACGCACCCACTCTTCGGGAGTCAATACAACATACATACGACGAATGTTGTCGAACACCATAACGCGTCCTTTATCGCGCATAGCACGCAAATTTATGGGTGGAAAGTTTAGTTTTGGCGTAGAATTCATCGTATGAAGAAAATTTTTTATAACTTTGGCCTTACAAATATACGAAATATAAGCGAGATATGAAACGTATTCTATCAATCATAACACTTTTAGCGCTCTCGGTGCAGATGTTATCAGCCCAGGAGTACGACTCTCCAGAGTATGTATCACTCGGCAGAGAACTACCTCGTACCAAAACTGTAGCCTACCCTACCGCAGGCGAGGCACAGGCTTTGGGCGCAGGTGCAGTAGCCTCAAAATACCTTCGTCCCATTACAAAATGGGAGCGTACGGAGGAGGCCGATGCGGTAGTATTTACATCAAAATATGTAATCCCGTTTGTGTGGTTGAGCCGTCTGGCCATACTCTATGTTGATGAGGCATCGGGGGCCTACGAGGTTTTAATCAATGGCAAGAAGGTAGGTTATTCTGCCAACGCCTTCACTCCCGCCGAGTTCAACATCACCAAAGTATCAAAGGAGGAGACCAACACAATCTCCATCCGCGTTCTGAAAGAGCATTGGAGCCGCAAGATGGAGTGTTTCAATAAAAATACAGAGCCACGCATTGGTAATGTATATGTGACATCGCAACCCACAATCCGTGTACGCAACGTAGTACATCGCACGACTGTCGATATGAAGAGCGAGTTGGCAAGTGTCGAGGTAGGTTTGGTTGTTAAAACAGAGTCGTTGAACGACAAGAAGGCTCGCATACACTACGAACTTATTGCTCCCGATACAACCGTAGTAACACACGGCTACAAGGATGTTACACTCGGAATGCGAGGAGAGGATACCGTCAAGTTTGTAACCAACATTCCTTATGTATATACCTGGTGTGCCGATATGCCAATTCGTTACCGTTTGAACATACGCACTCAAATCGAGGGACGCGACCAAGAGTTCCAATCACATATGATTGGATTCCGTACCGTAGAGTGCGACAAAGAGGGTAACTTCTTGATTAACGGAATCAAAACCGAGTTGTTCTATCGAGATTTTGACCCGCTGACGGTAACAGAAAAGGATATCATCGCGGCTCGCGTATTGAAGTATAATGCACTGAGATTCGATATGGGTGCCGTACCTCAAAACGTATATCGAATGTGCGACTCTCTGGGTATGTATGTTATTGCGCAGATACCTATTAATACTCGCGACAGCGGTGCATCACGCCGCATCGGTGGAAATCCATCAAACGACCCGAAATGGAAAGATGCTTTCCTGGACCGTGTTGAGACCTCCTACCGCACCACCTGCGGTCAAGCCTGCGTTATAGGCTATGTAATGGCAGAGGATTCGGCTAACGGAATCAACCTCTATGAGAGTTATTTACGCCTGAAATCGTTGGAGAAGACTCGTCCTGTTTTATACATCGAAGCAGGTGGCGAGTGGAATAGCGATTAGCAAAAAATTAAATAAAATTAAAAAAATACTGCAAAAAATTTGCACAGAATAAAAAAGTGCCTTATATTTGCACTCGCAATCAGCAAATGATTGATGCCTCTTTAGCTCAGTTGGTAGAGCACGACACTCTTAATGTTGGGGTCCAGGGTTCGAGCCCCTGAGGGGGTACAGGAAAGGGAAAGATGAAAATCTTTTCCTTTTTTTTGTGTACCCTCTTGGAGCGAGAACCCTGGCTACGCCTCCCTTTCAGGGAGGTTGGGAGGGTGTAAACTTTCGAGCACACGACTGCGCATCTGCAAGTAGCGCAGTCGAGCCCCTGAGGGGGTACTTGAAGAGACTTTTCAGAAAAATCTGAAGAGTCTCTTTTCTTTTATCCTCGTAACTCATTGGTTTGCAGGTATATTAAATCAAGCACCTTGTTGTAAGAGTTGGTTCGATATGATTTTCCGTCAAAATCAAATTTTTCGGGGAACATCACACCAATAAGCTCTCTCTTGACATCTAAACGCCCCTCCTTAATCACGTGTGAAAGATTGTTAATCAACGACATAGCATACTTGATTTGTGGTTCGAAATCAGCACATCTGGGGGATGAATTGATTTCGACATTATTTATAGAAGCAAGTAGATTACGATGGGTATTTCTCCACATTTTACCCCCCCCGCTTTAAGACGAAAACGTCGATTATTATCAATTATACAATTAACAAAACGACCAATTACGCATTCTTACTTTGGTTTTATATTTGCATTAACCGTCACTATAATTTTCTTCACACTATATATAGGTTGACATAACAGGCTGATAATAAAAAATTTCAATTTACATACAACAAAATTCATATTCAACAACAAATTATATTGCATTATTTATTTGTTTATCCGAACTTTGTAATAAATATTTACTCAAAAAAGATATTGAGTGTTGTTCAAAATGAAAATTATTTTCTAACTTTGTATTATAGTATATATAGTAATATACTATAAACATATTTGTAGAAAGTGTTTTCGCACTGTCCTTACGTGAAAATGTGGAAGTTTTCAATAACAACGGGACGACGAACAACACTCATTTCTTGTTTAGACTATGGATAAGGTGTATCTACGACACCTCAATATTCCATATCTATCCGAGTGTGGGGTATTGATTTGTTTATCGTTGTTATAGGTCTTTCCACAACCTTCACGTAGATAATCGAATAGCGACTCCACACTTTCTTTATTTTAACTACGCCGCACTGGAGTTGCTACGGCATTTTATCATTTTTTAATTATGAGAACTGTAGTTTTGACAATTATTGGTTGTTTGTTTATGTCTGTTGGTATCGTTAATGGACAAACTCCTAAACAGGTAAAAAAAGTTGTTAATACAAATGCAAAGCAATTTGCCAAAGAGGGATGGACTTTGGATGGGACCGGTACATTCAAATATGTATTGACGGCTCATTATGAAGGATTGAGCGCTGAGGGTGCTTTTGAATTAGTCGGCAATGCAACAGACAAGCGTAGTATAAATCTCGCAAAATCGGTTGCCCGTAATAATGTTATTAACGAATACGTTGAGTACGCTCGCTCAATGGTACGCGCTCGCATCAACACCGATTTGAAGGATTTGAACGAGGTACAACAAGAGAATTTTGTCGCAGGTTATGAGCGTATCGTTGTTAAAGAGTTAGAGGGTGCTATTCAGCCTTCGTTCCATATGTATAAGAAGAACGAAAAGGGAACGTATGATTTACGAGGCTTCTATTTAGTTAATGAGGAGCGCGCTGCTGCTATCAACAAGAAGGCTTTGCAGCAGGCTGCCGATGAGATGGGTATTGCTCGTAAATATGCAGATGAAGTTTCAGAGTTTGTCAATGACGGAATTAATAATCTAAAACAATAGAGTGATGAAACGTATAATCTCTATCCTACTACCACTTTGTGTATTCTGCGGAGTTAATGCTTTTGCACAAAGCGCTAAATCTGAGCGTATTAAACCGCGATGGATTCAGAAGTTGCCCAAACCAACTAACACAACATTTAATTACGAACTTGATTTCTCGGTAGGTTCTTCATTAGATGAGGCTCGCCAAAAATCTCTATCAGGACTTATCGCTAGTTCTGGATTCGAGAATGGAGTCGTTGTGGTGTCTAACTACGATTCAAAGATTGTTGATTCTCAGATTGTTGAGAATGGCAAAATAAAAGATGTTCAACGTGAAGAGATGGAAATCAACAGCCAAATCAAGGGTAACGAGGTCTCTTTACACATTAAGAATGTTGCTGAATATTGGGAGCGTGATAAATCTGGCACATACCATCTTACAAAGTTATATGCCAAATCAACATCAGCCCAAACGCCTAATTTTGACAACGTTACCCCTACTACAAAGTATGGGGCCCGAGGCTTGTGGCGTTCTATGATTATTCCAGGTTGGGGACAATTTCATAAGGGTTCTTACCTTAAAGGAGGATTGATATTAGGCGGTACTGCTGTTTGTGCTGCTGGCATCGTGGTTGCAGAGGGCAAGCGTGCTGACTACCACAAACGTATGTTACAGACCTACGATGTAAATATGATTCGTGCGTATCAGACTAAGCGTGATAATTTTACAACTACAAGAAACATCTGTATAGGTGCTACTGCGGCATTGTATCTCTACAATTTGATTGATGCAATCGCTGCCCCTGGAGCCCAAAGATTGGTTGTAAAACGTAGCGATGCAAAAGGCAACACCTATACTGTCGTACCTTCTGTTTCAGACAATGGCGCACCCGTAATGATGGCCGCCATCAATTTCTAAGATATAGTTAATAAAAATGAAAAAAATAATCTGCTTTATGCTCATCGCTTGTGCGGCCTTTACTGGTTGCACAAGCGATGAAGTATCATCATTTGGTGATGTTTATGGTATTATTTCAGATACCAAGAGTGGTTCTCCAATTCGTAATGCCGAGATTACAATATCTCCAGGCAATAGCACTACAGTGTCGGGTAGCGACGGACACTTCGAGTTCAAGTCGCTTGAGGCCGGCCAGTACAAAATCAGCGTCACAGCCGACGGTTACTCAAGCAATAGCCGTCAGGTGACAATCGTGGCCGGGCAGAGTGTCAGTTGCGACATTCATCTCACGCCGCAAAACAACGACGTCGTGATGATTACGCCCACCAGCCTCGACTTTGGTGTCAATGAGTTGCAGTTGGCGACGACAATCACCAACGAGAGTGACTCCGAGACCGAGTGGTTCCTCGATTTGGGTGACACTCCTTGGCTCTACGCCTACCCCACGACGGGCCGTATCGGTGGCGGAAAACACCACACAATTGTCTTCACAGCCAACCGTGCGCGTATGAAGGAGGACAAGTCGAGCATCGTCAAGGTATCGGCATTTGGTGATGATACTCCGCTATCAATCAAGTGTAAGCAGAGCGTTCAGTTGTCGAGCGTGATGGTTGTCGAGTCGTTGAACGTCGATTTCGGCGAGGAGGCTACAGAGCAGATTATTCGCATACACAACATCAGCGAGACT
>JAFQCA010000003.1 GCA_017399485.1 Alistipes sp.
ATAATTCGCCACACCACTCGCATTTTTTCTGAATGTCGATGTTACTAGCCATTTCATTTATCTTTTAATTTCGCCAAAAATGTATCTCTGCGTCTCACTGTGTCTCACAGCGTCTCATTTTTCCATCACCTCGCCAACGCAAAATCGCATTTCAAGCGGCGAGGTACACAGGAGGTACAAAAACAGGCGTAAAAAGGCTTAGCAACGATTAACAACGATGCTTGCACAAACAAATATAGCACCCGTAAAGAGTGCTATATTAATCATTTATGATTGATTTAACTATTTGATAATCAACTATTTACTTTCCGATGCAAAAGCGGGAAAATATGTTTTGGAGGACGTCTTCGGATGTGATTTCGCCTGTTATAGTGCCAAGGTGGTAGAGGACTTGGCGGATGTCTTCACTCAATAAATCTGTAGGCAAGCCCGTACGGAGGGCACTTAATGCTGCCTGCAACGATTCGGCGGCGGCTCGCAAGGCCTCATAGTGACGTTGAGACGAGACCACGACGTCTCCTCGATAGGCCGTCTGTGCGTCAAAGCGCGATTGCAGAACATTTCGCAATTCATCAATGCCTACACCCGTCTTGGCGGACAAATATATAACACCATCGGCATTTTTATTAATCGCACAGTCGCAATTCTCCCGAAGGTCAATCTTTGTAACAACCTTATATACAACCTGTTCAGCCGACGGCACATAACCTTGCATATCATCGTTCATCGTCGTTGAATCATCATCCGTAAGCCATAAGATTATATGCGCCCTACGCAATGCCTCCGACGTACGTTCGATACCCATACGCTCAAGCACATCATCAGTAGAATGTAAGCCTGCCGTATCAATAAAACGGAACACAACGCCACCTATATTGCACGTTGCCTCTATCGTATCGCGTGTAGTACCTGCGATATCTGAGACCATAGCTCTCTGCTCGCCTACCAAACGATTCAACAACGTACTCTTGCCGACATTTGGTCTTCCTACAATAGCCACATTCACGCCCTCCTTCAAGGCGTTACCAAGCGAGAACGAATTGGCCAACTCCATCACTCGGTCATAAGTTTGCTTTAACAAATCCTCCAAATGACTCCTATCGGCAAACTCCACATCCTCCTCTGAGAAGTCCAACTCCAACTCAAGTAAAGATGTTATCTGCAGCAGTTTATCGCGCAATGCGCTCAACTCCTCGGAATAAGCTCCACGCATCTGCGTCGATGCCACAGCGTGCGAGGCGCGTGATTCTGCAGCAATAATATCGGCTACGGCTTCGGCTTGTGACAAATCCATTCGACCTGCAACAAAGGCTCGGCGCGTAAACTCACCCGCATAAGCCATACGCACCCCGCGTTGTGTAAAAAGCGATACAATGCGCTCTACAACATAGCGTGAGCCGTGCGAAGAAATCTCCACCAGATTCTCACCCGTGTATGAGTGTGGCGCACGAAAAACGCTTACCAAAACATCATCTACAACCTCCTCGCCATCTACGATATTACCATAATGCACCGTCGAGGCAGCCACATCACACAAGGCGTGTCGCCCACGAAAGACCTCATCACACACCTCGATGGCCCTCTCGCCACTCAATCGTATTATACACAATGCTCCCCCTACAGGTGTAGCGGGAGCAATGATAGTATCGTTGTCATCAAAAAACATAATCGCTTATTGGTTTCGGATTTATCTATAGGTCAAAATCCAATGATGCTCTATTTTTCAATCCTCAATCGCTGGCCGATACTCAACTTATTGGCATTCTTGATTCCATTCCAACGCATTAGTTGTGTAGTAGTTACACGATACTTACGAGCAATAGCACCCAATGTCTCGCCACTCTTGACCTTGTGGTAAGTGACTGATGCCTGCGCAATCTTTTTCTGTACCGTTTCGGGATTCAGATACTCCTTCAAATACATAGAATCCTTTGCAAAGATAGCCGCTTCGTTAGTCACATACTCTGTCAAGCGATTAGCCGGCAACACAAGCGTATAAGGCTTTGTCGTTGCAGGGATAATATCCAACTTATACTGCGGATTCAACATCTTGAGCGTCTCGTTTGGTACATCGATGGTCGAAGATACCTGGCCCAAATGCATCAGGCGTGAGACGTGAACCGTATCAACTGCGATAGGCAAAGGAGGCTCGGCACTTGTTATATTGTGCGCCTGATGATAGACATAGGCATACGATGCAGCAATAAATGCAGGAACATAGCCTCGTGTCTCCGACGGTAGGAACCAATATACATCCCAGAACGATTGCGGATTGCCACCAGCACGCGCCAATGCCTTATTCACATTACCTTGACCACAATTATAGGCAGCAAGAGCCAAACTCCAATCATTATATAAATCATAGAGATACTTCAAATGCTTACACGCTGCTTTGGTTGATTTTACCGGGTCATAGCGCTCATCGACCATTGAGTTAATCTCCAATCCGTAGGCTTTACCCGTCGGTGGCATAAACTGCCACAAACCTGTAGCGCCCACTCTTGATACAGCTGTTGCGACCAATGCCGACTCTACAACGGCCAATGCTCGCAACTCAACAGGCAAGCCCGCTTTAAGCAACTCCTCCTCAATCATCGGGAAGTAATATTTTGCACGCGCCAGCACGCGGCTCATCAAACCAGAGCCATCAACATAGCGTTTAATATATGTACGTACCACCTCGTTATAAGGCAAGTGTATTGGTGTTACTATCGCCTTTATTCGTGCCGCATACAACGAATCAAGCGACGCATCGGTATCCATCGTCACAGGCTCGCAGACATATTTATCAAAAAAGTTCTGCATAGCATCGTTCACCTGTTTCAGTTTAAGTTGCTCGGCTAATGAGTCGGCTGCGGCAGGGGTATAATCCACCTTGAACTGCTCAACAGGCTTCACCGCCTTACGAGCCTCCATTTCACGATGCCACGCGGCCTGCCAATCGCTTTCGCGCTGACGATACTCCTCAACAAGTGTAGCCAACGAATCCGATTTTATTCTCTCTTGAGCAAGTTGCTCTTTCACACTTAATTTTTTTACTCGCTTACTGCGTGATTGAGTTTGCGCCTCTGCCGACAACACGACCATACCCAACGCGCATACCATTGCGAGTGAAAATAAAACTTTACGCATTATTTAGAATGTAAGATTTAGATTAAAACCAAATATGGGATTACCTCCCGCCACATAAGAATATTGATAATCGAACATAGGTTCGACCTTTACGGTCAAATCATCCGACACGTCAAAATCCTTCAAATGAGCATCTACGTGAGCATCAACGGCCTGAAAAGCATATACGGCAGCCGTCAAAATAATACTCAAATCTCGATTACGCCTATACGAATCACGCAGATTCTTAAGGAACGTCGTTGAATAACGCCCTCTAAACTCATCCTTCGAGACTCCATCGGGATAGTTTTCGGGATGCTCATCAAAATCGGCTCGCAAAGCGTGGGCAGTCTTAAATCGTTTGAACCCACGATTGTTCCAGTCAAACACATATACCATCGAAGCCATACCTCCCACGACGATAGGTACTTTCCAATAACTCTCATTATAGACTTGTCCGGCACCGGGGCATATCAACGACAATGTTGTAGCCTTCTTTACAGCCGACACCTCATTTGTCGAGTACTTTATCGCCGCATCACCCAAGAAATATATATACGATACGGCCGCCGCACCCCACAACAATTGACGTGTGGTATTCGTGCGTATCATACGACGTTGCAACAGATTCATCTCTTCGGTGCGTGACATTCCTTCAAGCAGCATCGCATCGTACTCTCTTTTCATAGGCTTATACTTGCTGCCTTGATGTATTGCCAAACCTATCGAGCCACCCAACGTACCATACAATATGGGGAGTTTCCAATATTGCTTGTTATATATCTGACCATATCCGGGCAGTACCATCGATGTCAGACACACTTTTGACAGCGACATAGAGTCACTAAACCACGGCTCGCGAGGGATAATATTGCCGTTAGCATCCAAACGGTCTGCTTGACGGGCACGCTCCTTACGACGGGCTACTCGCGCCAACGAGTCCTGACGTTGTTTAGCCTGCTTGTCAATCAGTTTCTGTACTGCAGCCAACGAATCAGCATCGAGCATAGCGATAGAGTCGGCGCGGGCTATAGCCGCAGAATCGGCCTGCATCACGCCGCCCGCAATGATTTGTTTGTTGCCTCGTTTAAGCGTCTGGGCATCAACGCTCTGCACTCCGACACCCACCATCAGCACAATCATCAATGCTACGATACGGCACACAGACCATCCTGCAACAAGTTTTCCTTGTCGCATACACCCTATCATTGCCCCTATTGCCGTCAAATCTATCATATAGGCTATTTATTGCGCAAACGCTCAATAATCAAATCTATCTCCTCGTCACCAGAGAACTCTATAACAATCTTGCCACCGCCATTCTTGCCGCGCTTGATGCTTATATTTTGCGAGAAATATGGCTCCAACTGCTCAACCAAACGTGAATACGATTCGGGATATTCCTCTTCCGCCTTTGTTGCAGTCGCGGGCACTTCGGCCATCTTACGCGCCAACTCCTCCATCTGGCGTACCGACAACGACTTCTTTAGGCAGCGTTTCAAAGCCACCACCTGCTGCTCGGCTGCTACACCGGCTATCGCCTTGGCGTGGCCCATCGAGATAAGGCCCTCCTTCAATGCAAGTTGCACCTCATCAGGCAGATTCAGCAAACGCATATAGTTAGATACCGTCGAGCGTTTTTTACCCACCTTATCAGCCATAGCCTCCTGTGTCAAACCGCACTCCTCGATAAGACGTTGCATACCCAATGCAATCTCTATGGCATTCAAGTCCTGACGCTGGATATTCTCAACCAATGCCATAGCGTGCAGATTCTCATCATCCACATCGCGTATATAAGCAGGCAGACGCTCCACACCCACCATCTGCGCAGCACGCCAACGACGCTCTCCACTGATGATAATATACTCTTCACCCGACTTCTTAACCGTGATAGGCTGGATAACACCCAACTGTTTGATAGATTCTGCCAACTCAGCGAGTGCCTCATCATCAAACTGTGTACGTGGCTGTGTCGGATTGGGAATAATCTTCTCAACTGCAATCTCGGCCATCTGCGTCATCGGTGTAGCCTTCACCGACACCTTATCGGTACCGAATATGGCATCCAGACCTCGTCCTAAACCCTTCTGTTTCATATTTTAAGTCTATTATTTACTCTTTTTGCGGTTACGCTTCAAAAACTCTTTGGCCAGATTGAGATAATTGACCGAACCTGTCGCTGCCGCATCGTACAACATAATCGGCTTGCCGTGCGACGGAGCCTCTCCCAAGCGGATATTACGTTGTATAACCGTATCAAATGCCAACTCGCCAAAGTGCTCGCGCACCTCAGTGGCAACCTGATTGTTCAGACGGTTACGCATATACATAGTCAGCACAAAACCCTCAATATCCAACTCTGGATTCAATCCCCCCTTAACCAACTTTATCGTATTAAGCAGTTTACTCAAACCCTCAAGTGCCAAATACTCACACTGCACGGGGATAAGCACAGAGTCGGCTGCTGTCAAAATATTCACCGTCGTATAGCCCAACGAAGGCGAGCAATCAACAAATATATAATCGAATTTATCGCGTACCTGATTGATAATCTCTTTGATTACAAAGTGAGCATTCTCCATCATCGGCAACTCGGTATCTGCCGCCACCAATTTTATGCTCGAAGGCAACAACCACAACTTCTTCACATCGGGGCTTTGCAGGATAACCTCCTCGGCTCTCTTATCACCAACGATACACTCGTATATACCGTCAAGTTCAATATCAAAACCCAATCCCGATGTAGCATTAGCCTGTGGGTCGGCATCAAGCAGCAACACTTTTTTACCCAACAAAGCCAACGAGGCTGCCAGATTTATCGCTGTCGTGGTCTTACCCACACCACCCTTTTGATTTGCCAATGCTATTACTTTTGCCATATCGTATTAATCTCTAAAAAGTTTCTTTACACTACCTCCCTGCTATCGCACGCCTATTGCCCGACATAATGTTGCAACTGCCACAACAACGGCTACGGATTCAAGCAGGATATAATCGGACAAAATTAATGAATTTATATTAATTTTCACAATCGTTGCGAAAAAATGTATTAACTTTGTGAATAAATTAAACTCTTGACTGTATGATGAAAATATTTGATACATACACTGCTATATGTAAATATGCTGTATGCTTAGCTTTTGCATTACTGTTGGGCAACGAAGCAATAGCCCAACAGCCCAATAAAAGCCAAATGCAACAAACACAAGCCTCTCTGCAGCCGACGGAAGATGATATTCCTGACGGTTATAAAAGAATGGAGACAGATTACATAGTGGTAAATATTCCCAAAGGGTGGAGATTCGAGGGTATATACAATAAGGCCTATCCTCGTCCATACGGGATGGCTGTAAGAACAGGAGTGGAGTCTCGTATAGGAAAAGATTGGTTTGTGATTATTGTAGGAGAGACGGAGGATGGTAGTAAATTACATATTGGCTCTTATGACCCTGAAACAACGATTAGCCATAAAAAGAATAAAATCAAAGTTGGAGATAAGGATGTGTACGAGATTTTAGAAACCAGACTCGATAGTAATCCTTTTGGCGGTAGCGGTATCTATCACATCTATTCTTTGGAGTATCACGAAGGACATAGTTGGATAGATTTTAATGTGGCAGACTTTACTCCCGATGTGAACTCCGTTGAAGAGTCGGAAATGATACAATCAATTAAACCTATTATATTCGAGGCTTGCAGGTCATTCATACTAAAACAACATATTAAACCCGCTCCTAAACAACGATAACCATATTTTCATAAATTGTATATGTCACAAAATATAATAAATCCCTCTACAAACGGCAATTCTACGGAAAATATTGTCGAAAAATCGGTCGAGAACAACCCCGCCAATCTGCCCGAAAAAACGGCGGAAGTCAGCGAGGCGTCAGTTGCTCAAGATGAGCAGGTTACGTCGCTTGGCGAGCCCTCGCCGAGCCGAGGTTTCAAGTGGTATGACGTAATCGTTATTTTGTTGCTCTTTTTCCTCTCGCAGGGTGTCGGTGCGTTTATCGCCGTCAGGTTGGGTTGCACGCCTCCCGATGTGGCGTTATTCAGCGATACCGATTTCGAGGTTGTGGAGAATGCCGAGTCGATGCAGGCCCGTTTTGTGGCTGTCACATTTGCCTTTGCCATTGTCGTCTGCTTTATCTCGCTCGCGCTCTACAAGTGGGTGCGAGGCTGGAAATCACGCATCGCGTTCCGCTCACCGAGTTGGGGCGCACCCTTCAGGCTGTTGTGCGGATATTTGCTACTGTGGTGCATAAGCATCACCATTGAACCCATCACCGCCCGCATACCCGCCGACCAAAGCGCACTTGGCGCTGGTGGCTGGCTATTGCTATCGGCCGTTGTATTGGCTCCACTGCTCGAAGAGGTGGTCTTCAGAGGCTACATAACAAGCGGATTACAATACGCCTACGGGCCTATTACAGCGTGGTTTATTTCGTCACTCATCTTCGGCATTGCTCACGGCGATATTGCGCCTGCCATCAATGCCACATTTTGCGGACTTGTTCTCGGATTCTACTATATGCGTTACCGCTCATTGATGTTGGTGATAATGTTACACTCGATGAACAACCTGACGGCTTGTTTCCTCTCTACCGTCGATTTAGACCAAACGCCTATAAGCGACATCTTGGGTGGAGGTAAACTATATTGGGGCATATACGCACTCTGTTTAGTGGTAACCTTGCTCTCTTTTGTACGTATGTACAACAGCCTAAAACGACTTAAAAGCAACAAATCTGCATATTAAAAGTAATAATCTCGACAATATCTACGTTAAATTCAAGTAAAAAAACTATCTTTGTCGGATAATATGCGCCATTTTTTGAAAATATACATCATTGCGATTGCAGTTTTACTCTCGTCGTGCCGTGAGTTACCCGACTATCTGGTGGGTGACAATACTGTTGCGCGCGTAGGCCGTGAGGAACTTACCACATTGGAGATTTCGCAAGCCGTGCCCAAGAATTTGACGGGCTCGGACAGTATTGCCTTTGTAAAACTATACATCGACAAATGGCTTATTCGCCAACTCAAAATCGAGGAGGCCAATCAACTATTCTCTTCATCGGAGAAAGATATCGAGAAATTGGTTGAGGATTATCGCCAATCGTTGCTGATGAACAAAGTGGACCAATACTACGTCGAGCAACAAATGAGCAACGATTTTACCGATGACGATATTGCGTCATACTACAATACTCACAAATCGGACTTTACGCTGGACCGAACATTAGTCAAAGGCCGTATCTTGCGTTTCGATGCATCATATCGTCAAAGCAAGCGGCTGAAAGAGCAGATGCTCAAAGCCGCATCATCGACCACCGACGACAAGACATTTACCGATATCTGCGAGAAGAACGGATTCTTGCTTATCGACAATCGTTCGGAGTGGATAAACTTTACAGACTTTTTGGCAAACTTGCCAACTACCAAATCTCAGGACTACTCTTCTCTACTTGACAAGATGGGTATTCAGGAGATGAAGGTAAATGACGCCTGCTACTTTTTTGATTTCACATCGGTTTGTCGTACAGGCAACGTAGCCCCGCTCGAATTGGTTGCCGATAACATCCGACGTATCCTCATCACCCAGCGCCGCAGCGAGATAATCAAGGCGCACGAAGAGGAGATTATCACAAAGGCAATGAGCGAAGGTCACGCCAAACTATATGGCGAGGGAGAGAATATCTCGACCTACAAGTCGAACCCTCAACCAGCCTCACAGGAAGAGATAAATACAACAGACTCTGCCACTACTACCAACAATGCGGCAACAGCCAAAGACAAAACAGCAGAGCCCAACAACGAATAAAACAATTAGGAAGCAAAATATTATGAGAATGTTTAACAAACAAGTTTTAACCACAATACTAATTTTAACCATCCTTCTCCCATTAGGCGCTTTGGCCCAGAAACGCCAAGTTGTTCTGGACCGCGTTGTGGCTATTGTGGGAGGGTCCGCCATACTCTATTCCGAAGTTGAAGAGGCTGCCAATGAGTTGGTTGCACAGCGTCGTGCCGCAGGTTATACCACTGACCGCGACCCGATGAACGAGGGATTGGAGGAGTTGATGAAACAGAAACTGCTCTACAACCAAGCCCTGATAGACTCTATCGAACTCAATGCCGACGTAAACTCTATGGTTGAGGATTATCTGCAAAGAATGATTGCCGAGGAGGGCGGTTCAATATCTCAACTTGAGACAAAGCAGCATATGCCGCTATATAACTATCGTGAATTCTTGCGCCAAAAACTCACCGAGCAGCAGTATGCGCAGAGTATGCAGGGAAGTGTAGTTTCTGACGTCACAATTACACCGGGCGAGGTAGAGCGTTTCTTCAAGAGCAAGAAAGTAGATGAACTGCCTTTGGTTCCTGAGCAGTATGTGTATGCCCATATAGTACGTTATCCTTCATCGCAGGCGGCAGCCAAGCAGCGTACCAAGGAGCGTCTGTTGGAGATGCGTGAACGTATCATCACCGGCACATCGTCACTGCCCGTTTTGGCCCGTACATATTCGGTTGACCCCGGTACTGCAATGCAGGGTGGAGAGCACCCCCTCGCTCCATTGAGTCAATTAACTCCCCCATTCGCAGAGGCTTTAGCCAAACTTAAGCCCGGGCAACTATCTGAGGTTGTCGAGACCGAATATGGATTCCACCTTATAGAGTTGATGGAGGCTCCGCGTAACGGACTCTATCACTTCCGCCACATCCTGCTTAAGCCTTCGTACACTATCGAGGAGCAGTTGGAGCCTACTTATTATCTCGACAGCATTGTCAAATTGATACGAGCCGACTCTATCTCGTTTGAGGAGGCAGCATTGAAGCACTCGGAAGATAACCTTTCAAAAATGAACGGAGGTCTGGTATCAAACCACGACCTGCTGATGAGCAACCCAAACTACTCAAACGTCAAACTTACTGCCACGAAATTCAAGAAGGAGGATTTTGGCGACGGCAAGAGTTATAGCGACTATATTGCATTGAGCAAATTGAAGGTAGGCGAAGTATCAGATGCCTTTATCTCGGAGGATGTTCAGGGTAATCAGTTGAGTCGCGCCGTTAAACTATTGGAGATTATTCCCACTCACCCCGCCTCTTTGACAGACGACTATCTGACAATCGAAGAGATGGCGTTAAACGATAAACAGGCGACCATCTTCAACAAATGGCTGAGCGAAAAGATTGACGGCATATATGTATATATAGCCCCCGACTTCCGCAAAGGAGAGTTTGAGTTCAAGAATTGGGTTAAATAACTTTTCTGAAATTCTTTGACGTGCGCCGTATAATCTCAATCATAGCAGTTGTCGTAGCATTTGCAGGCATCCTTTTAGCACAAGAGGGGAGCCTGCATAGCCGTTCCCTACCCTACGAGGATGCTCAAGCCGCAGCATTACGCTCTGCTCGACAGTCTATGTTGGAGGATACGACTAAAATGCAACCTCCACAACGCCGCAAGATTGACTTTATGGCCGATGAGGCTGCTCCATACAATAGCGATGGCGACAGCATTGTTTATTTCGTTGGCAATTTTGCCGCCCACCACAATGGTGCAGTCATATCGTGCGATAGCGCCGTGCGATATAACGACACGCAGTGGGGATTCTTCGGACGTCTGCTGATAAATCAAGATTCCATATATATCTATGGCGATAGTGCGCTCTATAATGGCGATGATAATATAGCCGAGATATTTGCTCCTATTGTCAAGGTTGTCGATGGTGATGCTTTGCTCTACACCTATAATTTCCGTTTCAACACATCTGATAAGATTGGACGCTATGAGGGTGGCGGCGTTTTAGTTCACGACAACGACATTATGGAGTCTGTTAGAGGTTATTATTACGTTGATTCTCACGAAATAATATGCGTCGAAAGTGTCGAAATGCACGGTGCGGACTACGATATGAAGAGTGACTCGGTAATATACAACACCGAAACAAATAACGCACGATTCTTCGCCAATAGCGAGATTTGGAATGCCGACGGTCACTATCTCTCGGCCAACGAGGGTGATTACATCCACGCCGAGAATCTATATGTGGTTACGCGCGATGGCTACATCCTAACCGAAGAGCAGGAGATGTGGGGTGATACGATGTATTACTACCGTAACAACGAGCATATCATAGTTCGTCGCAATATTCAGGTCGATGACTTCAAAAACAAGATGTTGGCCTTCGGCGGTTATGCCGAATATTGGTCCGATAGCGACAAGGCCGTCCTGACCGACAGCCCCATTGTCGTAAGTTACGATACGTCGGAGAGCGATTCTGTTTTTCTCTCTGCCGACTCGATGTGGCTCTATACCATCGACCGCTATGCCGAAGAGAAGGCCCAAAAGGCTAAAGCGGACTCTATAGCAGCAAGGAATTCTGCCATCAAGCGAGCAGCGGCGCAGAATAACTCACCGCTGAGCCCCAACAATGCGGGTAGTCTCGCTTCGGGGGAGAATAGAGACAATATGCCGATGCGCGAAACGGCCTCTAACAGGGAGTCTGTATCGCAAAATAATACAGCCAATCGTGCGGAAAAGACTGATATTACGCCAGCAAATGCAAACGCAACTATTGCCCAAGACTCTATCGCTACAGATTCACTACAAGACTCATCACTTGTAGCCGATAGTCTGGCCGCCGATACACTCTCGCCCAAAGAGCGCAAAGCCTTAGAGGCCAAACTCGCCAAAGAGGCTGCCCAGAAAGCCAAAGCCGAAGCAAAGAAGGCAAAAGCAGCCGAGAGAAAACTCAAGTTGGACTCTATCGCGGCAGAACGACAAGCCAAAATCACTGCACAGTTGGAGAAATTGAAGGCTCAGGAGTTGGAGCGCTGGAGCAAAGACTCCATACGTCGCGCATTACGTCGCCAGAAGTTACAGGCCAAAGGCAAGGACCTTACCGAATTAGATATTCAAGATAGTTTGGCAGAGTTGCGAAAGCAGCAACTTTTGCAGATAGAGAGTGATTCGACCACTGCACCCAACACTCTCGATGTGGCCACTACGGAGGAGACCACCCCAACAGAGCCTACGGTTGCGGCAGACACTACGGCACTCGACAGCATATATCGTCTGATCAAGGCATATCGTAATGTCAAGATGTTCCGTAGTGATGCGCAAGCCGTTTGCGATTCATTGGTAAGCAATTCTACTGACTCTATCATATATTTATTTATAGAGCCTGTGATGTGGAATAACAGTAATCAGATAGCCGCCGAGCAGGTCGATGTCTTCACCAAGAATCAGCAAATCGAGCGTGCCGAGTTTTTAGGTAATCCCATTATGGTTGCCGAGATAGATACCACGTATTATAATCAGGTTACAGGCAAGAAGATGATAACCCATTTCCGCGATAACAATATCTACCGTAACGATGTCGATGGAAATGTGCAGACCATCTATTTCGAGCAGGAGAGCGAGGGGTCGCTTAAGGTTACCGATATGGCATATATCGAGAGTGCCTCGGCTTCGTTCTATATTGAGGAGCAGCAACTCGTTGGCATCACCTATCGTAACGATGTACCCATAAAACTCTATCCTCTGGCGCAGATACCCGAATCACAGGCGCAACGTCTGCAAAACTTCAAGTGGGTACCCGAGCGTCGTCCTTCACGAGAGAGTATATTCAACCGCGCAGTACGCACATCACAACGCGAGGAGCGTAGCCTGCGCCAGCGTCCACAGTTCGATATTGTCGAGAGAATGGACCGCTACAAAGAGCGTATGATGTCAAGCGGAGATTGGATTGACCGAGAGGATGAACTCACTCCCGAATTAATCGAGTGGCGTAACTCTCGCCAACCATAATTTCCGTATTCGCAGATACCCCAAAATGGGTAATAAATAATTTTTTTCGAAAAAAATAGCCGAACATTTGCTCGGCATTTTTTTTTTGCTTAATTTTACTCCAAATTAGTGAACTAAATCAATTACTAACTTTCAAAAAATAAGAAAAATGAGCTCAAAGTTTTCTCGTTTGGATTTCTTGCGCTTGTCAGCAGCAGGAGCCGCGTCAACTTTAGTTTTCCCGACTGTAGCCAAAGAGGCTGTAGCCCCCAAGAAAGCGAAGAAGAATGACGTAAACAACCTTATCAACATTGGTTTCATCGGTTTGGGTCAGCAGGCTATCCACCTTTTGAATGGTTTTATTGCTATTCCTGAGGTACGCGTAGTTGCAGGTTGCGACGTTTACGACATCAAGCGTAACCGTTTTGAGAACCGCGTAAACAGCTACTATGCCGAGAAGGGTGTAAAGCAGACAGTTGATATGTATATCAAGTTCGAGGAGTTGTTGGCTCGTGAGGATATCGATGCAGTTGTTATCGCTACTCCTGACCACCAGCACGCTCGTATCGCTATCGCCGCTTGTAAGGCAGGTAAGGATGTTTACTTGGAGAAGCCCCTTACTTTCACAGTTTACGAGGGCCAGCGTTTGATTGAGGCTGTACGCGCTAACAACCGTATCCTCCAGACAGGTAGTATGCAGCGTTCAATGGATGAGTTCATCCACGCCGCTAACATCGTTCGCGAGGGCAAGTTGGGCAAGATTTCTACAATGTACGCTTTCGCAGGTGAGGGCCCGAAGCCTTACACATTGCCTAAGCAGGAGGTTCCCGCAGGTTTGGATTGGGACTTGTGGCTCGGTCCGTTGCCCGCATCTATCCACTACAACCACGAGGTTGTGCCTTTGATTACTGAGAATGGTGGTGACGAGTGCTGGGGCGCTTGGCGTTGGTACCAGGGTCTTGGTGGTGGTTTCACTACAGACTGGGGTGCACATATGTTCGATATCGGCCAGTGGATGATTGGTAAGGACTTGACTGGTCCTACTGAGATTTTGCCTCCTTCAGCAAGTTTGCACCGCTGCTTGACATACCGCTACGACAATGGTATCGAGATGGTACACAAGAACGTAGGTTACGGCCAGTCAGTTAAGGTTATCGGTGAGAATGGCTGGATTATGGTTAAGCGTGGTAAGTTCGAGGCTTCTAACCCCGACTTGATGCCTAAGGAGGTTGACCAGAAGGCTGTTTACGAGACTAACCCCGGTCACTATCAGACATTCTTGAACAGTATGCGTTCACGTCGTGACCCGAATGTTCCCGTAGAGGTAGGTCACAGTTCTTGTACTGTATGTAACATCGGTAACGTTGCTTACGAGTTGAATCGTCCTTTGGCTTGGAATCCTATCATCCAGAAGTTCGTTAACGACGACGAGGCTAACTCTAAGTTGCACTACGAGTACCGCGCTCCTTACACTTTGGAGTAATACGAGTACTTTAATAATAAAAATACCGCTTCAGCAATGCCGAAGCGGTATTTTTATTACCTTATATATATTAATAGGCATATATACAGTTTGAGACGCGACGCTCACCCTCGTGGTCAAATTTCTTGTTATCACACGGATAATTCACTACACCTGCACCCTCAATCCACAATGTCGTGGAGCCTCCTCCGTCGAGATTAAGAGCATCGTAACCACCCAATACCCTAATCAGATGCATCAGTTCAGGAATACTCATACCTGCGGCATTACCACTTGAGCGACCATCGACAGTCAGCAACACCACCTTACCATCTCGCGTGGTATAGATTGCACTACGAGGATGCTTGGTATTAAGGAAAGATTTACTGCACTCGCTCCAATCAGCCTTACTACCATCCTCCAACATTATCGGGCCTGCAGCAAGCACTGTTCCCTTATTGCCTTTATACTCACGCTCAATATCCAAAGACCAATCGAGGATTTGAATCTTACCCTTCTTCAGCAGAAGTGCTCCATTAACACGCATAGCGGCCTCCGATGCGGCAGTTGAATCTATCACCTCTTTGTCAATCTTATAGAAGCAGGTCGAATTTCCCTTGCGCATATTATAAAAGGTACCATTTATGGCAACAACAGCATTATGCTCCTGAGCCATATCGCTCGTGCGGCGCATTCGATTGTCGTGTGCCACAGCCAAGCGGAGTCTTGATGAACGAGAAATCTCGATAAGATTTATACTCTGCGGACCTTTATATAGGTTATCGATACGGAGGCTCTTATGTACAACGCCCTTACGTGGTGATGATGTACTCCACTTCGAAGTGACGATAGCCAAAGAGTCTGCCGCACTTTGCGCTTGCACAGTAACACAGGCCAAGCAGGCTATTGCCAGCAATACAAATCGTTTCATCTCCACCCTACTCTTCTGTTATTGTTATAGAAAAAATCAAATCTCCGGGACGGATATCGTCAATAACATCCTCACCCTCGACTACTTTACCAAAACAGGTATGCACACCATCAAGGTGTTGAGTATTCTGACGATTGTGGCAGATAAAGAACTGTGAGCCACCCGTATCCTTGCCGCGATGAGCCATCGAGAGGACACCTCTGTCGTGATACTGACGCGGAGCCGATGTCTCGCACTTGATAGTATAACCGGGACCACCCGTACCGTCACCTATAGGACAACCTCCTTGAATCACAAAATTTGGAATTACGCGATGAAAGCACAATCCGTCATAGAAATGGCTCTCGGCCAACTTTATAAAATTCTCTGCTGCGATAGGCGTATCTTCAGTGTAGAGTTCGGCCTTCATATCGCCCTTCTCGGTAGAAATAATAGCGTACTTCATAGTTTTTAAATCTATATTAATTTAATGTATCAATTCTATTGCAAGGTATGAAAAATATGACAAAAATGTTAGTACAAAGAAAAAAATAAGCAAAAAAAAGTGAGAAATATTTTTATTTGAAATAAAAGTGTTATATTTGTATAAATTTTGAAGGGACTTAATGAAGAAGATACTTATATTAGGAGCAGGCGGTCAGATTGGCTCGGAGTTAACGAGTTATTTGCGTGGCATATATGGTGGCTCAAATGTTATTGCTGCTGATTTAAGAGAGAACGAGGTATTGGCCGGTGACGGTCCATTCGTTCAATTGGATGCGCTTAATAAGGATAAGTTTGCTTATGTAGTCCACAAAAATGGCGTAGATGCCATTTACAACTTGGTAGCCTTGCTTTCGGCAACGGGCGAGAAGAACCCTCAGTTGGCGTGGAACATTAATATAGGTGCTTTGAATAACTCTTTGGAGATTGCACGCGAGTATAGTTGCTCGTTGTTTACACCAAGTTCTATCGGTGCTTTTGGCGGTGATTTTCCGCGCGATAACACTCCGCAGGATGTGGTTATGCAGCCCGATACGATGTATGGCGTGTGCAAGGTGACAGGTGAGTTATTATCGAACTACTACTACACTCGTTATGGTGTAGATACGCGTTCGGTACGTTTCCCTGGTATTATTTCGAATGTAACCTTGCCGGGTGGAGGTACAACCGATTACGCTGTTGAGATTTATTATGCGGCAGTTAAGGGTGAGAAGTTTGTATGCCCCGTGCGAGATGTTTATATGGATATGATGTATATGCCCGATGCTTTGAGGGCTATGGTAGAGTTGATGGAGGCCGACCCCAATAAACTACGCCATCGCAACAGTTTCAACATTGCATCGATGAGTTTTACACCCGATATCATTTACAACGAGATACGCAAGCGCGTTCCCGATTTCAAAATGACCTATCGTATCGACCCTGTAAAACAAGGCATCGCCGAGAGTTGGCCCAATAGTTTGGATGACTCTTGTGCAAGAGAGGAATGGGGTTGGAAGCCACAGTGGGATTTGTCTTCAATGACAGATGATATGCTGGAGGCTATCAGAAAAAAGAATCTTTAGCGATAAAGATAATTGTAATAGTTGAGAGAGGTGTACGTCCCGTTCGGGGCGTACACCGTTTTTATACATATCTGCAGGCAAATAAATCCCTACTTAATATAAAGGTCGCTTATTTTCAAAACTCAATCAAAAGAGGAAACAATGGGGTGAGAGCATCGGCTTCCTCGCCTAAATATTATAAAATATACTCTTGGGCTCTTTTTGTGTCTAAATTTTTCATTTATACGATGTAATTTCGTATATTTGCTTTCGACTAACCTAAAATATTAATACTATGCGTAAACTTATTCTTGCTGTCATACTTCTGACGGCTTGTGCCACAGCCTCGGCACAGAACATTCAGTTGCATTATGATTTTGGGCGTAGCCTATACAACGAGTTGGACAAAACAGACAACTCCTACGGGCGTCCTGCTCTAACAACGACAGTCGAGATGTTTCGTCCTGATGGTTGGGGTAGCACATTCTTCTTTATCGATATGGATTATTCGAGAGGAGTGAAAGGTGCTTATTGGGAGTTAGCCCGTGAAGTATGTTTTTGGCAAGAGAGCAAGATGAGTTGGCTATCTGCCCATTTGGAGTACAACGGAGGTATGAGTGATGCAGCAGGCTCCTATAACGACAGTTGGCTGGCCGGTGCAACATACTCAGGCCATTCGAAAGATTTTTCGAAGACTTGGTCGGTATCAATGATGTACAAGTTTATCCCTCATACTGTTAATGTTGCAGGCGAGAGCCAGGAGCATAACTTCCAGATTACGGGTGTTTGGGGTATAAATTTCGCTAAGAGTTGGTGTACATATTCAGGCTTTATCGACTTTTGGAGAGAGTGCCGTCCGTGGCAGAACACATCACATATCCTGCTTTCAGAGCATCAGTTATGGCTCAATCTTAACAAGATTAAGGGTTGGGATAATGTCAATCTGAGTGTAGGTAGCGAGATAGAATTCTCTAACAACTTTGTTGCTACGGGATTCTACGTTATTCCTACATTGGCCGCCAAGTGGACATTTTAATTAGTTCTGCTTACTTGCAATCATCAAAAAATAGGCAAACTATATAAATGTAGAATAAATATCCGAAAAAAAATAGAAACTTAAATAAACTATATTATGTTGAAGAAATTGTTTGGGTTTGACCCTGCTAAAACAACAGTTCGTACCGAAATGTTGGCAGGTATAACCACATTCCTTACGATGTCGTATATCTTGGCTGTCAATCCGAGTATGTTCAGCCAGTTGGAGGGTATGTCGGCAGGCGCAGTATTTACAGCAACTGCATTAGCGGCTGTCGTCGGCAGTCTTACAATGGCCTTGTGGGCTAAATTACCCTTTGGTTTGGCTCCGGGTATGGGCTTGAATGCGTTCTTTGTATTTACAGTATGTATGGGTATGGGCTACTCTTGGCAGTTTGCCTTGACTGCCGTATTTATCGAAGGACTCATATTTATCATTCTGACACTTACCAACTTACGAGAAGCCATCGTGAATGCCATTCCTGCGTCACTCAAGAATGCGATAGGTGCAGGTATCGGTTTGTTTATCGCCTTCATCGGTTTGCAGAATGCAGGCATTATCGCCAACAACGATGCTACATTGGTTTCATTGGGTGAGATTACGGGAGGCAGTCCTCTGTTAGGCCTTATAGGCTTGGTTATCACAGGTGTACTTGTTGTTAAAGACGTACGAGGAGGTCTGCTTATAGGTATTCTTTTGACCACATTAATTGGTATCCCGATGGGTATTACCAACTATCAAGGCTTGGTGTCAGCACCCCACTCTTTATCAGATATTTTCTGCAAATTTGAGTGGGACCACATCTTTACACTCGATATGGTTGTTGTAGTATTTACATTCCTCTTTATCGATATGTTTGATACAATCGGAACATTGGTCGGAGTGTGTACAAAGGCTAATATGTTGAATCCCGACGGTACGATACCACGTGTTAAGCAGGCGTTTATGGCTGATGCCATAGCAACTACTGTTGGTGCTTGCTTGGGTACCTCAACCACAACAACTTACGTCGAGAGTGCATCGGGCGTCGCGCAAGGTGGTCGTACAGGTTTAACAGCATTTGTCGTTGCTTGCTGTTTTGCTATTTCGCTATTCTTCTCGCCTATCTTCTTGGCTATTCCATCGGCAGCAACCGCTCCCGTATTGGTTATTGTGGGATTGTTTATGTTAGGCCCCATCAAGAATATAAAGTTGGATGATTACGCAGAGTCTATCCCTGCCTTTATTACCATCGTGATGATGCCATTGGCATATTCTATCTCTGACGGTATATTGTTGGGTATGATTAGTTATGTAGTGCTTAACGTACTGTGCGGTAACTTCAAGCGAATAACACCCGCAATGTATGTTTTGGCTATCCTGTTTATCTTGAAGTATATTTTCATCTAATTATTAGATTAATCGGGGTTTACTGATTTAACCACAGAGGGTGTTTGACTTTATGTCGAATACCCTCTTTCATTTTTATTTATTTGCCTTGTGTTTTTGGTTGTAATATTTTGTAAACTCGTAAAAATAATTGTACATTTGTAAGAATATTTGCATATAATGCCGAAAAAATAATTGAAGAATAAATATTAAACTAATCTAAACTATGAAAACACGAATTTTATCACTTGTGGCACTACTTTTTGCCGTTGCGTCATTTGCGCAACCACGTGCCGAGTACCCACGTCCGCAATTTGAGCGAACAAGTTGGATTAACTTGAATGGAGAGTGGAGTTTCACACTCGATTTGGCCAACACAGGAGCCGAGCGTAACTACTATAACAGCAAAGGCTTTGATAGCAAAATCACTGTTCCCTTTGCTCCCGAGAGCAAACTCTCTGGCATCGGTCATACAGAGTTTATCAATGCCGTATGGTATCAGCGCACAATTCAGATTCCTGCCGATTGGGTTGGCAAACGAGTGAAGTTGAACTTTGGTGCTGTTTACTACAAGTCGGAGTTGTATATCGACGGTAAATTCGTAGGCCGTCACTACGGAGGCTCTGATTCATTCTCATACGATATTACCGATTGGGTTGCCGATGGCAAGGAGCATAATTTGGTTCTTCACGCCGAGAGCGATGTTCGTGGCGGACAGCAGCCCGCAGGTAAGCAGTCATCACGCTTGAACTCTTACGGATGTTTCTACACTCGTACTACAGGTATCTGGCAGACTGTATGGATGGAGGCCGTTGAGGAGAGTGCATTGGAGCGTGTACAGGTATTGACCGATATCGACCAGAGTCAAATTGTAGTTACTCCCACATTCTACGGCTATAAAACGGGCAATAAGTTCGCTATCACCGTAAAGGATGGCGACAAGGTGGTTGCCAAGACTGAGGTTGGTGCTTCACAGGGTATCCCCGTTGTTGTGCCTATCAAGAAGGCTAAGTTGTGGACCCCCGAAAATCCCTTCCTCTATGATGTTGTTTATGAGGTTAAGGATGCAACAGGCGAGGTTATCGACCACGTAAATTCATATATCGGTATGCGTAAGATTCATATCGAAGGTACAAAAATTATGCTTAACAACAAGCCTTACTACCAGCGTTTGGTCCTCGACCAGGGTTTCTATCCCGACGGCGTATGGACAGCCCCCTCGGATGAGGCTTTGAAGAACGACATCGCAATGTCGAAGGATGCAGGTTTCAACGGCGCACGTCTGCACCAGAAGGTCTTTGAGGAGCGTTTCTATTATTGGGCCGACAAACTCGGATATTTGGTTTGGGGCGAGATGGCCTCTTGGGGTAAGAATAGTTCTTTGGCTGCATCTGGCCGTAACTTCCTCTCGGAGTGGACTAACATTGTCATCCGAGACCGCAACCACCCCGCTCTTGTAGTATGGACTCCCTTCAACGAGGAGTGGGCTACTCCGACAGCCGAGATGGGCCGTCTATTGACCGACGCTTACAATGTAACACGTCAGTTAGACCCCTCACGTCCCGTAAATACAGTAAGTGGAGGTTTGTATGCAATCTCTGACTTCTGTACCACTCACTCTTATAATCAGAACGGTGAAAATCTGCATAAGCAACTCTACAACGATGGCAAGTTCTATCAGCCACAAGGTGCAACCGATGGCAAGTCGGCTATGATAATTCTTCACTACGATGGCAAGGTACCTTACGTTGTTGATGAGTTTGGCGGTATTAAGTGTGCCGAGGCTAACCCTTCGAAGGAGAATGCTTGGGGTTATGGTGACGCAGCGCAAACCAAAGAGGATTTCTATAAGCGTCTGGAATCTTTGGTTAAGGCTATTACCGACCACAGCGACAAGATTTGTGGTTTCTGCTACACTCAACTTACCGATGTAGAGCAGGAGCAGAATGGAGTCTACTACTTCAACCGCGAGAGCAAGTTCGATATGGAGCGTGTGAAGGCTATCTTCCAGATGAAAGCCGAAGGATACGAGCAATAGAACTGAGAATTAATAATACAAACTAAATAATCCGATGAAGAAGATTTTTATATTGATGGCCGCCCTTATGGTTTGGGCAGGTGCATTGGCTCAAGTGCCACGCGCAGAGTATCCACGCCCGCAATTTGAGCGTGAAGCGTGGGTTAATTTGAACGGAGAGTGGAGTTACACACTCGACCTTGTAAAGACAGGTTGGGAGCGTAACCTTAAGGATAGCAAAGGTTTCGATGACAAGATTATCGTACCGTTTGCACCTGAAAGTAAACTCTCTGGCGTTGAGCATAAGGAGTTTATCCCTTGCATCTGGTATCAGCGCGAGATTTCTATTCCCGCAGCGTGGGAGGGCAAGGATGTATTGCTCAACTTTGGCGCCGTATATTATGAGTCAGAGGTCTATGTCGATGGTAAGTTTGTAGAGCGCCACTTTGGCGGTTCGGATTCATTCTCTGTCGATATCACCAAGTTCGTAAAGGCTGGTTCGACCCACTCATTGGTAGTTGTTGCATCAAGCGATTTGCGTTCAGGACTTCAGTCGGCAGGTAAGCAATCTTTGCGTAACGACCCATTTGAGTGTATGTACACTCGTACAACAGGTATCTGGCAAACTGTATGGATGGAGGCTGTTGCTCCTACGGGCATCAAGCGTGTAAAGACCACTACCGATATTGACCGCAGCACCGTCACTATGGAGTTCACAATGTTCCGCAACGCTACAGGCAATACACTCACTATCAACGTAAAGGATGGCGCAAAGGTCGTTGCTACCGATACTGCTCCCATAGCATCGGGCTCAATCGTAACACTGCCTATCAAGAAGGCAAAGTTGTGGAGTCCCGAATCACCTTTCCTCTACGATGTTGAGTATATCTTGAAGGATGCAGCGGGCAATGTAATCGATAAGGTTGCCTCTTATTTCGGTATGCGCAAGATTCACACCGAGGGCAACAAGATTTATTTGAACAACCAGCCCTACTATCAGCGTTTGGTTTTGGACCAGGGTTTCTATCCTGACGGTATCTGGACAGCACCTTCGGATGCTGCACTGAAGCACGATATAGAACTCTCGATGGCTGCAGGTTTCAACGGCGCACGTCTGCACCAGAAGGTCTTCGAGGAGCGTTTCCACTATTGGGCCGACAAATTGGGTTATCTGACTTGGGGCGAGGCTCCGAGTTGGGGTTTTGATGCCAACAACGTGGAGTCTGCTCGTAACTTTATTGCAGAGTGGCGCAATGTAGTTGTTCGCGATATGAACCACCCCTCAATCGTAACGTGGACTCCGTTCAATGAGCAGTTCTGGCCCGATGAGACCGAGTTCCCCCGTTTCCAGGCCGACATCTATACCATCACCAAGCAGTTGGACCCCTCACGCCCAATCAACACAGTGAGCGGTGGTGTACAGACCGTAACAGACATCTGGACCGAGCACCACTATGAGCAGAATCCTGATAAGTTGCGCGAAATAGTCTTCAACAATGGCAAGATGTTCACACGCGCTCCGCAGATTCAGGAGCGTCATCGCGGTAATATCGGTTTCAACCGTGCCGTATTGAACGACCCCTTCACATTCCCCGTATACAATGGCGAGATTCCTTATATCTTGGATGAGTTCGGCGGTATTAAGTGTATGGAGGCTAACCCCGCCAAGGATGGCGCGTGGGGCTATGGAGATGCAGCACAGACTAAGGAGGACTTTTACAAGCGTCTGGAGGCTCAGGTTAAGGTTCTTATCGATATGAGCGATAAGATGTGGGGCTTCTGCTACACTCAATTGACCGACGTTATGCAGGAGCAGAACGGTATCTACTACTTTGACCGAGGCTCAAAGTACGATATGGAGCGTGTAAAGGCTATCTTCCAGATGGCTTTACCCACAGAGAATAAATAGTTGAACAACAAAACATTCGACAATGAAACGTATAATGATGATACTCGCCGCTACAGCCCTTATGGTGGGCTGCGGCGGTGGCAATAATAAGACCGAGGAGACTTCGGGCGTGAATTTAATCAAGGCCGAGAACTTCGATGGTGAGGTTGATGGCAAGAAAGTAGGCCTCTACACTATAAGCAATGGCACGATTACGATGCAGGTCACAAACTTCGGAGGCCGCGTAGTATCGTTGTGGACACCTGACCGCGACGGCAATATGGCCGACATCGTGTTGGGCTATGAGAACTTAGACCGCTATGTAAACAATAAGGGCGAGCGTTTCTTGGGCGCTCCTGTAGGACGCGTTGCCAACCGTATTGGTGCCGGTAAGTTTACACTCGACGGCAAGGAGTACAACACTCCTCTTAACAACAACGGTCAGACTCTGCACGGTGGCCTGAAGGGTATCGATATGGTTGTATGGGATGTAGAATACATTGCCGATAACGCTATTACTCTGCACCTTGTATCAGAGGATGGCTCTGACGGATTCCCCGGCAACCTCGATATTATGATGACCTATACATTGACTGCAGAGAATGAGTTTGAGGTTACTTATCACGCTAAAACCGACAAGAAGACCATCGTCAATCTCTCGCACCACTCATTCTTCAACCTCAAAGGTGAGGCAGGAGGTACTATTACCGACCACGTCCTGACAATCAAGGCCGACAAGGTTACGCCTACCGATGCAAATCTTATCCCGACAGGCGAGTTGATGGATGTAGAGGGCACTCCGTTTGATTTCCGCGAGCCACACGCTATTGGTGAGCGTATCGACGTTGAGCACGAGCAACTCATCAATGGTAAGGGTTACGACCTCAACTGGGTTATCGCCCGCGAGGATAATGGTCAGGTGGAGACTGTCGCTACGTTGTATGACCCCACAACAGGTCGTTGTATGGATGTCGCTACCGACCAAGTGGCATTGCAGTTCTATAGCGGTAACTTCTTCGACGGTACGACCAATGGCAAATATGGCAAGTCGCTTAATTTCCGCGAGTCTGTCGCTTTGGAGACTCAAAAGCATCCCGATGCTATCAACCACGATGGATTCCCTTCTATCGTGCTTAACCCCGATGAGGTATATACTCACGTTTGTATCTATAAGTTCTATACTAAATAACACGACTGCTAATGAAAAGATTTCTGGCAATAGTTACCCTCTTGCTGCTATGTGAGGTCGGCATAGGACAAAACCGCTGGACTATACAACCTGACGGTAAGAGCATCAGAATGGATGCAACCACTGTCTCGTTGCCTCATAGCGACCACGTGGAGATGAGTGGTAAGATGATGGCTGTCGTTCTGTATTGGAATGTTAATGACGAAGGCCGTTTTGGTCTGGACCGCTCGTTGGTGTTCCCTATGTTGCGTACCATACCCAACAACACTCACGCAAGTCTGATGCTACGCCAGAATCTTGATTTAGTTGCGCAACTGCGTATTAACAACAATAATCGCCTGAAGTTCACAACACGCTATGTCGAACTCAATGGCTTGATGCGTGTTGTCGAGGAGCATAAGTCTGGCACCTATGGACTTGAAGTCGAGCGCACCATCTTCCCCACTATGGAGCAACAGATGATGTGCGAACATTACATCTTGCGTAATACGGGTACTATAGCCTATGCTTTGCAGATTCCCGATTTGCAGCAGGAGATTACCACCGACCCCAAGCGCGGCGTCAAAGGCTCCTACAAAGTCCTAAGCCAAGTGAAGGGTGGCGGTGTATATGAGTTGCAACCCGGCCAAAGCGTAGAGTGCGACCTCGTAATTGAGGCCCTCAACAACGAGCAGCAGAGTGTAGCAAACCTCGATGTGAAGCAACTTCTGGCCGAGCGTGAGGCGTACATCTCGTATATCGACAACAACTTGGTGTTGGACACCCCCGACGATGTAATCGACACAGAGTTCCGCTATGCCAAGATACGCTCTTCGGAGAGTATCTGCAAGACCAAAGGCGGTTATATGCACGCTCCGGGTGGCGAAAGTTACTACGCTGCAATATGGGCAAACGACCAAGCCGAGTACGTAAATCCGTTCTTCCCATTTTTGGGCTATGATGTAGGAAACGAGTCGGCCATCAATTCATATCGCCATTTCGCTCGTTTTATGAATGATGAGTGGAAGCCTATTCCAAGTTCTATCATTGCCGAGGGTGATGACATCTGGAACGGCGCTGGTGACAGAGGAGACGGTGCAATGATTGCCTATGGCGCGGCTCGTTATGCGCTTACTCGTAGCAACAAGGCCGAGGCCGAGGAGTTGTGGCCACTTATAGAGTGGTGCTTGGAGTATTGCAAACGCCAAATCAACGACAAAGGTGTTGTCAAGTCCGACAAGGATGAATTGGAAGGCCGTTTCCCCGCAGGCGATGCAAACCTATGCACCTCGACACTCTATTATGATGCTCTATTGTCAGCCGCATATTTAGGCAAGGAGTTGGGCAAGAGCCCAAAAATCATTGCCGATTATCAGCGTCGTGCAAAGTCTATGCGTGCTGCCATTGAGTCTCACTTTGGAGCCAATATCAAAGGTTACGATACTTATCGCTATTATGAGGGTAACGATATTTTACGCTCGTGGATATGTATGCCTCTGTGTGTAGGCATATACGACAGAGCCGAAGCCACGATGGATGCAATGTTCAAATCTGACCTCTTTACTCGTGACGGATTATTAACCGCGCAGGGCAGTTCTACATTCTGGGACCGCTCGACACTCTATGCCTTTAGAGGAGCCTATGCGGCTGGCTACGCAGATTTCATTACAGAGCATTTGGCATATTACTCAAACCGTCGTCTGCTTGGCGACCACGTACCCTACCCTATCGAGGCGTGGCCCGAAGGTAGCCAGCGACATCTCTCTGCCGAGAGTGGACTCTATTGCCGCATCATCACCGAAGGTATGTTTGGCATTCGTCCTACGGGTATGCGGAGTTTCGAGTTGAAGGTCGAGATACCCTCAGAGTGGGAGTATGCCCGTCTGAAGCACATTAGGGCCTTCGGTGGCGACTTTGATATCGACGCCGAGCGTACTGCAAAAGGCAAGATGCTCATCAAAGTAACGGAGCAGGGAGGCAAGGTGCAGACCTTTACCGTAAAGCCCGGCGCGATGATAAACGTAAAACTATAAATTAACTTATAAAACTAAAACACAAACTACTATGGACATTAAATTAATTCGCGAGAAATTTGCCGAGCATTTCGGCGCTGAGGGTGAGTTGTATACATCACCCGGTCGTATCAATTTGATTGGTGAGCATACCGACTATAACGGTGGTTTCGTATTCCCCGGTGCTATCGACAAGGCTATGGTTGCCGAGATTAAGCCTAACGGCACAGATAAGATTCGCGCATACGCTGTCGATTTGAACGACTATGCCGAGTTTGGTCTTAACGAGGAGGATAAACCCGCTGCATCGTGGGCTTGCTACATCTTTGGCGTTGCACGTGAGATTCAAAAACGCGGTGGTGTTGTTAAGGGTTTCGATACCGCTTTTGGTGGTGACGTACCTTTGGGTGCAGGTCTTTCATCTTCGGCTGCTTTGGAATCAACTTTTGCATTCGCGTTGAACCACATCTATAACGACGACAAAATCGAGAAGTTCGAGTTGGCACGCATCGGCCAATCTACCGAGCATAACTACTGCGGCGTTAAGTGCGGTATTATGGACCAATTTGCATCAGTACACGGCAAGAAGGGTAACTTGATGCGTTTGGACTGCCTTTCATCGGAGTTCGCTTATTTCCCATTTGACCCTGAGAAATATGGTTACCGTTTGGTATTGCTCGATTCTGTTGTTAAGCACGAATTGGTAGGTTCTCCATATAACAAGCGTCGTGAGTCTTGCGAGCGCGTTGCTGCCATTTTGGGCCAGGAGACTTTGCGTGGTGCTACAATGGAGCAGTTGGATGCTATCAAGGATAAGATTTCTGAGGAGGATTATATGCGTGCTCGTTACGTTATCGGCGAGGAGAAGCGCGTATTGGACGTTTGTGCCGCTTTGGAGGCTGGCGATTTGGAGACTGTCGGTGAGCGTATGTATGAGACTCACTGGGGTATGTCAAAGGATTACGAAGTTAGTTGCGAAGAACTCGACCTTTTGGCTACTATCGCCAAGGAGTGCGGCGTTACAGGTTCTCGTATTATGGGTGGTGGCTTTGGTGGTTGTACAATCAACCTCGTAAAGGCCGACTTATACGATGGATTCATCGCAACAGCAAAAGAGAAGTTCAACGCTGCTTATGGCCACGAGCCTAAGGTTTACGATGTTGTAATCTCTGACGGTGCCCGTAAGTTGGAAATCTAATAACATAGACTAATTATGAAAAAACTCATATTAGCTGTTGTAGCGATGCTCCTCACGTGGGGAGCATCTGCTACTGTGGTGTTACCCAAAGTATTGGGAAGCAATATGGTATTGCAACAGAATAGCGATGTTAATCTCTGGGGCAAGGCCGACGCAAACAAGAAGGTAACGATTATCGTGTCGTGGCAAAAAGGCAAGATTCAGACCGTTGCCGACAGCGATGGCAAGTGGGCCGTTAAGGTCGCTACACCTGCGGCATCGTGGGATAAGCATACGATTACCATCAGCGATGGCGAGGCTGTAACCTTGGAGGATATACTTATTGGTGATGTATGGGTTACATCTGGCCAAAGTAATATGGAGATGCCCGTTAAGGGTTGGAATGGTCAGCCCGTAGAGAATGCCAACGAATATATCTATTCTGCGGCAAAGTATGCCGACAAGATTCGCCTCTTTACTGTAAAAAAGGCCCGTTCTTATAACGCCGATAAGGAGGATTGCGATGGTGGCGAATGGCAGAAAGCATCACCTGCAAGTGTTGCAAATATGTCGGCTGTAGGTTACCTGTTTGCCTACAATCTTATCGAGTCGGTAAATATCCCTCTCGGCATTATTACATCCAATTGGGGTGGTACTCGCATCGAGTCGTGGATGCCGATGTCGGCATTGAAGGATATCCTTACCGATGAGCAGATTGAGGCAAAGCACAATGCTCACTCTATTAAGCCTACGGAGTTGTATTGCGCTATGATTGCTCCAATCCGCAACTTTACGGCTCGCGGCTTCCTATGGTATCAAGGTTGCTCGAACCTTCACGATGAGGACCACTACGATGTAATGATGGCCCGTATGGTTAAGCAGTGGCGCGAGGATTGGGGCGATAAGGATAACTCAATGCCTTTCTACTATGCTATGATTGCGCCCCATAGTTACGGAAACTCACGCGCTATTGACTACCCGCAGTTTGTTGAGTGTCAGTTGCGTGCGTTGGAGCAGATTCCAAACTCGGCAATGGCTGGTAATACCGACGCTGCTGATGAATTCTGTATCCACCCTGCAAAGAAGAATGAGATAGCACAACGTATGGCAGCATTCGCTTTGCGTGATGTTTACGGTCAGGGCGGAGTAGATGTTATAGCACCTACTTATGCTTCACACCGAGTAAATGGCTCTAATATCTTTGTAAAGTTCAATAACACAGGTGCAGGTCTATGCCCTGGTTCGGGTAAGCCCATCGCTGGTTTTGAGATTGCAGGTGCCGAC
The DNA here is from genome assembly GCA_017399485.1 of Alistipes sp. Taxonomy (GTDB): domain Bacteria; phylum Bacteroidota; class Bacteroidia; order Bacteroidales; family Rikenellaceae; genus Alistipes. The sequence continues at coordinate 28,789 of JAFQCA010000003.1, forward strand.
AAGGTATTCCACTCGGCAGAGGCTCGCTTGGAAGGAAACGAAGTAAAGGTTTGGAGCAACGATGTTAAGGAGCCCGTGGCTGTTCGTTACGCCTTCCGCAACTATATCCCTTGCAACTTTATGAATATTATGGGCCAGCCCGTTGTTCCATTCCGTACTGATAACTGGAATGATGCTATGTAATCTTTAGCAAAATATAATTTAAGGGCGGTTGCGAAAAATGTCGTAACCGCCTTTTTTTATTGTATGTTGCTGCCTAAAAGATGTTTTTTATTAAATTAAAGTATAATAATTCCCTTGTAAGTATCGTTGTAAGAAAAAAATGTGTAATTTTGCACGATTATTACCCTGCATAGCAGTAATAAATGAGTTTGTAATGAAACAAAAGTTATCTTATATTGTTCTTTTGGCCGTTTTGGCAATGGCATTTGTCGGATGCTCTACGGTTCAGAAGATTATTAATACGGGTGATGCTCAATTTATTTTCGAGCGAGCCAAAGAGTATTACAATGCCGAAAAGTGGTCAAAGGCCTACGCATTGTTTGAGGTCTGCGAGCCTTACTATCGTGGTACGATGCGCGAAGATAGTGTAACCTTCTTCAAGGCACGATGCAGTTTCAAGGATGGCGATTACTACTCTGCTGCCGAGATGCTGGACGCATTCCGTCGCACATTCAACCGCAGCCCCTTTATCGAGAATGCCGAGGCGATGTATGCTATATGCTTGTACAATATGTGCCCCTCGCCAGAGCGTGACCAATCGACTACAAGTCAAGCCATCATTGCAATATCGGAGTATATGTCACACTATCCCGATAGCGAGCAGATTGTTCTGTTCAAAGATATGACGCAGGACTTGACGTGGCGACTGCACGAGAAGGCATATATCAATGCTTATACTTATTATAAGATTGGTCGATATAATGCGGCTATCATTGCTTTCCGCAATGCCTTGAAGATGTATTCGGAGACTCATCGTCGTGAGGATTTGTTGTATCACATAACGATGGCATCGTTTAAGTTGGCCGAAAACTCTGTTGAGGAGAAACGATTGGACCGTTATATGTCAACGCTCGATGCCTATTACTCGTTCGTTATGGAGTTCCCCGAATCGAAATACTCTAAAGAGATGGAGCACGTAGCCGAGGTGACCAAACGCTACATCGAAAAGAACAAGCAGGGCGAGTAGCCAAAACAATCAACGCAGAAAAAATAACAACGAAATAATTACACATTAAGATGGAGATTAAGAAGAACATTCCCAACAACACAATTACCCGCAAACTTGTCGATTTGGATAAGGATACAGGTAATATCTATGAGAGTATCAACATCATCGCTCGTCGTGCAAACCAGATTTCGACAGAGTTAAAGACCGAACTCAATCGCAAGTTGGCCGATTTCTCATCACCCACCGACACTATGGAGGAGACTTTTGAGAATCGTGAGCAGATTGAGATTTCACGCTATTACGAGCGCCTGCCCAAACCGGTGATTATCGCAACTGAGGAGTTCCTCGACGACGAGGTATATTACCGCAAAGGCGAATAGCATATCGTAGCAGGCACCATAGGTGCGAAAGATGCAGTAGCCACGTGGATAGTAGTTCACGTAGCCAAACTTCAAACAATACCTTGTATGTTAAAGGGTAAACATATTATCTTAGGAATAACGGGTAGCATAGCCGCGTATAAGTCGGCTGTGCTTTGCCGTTTATTAGTCGGTGCTGGTGCTGAGGTAAAGGTCGTGATGACACCTTTGGCAAAACAGTTTATCACGCCCCTTACAATGGCTACATTGTCCAAGAACCCCATCTTGGTTGATTTCTTCAACCCCGAAAATGGAGAGTGGAACTCTCACGTCAAGTTGGGACTATGGGCCGATTGTTACCTTATAGCCCCAGCGACAGCCAACACATTGGCCAAGATGGCAACGGGTGTGGCCGACAACCTCTTGCTTACGACATATCTCTCGGCTCGTTGTCCCGTAGCCGTAGCACCCGCGATGGACCTCGATATGTATGCACATCGTGCGACACAGCGTAACCTTGCACGTTTAAGAGAGAATGGCGTAAATATCATTGCTCCTGCAGCAGGAGAGTTGGCGAGCGGTCTTGTAGGCAATGGACGTATGGCCGAGCCACAAGATATAGTAGAGGCTGTAGCAGCCTTGTTAGCCGAAAAAAAAAAGCCGACGTTAGAGGGTAAACACTTTCTTGTAACAGCAGGTGCAACGATTGAGGCTATAGACCCTGTACGTTATATCTCAAACCATTCATCCGGTAAGATGGGCTATGCCGTAGCCGAAGAGTTGACCTCACGTGGAGCACGTGTTACACTGATAAGCGGGCGCACGGCTCTTGATACGCCAAAGGGTGTGGAGAGAGTAGATGTATTGTCGGCAGAGGATATGTATCAGGCGTGTGTAGTGCGTTTTGACGAGGCAGATGGTGCTGTGATGTGCGCTGCTGTTGCCGATTACACACCACAGAGCGTGGCACAAGAGAAGATAAAGAAGGGCGAAGGCGATATGGCCATTGCACTTAAGCGCACCAGAGATATTGCAGCGGAATTGGGCCAGCGTAAAGGCCAACGCATATTGGTTGGTTTTGCTATGGAGACCCAAAACGAACAAGCGAATGCCGAAGATAAGTTGCGCCGTAAGAATTTTGACTTTATCGTTCTCAACTCTTTGCGTGTCGAGGGGGCTGGATTTCGTGGCGATACGAATGTGGTATCACTCATAGATGCTGCCGAGCGCAAGGATTTGCCTTTGATGTCAAAACGAGAAGTTGCAAAACATATTGTAGATAAGATAGAAGAAAAATTATAAAAACTATGTTGCGACGACTAACAGTAGAGAACTATGCTCTTATCGAAAGACTCGATATGGAACTCGATGCTCATCTGAATATCATCACAGGTGAGACGGGAGCCGGAAAGTCCATTTTGCTGGGGGCATTGGGCCTGCTTATGGGTAATAAGAACGAAAGCGGTACTATCCGCGATGAGTCGCGCAACTGTATCATCGAAGGTGTATTCGATATTGAGGCATACGGTCTGGAGGCGTTTTTTGAGGATAGCGACCTTGATTATGAGCCACAGACTGTTATACGTCGAATGATATCTCCATCGGGTAAGAGTCGTGCTTTTGTGAACGATATGCCCGTACAACTTGCCACATTGAGGGAGTTGGGTGCGCGATTGATTGACATACACTCTCAACATCAGAATCTTGTACTCTCAAACGAGGACTTCCGCATAAAAGCGATTGATTCACTGAGCGCTACAGCAGAAAAAACAAGTGCCTACCGTGAAAAATACAACGCATTACGCGCAGCAGAACGCAACCTTAAGGAGTTGCAGGATGCCGCCGAGATTATGCGCCGTGACGAGGAGTGGCTGCGTTATCAGGTCGAGGAGTTTGAAGCGGCAGCACTTCGTGCAGGCGAGTTAGATGAGTCGCTGGAAGAGTTGAAGGTGCTGGAGAATGCCGACCAGATTGGCGAGGCACTTACCTCGTTGCGCAACATCTTGGATGCAGAGCAGTTAGGCGTGTTAGAGCAGTTATCGGCAGCCGAAAATGCTATAATGCGGGTAAAGGATAGTTATCCTCGCGGGGCCGAGATTGCGGAACGTCTGCACTCGGTAATACAAGAGTTGAAAGATGTGAGCGCAACCGTTGGTGACGATAGCGAACGCATTGACACCGACCCAGAGCGCCTGCAACGCCTTACGGAAAGAGTAAATATGATATACTCTATGTGCCAAAAACATCGGGTTAAGGATTTGACCGAGTTGATGGCCGTAGGAGAGCGTTTAGCCGAGCAGTTGAGCGCCATAACACATAGCGATGAGAATATTGACAACTGTCGCCGACAAATAGAGGCTCTGCGCAACGAGGCTACTAATATGGCTGGTGAGATTCACGCTCTGCGTGAGAAGGGCGCAAAGGTAATGTCCGAGAGTGTGGAGGGTATGTTGGCCTTGTTAGGAATGAGCGATGGCCGTTTTACGGTAGAGATACAACAGTGCGAGGAGTTGTTACCGACGGGATGTGACAAGATTCGTTTCTTGTTCTCTGCCAACAGTAAGGTATCGCCTGCACCTATCGAAAAAGTCGCATCAGGTGGAGAGATATCGCGTGTAATGCTGGCTTTGAAGGCCTTGCTCGCCGAAAAGTCGAAGTTGCCAACAATAATATTCGACGAGATTGACACAGGCGTATCGGGTCGTATAGCCGATGCGATGGGCGATATTATATGTGCTTTGGCTAAAAATATGCAGGTAGTATCAATTACACATCTCCCGCAAGTAGCCTCGAAGGGTGATACACACTTTGTTGTGTACAAGCAGGATAGCCGTACGAATATTACGTTGCTTTCAGCCGAGGAACGCATCGAAGAGGTGGCCAAAATGTTATCGGGCAGCGAAGTGACATCGGCGGCACTTGAACAGGCACGACTACTATTGAGATAACGAAAACAAATTATTATTAACCTAAAATATTACATATGAAGAAGATTTTACTCTTTTCCGCTTTGATGGTGGCAGTAATGCTGAGCGGCTGCTCGGAGCGTTACGAGTTGAAAAAGGATTTGAAACAAGCGCTTAAGGTTGCTGTCGAGCAGAATAAGCAGCAGGCTGCGCGTATGGACGGTTTCGAGGGTAAGTTGCCCCGTACGTTTGAGAAAGGCGAGGTTAAATTTACCGATGCTTCTGGCTGGGTATGTGGTTTTTTCCCCGGCTCGTTGTGGCTTTTGTATGAGCATACAGGCGATGAGGAGTTGAAGACTTTGGCCGAGAAATATACACGTCGTGTAGAGTCTGCGAAAGACGATAAAGGCACACACGATTTGGGCTTTATGGTATTCTGCTCATACGGTAATGCTTATCGTTTGACAGGTGATGAGTATTACAAGGGTGTAATCGAGCAGGCTGCCAAGTCGCTCGTAACACGCTATAATCCTACGGTTGGTTGTATCCGCTCGTGGAACACACACCGCAAGGAGAATCCCGAATTGGACTTTATGGTTATCATCGATAATATGATGAACCTCGAGATGTTGGAGTGGGTTGGCGGTTATGACGAGATTACTCGTTCACACGCCTACACTACAATCAAAAACCACTTCCGCGATGATTATAGCACATATCACGTTGTAGCATACAACGAGCAGACAGGTGAGGTTGTCGAGAAGCGTACTGCACAGGGCTTTAGCGACGATTCGGCTTGGGCTCGCGGTCAGGCGTGGGGCTTGTACGGCTATACAATGATGTACCGTATGACGGGTGACGAGACATATCTCACGCAGGCTGTAAAGATTGCCGACTATCTTATTCCCCGATTGCCCGCCGATGCAGTACCTAACTGGGACTACGATGCCGAGCATCAGCAGAAAGACTCATCATCAGCATCGATTATGGCATCTGCTCTGATTGAGTTGTATGGTTTCACACAGAACGAAACCTATCTTGCAACCGCCGAGCGTCAGTTGCGCTCACTCTCATCAGAGGAGTATCTCGCAAAGGTTGGCGAGAATGGTAACTTCCTGCTCAAGCACGGCACAGGTCACTTGCCTGGCAAGTCAGAGATTGACGTACCACTCTCATACGGTGACTACTACTTCATCGAGGCCGCAATGCGTTACTTGGCTCTGTAATCTACCGAACCTTTATACAACAAAAGACCGAGATTGAAATCAATCTCGGTCTTTTGTCTCTATCTCCTTACTCCAAATCTTCAGGGAGAGTTGCACGAACATAAACACTGACGTCATCTTTATTATCGAGCGCTGTCCAAACCATTCTCTCCTCCGTAAGGTCGGTTACGATGTAGCGATGTGCCCAATCGCCATTACCGTAGTCGTAATTACCTCTAATTATTGCCCCTTGCTCAGCATCAGTGTAAATAAAGAATCGGCCTGTAATGATACGCTTATATTGGCTATCTATATTTTGATATAGAGTATATGTCTTGTCGGCTCTAACGAAATCAATATATACATAACTACCTTCGCTTATTGCCCCGCCACTCCAACTATCCAGACGCCAACAACCCGCTATATTATTAGGTGTTACGTCCAACGTAGGCTCAACATACTCCTCCTTATCGCTGCAAGAAACCGCTATCACAATCATAGTTATAGCCAAAACAACCTGTCGCAAAATTCGTTTCATCATATATCATTTATTATTTAATCACCTTAAGCAATATTAATCGCTCGCGTGGCGGCAATGTCAAACCCTTTATATACAATTGCAGGCTCTGCTCATTGGCGCTCTCCGATGCATTATACGTTATAACCAAATCACCTTCAGCACCGCCTGGCAGAACCTCTGGTTCGCATCTCATTGTTATTCCCTCTGACGTCAGCAACGTATCTTCACTCAATCGCATTGAACGACTGCCCGCATTGAGACACGCCACTCTTAAAGTCTGACTGCGACGCCCTTCTAAACGTAGAGTATCTTGACGCAGACGTAACATCCCACGATGATAGGGATACTCATTCGCACGAGCGACTGACGATACAACTCGTCCCCGAACATACAGCACTGCTGTCGGAATCGTCTGCGAGAGATTGGTATATACATATACCCGCTGTTCAAAGGCTCCTATATGCCCTTTGGGCAGATATGATAGTTTAATCTCACCATCAGCACCCTCCATCACGACTCTATTCACCACTTCGGCCTTAAGGCACGAACAAGAACTCTTTACCGATGTAATAACAATCGCATCGCCACCTTCATTATGCCACTTAATACTTCGGCTCCACGCAGCAGCATCTTCCCGAATATCGCCAATAGTAAATCTATTACCATCGATGAAAGTCATCGGGGCATTTGCCACCGTACGAGGATTCGACACGCTATCCAACTTCGTTTGGGGGATTATCTTTATCTGTGCTACCACATCTGCACTCGTCACAAAGACAAGAACTACAAAGAACAGCAATATAACCCCTCTCCTACACATTCTGCAATCAATCTATTACAACCAACCGTTATCGTTTGCGCCCTTGCGAACGGTAATGGTAAAAATGTAGGACTTACCATCCGAAGAGTTAATCACCGCCGACGTAATGCCCTGACGCAAACCTCTAAACAGCAACTTACTACCCTGATGCTCAACTGTCGCCACACTACCATCTGTGATAGAGACATCAAAAGAGAGGCTTGCCCCATCCTCAAAATAGATATGAGGAGCGATGACCACACTACTCTGCTCGTCAATATATATATTAGGGAAACGCATCGGGGCCCCCGACTCTCCGATAGCACGCAAAAATGCATCGGCATTAATCTGACCTGAGCCCATATTACCCTTGAAGAGCGAGAGATTAAGTTGCATAGGCTGCTGTGGGCCTATATCGGCAACATAGCGACAATAGTATTTATCGCCCGTCATATATGCATCAATGGATGTCGCAGTCGAGATAAGCATCTGCTGCAACTCCTCGGCCTTGAAGTGACGACGCAGTTCGGCAGCATAAGAGATACCCAAAGCAACAACTCCCGAAACGTGAGGACAGGCCATCGATGTACCCTCCATATAACCATAACCGCTTTCGCTGACATTATATGGAAGAGTCGATAATATACACCCGACCTCGCCATAGTTATGCTCGTCATCAACATAGTCATAGTAGTAGTCTTGGTCACCGCCAGGGGCTGCGACGCTTGTACCCTTTCCATAGTTGGTATATACTGCAGGTGTAAAATCGGCTGCCGTAGCCGCTACTGAGATATAATCGTCCGACGCACCAGGATAACCTGCCTGAGGCGCAGATTCATTACCTGCTGCAAATACTGCAATACCGCCTTCAATTGTACCATTGGCCGAGCCTGCATTATGCGTAAAATAATCCAATGCATCCTTCTCCAACGGAGCGCCTGCCTCCCACTCCTCTTGTGATGCAAAGCCTGCCTCGCCCCAATCGTATTCGTTAGCACAACCCGAAACATAACCCCAACTGCACTGTAATACGACAGCACCATTGTCGGCAGCATACTTTATGGCACGTGCCACAGCAATACTTGATGAGCCTACGTTACCTGAAAAAATCTGGCATACCATAACTTTGACACCCGCCTTATCGCTACTGCCTCCTGCGATGGAACTCACACCCTCACCATTGCCATTACGCGCAGCAATAACACCAGCAACGTGAGAGCCGTGTCCCGAATCATACGCATCATTCCACGTAATCACGCCTGTATCCTTGGCAAAGTTATATCCGTAATAATCGCCCGCAAAACCATTTGCATCATTATCTGCGGTAGAGCGATTCACCTCATCTTCGTTTGTCCAAATACACCCCTGCAAATCGGGATGTTCAACAAACACACCCTCATCCAAAACTGCCACTACAACAGACTCATCACCCATAGAGTGTTGCCACGCCTGCTCACACCTCACATCAGCATCCTTAACAGACTTTATCACCTCACCTTCGGTAAACATATCGCCACGATTGACGAGGTTCCACTGCATCGGCAACAAAGGGTCGTTCATCACACCTCGCGTCGTGCGAGATATTGCTCGCTCCAGTTTCTCTTTTGACAAAGGAGTAGCCCTTCCAGACGAGGCTCGTTTTATGGTGCGATTAAAATCCACATTTACAACCTCTCCCAATGCACTGAAGCGCTTAGCCACTTGTTCAGAATCCATCTCGCCATTGAAACGTACAACATACCACTGGTGCAATCCCGATGAGCGTGTCACCTCCTCACGCGCGGCATCAATAGGGAAAACGCGCTCCAACTCATAGACTCCGATAATCTCCAGCACCTCATCAACCGAGGGCTGTCCGCTACGGGTGGCACCACTACGTGTAGTTTGAGCAAGAGAAATCATATCGGCCACCTCTGACGAGAATTTCACTATCAACTCGCTCTTTGCGAAGGGTTGCTCCTGCTCCGTCCGCTCTACAAGAGAGTCTTTCTGGCAACCTGCAACGACCACCAAAACCGCTAAAAGCAGACTATATATAAAAAATCGTCTTATCATCTTACTATAATTTTGCACGTTTACTCCTCATCTCCGTTTGATACCACCCAAGGCTCCTTCTTGGTATATATATCATAATAATACTGCAAACTAACAGGCTCATTCTCAAAACCCGCCTGCGTTCCATCCTGCGCACGTCCCTCCTGAGAGAATACAAGGCTATAGGGTACCCACCAATCAAGCGCCGGGTGATATAGCAACCACGCAGGCAACTTACCCGACAAACGGTTGAAGTTGATAGCAAATCGCTTGGTTGAAGGCATAACCTTCTTGATGCGATTATCTACCAAAAACTGAGGCAGCGTATCGGCTCTTTCGATATCCTGTTGTGTATATACGGGCACGCTTGCATCATCCTCAAAATCGGGCAACTCTCCCTGCAAATAATTAACCGACAAGACCAACGTATCGAGGTCCCATTTGATAAGGTCCACGGGGAATTTAGGCTCGTCGATAAATCCTGCAAGATTGGTCTTTGTTGTATTACTCAAGTCATAAACCACACTACGTTGATTGGCGTTCATCACAAGCGAACGTAATGCTGGGAAATTACTCTTTTTCAGCACGCTGGGGACACGTTGGAAGTTATTGGCGCAGATATTGAGATACTCCAAGTTCTTCAACTTCTTAAAACTGTCGGGTAAATCTATCAAGCCATAACTACCGATGGTCAAGCGTTTCAACTGCACAAGTTCGCAAATATCATCACCAAGTTCCAGACTCTTCATAAAGGTATTGGTATTACCGAAGAAATACAACTCCTCGGCTGCCGTCAAGTAACGAACCTCGAAAGGCATCTTCTCGTTGGTGTTAAACAACACGAACTGCGCCGACCTTACACGCCCCACATTCTCAGGAGTACAACCCTCCATCGACTCATCCCACAATACCACATTATTCCACATTGTCATCGGTTGCGAGGCATCCCACTGCGTCATAACATCGAGATTGCGTGCTACGGCAAGCAAGGCTATTGAGTCTCCGGAACGGGTATCAGGAACGATTGGTTCGGCAGCCTCCTGCTTAACGTTGAGCACATCACTTCGCGACAACTCGACGGCTTGTTTGGGAGTAAAGGTAATCTCGGCCAAACGCTCCTGCGCCATAGTATTGATGTTCCAACTAAAACGTACCGTTGTCTGTCGGGGACGCAGACCGCGATTAAGCGTCAAGGTATAATCATCGGCCTTGAGCCAATCGATATCCGAAGGGATATTAATATCGAACTCGACATTTGAGCGCACCGCAACATCGAAATAGCGCTCCTCACTTGTCTTATAACACTCTATATCGAATGCATTGTCTTCCAACTCGATAGTATAAGGAAAACCCTGCTGCGTGATGGCTATCTCCTGCGACTGCATAGTACGCAGATTCTGGATGCGCACAACGCCATAGCGAGGCTCTGCTGTCAATGCCGAGTCAATCTTGAACTCACACGTCACAGCGCCCACGCCATTGGCAGGAGAAACGGTTATCCAAGCATTATCGGTTGAGGCAATCCAACTATCAGCGATATCGACCTTAAGGCTCTTGACACCACCTACTGCATCAATTTCTATAGTCGATGATTCAACCGACATCGCCGAATCACTCTTGTCGTCGGTACAAGCAACGACAACGACTACACTTAAAAGCGTAAAAAGATATTTATATACTCTCATAACCATCTGTTTCTAATCCAACATTACATCACAGTTCAAAATATTCTGCGTCTTGTCATACAGCAAGATATAGGCACCGACCTGCCAAGCGTAGCAGATATCCGACGCATCAAAGATAATGTTGGGATTATCGCTAATATCAAGGAAATAAATCAATGTCGAGATAGTATCATCCACCTTACGCAAATCATTCGAGCCGAGATACAGGCCTCGCAAACCTTTATGGTTGCCGATACCCGTAGGCCATTCACGCAGACTGCGCTCACCCTTATCGTTACGCTGACTTCTAACAGCAAGCACCGTAAGGCTCTCGCTATCCAAAGGCTGGTATGGGAAGTTTTTGAAGGAGTTGAACGAGAGTTCGACTCCATACAGATATGGCAGATTAGCGGCATTCATATCATATGGTAACTTCGTAAGTTTATTATACGAAAGGTCCATAGACTGCAGATGTGGCGAATTTTTATATGTGAACGAGCCCTCAGGAATTGACTCTATACCACAAGCACGCAAGATGATGTACGCTACTGACGAGTTGCTCTTGGCCAGCGCTACGGGATAGCGTTTCATATTAGGATTATTCGACAAAGTAAAGGTCTCGACATTGATACCCTTATATTCGCCACTCTCCTCGCCTTCGCAACCTGTAATATCATTAGCCGAAAAATCTACCGACTTCATTCTGTATTGGCTCTCGGCAGAGAAGATATTAGGAATCTTCTTCAGGCGGTTATACGTCACCGAGAAGTTTTCTACATCGTCATAACCACAGAAATAACCCTCCTCATCAACAGGCAGCGACTCAATTTTATTGTGGTCAAGATATAACTGCACGGGGGCAACATTGCGGCCCAGAGGATGCAACTTCGAGATGTTGTTAAATGCCAAATCCAAAAGGCCCAGCTTATGCATATTACTCATCGATGCCGGCAACTCCTCCAGGCTATTTTGACGAGCATACAAAATCTGGATTTTCTCGGCTGCGGGACCTGTAGCCAAAGCATCAAATCCTGCATAAATCTGCTCGGCAGACCATTGTGCATTATTTGACAGATTGAGCGATATGAGTTCCGGCATCTGACCTATAACAACAGGAAACTTGGTAAGACGCGGGCAGTTATAAATCTCCAAATCGGTACAAGATACTAATTCGGCCATCTCATCGGGCAGAGACTCTATCTCGCTATTGGCGATATATAGATACTCCAACTTCTTCAAGTTACCAATCTCGGCAGGCAGTGAACGTAAACCGTTGCACAGCGTACCGTGATTTGTATCGAAGAGATGGATATTGCGTTGCTGGCCCGTTGCCATATCGAAAATTTCCTGCTCCTTCATCGAATCATACAGCGAAGTTGCAGCAATCGTAATATTATGCTCGGCCAACGCACGCGCAATAGGCTCAGATGTCTGCTGCGGGGTATGGATGATATTAAGATATGCGCGATGATTATCCATACGATTACGACGACGCTCCGACAGACTCTTATCCAGCGACAACGACGGGTCGTAATTCATAATATTTGTATCGTTGTGCGTACCGAGATACAACTCAATAAGTTCGGTAAGTTGGCCCAAAGCCGCAGGCATATGACCTCGAAATCCAAAGCCACTAATATCTATACGAGCCACGCGACCATTGGCGTGAAGTTGTACTCCGGGTTGGTCCCCCCACAAATCCACATCTTTGTTAAAATCCCAATTTGTACCACGTTCCCACTCTTCGCCATCATAGTACCAATTCTCGCCGTCAAGAGCCTTCCAAATCTCATACAAAGCATAATAGTCCTTTATATATTCGGCACTTGTATCCAATGCAAGCACAATATCGACATCTTCGACAATATTGTCCTCTATCGAGAATTGGCTCTCTGCAGGACGGAAGTTACTCTCCAGCAATTTCTTGCCCTCGTCCAACGTCTCATACGATGTAACCACGTAGTTTCCAGCAGGAAGCGACAGCAACGAATCACACACAAGCGTAGAGGTCTGGTAGCCCTCCGCATCACTCATATAATTATCCTCGTCAAAATGTATTGCAAAATCGACAGGCAATTTCTCTAATTTCACGGGATTAGACAATGCTCCCGATGCCATCTTCTGCGCGATATTGAGATTTACATATCTAATCTCATCAAACGTATATTCACGCTCTGCGGCACGAGTTGAGGCTGATGCTGTCGAAGAGGCTGCAACAGAGGTATCCTTAATAAAACGAAGGCGGGCATATCCTCGAGGCTCGACATTCACCGTCACATCGTGTGATGTAAGTCCTCCCTGCACCACATCAAATCCGCTGTCGGCACTTGGCGTTCCGTTGTAAATAAGTTCATCGAGCGCGTTATAGAGCGAAAACGATATTAAATCATAGTGACCGACCAGCAATTTTATCTTATCACTGCGCATACCAAACTCCACATTCGCGGCATCTTCGGTTGAAAGCGTCAAGGTCTGCGATATTGTCACCTCATCATAGACCAAAGTCACTCTAATTTTACAGGCATCAGACAAATAGTCAAGTACATCCTGCACGGCTCGCGTCGATGACGAGGACTCTGAAGGCGTGTATGATGCCTCTTTATACAATTTGAATTGAGCATATCCGTAGTTATGTTCACGGTTATCTACCCCCTCATCGGAGCATCCTACAGCAAATGCCGCTAACGCAGACAACACTACGCATATGATATTTCTATATAATTTCATCTTAAAAAAGTCTCTAAAACTTGCTCATATTTACAGCCAATGACTACTCTTCTATGGTCAATGACTCCTCTTGAGGTCGCTACATCTCTAAAAAAAACGAACCCCGCCCCGAAGAACGGGGTTCGGAAATATACTGACTACGATTGATTACTCGGCTGACACCAATGTACAGAGAATAACCACCTTGTTCACTCTATTATTATCCTTGAACAGTACGGCTCCGGGTTTCTCAAGACCAGCACCTGCGGCATCCATAAAGATAGCCTTGCGCGAAGTATCGTAACTTACCCAATCCTGAGAAACAACATACGGTGAAAAACCATCAACGCCCACAAGTTCAATACACTGCGCCAATGTAGCATCCAGAGGATACTGATAAGTCAAATGATAGAACTCGGCTGGCATTGCAGATGAACTATACTCAGAAAAATATATATCATAGAGTTCATCTCCCGACTTCAATGCTACGAGTGTAGCCTGAGCCTGAGCCGCCAAATCGGGATTAGCAAACGCTACGCTGTCATTTCCCGCGGTTGTTGCATCCTCATTGTAATGGAAATAAATAGCAGAGTATGAGCCATCGTTATACTCAACCAAGATAACAGCCTCGTAATCGCCTGTATTTACATTCAGTGAGCCCGCTGCCGATGAAGCATTCATATCAGTCATTATCTTGAAACGAGAAATCTCCTCAGTGGTGTAGAAGCGGTTGCATTCAACCCACGAATTCTCGGTCAACTCGCCAAAACTACCCACCTCGTTATATGCATAGACTTTGAATGATGCTATGGGGCGAGAAGTTACGAATGATGTACCCTCGTGAGCATATTTTGCATCCTTGCCAAAGTACGAAATATCATACTTGCTGCCAATATAGAGGTTTGCCAACTCACCCTCCGAGAACCAATAATCAACACTTGCATCGGCCTCATCGAATGTGGCACAAGTCTCATCCAACGCATTAATTTCAATTGTCGAAGGAGTAGAATATTGTACGACTGTAGTCATCAGTGAAGAGGCATACTTTTCAGACACTACACCTCCTGCAACCAGTGTCTCACCATCTGCAGGAACAACATTCTTTGCAAAAACAAACACATAGGCCTTACGAGTCGATTCGCCATCATAAGACTCTGCATCCGAGATACTAACCGTACGATTCTGAATTGCCGCACCCGTCTCATCCCACTCTGAAGCCGTGATTGTAAACCAATCTACCGCCTCACCATTCTGGTCACATACTGCAAAAACAACATCCTTACCTGCAGAGATTACACCATTGGGAGCAACTACAACCTCACCTTCCGAAGTCAAAGCACTCTGTGCCGGGAAACCTGTAAATGCCACATAATCGTTGTAACCGCCAATCTCTATCTTAAAACCACCTACTACTGCATCTCCGCTCAAGATATTTACCGTAGCAACCTCGCTATCGGCAGGAATCTGAGCCGCTGTAGCCTGCAACATATACTCTGTAGCACCTGCCTCGCCTGCCTCAACAGCCTGTAACCATTCGGGACCCTCAAGCGTATATGCAAAGTTGGTGACAATCTTCACAGGAACATAGAATGTAGACTCAACATCATTACCGAGCACAGGAATACCATAAACCATCTTCAGCACTCCGTCGCTACCCAGCGCCTCCTCGCAGAACTCCTCGGTATAAGCGCCATATTCATTTACCGCAGGAGCGTATACTTCAACCTCGCGTTTTGTCACAGGGTATGATATTGTAGCGATAACAGCCGACTCGCCGTTCATTGTCAAAGTAACCTCACCCACGGGAGCATTATCAAATACCGTAATCTCGGCAACATTTACTTTGATGGTCTGCTTGCCTGCCACACCCGACAATGTGTTGGTTGTAGTCTCGCCATTAAGCAATTGGAAATAGGTATACGTATTTTGCGAAATCGTAGCCTTCCAATCATAATTAGCCTCAAACGAGAGTTCAATCACCTCTCCGGCAACAGCCGTTTTGGTAACCTTCTGAGGGAATGAGGGGGCTGGCGCCGAATCCTCATCGCTCGTACACGCTGTACCCAAGAGCATTACACCCATAAGGATACTACACAAGAAAAGGAAATAATTCTTTCTCATAATGATATAATTTTAATTGTAAATAATTTTCTTCTTAACCACCAAATACTCATATCAACAACTACATACCCTCTTTTTGCAATCGCTCGGCCTCTTCGTCGCTAATCCACTCAAGGATATTGTAGTAATGTCCAACAGTACCTATTGTTTCACCCAAATTCTCAACATAAACGTGATTCCACAACTCAACAAATCGCTGACACGAGTTAAAATAAGAGGGGTAATAGAAACTATGCGTCGTCAGGATATGATTATCACCTAGAATCTGACCAAATACCGACGCCTCATCGCTTAACACTTGGTCCTTATCCATCGTAACCAACGGATTTGCTGCATCCTCAGGATGGAACCTAATGGTCAAATCATATCCATCATAGAAGCAACTACGAAGAATAACGGTATTCTCCTCTGTAGGATGCGCTTCGGTACGTATAAGGCGCTGATACGAAGTATTGTCACCCGGATAATCACGCAATAGAAGCGATGTCACCACACACCACCCCGTAAAATTCTCTCTTACAAATGGGCAACTTTTGTACATCACGACTTTAGTCTGGTCGCTATCCTCATACAGACTCCACTTTAACTTCTCAGGCATAACCAATCGCAACACAAACCCCAAAGAGTCTGTCGGTTCGATATTCTCATACAGGCCTTGTACCTTAACTTCTGTGGCAAGTTCTCCCGCTGGAATAGTCACACTATTGCTCAATAGACGATAGTGCTTACCCTCAATAGCATTACTACCCTTATCAACAATCTCGACACCAAACGTACGGTCATAATCACACGCAACAGTCGATGCTACTGCCACCCCGAAATATTCATCATCGGCCAAAATCATATTCATCGATTGCGTCTCGGAAAACATAACATACTCGGCATCAGAATAGGTCACATACTCCTCTGCGCAAGACGCCAACATCGAGGTTGCAATCGTTGCAACTAAAAACAGATATATATTCTTCATACTTATCATTTGCTACTTATTACTTTCGTTGGGTTGTACTTCCGAACCCGGAGCCTCAATCTCGTGCTGGGGAATAGGCCACACAAACAACGGATTGTCGGCTGCAATGTGCAACGAACTACCCTCCTCCAAGGAGTTACTTTGGGGTGTACGAGTAAAGCCCTCGCCATTGTTATAGAGTTTGCCCCAACGCTTCAAATCATTCAAACGAAAACCCTCCATAAAGAGTTCACGCACACGCTCATCGGATATGGTTTGTAAATAATTACCCTCATTAACCGTGATAGCACCTCCCGAAGAGAAACGGCTCTCGCGAAGTGTCGAAAGGTCCTTCGAAGCGGCAGAGAAGTTGGGATTCTCCTGACGGCAATAGGCCTCGGCGCGAATCAAATACTGCTCGGCCAGACGGAACGGCTTGGGCATTGAAACGTGATATATCAGTGCCGAAGATATAAACTCCTGATTACCGTAATATTTCACCAACAAAGGCCACGTCAGATTATGGTCATACCCCGTAGTGAAGTTAGCGAAATATGCTCCATAGCGTCTATCCGATGCCGAATATAGATTCAACACCCACTGCGCCGGCACATAATCGGGGTAGTAATAGGTATAATCGTTATTGAAATTCAAGAAGTGCTGACCTAACGCTCCGCCATAAGAGGTAGTAGTAAAGCCCACACGCCATATAATCTCGGTAGCCAAATCATACTGCCACATATAGTCGAAATAGGTCATCGTAGAGGTGTAGTATGCAGAGGCCGACGAGAGCGAATACTCGCGGTATTTATGGTCAATCACTTTTGAGGAATACTCTATGGCGGCATCCCAATCCTGCATATTCAACGACACACGTGCGTGCAGGGCATAGGCTACGCTCTTGGTTATAAACACCGAACTGTAGGCATCGTTATCCTCATCCAGGATATCTTCGGCCATCGCCAAATCCTCCAGCACAAAATCATAGGAGTCTTTTAACGAGGCACGGCGTGCCGGTTCCTTCTCGGAATATCTCTTACGAATTACTACACCCAACTCCTGCTCGGCAGTCGCAGGGTTATAAGCCTTACAGAAGTTTTTCAATAGTTCTGAATAGGCCAATGCTCTTATGGTATATACCTCACCCGTATATTGTTCCAATATGCCGATACGCTCATCGTCGGTCTGCATATCCATAACAGAGTCGATACGTTCAAGGTAGAAGTTACAATTCGATATAACGCTATACAGAGCCGCATAAACCGACTCTATCTCAGCATTTGTCGGACGTATATCCCACTGCCAGAACGTACCGAAGGTGTTGGTATAGCCATCTACGGCATACACCAAATCGGCCTGGATATCGGGCAACAACGTGAGATAACCACTAAACAGAGCATTACTCTTAAGCAGCGCATATATACCCGTTAAAGTTTGCTCGGCATCGGCAAATGATTTCATAGCCTCATCTTCGGGGATAGCCGACTCAGGCTCCTTATCGAGACACGACGTGATGACCGACATTATCATTAAGCCTACAACCGCTAATTTTATATTATATAACAGATTTTTCATAGCGCATTAGAATGTTAAATCAAGACCAAATGTGAACTGACGCGACATAGGATATTGTGCCGCATAGATGTTGGCGGTACCTTCGGGGTCCAAGCCCGAAAACTTCGAGAAGGTAAGCAGATTCTGTGCTTGAGCATAGATTCTAATACCGCTGAAGAGTCGCGTCTTTTTCAGCACGTCACTCGGTAAAGAGTAACTCAACATCACATTTTTCAGTCGCAAGAATGAAGCATCCTCCAACAGACGGCTATCAAACTCGGTATATTCGCCGTGACGCGGTATATCGGTCACATCACCCGGTTGTTTCCAGCGATTGAGCAGACGTGCCGACTGGTTATAAGAGGCAAAACGACCATTCGACTCATCAAAATAACGGTCATTATTTATCATCCACCTATCGGCAACCCAACTGAACTGTGTGCTCAACGCCAAACCTTTCCAACTCAAGGCCGTACCAAATCCGCCCTGCCACGGCGCGTAGTAACTCTTGCCGACAAGTACCTTATCCTCATCACGCAGCACGTTAGTCAATTCACCATTCTTATCATACCACAACGCATCTCCGTTAGCAGAATTAACACCGGCATAGCGGTTTATATAGAACTCGCCCAAAGGATGGCCTACAACCAATTTTGTATTGGTATTTGAGCGTTCATACTCCTTGACACCATTGTACAACTCGACAATCTCGTTATGGTTATACGACACATTGGCATTGACCGACCAGTTAAAATTTTTGGTAGCGACGATTGTCGCATTGAGATTCAACTCTGCACCAGCGTTTACCATCACACCGACATTATCCCAATAGTAGCCATAACCCGTTGTCGAGTAGGGAGCAGGCACCTCCATCAACATATCGGACGTACGCTTATAATAGAGTTCCAAATCAGCATTTAGTCTATTCCAGAATCCTGCGTGGATAGCGAAGTTCGTAGTCCACGGCTTCTCCCATCCGAGATTCTCATTACCCGGTTGCATCAACGCGACTCCCGCATCACCCACATAATCCAATCCTCCACCGACAAGAGCCAGATGCTCATAATTGGGAATTGACGAATTGCCCGACGTACCTGTCGAGAGCGATAGTTGAGCCGTCGTAAGCCACTTAGGAGCCGACTGCATAAACACTTCGTTACGCATATCCCACATAAAACCAACTGACCAGAATGCGGCCCAGCGACGTGATTTACCAAAACGCGACGAGCCATCGGTTCGAATCGACGCCTCCACAAAGTAGGTATTACGATAGTTATACTCTCCGCGAGAGAAGAATGACAAGAAACCATAGTCAGAATCTGTCGTATCGCTCCACGACGTTGCTCGCGTTCCTGTCGATATATTGGTCAGGCGGTCATTATTCTGACCCTTTGTCATCAGGCTGAATGCCTCATAATGATAATCCACACCCTCGTGACCGAGCATAAAGTTGAACGAATGGTCGCCATCGAGATTAAAACGGTAGTTTGCCGTATTGGTTACCGTCAAGGTATGGCCATCGGTAGAGGAGCGCGACGCAGAGCCTTGTCCCTGATTGGGGGCATAACTCGGATACGACACGCCAAAGCCCGTAGTATGAGAGTAATCCACACCCAACTGCGAACGCAACGTAAGACCTTCGACAGGCGTTGCCTCGGCATATATCGTAGATATAAGTTTATACTTCTTATACGTTACAGGATTATTTTTGAGCCACTCCAGAGGATTCTGGCCATTACCCTTCCACGTACCATCGTTTATGGATGCCAACCCACCATCGGCACGATAGGGATTCCAATACGGCATCATAAAACGTGCTGCCGAGATAGGTGTCACCAGCGTATAGGCTCCTTCATCGGCCTGCTGGATATTCTGGAAGTTAAGCATAGTGTTACTACCCACCTTCAACCACTCGGCGGCCTTACGGTCAAAATTGGCTCGCAATGAATAACGCTCAAACATTGAGCCTAAGGCAGTACCATCCTGACTATAATACCCTCCTGAGAGATAATAACTACTCTTATCGTCAGCCCCCGATATAGCCACTTCGTGGCTTTGCAACAGAGCCGATGAGTTAAAAACCTGCTCCATCCAATTCACATCGATTTGGCTTAACACATTATAGTTCTGCCCCTCGGTCATTCCAATCTCCTTCTCATAGGCAATGCGCTCTGCGGTATTCATCAAATCCCACTTACCGCTGGCCACCTGCGAGAAACCCATCTGCATACGATACTCTATTTTGGGACGCTCGGCTCGACGACCTCGCTTGGTCGTGATAACAATAACGCCATTGGCGGCACGCGCTCCATAGATTGATGTTGAAGAGGCATCCTTCAGCACCGACAAAGACTCTATATCGGCTGGATTGATAGTATTAAAATCGCTACTTGATATGGGCACTCCATCGAGGATGTACAATGGAGCCGTACCCGAATTGATAGAATTGGTTCCGCGAATAGTCATCACAGCCGAGGCACTCGGCTCTCCCGTATTGGATAGTACGGTGAGTCCCGCAACCTGACCTTGCAGCGCTTGGTCGAAGGCGGCTGTAGGAGTAGACTCTATCTTCTCGGTCTTTACACTCGCAACAGAGCCCGCCACAGTACCCTTCTTACGCGTACCATAAGCAATTACAACCACATCGTCGATAGACTCGCTATCGGTAGTCATCTCGACATTGTATTCTGCGCTTTTCGCACCTTTTGGCACACGCCACTCGACACTCTTGAAACCCAGATACGAAAAAGTGAGCAGACTACCCGCCTTGACATTGATGCTATATTTCCCGTCAATATCCGTAGCGACGCCTTGCATATCCTCTGTCACTACCGAGACTCCAATTAAGGGTTGTTTATCATCTGCCGAGGTGATTACACCACTAACTGCCACCATTGTCTGTTGTGCGTGAAGCACAGTAAGACAACACAACGTAAAAATTAAACTGAAAAACAGTTTGCAACTATTTATTCTCATAATGCGCAAAAATAACACAATATGGCAAACATTACAAACTTTTTATTACGTTTTTATTATATATGGTGTTTCACCTGCGATTTAGCAACACATTTCACACAAAACTCAAACCAAAATACGGCATATTCGGTATGCGATATTTGGTATAAAATAATACCGTAAGACCAAATAAATCTTACGGTATTTTCGTTATAATTTCATCTCGCAAAAACAAGTTTTATTCACTCTTCTCTTCCCAATGGAACGGAGCAAATTCGGTATTCTTATCACGCCACGAAGGCTTACGCATTGCATATATTATAAACGGTATAACCACCATCACCACACAACCTATAATCAGCACCGAATACCACACTGTGTGGCTTCCTGTAGAGATTTGTCCCGGAGGAACAAAACTTAAAATAAAGGCCAGCAACGAGCCTCCGAAACCCAATATGCCCAATAGCCACATTAGTCCGTTACCCTTACCCAAACGGAATGGGCGGGGTGTCGATTTCATCTTGTAGCGCAGCGTTATGGCGGCAGCAAACATAAGCATATACATAATCAGATATAGCAGAATGGTAAGTTGCGACAAAATCTGATAGAACGATTGCACAGAAGGCATTACCACAAACAGCAACGACAACAACGTAACGATTCCGCCCTGCACAAGCAGGATATTACGCTGCACACCCAATTTATTGGTACGCTGAAAGAAGGGAGGCAGATAACCCGCCTTGCCGACCATAAAGATACCCTTCGAAGGTCCTGCAACCCACGTCAGCACGCCCGCCAAGACTCCAAACATCAGCGCAATGGCTATAATCGGCCCTGCCCACGAGAGATGGAAATGACGGAAATAGTTGTCAAAGCCTATAAGCAGCGACTGTGTAAGGCTTATATCCTTTGACGGGATTATAAAGCCCAACGAGAATGTTCCCAAGATAAAAATCAGCACTGTCACAATCGAGCCTATAACAATGGCTTTGGGATAGTTACGCGAGGGATTATTGACATCCATCACGTGGACACCCATCATCTCCATACCCGCATAAAACAGAAATATACTACTCGCCAAAACCAGATTATCCAATTTGGTCAAATCGGGGAAAAATCCTTGCGACATATCCATATTATTATGGCCGCCCGTTGCAATGTAGACTATACCTAGAACAATCAGCAATGCCGCAGGTATAATAGTACCTATCATACCGCCCCACTTACTGATTTTACCCACCCAGTTCAGGCCTCGCATCGCTATAAATGTCGCTACCCAATAGATAGCCAGCACAACCACCAGCGTAAACATTTTATTCGAAGCAAGCGCAGCATCGTGAGTGTCATTAGTACCTATAAAGGCTATCGACACTGCGCCAAAAGTTAATACCGTAGGATACCAAATCGTCGATTCAATCCACTGCAACCATATCGCCAGAAAACCGACACGCGGACCGTAAGCCTCGCCAACCCAGCGAAACACACCACCCTGCTTATCGGAGAACATAGCCGCCAACTCCGCTGCAACCATAGCCGTCGGAATCAAGAAAACAATTGCGGCAAATAGATAATAGAATGCCGATGAAAGCCCGTAAACAGCCTCTGCGGGCAAACCTCTAAGACTCACCACCGCTGTCACGTTCATAATGGCAAGCGTCATCACGCTCAACTTAAATCCCGTTGTTTTTGTAACACTTTTTTCTGCCATAGAATTTTCTATTTTTTGTTAAACATCACTTAACCCAAAGCAAAATACAAAAGCACTTTGGAGGGCAGATGCCATCTCCAAAGCGCTATATGATAAATGATTAATGTGTATATACACGACCTTTATGTTTCTGCTGTTTCTGACAGGCTATACGCGAAGGCGTGGGATACTCCAACTTCTCCAACTCGGCAACAGCATTGATTATATCGCCAATCAACATATCGGCCATATCGCGCGACATACCTTGACGTACAACCACTCGCATAACAACCATATCCTCAATATCTTTCGGCATCGTGTATGCCGGCACCATCCAACCGCTCTGCATCAATCGGTCCTGAAGGTCAAAGAGTGTCCACTTCGCACTCTTCTCATACTCTGGTTTCAGACACCATATAAACAGAGGATTATCCAACTTTTTGGAGTAATTTTCGAAGCAATGCATCTGTCCTATAGCATCGTGGCAATAACGCGCTATCGCCATCGAGTTCTCGTGTATCTCCTTATAGCCCTCAAAGCCCAGACGAATAAAGTTGTAATATTGAGCAAGTATCTGCGCCGCAGGACGCGAGAAGTTCAAGCCCACCTGCGTGATGTTTGCACCGAGATAGTTTACACTGAACGACATCTCATTGGGCAATACGCTCTTATCGCGCCATACCACCCAACCCAATCCCGGATATACCAAACCATATTTATGGCCCGATGTTGAGATTGACAATACCCATTTAAGGCGGAAATCCCACCTCTTTTCGGGATTCAAAAATGGCAAAATAAATCCACCCGATGCCGCATCGACGTGAATGGGAATATCATAACCCGTCTTTTTGTTATACACCTCAAGAGCATCGTTCAATCCCTCAATGTCGTCGTTCATACCCGTCCAAGTGACTCCCGCAATCGGTACTACGCAGATAGTATTTTCGTCGCACATCTTAATGGCCTCCTCAATATTGAGCGTAGGATTTTTATGCGTGATAGGCACCGTGCGCATCTCGATTTGCCACAACTGACAGAACTTCTCCCACACCACCTGATATGCCGAACTCATCACCAGATTAGGTTTATCACAGGGCTTGCCTGCCGCCTTACGCTTGTCGCGCCAACGCAACCACGCCGCCACGCCACCCAGCATACACGCCTCCGAAGAGCCTATGCCTACGGCACCTGTTTTCCACTCACTCTTCTCGGGCGAGTGCCACAAATTGGCTACCATATTTATGCAGCGACCACACATAACAGCCACACGCGGATACTCCGTCTCGTCGATATAGTTGATACTCACCGCCTCATTCATCAGACGCGTAGCGTAATCGTCCATATATGTCGTAACAAAGGTTGCCAGATTCAGACGCGGTTGCGTCTGCGGAAAGGTCTCGTCCTTGACCATCTGATAGGCAATTTCAGGCGCTGTTTTATGCTTCGGAATCGACTCGGCGGGTGCTGATTGTTTCATCTCTGCCGAGCCAAATACGGCAGTCGCAATGTTCTCTTGTGTTTTAGTTTTTTGACTCATAATAGATTAATTGTTAAGGATGAAAAAATATTTCCCTATTCATCTCACAAACTATGCCAAAACCCAACAACAAAATTTATATTGACGCGCAACAACAATACGAAAAATAAGATTATTAGAGTGATTTTGCACCTCATTTTTTTTATTCAAAAAGGAATAT
>JAFQCA010000038.1 GCA_017399485.1 Alistipes sp.
GAGTGATGAATGGAAAGTTGCGATTAAGGCGAGAGCAAAGAGTGCTTGTACTTTTTGCCGAGCCGTAGCAACTAAAAGCGGCGAAGCCGATTAATCTCTAAAGAGGATTAGTTTGAGGATAGAGACTCCAATCCTCGCCTTGCAGGCTCGGTGGAGTGACGTGGGTAAAGATGAAAGAGCAAAGAAATATTACCGCGCGTTAGCCGAATCAATTTTAACCCACCACAAGGGTGGCTTTTAATTGCTCCCGCTCGGCATAATTCAAACAAGTTTGATTCTGCCCTCGCTTACTCGCAATTTTGAATTTTGAATTTTGAATTAATACGACTATGAACTGCAAAGGTCTGATAATAATATTGTTATGGGCGGCGATTATGGCGTTGCCTGCGACACTATGTGCCCAGCAGAAGGATGATAAGACCGAGCAGACCGCCGAGGAGAAGGCCCGTATCGCCGAGCAACGCAAACTCATCGAGCAGTTGGAGAAGCAGGTCGAGGAGGAGGAGAAAAAACTCAACTCCATAAAGAAAGACAAATCGACGGCACAGCAACGTGTGCGCTCCATCACGCGCCAAATCAACTCGCGCAACCAACTACTCAACAAGACCGAAAAGGAGATTTCGTCAATCGAAAAAAACATACAACTCAACGACTCACTGCTGACGAAAACCCGCGCGCAGGAACTTTCGGAGCGTGAACGCTATGCCGAGATGGTGCGCGAGGCCTATCGTAATCATCAGCAGAACAACTACATAACATATCTGTTGGCATCCGAGAACTTCTCCGATGCGGCACGTCGCATAGCCAACATCCGCGCTGTAGCCGAACTGCGTGCCGAACGTATGCGTCGCATCGACTCGCTCGGTAAGGCCATCGAGCAACAGCAGTCGTCACTCAACAGCCGCCGTCAGGACCTCGACGTGGTACAACGCAAGGCTGAGGAGCAGCGCAAGAAGTTGCAGAGCGATGTGAAGTCGGCCCAGACGGCTATGAACCAACTCACGTCGAAGGAGAAGGCCGCCTTGCGCGATAAGATGGAGAGCGAGGAGCGTCTGGATGCCGCCATCGATGCCCTGCGCAAACTCACAAAGGGTAACACTGCGGGCGCATCGTTCTCGCGCACTACCTCTAACCTTAACCTGCCCGTTGCCGATGGCAGGGTTAAGCAGTATAAGGGCAATATGGCCGAGATTGTGGGCCGTCGCGGAGCCGAGGTACGCTCTATTTACGAGGGTAAGGTGGTCGAGATAAGGCGCAACAGAATATCGGGCAAATACGACGTTTTTGTGGCACACGGAGAGTATATAACATCGTACGCCAACCTCGAGGAGGTAAGCGTTCAGAAGGAGCAAAAAGTGGCAAAGAATGGCCGTTTGGGCGAGATAGGCTCAGCGGTCAATCTCCAGACTATGCAACCCGAATATAAGATGGTCTTCGGCATCTACTCGCCCAACCCCAAGGAGACGATGCGCGCCGCCGACTGCTTCAAGAAAAAGTAAACCCAGTGGGAATTCAAAATTCAAAATTCAAAATTTTGGGTTTTAAGAATTAGATAATATTCCCCGCGCGAAGCCCAATCGCGGCAGATGAATTTTAGGAAAAAGGATAAGCGGAGAAATTTCCGTTAAAAAACGGAGACCTTTTCACGTAGTAAAAGTGCGAATGCATCCGTTTTAGGAAATTTATGCGGTTAGCCCCTAAAATTTATCACCGCGCCGATTTTTTCTCACCTTTTTACGGCTAAAAAGGTGAAAAAGACACGAAGTGGATTAATTGTGGAGAAGTGAGGTTATGTTACAGACTCCTCCGCCACTCGCTTGGGGCGAGTGCCACCTCCTCTACCTTAGAGGAGGAATTAAATGAGTATAAAAACGTCATTCCACATCACGAATGAAAATGAGTGATGAATGGAATCTCTACATTAAATAGTCATTTAGGTTAGAGACTCCAATCAAAATCGGCAAGCGATTTTGTGGAGTGACGTGGGTAAAGATGAAAGAGCAAAGAAATATTACCGTGCGTTAGCCTAAATAATTTTGAACCGACGCTGCGGAGCGAGAGCAAAGAGTGTCTTTACACTTTTTGCCGAGCCGCGAGGAGGAAACGAGAGTTTATCTCTCGTAATTTTGAATTCTTAATTTTGAATTTATTATATGGTTAGATACTACAACGACGATTGCACATATCGCCTGCCTGAGAAACGTCGCACGGCAGCGTGGCTCAAACGTGTGGCCCAAGAGGAGGGTTACACGCTGGGCGATGTAACATATATCTTCTGCTCGTCGAGGGTACATCGCAAGATGAACATCGATTTCATCGGCCACGACTATTTCACCGATGTTATCACATTCGATTACAGCGACTTACGCGGTGAGGGTGTAGTCAGTGGCGACATCTTCATCGACGTTGAAACCGTGCGCGACAACGCCCGCATATATGGCGCTACGGCCCTGCACGAGATGCGTCGCGTGGTTGTTCACGGCCTTTTGCACCTGTGCGGACAGAAGGACAAGACCCCTCGCGCCGAGAAACAGATGCACAAAAAGGAAGATAAGTATCTGGCCAAATTCAACGAAGACCAAGCCGAAGCCCAGACTGAGGACCAAGCCAAAGCCCATACTGAAGACCAAACCAAAGAATAACCCAAAGACCTGACCGAAAATAAAAAGAATAAATGGCTGCTATTCAACCAAATACCGATTTATACTCATACGACATCATCGTCGTCGGAGGAGGTCACGCAGGCTGCGAGGCTGCCTCGGCTGCGGCACGTCTGGGTATGCGCACATTGCTGCTGACGATGGATATTCAGAAGTTGGCCTCTATGTCGTGCAACCCCGCAGTGGGTGGTGTCGCAAAGGGCCAGATAGTCCGCGAGATAGACGCTCTGGGCGGACGTATGGGTATCATCACAGACCGCTCGACCATCCAGTTCCGTATGCTCAATCGCTCGAAGGGAGCCGCTATGTGGAGCCCGCGAGCGCAGTGCGACAAGGAGCAGTTTTCGCGTCTGTGGCGTGAGGAGTTGGAGAATACGCGCAACCTCTTCATCTGGCAGGATGCCGCCGAGGAGTTGCTCTTTGAGGAAGAGGAGAAGGGTAGTAAGGTGTGCGGTTTGCGTACCAAGATGGGCGTGGAGTTCCACTCTCAGGCCGTTATCCTTACGGCCGGCACATTCCTCGGAGGATTGATGCACTGCGGCGAGCGTAATGCCGAGGGCGGACGTGCAGGAGATGCGGCATCACACGGCATCACCGAATGCCTCGCCGAACGCGGATTCGAGGTGGGACGTATGAAAACAGGTACCCCCGCCAGAATAGATGCCCGCTCGGTTGATTTCTCGGTGATGGAGGTGCAGGAGGGCGATGCCAAGCCGTCGAAATTTTCGTTTTCCGCTGATACTCAACCCGTTAGCGAACAGAAACCCTGCTACTTGGTCTATACATCACCCGATGTACACTCCACCCTGCGCAATGGTTTTGACCGCTCGCCACTGTTCAATGGCACCATTCGCGGCATAGGACCGCGCTACTGTCCGAGCATCGAGGATAAGTTACGCACCTTCGCCGAGAAGGAGCAGCACCAACTCTTCCTTGAGCCTGAGGGCCGCACAACCAACGAATACTACCTTAACGGCTTCTCGTCATCACTGCCTCAAGAGGTGCAACTCGCTGCACTGCGCAAGATTAAGGGCTTGGAGCAGGTACACGTCTATCGTCCGGGCTACGCCATCGAGTACGACTACTTCCCACCCACACAGTTGCGCCACTCGTTAGAGACCAAACTCGTCGCCAACCTCTACTTCGCAGGTCAGGTGAACGGCACTACGGGTTACGAGGAGGCTGCGGCGCAAGGACTCATAGCGGGTATAAATGCCGTAAGGAAGTTACGCGGCGAGGAGGCTATCGTTCTCAAACGCGATGAGGCATACATCGGAGTGCTGATTGACGACCTTGTGACTAAGGGTGTCGATGAGCCATACCGTATGTTCACCTCGCGCGCCGAGTACAGAATCCTGCTCCGACAAGATAATGCCGACCTGCGACTGACTCCGCTCGGCTACGAAATAGGTCTTGTAACGGAGGAAAACTGGCAAAAATTCGAAGAAAAAAAATCGCTCGTAGAATCGCTTATTTCTTTCGCGCACGAACAGAGTGTCAAAATATCGGAAATTGAGGGCTATTTGAAACGCAACAATTTTGAGCCTCTGACGCAGGGTAGAAAGTTATATGCGCTCGTTTCGCGCAACGAATTTACATTCAACGACCTCATCGAGGAGTTACCAAAAGTAAAACGTTTCGTCACGCAGCAGGGCATAACACAAGAGATAATCGAGCAGGCCGAGATACAAATAAAATACAAGGGCTACATCGAGCGCGAGAAACTGTTGGCCGAGAAGTTGCGTAGATTGGAAGACATCATAATCCCCGCTGACTTCGATTTTATGCAGATGAACGCACTTACCATCGAGGCCCGCCAGAAACTCACAAAAATCCGTCCCACAACGATAGGGCAGGCATCACGTATTCCGGGCGTGAGTCCCGCCGACATAAACGTGATGCTTATAAAGTTCGGCAGATAGGGCCGTGAGAATTCCTTCGCCGTTCCACGTGGAACAAAAACAAAATAAATAATCCCGAAACAAAAAAAAGGCTGCCAACAAACCCGTTGCGCAGCCTTTAGTATTAAAATCCTTTATTAAAATAGGGTAAAACCCTATCTCCTTGTTACTCAATTATCGTTGTCCAGCCGTGAACATCCTCGGCGCGACCATATTGAATATCGCGCAAACGGTTGTACAACTCCAGACTCACAGGACCAACCTCATCGCCATAACTGATAAATTCGTTGGTGTCGATATCCAATATTGAGCCGATGGGCGAGATTACGGCAGCCGTACCGCACGCTCCCGCCTCGCTGAACGACGACAACTCATCGACAGCCACAGGGCGCTCCTCGACCTTCAAACCCATATCCTGAGCCAACTGACGCAGGCTCTTATTGGTCACCGAAGGCAAAATCGAGGGCGACTTGGGCGTCACATAAGTACCATCCTTAATGCCGAAGAAGTTGGCAGCACCACACTCCTCGATATATTTATGCTCGACAGCATCCAAATACATCACATTCGAATAGCCCAACGTATGCGCCTTTTCGCCCGAAAGGATACTCGATGCATAGTTACCACCCGCCTTTATATCGCCTGTTCCACGTGGAGCAGCGCGGTCCTGAACGCGGTCAATGATTACTTTTATCGGTGCCATACCGCCCTTGAAGTAGGGGCCTACGGGCGAACAGAATACCAAAAAGAGTGCCTCGGGCGAAGCCTTTACTCCCAAATCAATCTGCGAGCCCAGCAACAACGGACGCAAATACAACGATGCACCCGACTCATAAGGCGGAACAAACTCCATATTGCGCTCAACAACCTCACGGCACGCCTTGACGAACATCTCAACCGAAGGTACAGGCAGACACAATTTACGGGCCGATGCCTGCATACGCTTGGCGTTCTCATCAACGCGGAACAACCTAACTCGTCCATCCTCACCACGAAAAGCCTTCAACCCCTCGAAGCACTGCAAACCGTAGTGCAGACAAGTGGTCGAGATATGCATCTTGATATACTCATCGTCGGTAAACTCCAATTCACTCCACTTGCCATCGGCGAAGTATGCGCGAGCATTTACATTGGTTTTGATATAGCCGAAACCAATATTATTCCAATCTAAAGTACTCATAACCAATCAATTAACCTATTTTACTAACCTAACATTTTATCTTTATTGCCCGACCTCCTCAATGCTCGGAGCAATATTTTGCAGAAATAATATACGAATATTGTATAATACGTCACTCCACCGAGCATTTCCGATGCTCCCTGCCCACGTCACTCCACCGAGCCTTCAGGCGAGGATTGGAGTCTCTAACGTAAATTCCAATATTCCTTTCTCCTTTTTACTTACCTACCTTCTCTTCGCTGCACTCAACAACGGGTATGCACTGCACACCAAACGGCGTGTCGTTGAACATATTTACAATGCTAACCTCCTTAGGAATACGATTCAAGATACTCTCCAGGAAAGTCTTGTGAATATTCACGTGCTTCTCTCTAAAGGCCTCAATGGGCTGACCTGTAGTGATAGGCTTACCCACACCTGTACCGAAGAGACGGATAGCCGAGAAGTCATAAGTCAAAGCAATATCGTACTCGCCATCCTTATCAATCTCTGTACTGTTACGCTCGATATAAACCGTCATAGCAGTACTTCCCTGCAACTTCTCGGTGATATACTCACGCTCCAAAACCAACTCTTTTGGAGTCACCTGCTCGGTCACAATCTTACCCTCGAAGTCGGTCCACTCGACTGTAACATCAACGAACTTGAGCAAATCGGGTGTGATATAGAACTTATGTGTGGCCATAATACCATCATTCACAGTCTTTCTATCTCCCTCGTCATCATCCTTGCTGCAAGATGAGAACACAACGCTACCCATCAAAACGGCAGCACACATCATAAATTTTACAAACGCTTTCATAGTTTTAGTTATGTTAATTAATTAAATTTCAATTATTTAGTAGTTTTTTATATAAAAATCAAAAAAATTCTCTCAATTATTAATTTTGAATTTTGAACCGACGCTGCGGAGCGAATGCAATTTTAACCCACCGCAAGTGTGGCTTTTAATTACCCTCGCTTACTCGCAATTTTGAATTCCCTTTTTACCCTACAATCGCACCGTTGTTGGTCTTATGTTCGGGTGCGAGCAACTCCAACTTACCACTCGCATCCTCAGCCATAAGAATCATACCCTGCGACACGATACCTCGCATCTCGCGCGGAGCAAGATTCACCAACACCAACACCTGACGGCCTATCAACTCCTCTGGTGTGAAGTGCTCGGCTATACCCGACACGATAGTACGCTTGTCGATACCTGTATCTACGGTCAACTTCAAGAGTTTCTTGGTCTTGGCAACCTTCTCGGCCTCGAGGATTGTCGATACGCGGATATCCATCTTCTGGAACTCGTCAAACGTACACTCCTCCTTCTGCTCCGTTACGTGCTCGGCAGCGGCAGCAGCGGCGTTGGCAGCCTTGATGTCGGCCAACTTCTTGAGTTGGGCATCAATCACATCATCCTCAATCTTCTCGAACAACAACGCCGGCTCGCCTATAACGTGGCCTTCGGCCAACAAATCCATACTACCCAAGTTATCCCAGCCAAACTTCTCGATGTTTAACATCTTGAGAATCTTCTCTGCCGAGAATGGCATAAAGGGCTCGATGGCGATAGTAATGTTGGCAGTAATCTGCAAAGCGATGTTCAGGATAGTCTTCACACGCTCGGGGTCTGTCTTCACAACCTTCCAAGGCTCTGTGTCGGCCAAATACTTGTTACCGATGCGGGCAAAGTTCATAGCATCCTTCAACGCCTCGCGGAAACGATAAGACTCGATATTTGACTCTAAAGAGGCCTTTATTTGGCTCAACTCCTCGATGGTGGCATTATCATACTCCGTAAGTTCTCCGCACGCAGGAACAGCCCCAGAATAGTATTTTTTGGTAAGCACCAAGGCGCGGTTTACGAAGTTACCCAAGATGGCCACCAACTCGTTGTTGTTGCGAGCCTGAAAATCCTTCCACGTAAAGTCGTTATCCTTGGTCTCGGGAGCATTGGCACACAAAACATATCGCAACACATCCTCCTTGCCGGGGAACTCGTCAAGATATTCGTGCAACCATACGGCCCAATTCTTCGAGGTAGAAATCTTGTCGCCCTCCAAATTAAGAAACTCGTTTGCAGGCACATTTTCGGGCAGGATATACTCACCGTGAGCCTTCAACATCGAGGGGAATACTATGCAGTGGAATACGATATTATCCTTACCGATGAAGTGAACCATCTTTGTATCCTCGCTCTTCCAATACTTCTCCCAATCGGGTGTAAGGTCCTTAGTAGCAGAGATATAACCAATCGGTGCATCAAACCATACATACAACACCTTGCCCTCGGCACCCTCCACCGGCACGGGAATACCCCAATCCAGGTCGCGGCTTACAGCACGAGGCTGAAGACCTGTATCCAACCAACTCTTACACTGTCCATATACGTTTGACTTCCACTCCTTGTGGCCCTCCAGAATCCACTCGCGCAAGAATGGGTCATACTTATCCAGCGGCAAGTACCAGTGCTTGGTCTGCTTCTTCACAGGCACAGCACCCGAGAGTTTAGATTTGGGATTGATGAGTTCGTCGGGTGAGAGCGTCGAGCCACACTTCTCGCACTGGTCGCCATAGGCACCCTCGCTCTGGCAGCGGGGACAAGTACCCACAATATAACGGTCAGCGAGGAATGTCTTAGCCTCCTCGTCATAGTACTGCTCCGAAGTCTGCTCTATAAACTTACCCTCGTCGTAAAGTTTCTTGAAGAAATCACTCGCCGTCACGCGATGTGTAGGCGATGAGGTACGCGAATATATATCGAACGACATACCCAAACGTTTGAAGGCATCCTTAATAATATTATGGTAGCGGTCCACCACCTGTTGCGGGGTGATACCCTCCTTACGAGCCTTGATGGTGATAGGCACACCGTGCTCGTCACTACCACACACCGAGATAACATCGTTACCCTTAAGACGTTGGTAACGAGCATATATATCCGAAGGCACATAAACACCAGCCAAGTGGCCAATATGCACAGGACCATTAGCATAAGGCAAGGCCGAAGTGATAAGATAACGTTTGAATTTCTTCTCTGACATAATATTTTATTTTATATTTTTTGTTTCAGTACTATATAATTTAGTGTTGTAATTTGTATTAAGTAATTAATCCACTACGAACGTCATTCCACAAAATCGGCTTGACGATTTTGATTGGAAAGTTGCGATTAAGGCGAGAGCAAAGAGTGCTTGTACTTTTTGCCGAGCCATAGCAACTAAAAGTGGCGAAGCCGATTAATCTCTAAAGGCTATTACAAAATTAATTTTAATTATTATAAATATCATTATCCCCTTTATAAAAGGTAATAATCTCCCAAAATTAGATATTTTTTGGTTGTTCTACAAAAAAATAAGGGAAATAATTGACCAATGCAATTCAAAATTCAAGATTTTGGATTTGCAGACTCCTCCGTCGCTAAAACGACACCTCCTCTACCTTAGATAAGGAATTAAATAGGTAAAGACGTCATTCCACATTTTCGCAATATGGGCATTACTGATACTTTAATCATTTATTTGCGAAAATGATTGGAATCTACCTTTAATGTAAGGGTATTACTGATACAGACTTACTATAACGAGGATATATCTAACATTAAATTAATCCACTTCGTGTCTTTTTCACCTTTTTAGCCGTGAAAAGGTCTCCGTTTTTTAACGGAAATTTCTCCGCTTATCCTTTATCCTAAAATTCATCTGCCACGATTGGGCTTCGCGCGGGAATATTTTATTAATATTTAGTTAGCACGTCACTCCACCGAGCCTACAGGCGAGGATTGGAGTCTCTAACGTTGATTATATTTAGAGATTAATCGGCTTCGCCGCTTTTAGTTGCTACGGCTCGGCAAAAAGTACAAGCACTCTTTGCTCTCGCCTTAATCGCAACTTTCCAGTCAAAATCGACAAGCGATTTTGTGGAATGACGTTTTTTTACTCAATTATTTCCTCCTCTAAGGTAGAGGATGTGGCACTCGCTTGGGGCGAGTGACGGAGGAGTCTGCAATTTTAACCCACCACAAGGGTGACTTTTAATTACTCTCGCTTACTCGCAATTTTGAATTATGAACCGACGCTGCGGAGCGAGGGCAGAGTGAGTTTACTCACTTTGCCGAGCCGCGAGGAGGAAACGAGAGTTTATCTCTTGTAATTTTGAATTTTGAATCTTGAATCTTGAATTTTGAATTCCCAGTTTGTCAACACGAATTAGTTGTTATTATTTTTATACTTTTTTAATAATTAAATAAAAAACAATAATAAATACTCCTGTTGATAGTGTCGATAACTTTTTTCAACTTATTTTTTCAACATCCGTTAACAGGTTTTCAACCATCCGCTGTTAAGAGTTACATTTGTAATTTTGAGCATTTAATCCATTATTTTTTAATCTATTATCGACCTCTTTGCTTTTTACATTTCTACAAAATTAACCCCACAAAAAAGGGTATTAAAATAGTTTTCAACTTTTCAACACCCAAAACTTTTCATCAATCGGGGTAGCAAAAATGATTATAAGATTATTGAAAAATTTTTATAATTTTTTGCATAAATATTTTGGTATTCTCAACCCCTATTCGTTTTCAAGCAGTTAATAATTTTACGGTTTTCGTAGCACTTTTTTAATCAAAAATCTATCAACACTCCACCGCCCCGTTATCAACAACTTTTCGCCAACTTATCAACTCTATTTAACGCAATTTTCAACAATTTTTTGCGCCACTTCGCGGTAGTATTTCTCCACCTCGCTATCTGTCGCCACCGTAGGAGTACCACACTCGCCACCCTCCATAATCGATTGAATCAAAGGTATATGGCCCAAGAACGGTACACCAGCCTCGGCAGCATAGCGCTCGGCACCGCCCTGACCAAAGATGTAATACTTGTTGTTGGGCAACTCCTTGGGTGTAAACCACGCCATATTCTCGACAATACCCAACACAGGCACTGCCACCTGCTCGTGACGGAACATCTCGGTGCCACGCACCACGTCGGCTACGGCCACCTGCTGAGGCGTAGATACTATCACCGCACCATCCAACTTTATCTCTGATATTATCGTCAGGTGAATATCGCCCGTACCCGGAGGCATATCAATCAACAGAAAATCCAATCCGCCCCACATCGTCTGGTGCAGCAACTGCTTCAGGGCATTTGTAGCCATCGCACCGCGCCACATCAGCGCATCGGTAGGACGAATAAAGAATCCTATTGACATCAACTCTATATCCATACTCTTTGCCGGCACGATGTAGTCGTTACCCTCCTCATCCTGCACAGCATCGGGTATGTACTCCTCCAAGTTGAACATCTTGTGCTGCGACGGCCCATAAATATCGGCATCCAAAACACCCACTCTGTAACCCATATTGCGCAACGTGAGTGCCAGGTTGGCCGTAACGGTAGATTTACCCACACCGCCCTTGCCCGATGCTATGGCGATTATTTTACCCACCTTTACGGTAGTGCTCTCGCGTTTGGGCTGCGGAGCGCGGGGCGTACCCTCCTTTATTACGACTGTGATGTTCTCCGCCGCTGCAGGGTAGGCATCGCCGAGCATCTTCTCTACGATGTTTTTAATTCTTACGGCAAATGGGTCTCTGGCCTTCGGAAAGCATAACACTACCGTAATCTTATCCTCGCGGGCAGTCACACTCTGCAACACGCCGCTCTCGACTATGTTCTGCTCGGTCTCGGGATGCACCACCGCCGAAAGCAGTTTTTTTATCTGTTCTTCCATAATTTTCTCAATGATTTATTTAACTATTGCAAAGTTACATTATATAAATTCAAAATTCAAAATTCAGAA
This sequence comes from Alistipes sp., assembly GCA_017399485.1. GTDB lineage: Bacteria > Bacteroidota > Bacteroidia > Bacteroidales > Rikenellaceae > Alistipes. The sequence continues at coordinate 11,538 of JAFQCA010000038.1, forward strand.
TTAAGAATTGCAGACTCCTCCGCCCTAACGGGCACCTCCTCTAACGCAAGAGGAGGAATTAAATAGGTAAAAAACGTCATTCCACATCACGAGCGGATGTGAGTGATGATTGGAATCTCTAACGAAAACACATTATTAGAGACTCCAATCCTCGCCTTGCAGGCTTCGGTGGAGTGACGTGGGTAGGGAGCATCGGGAAAAGGCTCGGTGGAGTGACGTAATAGATAAAAAAAACTCGCCAAGCGTATAGCCCGACGAGTCTTATATTTTTATAAAAATCTCTAATTAAAACGTTGCCGTCATCACTACGGGGTAGTGGTCCGAGATGTAGGGCGCACCATAATACTTATCCAACACGCGGAATGTGTGAGCCTCGGCACCGCGATAGAAGATGTGGTCAATCACTACATCCTGCAAGTTGTCGAAACCGTTGTATGTGCCGCGGCGGTCAGTCTCGGGCGCTGTCTCACGCGCATCCAACATATCGGCCTTCAAAGGCTCGAAAATCGCATCGTCAGTACGTGCGTTGAAGTCGGCAGTGACGAATGCCGTCATACCCTTTGGTACGATTTGGGCGCAACGCTCAACCATCAGAGCCAAACCATTGCGCTGTGCCTCCTTACCCACGTGGTCGAGGTGGGTGTTGAGGTATGCGAACTCGGTGCCTGTCTTCTTCATCTTGAGTTTTGTCCAGGTGCAGGTGCGCTTGCAGGCTGCATCCCAACCCATCGAGGGTGTGTCGGGAGTCTCCGAGAGCCAGAACGTACCGCTGTCGAGCAATTCAACCTCATCCTTCAGATAGAAGATAGCCATAAACTCGCCATTCTTCTCGCCATCCTCACGACCTACGCCTACCCAGCCATACTGTGGCAAGTTCTCGGCCAAGAAATTAACCTGATGCTGCAAAGCCTCCTGCAAACCGAAAATTGTAGGCTTCTCCTCGTTGAGCATATTGAGCGAAGCAACCTTGCGCTCACCCCAATTATTACTCTCATCGTTATGGCTTACCAGCACATTGAACGACATAACCTTGATTTCATTCTTACCCTTCGAGCAAGATGTAATACCCAACGCAATGAACATCGTCAAAGCAATAAGTAAAGTTTTCTTCATAGTAGTATGTTTTATTAGTTAAATGTTTTTTATTATCTTTTATCTTTACTCTTTACCCGCGTCACTCCACTGAGTCGATGCAATTCAAAATTGACTTTCCTTACCTACCCAATTTGGCTTCGCGCGGGAATATCTCTTTCCTCTTTCATCTTTACCCACGTCACTCCACCGAGCCGTGAGGCGAGGATTGGAGTCTCTAACCTATTTATTTCCTGTCATTGCGAGGCTTGGTACAAGCCGTGGCAATCCCTACAATTCCAATCTTTTCTTCCTTCTTATCTTCTTTTTCACCTTTTTAGCCGTAAAAAGGTGAATAAAAATCGGCGCGGTGATAAATTTTAGGGGCTAACCGAATAAATTTCCTAAAACGGACGCCTTCGCGTTTTTACTTCGTGAAAAATTCTCCGTTTTTTAACGGAAATTTCTCCGCTTATCCTTTTTCCTAAAATTCATCTGCTGCGA
>JAFQCA010000039.1 GCA_017399485.1 Alistipes sp.
AAGAACTCTGTGTAATACTTACCGAAAAAGTGGTGTTTTTGTGAGGTTTTGGGTGGAACGAGAAATCAGTATAACATATTGATATAGAACAAAAAAAAATATGGAGGGCTATTTGCTCTCCATATATTTTTGCTTTCTTAAGTGACTCCGACAGGATTCAAACCTGTAACCGCTTGATCCGTAGTCAAGTACTCTATTCAGTTGAGCTACGGAGCCATTTGCTGATTGCGAGTGCAAATATACGACGAAAAATTGTTTTGTGCAAATGTTTTTGCGGTTTTTTTAACATTATTTTTCAATTCAGGGATTACGCAACAACGCTCTGCGCCACATAACGCCCTATCTAACAACGCGATACCATCGCAAACCACAAAGAAAAGATTAATGCTCAAAGATATGTTCCAACTCGTGTTCCAACTCTTCTCCGTATATGTTTCGCGCCACGATAACCCCATCGGGAGAGATAAGGAAATTTGACGGAATAGATTGCAGACCATATATCTCGGCCATTGACGGGGCATTATCCCCTGATAGGTCGATAGCATTAGTCCATAACATCTCATTTTGTGTAACAAACGCCTGCCAACGCTCAACATCCTTATCCAAAGACACCCCGCATATTTCCAGGCCCTGCACTGCATATTTCGCATACAACTCCCTTAGCAACGGAATATTCTGACAACAAGGCTCGCACCACGTCGCCCAAAACTCCAACAACACCCATCTATCCTTTCCGCACACCTCCGAGAGAGGTTTTGGGCCCGACATTGTACGCATACGATAATCGATAAACGGCTTACCTATCTCAGTCTGTTCGTATGTCGCAATGTATTGTTCGAATTGTCGCATAGCCCTTAAGTCTCGCATTTCGGGAGAGAACTGCGCCAATCTAATACGCATATCTTCGGCTGACATCCCTCGCGCCTCTTGGCTTAGGAACAACTCAACGCCAATAATATTATCAAGATTGTCGGTTATCGCCGTTGAGAGTATTTCGTTATATTTTATCACCAGCGACTCATACTCCTCCTCTATGCTCTCCGATGATGGATTTAGATTTTGTACATCACGAGCCACATCTGACAAACGACGCAGTATAAAGTTATATTTATCATTGACGGGGCCGCCCTCGACTATATAACCCTCCTCGCCCGTATGACGCAGATGTACACGTTTACTCTCCGTTAGCAACATTGCCAACGCATTACCGTTATCATCGCACAAAAATGCTGTTGTAGGCTCCGCCACCTCACCTTGAAGATGGAATGTGTTATCGCGGGCAACGGCGGCAGATGCCAACGTATCGACATCGGTATCTTCAACCACAAGATACACAACACTTGCGGCATTATCTACTAATCGGCCCTCAATATCGAATTTTACACTACGGCTGCAACTGCACATTGCTGCGAGAATGAGAAGATATGCTAAAATCTTTCTTGTCATAGTTGAGTTGTTTACCTGTTCTGCAAATGTAACGAAAAATATTCTGACTAATGCATCAATATGCAATTTTTATTACAAACGCAATATTTATGCATTTATTTTATTCGAAATCTTTTTATCCAATCGTCACGAAACAGGCAAGCCTCTACCATCAATCAAAGTATGTTTGACAAAATCTTGTTATTTCATCTATCACCATTTGAGTATATTCTTTGTCGTGGTCCAATGTATGACCCGAGTTGGGGAATATAATCAGCGAGTGGTCCACTCCCTTTGATTGCATAGCGTCGGACATTCTCTTACCGTGCTCCGACAACACAAGCATATCCTTACCTCCATAAGCCAACACCGCAGGCGGAGTCGTTTCCGACACATAATGCAGAGGAGAACCCATCTGCCTTGCATTGTTTACCGTTTCAACACTCAACTCCTCATCGGTCACAACCTTGCCAGTAATACTTTGAAGAAAGTTCTTCAGGTCTTGCCGTTGTTTTACCACTTCTTCAGACTGCTCTCCTGAACAAATTTTCTCTACTGCGACATCATCAGTCAGGAAAGGGAATAACACCCCCATATCAGCAGGGCCCACCCAACTAATCTGAAATTTTACGGGGATAGGAGACGTAGTGGCGTGGCGGGTAGCATAAAGCATCGCCAGATGACCGCCCGCCGAATAGCCTCCAACAGCCATCTGCCTAAAATCGCAACCCAACTCCTTACCCTTTGCCTTAATGGCATCGATGCAGGCATATATCTCTTTCACCATTGATTCAAAACTTGGTGAGTTATAAGGCATTGACACATCGAGCGTATCCTGCCCCAAACGCGAATAATTCATCGTAGCCGTAGCATAGCCCATTTTGGCAAAGCGATGCACCTCGTATTCCATATCCTCTTTCTCACCTGAGGTCCACGAGCCTCCGTGTATAAACAGCATTAAAGCATCTGGTTGCTTGTCGGTTGGAATAACCAGATTATAGGTATTACGTGCGCCATCACCATAGCGTAAATCACGATATGTCGTACCTTCCGAGTCATTCCACTCTACGATTTTGCCTCCATCTCGCAGTTGAGTATATAGTTTATAACCAAAAATTCCACTGCCGATAACAACTAATCCAACAACACCACATAAGATGTAAAGAGCAATCTTCAAAAACATTTTCATACCAATAATAAATTATGTGTTCTATTATATTAGTCGCATAATATTTCAAAAAACTACATATCCGCACACTAAAAATTACAAGCATAACAAAAAACTCCCCCGAATAGTACTTTCGGGAGAGTTTTGAGTACATTTTTTACAACTAAACGTAGGCTACATCGTAAATTTCAGGCCAAAGAAGTATGTACGAGGCAACATAGGACCGTAAACATATACCGAATCGCGGAAAGGACCACGGTCAATATCGTCCTGATAACTATCAAATATATTTTTCATACCTCCGTTTATCTCTAAATTAATCGTATCGCTCAACGAGAATGTATAAGAGAGTTTCAGACCTGCGTCAAAAAATTGCGGAGTGAGTTCATCGCGGTCATTTTCGATATAACCTGCATTGTGCTGTACGAGCATACGACCTGTATAGTTTCCGAAAATAGACGCCTTAAAACGCTTTGTTATATCGGCAGATGCTGTAAAGTAAGCGTAATGGTCGGGGGTACGGAACATACGACGCTGCGGCTCAACATTCTCTGACCACTCCTCCGGCTCATCGTAGCGACTACGCTGGAATGTATAACCCATCTGCCACTCAAAAACACTTGGAATACCCAACTTTAACTCTGCGGTCAAGCCCTTAACCTCAGCACCTGCGGCATTATAACGAGTCTGGAGGATATATCCGGCCTCATTCTCGCCCGTTTTAGCCAATGCAAACACATCATCGAGGATGGTATAGAAGCCCTCAACCAACAAGTTGGTCTGCAACGAGCCAAAATTGTGATAAAGGTCTGCCGACGCACTGAAACTGTGAGAGTATTCGGGGCGAAGATTCTCATCCAATACGATGATTGACGATTGATTATTTACGGCATCTATGTGCAAATCCTCATCAAAAGCCTGCGGTGCACGATAACCGCTCGAATAACTAACTCTCAAGCCGATATCTTCGATGGGGCTATATCGCAGATTGGCGCGTGGCGAGAAGATTATCTTCTCCATCATATTGTGCTTATCGAAACGACCACCGATGACAAAGTTCACCTTGTCGCTCTGCCACTCATTCTGCAAATATACTCCTGCGGTACGTACCGTCTGCATAATCTTACGGTCAAACCCGATAGAGTGGTCATCGAGGTCGTTGTACGAATACTCCGCACCTACGGTAAATTGCGCTGGCATAAACAGACACTTCTCGAAGACATAACTATACTGCGCACCTGCTGTAATTGTTATATCATTTGTGACTCCATAGGCATTGGGGTCCTTGCCCGTTCCATAATAACTGTTACGCTTGATACCCTGCGACGATACATATACATCGGCAAAGTGACGAGAGTTGGGAGCAAAGTAGTTGAATCGCAAACTACCTCCATTAATCTGATGTCTTACATCCTCGGCGATATCGGCCATATGAGGTGGCTGGTCAATATTGTTTCCGCCACGACGATACTCGCCGATGTGGTGATACTCGGCTGTGAGTTTCGAGTGGGCCGATGTCTTATAGTAACCTCTAAATCCCAATGTTTTAGAGTCCATCTTCAAGATATCCGAAAAACCGTCATCATTATAGTCGTGCGCATCACGGTTTTTAACCATTCCGAACAGATATACTCCTGCACGATGGTTATCCGACACAAACGAGCCATTGAACGATGTATTAAACTCTGCTGTCTTGCCCTCAATTAGGTTAGTCGTATTGGCCAGTGAAAGAGAGTTTCGCAGAGGCTCTTTGGTGATAATATTCACAACTCCTCCGATAGCATTTGAGCCAAACAGAGCCGAGCCGCCGCCACGTATAACCTCTACGCGCTCAATCATTGCCACAGGCAACTGCTCCAAGCCATAAACTCCTGCCAATGAACTGAATATAGGGTTTGAATCAAGCAACACTTGAGAATATTGTCCTTCAAGACCATTTATACGCAACTGTACGGCTCCACAGTTACCGCAAGTATTCTCTACACGCAATCCGGGTTGGAAGGCCATCGACTCCGCCAGATTGCTCGACGCTGTGTTTTCAAACAACTTGGCCGATGCAACGTTTACGATGGTAGCAGTATTCTTTTTGTTGGTCTCATTACGAGTTGCCGATACAACTACCTCGTTCATCGACAGAGCCTCCTCTTCCAACGTAAAGTTCACCTCGATACTCTTATTACGAACAAGTTTTACGCTCTTCTCGGCCTTCTTGTAACCTATTACTTCGGCTACCAAAATATAGTTTCCTTCAGGCAGGTTCTTCAAAAAATAGTGGCCCGAGGCATCGGTACCCGTTGCATAGGTTGTACCCTTAAGCGAGAGGACTACATAAGGAATATGTTGATTAGTTTTAGCATCAAGTATGTGACCGTGAATATTTGCGTCACTTGTATTTCGATTTTGAGGATTTTCATTATCGGTTATGGCAGATGCTGTGGTTGCAAGAAATAATACACCACATAGCATCACCAAATGTATAAATTGCTTCATATATTTAGTGTTAAAAAAATAAAATATGTAATACGATAAGTATCTGCACCTCACAGAAAGCCTCCGTGGCGCAGACAAAAAGACTAATTAATATAAAGCAACTGCGGGCGGAGCACGCAACGAAAATAGACGCAGAACTCTTGTTTCGACCTTGCGAATAGTGTATCGCGTAAGCAATACCACAACGTGCAACGGAGCGATGAACACCATTGCTATCGCCGCAACTACGACCTTAATAGTCGATAATGCCGCAATAAGATTAATCTGCTGAATGGTGTGCGTATGGTTGGGAGACTGCGATGTGCCGAAATGGATATGCGAGTGCGTAATTGTTTGGCCATCAATTGTATGCTGATGGGCGAACAATGTCGCACTGACAATATGCTCCATAAAAATCAGGAGCATAAACGCCGCAAAAAGTCTTCTCGATATATTCTTTATGTCACCCATCTGCATCGGCAAAAATAGTAAAAAAAATTAAAAATACAATCTGTATATAGAAATTTGACAACAAATCAATGTAGTTACACATTTCAAATTTGGGATTAATCAGCCAAAGACAACTTTTTACGGCTACGGAAAAGCAAAGTATAAAAATCCCACTCTACACTCGCCTTAAACGCCACTTCCTATTCTGTGAGGAGCGTAATACATAGAACAACGCGAGAGTAAATAATCCCGAGAAAATATTTTTTGTATTTGTCACGACTTAATTGTTGATAGTATAATTAATTAGTCGTATATTTGTAATTACGTTACATTGGGATGGGAAGATTCTTGGAGAGAGGTAACGATAATAACACACGCAAGGAATCACTTAATACATATTAATATTTATGAAACGAATTATTCTATTTTGTGCGTTGTGCGCTTTGGGATACTCTTGTTCAAAGCCACTTTCGCCACAAGACCGGTTGACGGTTAACGACAAAAAAATCAACGAAATCATCGCTGAGATGACACTTGAAGAGAAGGTCGAAATGATGCACAGCAAGACGATTATGTCGTCGGAAGGTGTGCCTCGACTCGGTATTCAGGACATCAAATATGCCGATGGACCTTTTGGCGTACGTGAGGAGGTAGGCGACGGTTTCCGTGCCAAAGGCTGGTCACTCGACTCGGCTACATACTTCCCCACAGGCTCGGCTTTGGCAGCAACGTGGTCACCCGAATTGGCCTATGCTTATGGTAACGGCATCGGAGTTGAGGCTCGTTTGCGTGGTAAGGATATTATGCTCGGCCCGGCTATCAACATTCAGCGTCTGCCCGTTGGAGGTCGTACTTATGAGTATTTTTCTGAAGACCCCGTATTGGCTGCCGAACTTGCTGTACAATATACAATCGGTATGCAGGATGCTGGTACAGCCGCTTGTGTTAAGCACTATGCATTGAACAATCAGGAGACAAACCGAGGCTCGGTAAACGTCATCATTGACGAGCGCACGATGCGCGAGATTTACCTCAAGCCCTTCGAGGATGCAGTTGTAAAGGGTGGTGCAATGTCTGTGATGCCCGCATACAACAAGGTAAATGGTTATTACGGTACCGAGAACTTCGTACTCAACAACGAGATTTTGCGTGGAGATTGGGGCTTCAAGGGTATGACCGTATCGGATTGGGGCGGAACTCATAGCACTATGGGTGCAGCACTCGGCGGTTTGAACGTACAGATGACAGGTGACAACTACTTCGGTCAGCCGCTTATTGATTCAATCCGCGCTGGTAAACTCTCTGAGGAGATTGTAAATGACCGCGTACGCGAGATTTTGCGCTTACGCTTTGCTATTGAGCCGATTCCCGAGAATGTAGCCAACACAGTACAGACATCACAGCCCGCGAGTCGCCAGACAGCATATAATGTTGCAACAAAGTCTATTGTATTGCTCAAGAACGAGGGTGGTCTATTGCCTATCAACAGCGAGAAGGTAAAGAAGATTGCTGTTATTGGCCGTAACGCTATTGCTACAACTGCCGCAGGTGGTATGGGTGCAGGTGTGAAAACACCTTACGAGATTACTCCATTGCAGGGTTTGCAGAATCGTTCAAATGGCCGTTTCGAGATTAACTACGCCGCTGCATACAAGAACTACTTGGGAATGTTTGGCCGTATGATGATGCGTATGCGTGGTGGTAACGGTGGTAACGCAAATGCTGCCAACGACATCGCATTGGATATCAACGAGGCTGCCGATGCAGATTTGTTGAAGGAGGCTGTTGCTGCAGCAAAAGAGGCCGACTTGGTACTTTTCTTCTGTGGTACAAACAAGTTTATCGAGACAGAGGGTAGCGACCGTCAGGACATCAAGTTGCCCGTAGGTCAGGAGGAGATTGTAAAGGCTTTGGCCGAGGTTAATCCCAACATCGTCAGCGTTATCATCTCTGGAGGTCCTTGCGACTTGCAGGAGTTGGAGAAGTATTCAAAATCTATCGTTCAGGGTTGGTGGAACGGTTTGGAGGGTGGCCACGCTTTGGCTGACATACTCTACGGCGAGATTGCTCCATCGGGCAAACTGCCGTTCACATTCCCCATCAAGTTGGAGGATTCACCCGCTTATGCTTTGGGTAACTTCCCGCAGAAGGTCGAGACCGCGACAGACGTGTTTGCAGCAGCACACCGCGACGATATCACAGGTGGTCAGCGCCGTCGTATGCAACGCCCTGCACCCGATGCTCACTATACAGAGGGTCAATATGTAGGTTATCGTTGGTTTGACACAAAGCAGGTACCTGTAATGTACGCTTTTGGTCACGGTTTGTCGTATGTAGATTTTGAATATGCAAATGTAACAACCGACAAGAAGGAGTATAAGGCAAATGATGTTATCGAGGTATCGTTTGACATTACAAACAAGGGCTCGATGGATGCCGATGAGGTTGCACAAGTATATGTAACTCGTTTGGATGCAAAGGTTGAATGGCCCGTGAAGGAGTTGAAGGGATTTAAGCGTACAACGATTGTCGCTGGTCAGACACAGCGTGTAACAGTAGAGATTCCTGTAGAAAGCCTTCGTTATTGGGATGTTGAGACAGATTCTTGGATGCTCGAGAATGGCAATATAGAGATATTGGTAGGTGGTGCATCCGACAATATCAGCCTCAAGACACAAGTGGCTATATAAAGCATTGTAATATTGCGTAGCACGGCAGAGGAGTAAATCTTGATATACGAGATTTACTCCTTTGTTATTATATAACGTACGGAGTATTTACAAGCGTCAACGACAATAAAACCATTATTCCCAACCCTATGCCGCGACTATCGAAGAAAATTATTTTCAGGCATTTTTGTTTACTCCCGTGGATTTTTCTATATTTGTAAATCATAAATGGGACCTACGAGTTTGTCAGCAGCCCCACTATTTACAGAATATTAATTAAAAATCTACATACGATGAAAAAAACAATCCTCTGCCTATTGATTCTAACCTTTGCGGCACACACCGCTAATGCACAGTTGCAAGATGCCAAGTGGATTGGCACCACGCGAACTTTCCTCTATTCAGATTATTTACCTATATTTCGATATCATTGTACTCTGCAACTCGACGCCAAAAGCCAATCGACTGATGCTTCGGTACTCCTTGGCGGAAACGACCCGCGATTGATGAATCGCAACCTGAATATTCAGGGCGTGGAGTGTGAGCGCGATAATAGTTACATTCGTATTGAGTACGACATCAAACCTTTAGCGTCAGGTAAAGCCGCGTGCATACACATATACAGAGCAGGATATACAGCAAGTGACCAGCCCGAAAAGCCTTTAAGCACGTTTGAGATTCCGACAAACATAATCTCTGCCGAGCAAGCCTATAATCCTATACATTTGCAAATAGAGGGAACTGCAAGCACTTTAACCCTGCACGTCAATGAGCATACCATAGGACAAGCCGTTGTAAATCCTCACGGTAACAGCCACGATTTTATAGGTTATCCGCAACTCGCAGAGATAGGATACGCTATGCGAGAGGGTCAAAAGGCTATTTTATCGGATGTTAAGATAACTCACCACCGCTCACCACAGGGTACGCTATACTCGGCAGATAAGCCCATCAGTATCGGTGGCAAAGAGGCCCAACTACATCTCTACGACCCCAGCAACGGAGGTCTGCCAACACTGAGAAGTCGCTTCAAACTAAAGAATAAAGAGATAAAATCAGCCACACTATATGCTACCGCCAGAGGTATTTACGAAGCATACATAAATGGCAAGAAAGTGGGTGCCGAATGGTATGCACCAGGCGTGTCACAATATAACAAAACGCATTACTACCAGAAATACGACATTGATTCTCTGCTACAGAAAGGAACTAACCATATACAAGTAGAGATGGCCGAAGGATGGTGGATGGGATATGTTACTTATAGTATGACCAATTGGAACTTCTTTGGCGACCAACTTGCATTCCGTTCTCGAATGGTAGTACATTATAACGATGGAGACTCTACAGTTGTATGTACCCAGCCTCAAGGATGGGAGGTATCAGTTGATGGGCCTGTTCAATATGCAAGTATGTTTAATGGACAAGTGACCGACTCAAGACGCACACATTCAAAATGGATGCCCGCCGAAGAAATCACTCTCGAAGGACACCTTCCGTCGGAGGGAGGTGGCACGACACCTAAGATAGATGATTACTCTCAACAGCGTATGCTACAAGCACAATCTGCTGTACAGGCATACAAAACTCTCACCGCACAGAGTATGACCGAGGCACGCCCTGGAGTGTATATATATGATATGGGGCAGAATATGGCTGGCGTACCCCGCATCCATCTGCCTGCATTACCCAAAGGCACTGAGGTCCGTTTGCGCTTTGCCGAGGTACTCTACCCCGACCTGCCCGCTTATAGTCCTCACTCTGGGACATTGATGCTGGAAAATATCCGCGCCGCTCTCGCTCAGGACCTATATATCAGCAACGGAAAGCCCGCCATCATAGAGCCGCACTTTACTCAGCACGGATACCGTTATCTGGAAATCACAGGCATACCCGAACCCCTGCCCGTGGAGAATGTGCAGAGCATTGTCGTAAGTAGCATTAACCGATTTGACTCTCACTTCGAGTGTAGCAATACGCTGGTCAACCGTCTGTGGGACAACATTCGTTGGTCCACATTAGGTAACTTCATTTCGTTACCAACAGACTGTCCACAACGCAACGAGCGTATGGGATGGAGTGGCGATATCAATGTTTATGCCCGCACGGCATCATACCTCTGGAATTGCAAGGAGTTCCTGCGTAAGCATCTGCAATCTATGCGCGACATTCAACTCGAAGATGGTCGTTTCCCCGATGTGGCTCCCATAGGAGGAGGATTCGGAGGTTTCCTTTGGGGTACGGCAGGAATTACCATCCCGTGGGAATTGTGGCTTCACTATGGTGACAAGCAAGTCCTGATTGAGCATTATGACGCTATGAAGCGATATATGGATTATATCGAGAAAAACTACATCGACCCCACATCTGGAATATTCGCACAAAACGACCAAGAGGCCAAATTGAGCGATTGGTTGGGCTTGGAGGATAATAAGAACGACAAGAGCCTACTCTTTGAGTGTTATTATATCTACGACCTCGATATTATGAGCAATGTAGCCCGCCTGTTGGGCAAGAGCCAGGACGAGCAGCGCTTTGCACAGACTCTTAAGCAGCGCAAAGAGTTCTTTGCTCAGATCTATCTTGAGCCCGAAACCTACCGCACTATTGCATCTGCATTTATGGGCGACCAGAAGGGTAAGCCAATAGATATTCAGGGCAGTTATGTGCTTCCTCTGGCATTTAATGTAGTGGAAGGCGAGGCCAAAGAGAGACTCTTCGATAATTTGGTCAAGACCATAGAACGCACAAACACGACTGACACAGGTGTGGAGTGCCCTCCATATTCATTGATGACAGGATTCATCACTACATCGTGGATTAGCCGCGTACTTACCGACAATGGTCGTGCAGATGTGGCATATCGTCTGTTGCAGAACGAGCAGTATCCTTCGTGGTTATATCCCGTCACTCAGGGAGCCACAACCATCTGGGAACGCCTGAACTCTTATACACAAGCCGACGGATTCGGAGGAAACAACTCGATGAACTCCTTCAACCACTATTCATTCGGTGCTGTCGGACAATGGCTTATGAATCGTTGCCTCGGCATTGAGCGTGACGAGCAACAGCCGGGATTCAAGCATTTCTATCTGCGCCCCGTAGCCGACCCCACAGGTCAAATGACATACGCACGCGGTCACTACGACTCGCCTTATGGACGTATTGAGAGTGGTTGGGAGCGTAAAGCCAATGGAGAGGTGGAATATACCTTCACCATCCCGCAAGGCACTACCGCAACCGTCATCCTACCTGGCAAAGAGCCACGCCTAATGATGGCAGGAACACATACCCTACGATAAAGGATAGGGCTATTATAATAAACCGAGAAAAACAACGATGGGGCACCTCATAAAGCGCCCCATCATTTTTGTTGTAAGTAAATGATTAATTATTTTATCTCTAATTTATTTTGACCTGCATATGTCAGATTCACTGTACCTGTTCCTCCTGCCATCGCGGCATACAATGCACTCAATGAACTATAATTGGCGGTATAATAATTTGTAACCTTGTATGTCTTGCCGTCTTCTTCTATATTATCTTGCGGAACAGAATAGTATAGTTGCACTTCATCGTTCTGCCAAGAGAACTCATACTCTTTACGCAAACGCAACTCGAATGTAGAACTACTACCATCATTGCTCACAACAATAGCACCGATACGGCTGGTATTATTAACGCGAGTAAACGACACGAATGCCTTATCTGGCAACTGTTTTTTCTCTGTACTATTCTCCTCACTATAAGTAATCTTACCTGCAATAGGAGTATTCTGCACGTTGAAAGTCTTTGACTGATATACAACCTGCTCTTGATTAGAACTGATAGTAATCTGGCCCTCCGACACAATATCCTTAGTTGTGAATTTCAACGACTTACGCTCACCATTCTCACGTCTTTCTGCAACATTGTGCTGTGTTGGTAAATCACCTGATTTTTCTCCATCACGCGTACTTGCCACCTTATATACAAAGCACTCTTTTGATTCGTCATAATAGAGTTTCGCGTCATTCAAAATACTATTTGCTGACTTTTCAAGCATTGGAGCCTTGATATATATTTCAAACTCTTGACCAAATGGATGAACCTCCGTTCCATCGGCAGCCTTGAAATCTGTAATATCAAATTGGATGTCAATCTCCTGATTCGGCTCATAACTCCACAACACATCATCTATCGCCTCGGGTTCGGTACTCTCAGTATCGTGGTCTATATTATTGAGTTCCTTAACTCCTGTCACCGATGCCTCAAAACGATATGGTCTATAATTAGCCAACTCAAATACAAATGAACGATAACCATATGTTTCTATGCTTTCTGACGTTCCCTTATTCGCATATGTATATGCATCATTTTCATTTGGGGTATAAATACCGTTAGTACCGCCTATAGTAGTTAAGAACGCAGCCTTTGCACTGGGTTGATTAGACGAGATACGTACCACCTCAGCGCACTTAGCGCGGTTAGTCTGCATATATACCGAGAAATGGCCTTTATTCACATTCTCCGGAAGTTCTTCATTTGTATCTGAAAAATTAATAGATGAGAATTTTGGTCTTTGGATAAATGCATACACACGACCTCCAGAGCCCCACAGAGCCTCATCTACAGGCGCAAACTGACAAGGGAAATAACTTTCTGTTCCAGAAGTGTAATTAGAACTCATCCAAGCATCATTTGTTGTCGCGTTAATGGCATCTCTGACCGAACTAAACATATCATCGGTATAGTGGTCAAGATACTGCGAATAGAGGAAGAACTCATCATATTTTCCCGCCTCAGCATTGTTGCCATTTTCCTTCAACTGCAAATTCAGCACCACAGGTGCACCTGCCTTCTGTGGCACCAATACATACCACATCTTCTCCGCCTCGTCAGTGGCAGTTGGATTTGTTGCAGTAGCGTTTGTCAGTGTGATAGAACGGGTCGAAGATGTAAATGTAAATGTCTTTTCCTCGGTCTCAAAATAGGGAGACTCAATCTTCAACTTCTCAGACGCACCGTTCTCCTGATTCAGGATAGACTCAAGATATATACGCTGCGTACCCTTTTGGGTAACTGTATAGACATACTTGTAACCGATGCCGTTATCTGCACCATAGCGAGGGTCGTCGGCACGGATAACAGGCAAGGTCTGGCCCGACTCCGAACGGACATCCAACACATTCACCGACAACATTACCTCAAAGGGCAACAACTCGTCGGGACAACTCTCCGGCACGTGGAACATCAACGTCACATTGGCTCGGTCAGAGTTTTCTGCTCCGTCATAACTACCATACACCTGTGTTGATACCCATATCGGCTCGAACTTCTGTCGGCGGATAGTCACAACCTTAATCTTACGCTGCAGGCGGCCATACTTCACCAAAATTGTACCCTCTTTCATCTGGGCATCGCCAAGCGGGTTAAGGTCAATCGTTATAGCACCCTCACCGCTTGTTGTGTCAAACGATGTTGCAGTCGTACTACTAACGTCGGTGGCCGAAACATTATAATCGCCCAACCACGTAACGCTGAGGTCCTCAGCATTGATTCCATTGCTATCTGAGGTATCGACATCCTCGACCTCGAAATAAAGCGTCAGTTTGCTGTCACTCAACACCCAAGGGTCGGTCTCTGTTGACGGCTTATAGAAATCTGTACCATCGTAACCCACGACTGCCGAAGTCTGGTCAACGCGCAACAAAAACTCCTGGTCCTGCACCTCGTTTACCTCGTCAGATATTGAGAGCCAGATATTGTTTGTCGGGGGTGCGGTCAAAGCCTCGGCAAAGGTATTCTGACCAAAGTCGAGCGTACCCTCGATGACAATTTTATAGTGGTGGTTACGCTCAACCAACACCTGCTCACCATCTGCATCTGTCAAAGTCACACGATAATACTTCGATACCTCTTCACCTGCTCGCTTACCCTTGATAATCACGTTTACAGGGTCTCCCGACGAATTCTCCGACTCAAATACATAAATCTCCTCATCGTTGACAACCTCATATACGTTGGTCAACTTCGAATCATTCTCGGGCAGGGTGATAAAATGAGTATCGTGCCAATGTACCGAACCTTCAGCCGTAAGAGTATTATCTTTATCCACATAGAAAGGAGGAATCAATGATGTATAAGTACCAACTTCCCCGTGAGCATACGATGGGAAGCCAAGGGTCATATGGTAGGGAGCAACAGTACCGAATGCCTGCGTGTTCTCCACCGCGAAACCCTCTACCACAAAGTCTGATTCGTCAGCCACCTCCACAGTCACTTTCGCCTGATTTCGCAACATAATGATGGGATATTCGTCGGTCACCGTCTCAAGCCAAGTCTTTATTTTTTCCGATACCGAGAGCGGGTCGGTCTCACCAGCCTTGCCCTGAGTAAGTTCCATCGGCACCGCGACACGCGCCCAATAAATCATCATACCCGACGAGCCCTCGAGGATAGACATTACCTCGTTCTCGGACTTTGCGCGGAATGTATCCTCCGAAAAAGTTGACATATTCTGGTTGGCCAAGAGGTGCATAACGCGTGTAGCCTGCGGCACCAAAGCGTCGAAAATACCACCCGAGAGCGACACCTCGTCGTTGTCGGAGTTACCCTCGATACGGGCAGTAGCCGTCGAGATAAACAAACCCTCGTCGTCAAAGCAGAAGAGCGTGATATTCTGAATACCCTTACCATCGGGGTCCACAGCGCGTGTTGAGACCTGACGCATATCGGGCGACACCACCCCAAAACGCAGATGCATCATATCGCTCTCGACCTGCGGGATGTCGGTTACAAAATCATCTTTATGACACGCCACGGCGGCAATCGCCACCACCGCCAGCATCATTATATTTTTAACTAAACGCTTCATATTGAGTTAGATTTTATTCTAATTTTCTTTTGGGTCATTATACGCATCACGTACGCAACGAACAGATGTTCCTGAAACGGTACCTTTACTATTTCCAACAGGACCTGATGCGCTGAAATAGTTAGCCGCGTTCAGCAAATAATCAATCGCAACGGTAGTATCACTTGAGCCTTCACTCTGCAAATCGATAATAAGTTGAATCTCTGCCGCAGTAGGCAAGCGCCAATTGTGATACTCGGTACCATCGGCAGCCACTTCGACATAATTCTTACAATGCTCTCTTACAACAGCCAAAGATGCAGCATTATTGCCTAAAGTTATATTACCGCTTGTATTAAGGAATCCTAATCGTGAGGCTGTCATAAATGATGGAGAAACCAATTTGGAGTTTGCAACGGATGGGTCTGTAACTCCATTCTCAACATCATCTGTAGGATTGCCATTAGCATCCACAATCAAAGGACGACCCACCGTATGCTTAGCCGATGTGGTAGTTACATTAATATGATACATACGAGCATTATGAGATGTCTCATTGCTAATATTTGCCGTAGACACCTGCGTTGAATTTTCCCCCCAATAATAATTATCAATATCAAATTTTTCCAATGTACTATGCAAACTTCCATCTGCAAGGCGGTTAACCTTGGAGCGCCAAAAACCTTCATATGAAGTATTATAAGTATATGTTTGATTGCTTGAATTATACGATATACCCACAATGCGGTCACCCTTATATTTATAAGAGGTTGGGGAATCAGGCTCATCATCGTGCACATAGAAGTCATCGCGATAAGAGTACCAGCCTACAATATTCTGAATATAGATTGTAGGATACTGCTCAACGCGGAACGTCTCGGTCAAACCTTCCTCATTTGTTACCAAAAACTCCAGATAACGCACTGTATTGTAATGAGTCTCAGGAATATCACTCATAGTCTGCTTAAGTTTAGCGACGTCGGCATTATAGGTTTCCATATCACTATTATAAGTGTCTAACAATGCTCGATATTCTGCCAACTTTATTCTATAAGCATTATGCTCTGAGTTATTTATAGAGGCCTCATACATTTTTTTTAACTTCTCATACTCGTCATATCTTGCTTCATACGCAGCAGTTGTCTCCTCATCCGTTTTCCAATCATTATTCCAATTCGGAGTACCTGTGGTTATTTCATACCCGGCACCAAAATTATATTCTCGTGTATCAGTACGAGTACCCTCATCGTACTGAAACATACCATTTTCATATCGGTATCGGATTAGGTTTACAGTTCGTGTCTGTGTTTCGTACCATTCACCAACCCAATCACCAGCTGTTTCCGAAATTCCCGGAACAAAATCCTCTGGGTTTGGTGCGTCCTGTAGGGTCTCAACAAAACCCTCGGGAGCAACAGGAGGCTCACCGGGGTGTACCGGCTTATTCAACTTCGCAATTGCGGCATTTAACTCCGCTTCATTAGGTCCAAGCGGAGAGATAATGGTAATATTTCCACTCAACTCGCCTGATGGTGCAGTAGCCTTAACAGCATCACTAAGATTTGAGACTTCAAACATACTTGCAGTCAACTCTTTATTGTTGCTATACTTGTTCAAGTAATAAGCATAAAAGCCATCTCCTGATGCCATATTATCGTCTTCGCCCGTTTCCACCTTAGTAAATGTTCCATCAGCATTCTGAGTATAGACATCAGCCAGCACTATCGATGTGATGGGTGATGAAGATGAGAATACCAAC
This sequence comes from Alistipes sp., assembly GCA_017399485.1. Lineage (GTDB taxonomy): Bacteria > Bacteroidota > Bacteroidia > Bacteroidales > Rikenellaceae > Alistipes. The sequence goes on from JAFQCA010000039.1 coordinate 16,776, forward strand.
TGCTCGGTGTCGATATTGGTGTTATACATTGTCACCAAATCGGTATTGAGTTTCAAATATTTAGGACGTTCAGAGTCGCCACCAATCTTGATGGTAGTAACATCCCACGGGCGTGTATCGTAATCGATATCGTCGAGTTCGATAGCCTCACTCTTGCTCTCGGCACCTACGGCGTTGATTGTGATATTGACGATATAGCAAGTGTTGCGCTCAAAGACCTTATTCTGGCTCAGCGGCACCTTATACCAGTTGCCACCACGAGCAGTCTCCTTGCCGTCACCGTCATCCTTATCTGCATCCTTATTTGCATCCCACATAATAGGCAGGTTGAGCAACAGGCTGGGCTCATAATTCAATGTAGAGGCATTGGCCCACTCGTGAGCATCGGCATAGCCTACAATCTGCACCTTAACATCGCCTGTGCCATCGGCAGCAACAGAGCCAACGTCATCTTTCCAAACAAAGGTAGGATAACTGCCACTTTCCGGTATTGTAATAAGTTTTGTTTCGATAAGAGTGTTGTTATCGCGGCCCAAGTCGTAACCCTCGGCCAAGACCTTTGTCTCGGTAGGAAGATTATAGAACTCATACTGGGCATCACCCATAGTCGCCACACCGTTATTATCGGCTGCAGTAAGGCTCAATGTACGCATAAACTCGACAGACGAGCCCTGCTTGATGTTGATAATCACCTTTGCAGCAGCACGCTTGAACTCGGCATAGACGCTGGTGTTGTTGGTTTGCACTCCATCGTAAAGGATGATATCGCGCACCTCGCTCCCTTTCTCCTGAGTGACAACCGCATCCATCAAGAATGTCTGGGGGGCAGTCGCTTGGGGAGTCGTCGTACCACTGAGGTGGAGCAACGTCGAGAAGGTTGTAGCACCGTTAGCGGTTGTCGAGGTATAATCCTCCTGCACAAGACGCTTCAAATCGTCAAGAGTTGTGGTGGCTGTGGTATTTTCAAGCTTAGTCGCAATAGCCGCAGACGCATTGGCAATAAGGTAGATGTTATATGCTTTATTGGCAGTGAAGGTATTACGCTCCTTCTTCAAAGTAAGAGTACCATTGCCGTTGTCTTCCGAAAAATTATTCAGACCGTCGGCTTTTTCGTGTACCTCGCGGTATTCTATATTTCCCGTTGCAGGGTCAACAACAACGACATCGATGCGAGTAATCTTACGCTCAGCAGACTCATCAGCAACTACACGGGTCTCAACCTGCGGGTCGAGAGCAGTCCTGATAACAATTTTACCTTGCTCAACGCCTACAACATCCAAATCATCGGTGCGGGTACACGCCCAACCCGAGATAAGCAACAAGCCACAAGCAATATATGGAATAAACTTTTTCATTATATTTCAAGGTGTTATATGTTATTTCTAATTTGTCTGTGTAATCGTCAGCAAGAACTCTGATTTATCAGTTGCTTCAGTAGCCTGCCAATATGGGTATCCATCACTTTGTGTCGGATTGATAATCAAGAAATCGGTTGCTGATTCATCCCACTTCGGGGCGTATGTGATACCCAACGACACGGTATTGTCGGCACCCTCACTTGTATCCATAGGCTCAAGCGCAATGACCTTAATAGCATACCACGCATCCTCGTCAGCCGCTATCGGAGTCGGCACGGGGTCGGGTGACAACTGACCATCTTCTGATAAAACTTTGTAAACGGCAAGAGCGTATCTCACACCCTTGGTCAACGTCGGCTGCCAAGTAAGACCCTCAGGACCCGTCATCTGGAAGTAGCCCACAAATGCGCCCTCCTCGGTACCGTTGGTAAAACGCATAGTCGGCTTTCCTTCTGGACGCCCAGCATTTGCCTCAGGCGTCTGCTGAATCGGAGAATTTATAGGAGCATCGTAGGTGAGTTCCCACTCTCGCTTGGTCCAATCGGCAACTTCGTATGCGACACTAATCTGACCATCGGCATAAACGGTGGCCTTGATTTGATAGTCGTGGTTGCGAACAACAGCGTAGGGGATGGCTACCAATTTATGAATTTCATCTCCATTGTTAATCTCATATGCAATTTCTAAATAGTAACCCTTGTCTGTAGTAACACTTCCTAAATCAAAAGTAGGACTTGTTTGCTCACAAACTTTTGTAGACTCGTGCATAAAAGTCGAGCCAACAAATTGATAACTCCCAGAGCCTACACAAGTAACTGTAACAGAATTTTGTTTATTATCTGTATCACCCTCTTCTGGTTTGAATATCCCTCCATTTTCATTCTTCAAGGGGGAAGAATTACCCCAATCTTCATCTCTTGGAACTGTTGTACCTAACCAAGCAGGCGTAGGGTCATAAGTCTTAAGAGCCGCCGCAGTCAGTCCTGATAATAATACACCTTCAACAGGCATTTGATTATAACTCAACTTTGCCTCTACAACTTCGAGGTTGAATTCAGACGCCTTGGTCATAAACAACTGCGCCTTGGCTACCGCTCTAAACACGTCCAAATTAACTTTAGCACAATGGTCGGGGTGTGTATTTGTATTCGACACTTCTACCGTAGCCCAATGTGATACGGGCATATGGGTAGGCGTTTTAGCGTCATCGGACACATATCCCTGCCACCACGCTTGTTGCGACGCATCAAACGACGCGTTAATCAACTGGCTGTAGGTTGTATTAGCGTTAAGAGCCAAAGTGGGATATCGTGTTACTCCATCTACGGTTTCTTGCTGAGCAGTTCTATCTATAATTCTTCCAAACTGTCCTTTGTTGATAACAGCCACAATCACATAATTCTGCGACCCATTGTCACACAACGGCAATGGCATATGTATTGGGCCGGTAGTCTCAAATGTATTGAGCCCTGTCACTGTTCGCCAGCCCGATGCTTCCGATTGCACGTTGGAAGGTATTCCGTTAGCGTCAACGCTCTCGCATTTGAACGCCCACAGCATCACATCCGTGATACCATCGCCCTGCTGTTGAGTTGATGCAGCGCGGGTGCTAAGTGTGACATCCAGATATGCCGTACTAACCTCGTAACTCTCCTCTTTGATGCAAGAGGTAAGGAGTGCGGCGGTGCAAACGACAGCGGCCAGAACTGCAAGTCTAAATTTTTTCATCGTCGTATCCTTATTAATTGTTTCCATAATCGGGCGTTACGTCGTGAATCATCCAGTCGGGGATGGTCACCGTCACGCCTATATTCTTGAATTCCACTACAATGGGAATAAGTACTTCCTGTTTAGTGACAT
>JAFQCA010000040.1 GCA_017399485.1 Alistipes sp.
CCACCGAGCCTGCAAGGCGAGGATTGGAGTCTCTAACCTCAAACTAATATCCTTTAGAGATTCCAATCAAAATCGTCAAGCCGATTTTGTGGAATGACGTTTTTTACCTATTTTTTTCCGCCTCTAAGTTAGAGGAGGTGGCGCGACTTCTGTCGCGACGGAGGAGTCTGTAATTTTGAATTAAACACACACTCCCTCCCCCTACGGGTACTCCCTCTACCTTAGAGGGAGAATTTTATTTAATTTGCTACGCGTGCTAATAATGCCTACTAATAATGTCTGCTAATCAAACTTGTTATAAAGCACCACCTTGCGCTCGGCACGACGACTCATCGTGGGGAACCACATATCCTCATCCGTCAAACCGCAAACATTCACAGCCTCAAGGCAATACTCCAACTTGCCGAAGTCGGCGTTGGCATTATTCGTACCGAAGGTAAACTTTATACCTCGCGCCTTAGCCTTGCGGATAATCTTTGTGCTGGGCAAACGCAGGCCCGCATTGATTTCGAGCGCGATGCCGTGCTCGACCAATACGTCCAGCACCTTGTCGATACGCTCATCGGTCCAATACTTATCGTAGTCGGCCTGCATCTCCTGCGGGAGATAGGTCGGGTTGGCATAGATGTCGGCAGGCTCGTTGGTGAGAATCTTCACAGTCTGGTCAACAAGATGGTCCATATACTGCTCCTTGGTCAGACCACTGAAATCGACCTCCTCCTTACGATAGATGCGCGAGATGCGACCTTTGTGGTCAACGATTGTCATAGCATCGGTAAACAGATAGTCAAACTTGTTCAATGCCTCCTGCGAGAAGGTGTGAGTCCAACGGCGGCCCTCACCCTGCACACCGCGCAGGAAGGGCATATCCTTCACCTCGTCGTAATACTCGTAAACCTCCTTGTCGTCGGCCAACATACGGCCCACACCACCTTCGCCAGCATTGGGGGCCACGCCATAGTTGATACCATAACGCAACGACATCTGATGAGCCATCTCCTTAGTGAGGCCACCCTTCAGGTGAACGTGATAGTCGATGACAGGGAAATTCTTTTGCTGGAAACGGATTACGGCATCGGTACGCTCGTTGACGGGCATCTCGACATCGTCGATATTACGCGCCTCCAACGACAACGGCTCGATTTGCAATGCGCGGAACGCAACCTTGCCAGCCTTGCCTCGCACACCAATGGGGCCTTTGCCTATACGCTTATACTCGTGAACGACTGTACGATAGGGAGTCAATGGCTCGGTGTACCACACCACATCGGTGCCATTGATTTTAATCACTATGTTCTTGTCGCGCACCGCAATCTCAAAGTCGAACCACTCGCCATCCTCAGCCAGCGAGCGATAGAGGTTACGCACTGAAAGCAGACTACCCGTCTTGATAGTACCGTCGATGGGTCCATTGCGCAGAACAACCTCGTAACCCGACTTCTGCGACTCCAGATGGAAATAGAGCGCAGCCTCACTGCCCTCCTCAGTACGTGCCTGACCCTTGAGGATGAAGTTCTTGTACGATTTGTTTGTTAGGAGTGTCTCATTCTCCGAGATAACCAACTCCTTATCGCTCGGTGCTTTCTCGCCCAAATAAGAGTCGAGACTACGAGCATACTTGCCACATCCACCCAACATTGCAACCACAAAGAGCAATGCACTCACGCGCGACACAATGTGTCCAGCAAAAAAAGTTCCTTTCATTTTTTTATGTTTTTCTAAATTATTATCGCAACAACATCACGACATAGCCTACATAGATGGCCAGATAGAGCACTCCCTCGGCGCGCGTAATACGTCTTACACCGATAACCAATGCCGATATGAGCAGCACAACGGCTACCGCGACAACCATCCATATATCGAGCGGAGTAATACCGCCCATAGTCAATGGCTTGATAGAGCCACACACACCCAGAATAAGCAGGATGTTGGCTATGTTCGAGCCTATGATATTACCCAACGCCAGCGAGGGCCTATTGCTCACGACGGCAGCAACACTCGATGCCAACTCGGGAAGTGATGTACCTGCGGCAACAACCGTAACGGCGATAATAGCCTCGCTCACACCCCACGCACGAGCAATAGCCGTAGCCGAATTAAGGCAGAGATTACCCCCAAAGATAAGGCCTACAAGACCTATAACAATGAACAGCATCACCTTGCCCCAGCCCATATTTACCGACTCGCCTTTGCCGTCGGTGGTACCGGCCTCGACATCGGCCTTATCGTTACGACCTGTACGGATGGCATAGATGGTACTGATGATGTAGAGCGCAAGAAGTACCAAGCCCTCCACGCGATTGATACAACGCTCTGAGCCTACATACAGGGTAAAGAGAGCCAGCAACAACGATGCTCCAAGGCAGACGGGAATATCGCGGCGGATATTCTCTCGGGTAAATACCAACGGCTTGATAATCGCACATATACCCAAGATTATCAAGATGTTGAATATATTTGAACCTGTCACATTACCTATAGCCATATCACCGCTGCCACTTAGGGCCGACATAGCACTGACGGTAAGTTCGGGCATCGATGTACCGACTGCCATAACCGTAAGTCCTACAATAAATTCAGGCACACGAAAACGTGCTGCCATACCCACACAACCTTTGGTGAGCCAATCGGCTCCGATGGTCAGCATTGCCAAGCCGACAATCAAAATCAAATAATCCATAAATTAATTCTCTTGTTTTTAATTAAAATCTCGTCTGTGTGATAGTGTGTTGTGTGTATTCGTGTGTAATGTGTGTATGTATATGTAGATTTTACTACAATTTTGAACCGACGCTGCAGAGCGAGTGCAATTTTGAATTCTCCAAAAGGTCCCCCAGCACGGCGATGTTGTCGGCTGTAAGGTCGGGCTTGCGGGGTGCTTCGGCCACGATGTCGAGCGTCGTCTCGCCAGAGAGCACCAACACACCGAAAGCACCTGCATTGAAGGCCATCTGCACATCGGTATAGATGCGGTCACCCACCATCGCTATCTCGTCGGCACGCAGACCATAGCGCTGCATTATACCCGACAACATATTGGGGTCGGGCTTGCCCAGCGTGATGTCGGGCTGACGCGATGTGGCGTGCTCCAGACACTTGCATATAGAGCCGCAATCGACCAAAACGGTAGGCTCATCCGTAGGGCATACGCGGTCAGGATTGGTTGCCACATAGGGCAGGCCCTGCTGAATCCACCACGCAGCACGACACAAACGGGCATAGGAGAGCGTCTTGTCGAAGGCCACAACAACGGCATCGGGCCTATCGTCGGCACTATCCTCGGCAACCTCGAAACCAGCCTTCACAAATTCCGACGTCATACTCTGCGTACCCAAAATGAACAATCGCTTGGCAGCGGGGAGATGGGTTTTCAGGTAATCTATCGTCGCCAGCGCCGTGGTGTACATCTCATCGGCTGTGGCCTCAATACCCATACCTGCCAACTTCTTAAGATAGTCGGCTATCGAAGTCGAGGGGTTATTCGTAAGGAACGAATAGGTTATACCCATCTGCTTCAAGCGCGCAAGGAAGGGTTTGGTATAGTCGAACAACGACATACCCATATATATCGTACCATCCATATCAAGTGCAACGTGGCGTATGCCCCTCAGGCGGGCAAACAACTCCTCGTCGCTATATACCGAACTATATTTATCGTGTTGCATAAGCGTAAATGAAATTCAAAATTTTCTTTTTTTAGTTAGTACGTCACTCCACCGAGCCAATGGAATTCAAAATTCAAAATTCAAAATTAATTTTCCTTGTCTACCAAATTGGGCTGACGCGCGGGGATATTTTTTTATATCTTTATTTAGCACGTCACTCCACCGAGCCTGCAAGGCGAGGATTGGAGTCTCTAATGTTTCTATCTCCTCACTCAAATTAATCCACTTCGTGTCTTTTTCACCTTTTTAGCCGTAAAAAGGTGAGAAAAAAGCGGCGCGGTGATAAATTTTAGGGGCTAATCGAATAAATTTCCTAAAACGGATGCATACGCACTTTTACTACGTGAAAAGGTCTCCGTTTTTTAACGGAAA
>JAFQCA010000041.1 GCA_017399485.1 Alistipes sp.
AATACTGTTTACTTCATAAGTATGAATCCAATGCCAACAAATGGAGTAGGTTGGGTGTATGTAGATTACGATGCCGAAATAGTAGGAGATAATCATATTAAGTTCTATGTTGAGGGAAAAGAGGTGTTCGAGTGGAAGATTATTGCACACGATAACGATAAAATCATAATTGACACTTATTACAAAGGACAACAACAACCAGATGAAAAGTATGGCGAATTCTTATATTCAAGAAAATTATTTATTCGCAAAGTAGATGAAACAAAATGTTGGGAAAATGCAAAACCATATAAATAGAATAAGACAAAAAACACGTATCCCAAAATTGAGATACGTGTTTTTTTTGTGTCTTGCCCTCGGGGCGGTGCAGGGGGCGTTTTTACGAAATTGTTAATAAATATCCCGAATATTATTGCCGAGTTTTGCGGTAAAATCAGTAACTTTACACCCAAATTTATATATAAAAAAGGAATATAAATAGGAATATGCCCTCAAACGATAATACATACCACGTTTCGGTACTCTTGGAGGAGTCTGTTTCGTTGCTCGATATCAAGCCCGACGGCATCTATTGCGACCTGACGTTTGGCGGTGGAGGCCACTCGCGCCACATACTCTCGAAGTTGGGCCCCAAGGGGCAGTTGTACTCCTTCGACCAGGATAGCGATACGTTGGCCAATGCCCCCGATGATGAGCGTTTTCACTATGTCGAGAGCAACTTCCGTTTTCTGCGTGGTGCTATGCGTCTGCGTGGAGTAGAGCAGGTGGATGGCGTACTGGCCGATTTGGGAGTATCGTCGCACCACTTCGATGCTGCCGAGCGCGGTTTCTCGTTTCGAGGCGACGGCCCGCTCGATATGCGTATGAATCAGCGTGGCGGACGCACCGCAGCCGATGTGGTCAATGGCTACGATGCCGAGACGTTGGGCCGTATCTTCAAGGAGTATGGCGAGTTGGATACCACGTGGAAGATAGCCTCGTGCATTGTCCGCGCCCGCGAGCAGCAGCCCATCACCACGACGCGCGAGTTGGTCGAGGCGGTGAAGCCCTGCACCCCCAAGCGCGACGAGTCGAAGTTCCTGACAAAACTCTTTCAGGCTCTGCGCATCGAGGTCAATGGCGAGATGGAGGCCCTGAAGATGGCACTCGAGCAGTCGCTCAAGTTGCTCAAGCCGGGAGGCCGTTTGGTGGTTATCGCCTACCACTCGCTGGAGGATAGATTGGTGAAAAACTTTATGCGTAGCGGCAATTTCGAGGGTAAGGTCGAGAGCGATTTCTTCGGGCGAGCGCAGACTCCTTTCGAGATTATCACGCGCAAGGTTGTCGTTCCCACGCCCGACGAGGTGGAGCGTAATCCCCGCTCACGCTCGGCAAAGTTACGCGCCGCCGCAAAGTTGTAGTGATAGATTTTGTAGTAAAACAGACTCAATAATAAATAAAACAGAGATATGCGACCTCAAGATGATGAATTTAATCCCCTGACCGAAGAGGAGTTGCGCCGCTTGGCTGAGGACGAGGAGTTCCGCCGCCGAGTTCGTCGTGAGGTGCTGCGTATCCAGAGCGGAGAGGCCGCCGAGGATATCGAGGCCGACAAGGAGCAGGAGCGCGAAGAGCAGGAGCGTGTGCAGGCTGAGGCCGAGAAGAAACAGCGTCGTCGCTCGCGTCTGTTCTGGCAGTTGTTTTCGGGTAATATCCTTGTGACGAGCAGCGTTAAGGCCAACTACTCCTACCTTATCGCCATTGCCGTTATGTGTTTTGTAAGCATTTTTGTGATGTTTACCGCTTTGTATGCCGATTTGCGATATTCGCGTGTCGAGCGTGAGGTGCAGTTGGTGCGTGAGCGCTCAATACGTCTGCAGGAGCAGTTGTATGGCAAGACCACCCACGCCGCCATCCGCGAGGAGTTGCAACGACGTGGTATCAACCTGCAAGACCCGCAAAAGACAAAAGAGGTGGTTGAGGATTAAGAGAATTCAAAATTCAAAATTACGAGAGATAACTCTCGTTTCCTCCTCGCGGCTCGGCAAAGAGTATAAATACTCTCTGCTCTCGCTCCGCAGCGTCGGTTCAAAATTCAAAATTTTGGGTTTGATAGTTGGATTAGCAAGAGTAGTAAATTAAATAAGAATTCTCCCTCTAAGATAGAGGGAGTACCCGTAGGGGGAGGGAGTGTGTAATTGAAATTCAAAATTAAGATTTGCAGACTCCTCCGTCACTCGCTTGGGGCGAGTGCCACCTCCTCTACCTTAGAGGAGGAAATAAATAAGTAAAAAACGTCATTCCACAAAATCGGCTTGACGATTTTGATTGGAATCTCTAAAGGATATTAGTTTGAGGTTAGAGACTCCAATCCTCGCCTTGCAGGCTCGGTGGAGTGACGTGCT
>JAFQCA010000042.1 GCA_017399485.1 Alistipes sp.
AGCTATTTCCGCAAAATTTATGTGAACATTCTTGGCTTTTTACCTCCTTGCCAAGGTTGGAAATATTTATTCCTTTTGGGCAAGGTTGTGCTCTACCAACTGAGCTATTTCCGCAAAATTTATGTGAACATTCTTGGCTTTTTACCTCCTTGCCAAGGTTGGAAGTATTTATTCCTTTTGGGCAAGGTTGTGCTCTACCAACTGAGCTATTTCCGCAAAAAGTTTAACCTAAACAATCAATATCTCTCGATTGCGAGTGCAAAGGTACATAAAAAAAATTAAACTCCAAATTTTTTTGTATCTTTGAGGTCGAAAAAATATTTTTGCTGATATATGCGTATGATTGATATATTTTCTACTCTTGGCTCTCGACTCCGTAATTTTGGGGACGATGACCGTTCTGCGCATATTATAAATCAAGCAATAGCCGCCAATGAGTGGTTCTCCAAAGATGATATTCGTATGGCTGTTGATGCTATATGTGAGGAGTTCCTTTCGCGCGAGAAACTTGAATCGTGGCTGGCGAATTATAATCTGTCCACTACCCCACGTCGCAAAGTGGCAATTATTATGGCTGGCAACATTCCTCTTGTCGGTTTTTTTGACCTGATGTGTGTGTTGATGTGTGGCCACGCGGCGTATGTCAAACCGTCGCATAAGGATTCGGTCCTTATTAACTATATTATCTCTTGCCTTAAGTCCATAGCGCCAGAAATTCCGATTTATGATTATGCTCCTGCCGAGCAGGTTGATATGGTCATTGCGACGGGTGGCGATTCGGCGGTGGCGCATTTTAGACAATCTTACGCAGGCCTACCAATGCTTTTGCGCGGTAGCCGTCATTCTGTGGCTGTACTTGATGGTGGGGAGACGACGGAGGAGATAATGGGCCTGCAACGCGATATATTTTCATATAATGGCCTTGGTTGCCGTAATGTGTCGCTGGTGTTTTTGCCTCGCGGTGCGGAGTTGCAACTGTTAAGGCCTAACAATATAGGTGCTATGTATCGCGGCAACTATCTTTCGCAACGCGCCTTGTTGCTTATGTCGGGTGCTGATGTGTGTGATTGGGGCTTTTGTCTGACCAGAGAGAGTCGAGAATATTCCAACGCCATTAGTTGTATCCATTATGCTTTTTATGATGACTTGGCAGAAGTTGACGAGTGGCTTGACGAGCACGACGAGTCGTTGCAGTGCGTGGTATCTCATTGTGTCAGTCATCCTCGTGTAGTGTCGTTTGGCTACGCGCAGTATCCTGCGCTTGACGATTATGCTGATGGCGTAGATGTAGTAAAATTTTTAATCGGAGAGTGATGTATGGAGAAGATTTACGATTTTGATAAGCCCGTTTGCCGTCGTGGTACTCATTGTGTCAAGCACGACGCTTTGGACGAGATATATGGCCGCGATGATTTGATTTCATTGTGGGTTGCCGATATGGATTTCGAGACTCCCGATTTTGTTGTCGAGGCTATGCGCGAGCGATTGGAACATCCTGTTTTTGGTTATACGGTGGCCTATGATTCCTATTGGCAGAGTATTCAGGATTGGCTTTTTGCTCGTCACTCTTGGCGCGTTGAGCGCGAGTGGATGCGTTATATTCCCGGTATTGTCAAGGGTATTGGTATGGTGATTAATGCCTTGACCGAGCGAGGTGATAAGGTCATTATCCAGCCTCCTGTATATCATCCTTTTCGATTGGTGCCCGAACATAGCGGACGAGAGGTAGTGTTTAATCCTTTGCGTCGTCTGGATGATGGTGGCTATGAGATGGATTTTGACAATTTGGAGAGCATTGTTGATTCGCGTTGCAAACTTCTCATATTGTCTAACCCTCATAATCCGGCGGGTATTGTTTGGAGTCGTGAAACGTTGATTCGTTTGGCGGAAATTGCCGATAAGCACAATCTGATAGTCATTTCCGACGAGATTCACTGCGATATGACGCTTTATGGTAATAGCCATACGCCGTTTGCTACGGTTAGCGAGGCTGCGGCACGTTGTTCTATCACTTTTGGAGCACCATCCAAAACCTTTAATATTGCAGGTATAGTATCTTCGTATGCTATTGTTCCCGATGCTTCGCTACGAGAGCGTTTCTATTCGTGGCTTTCGGCTTGCGAGATGGATGCGCCTACAATATTTGCTATGGTTGCTACCGAAGCGGCATTTCGTAATGGTGATTCTTGGCGCCGACAAATGCTTGCGTATATCGAACAGAATATAGATTTTGTCGATGACTATCTGCACCAAAATCTTCCGATGATAAAACTCCTTAAGCCTCAAGCCTCATTCCTTGTCTGGTTAGATTTTTCGGCTTTGGGCTTGAGCCACGATGCGCTTAACGATTTGGTGGTAAATAAGGCCCGATTGGCAATGAATGACGGTGCTATGTTTGGCTGTGGCGGAGAGCAGTTTATGCGAATGAATGTGGCTACAGGGCGCTCTGTTTTGCAGCCGGCTTTGGAGCAATTACGTGATGCGGTCACGCGACTGAAATAATCTGGTATAATTATTTGCGTTTTAGCGTAATATGTGTAATTGTCGGAGGGGTGCCTATTCTCATAGGATACATTATGCACCCCGTGCCGTCGTTTATATGAAGCCACCTACCCTGCTCTTCGTATAACCCGCTCCAACGCTTGTATAAAACCCTTGCCGGCGATACCCCTCGCTCTCCTATCGGCAGTCGCATCTGCATAGCGTGAACGTGCCCTGAAAGCGTAAGGTCCGCTTTTCGGTTTTTTACTATCTCATCCCAATGTTGCGGAATGTGTACAAGCGTAATGTTGAATAATTCGTCAGGGAGGCCTGAATATGCGCCCAGAATGTCGGTATCGGGCATTTTTGCAGAGTGTCTGTGCTCTTGTAACTCCTTCTTGAATGAAATGCCCGTTACGGCAATAGAGTCTGCCCCACGTTTTATGTAAGCAGTTTTGTCATCCAGCACCTGCCAGCCGCATTGCTGCTGCTTGGCAATTAATTGTTGCGCATTTATCTCTGGTACGTGCGTTATAGAGTCTTTTATGCATATACCTATGTCGTGATTACCCATCACCGAGAAAATGCCATCGCGGGCCCTGAAACTTCGTAAAATATCCTCCAACTGAGGCGTAATCTCCTCCTGTCGGATATTTATTAAGTCTCCCGTAAAAAGTATAACATCACTACTTAACCTATTACACATCTCTGCTATGAGTCGCAATTCCTGTTCGGGATTTACCATCGAGCCTATGTGTAGGTCCGATATGTGTGTGATTTTATATCCGTCAAACTCTTTAGGTAGTCGTTCCGATGCCAACTCTATCTGTTCTGTTGTATAATCTGTTCGTGTAACGGCCATTCCGTGGATAAATATCCCCGCTGCTATTATGCTGATTATAGCCCCCACAAACCTCACTCCGCGTCTTTTGCTCAACAATAAAGCAATGTTAAATGGCTGTCGTGCGATGGCTGTTACCATATATACAAAATTAATCCACATCGACGCCATCACCCACGTCGTGGGATTATCTTTTATCAGCAGACCTATCAATGCCATAGCAGGTGGCATCAAATCAGTCATCCACATCGCCGCTAAACAGAATTTTGCCTCGCGTGACAGATTATGCCCGAAGCATAGTCGTGCAACTTTGTAATCCAACCCCAGCATCACTGCCGAGCAAAATATAATAAACCAAATCATATTTTCAATATCCCATTCAGCCCGCTCCATACACCTCTTTGGCATAGGAGTTGTGTTTGTTATAGGCAAAGATAACCATATTTAATTAAAAAGACTCTATTATGAAAACAATTAGACTTTATGTAGCCTTCTTGGCCGTTGTAGTTTTTATGGGCAACGTCTCGGCTCAGACCCAGTCGGCTGATGTCGCGGGGCAGCCAGCCATATATATGGTTACGGTTGATGCATCCGAGAGCCCATATTATCGTAGTGTCGGCGAGATAGTGGCACTAAACAGTGTCGCAGCCGAGTATGCACAGGATGATTTCGAGAGTACCTTCCGTCAAGGCTTTCAGCAGGTTCACCCTCCACAGTTTATCTTCTCGACGCGTAACAATCGTTTTTCTTTGGGTATTGGTGGCTATGTCAATCTGCGAGCAAGTTACGATATGAAGGGCGCGGTTGATAATATTGATTTCGTGCCTTACGATATACCTATGGAGGCAACCTACGCCAATCGTCAGCGTATAATGATGGATGCCACCACGTCGCGCCTTTTCACAAAAGCCGTCATCAACTCTCCTACTTTGGGACAGGTTGTAGCCTTTGTCGATATGGATTTTCGTGGCGGCGAGGAGTTTAGTTATACCCCGCGTCTGCGTTCGGCTTATATCTCTATGTTAGGCTTTACGGCAGGTCGTGACGTGACCACTTTCTGCGACTTGGAGGCTGCTCCGCTTACCGTCGATTTTCAAGGTCCCAATGCCTATAATTTCAATTTCGCCACCTTGTTGCGCTATGAGGCCAATCTTGTCGATAATCACCTGAAACTTGGTGTTGCTGCCGAGATGCCCGTCGTGAGCGGTACCTATGGTGACTATTTCTCTCCCGTTTCACAGCGTATCCCCGACTTCCCGATGTATGTTCAATATGCGTGGGGCGCCAATCGCCAAAGCCACTTCCGTGCCTCTGCCGTTTTGCGTAATATGTATCTCCATAATGCCGATACGGGCCGTAATACAAGCCTCTTTGGTTGGGGTGTTCAGGCGAGTGGTCGCATAGTGACGTGTGACTATTTCACGATGTTCTTCAATGGCGTCTATGGTAAGGGCATCACCCCATATATTCAGGATTTGACGGGTAGCGGACTTGACTTTACGCCCAACCCCGAAAATGCTTATCAAATACAGACAATGCCGATGTGGTCTTGGCAGGTTGCAGGTCAGGTGAATATCATACCCTCAAAATTGTTTATGTCAGGAGGTTATTCAACCGTTCGCGTCAATAAGAATCACGGCTACTATGCCGAGAGTGAATACAAACGCGGTACCTACATCTTCGGAAATGTATTTTATCAGGCTACCGACAACTGCCGCTTGGCTTTAGAGTATTTGCACGGTTCGCGTACCGATATGGATACCACCAAGGGCGAGGCCAACCGTTTGAGTCTGATGGTCCAGTACAATTTCTAACGCTTTCCACATCGTCTGTTTGGCGGGTTGTCTTCTGTGACGACCCGCCTTTTCTGTAATGAAGTAAATGATTTTTTTTGTTTTTTTTAGGCTAAAATATTTGCCCCCCCCCGAAAATTTTTTGTAACTTTGTAATGAGGCAAAATATGCTTTGCCCAAAACAGGAAATTAACCTAAAAACAGACCGTTATGAAAAAGATTTTATTTATTGTTCTATGTTTGTTTGTATGTGCGCCATTGATTAACGCGACAAGCAAAACAACTCCTGATACCGATATGAAAGAGGTATTCTACAAGATGGGAAAAGTGTCTCAAACGGAACTCTTACACAACGATTATGCGATGGATGTGAGCGATGCTGATGCTGTGGTATTATATGAGTTGAAAGATATTTTATTATACTTCAATAATTGTTATGATGCCAATTATGGTAAAGTGGCAGATTATTTGATTGCAGACAATAAGATTAGTCGTAAAATCAAGATTTTGAATTCCGATGGCCTTCGTTATGCAAATGTAACATTGCAATATGACTTTAGGGATAAGCCCATAAACCATAATACACAAATATATGATATTGAGGCTTACTCATATACTATGGAAAATGGTAAAATGCATAAAACAAAGTTGCTTTACAAGGATATTGAGATTAAGCAACTGAACGACAGTGTCGCACAAGTAAAATTTACCATTCCGAATGTTCAAGTGGGTAGCATCATAGAGTATAAATATTGTGAGTGGCATACCTCGCTCAAATCGTTTGCATTTGATGTCAATATGCAATATGATATACCTGTGTTAGATAGTTATTGTCAGGTGTCTCGCCGCTCTCATTTTTTGAGTGATGTAACTGATAAGTTTTTTATTGTAGAGCATTATGGGTCACATCCTTTGATTAAAAAAGAAGGTGAGTATCGGAAGACGGTTGAGGCAGCTAAAACCAGAATGACACCATCAACAAGAGAACCTCACACTTTGCGTGGGGCTAAAGTTAAATATGTTGGTAGGGGTATAGGCAGTATGTATTGTGATATGACGATATATAACGCTAAAAACATTCCTACATTGACTACCGATGCAACAGGAGTACATATCGAGTTGTATCAAAATGAGGGTGTTTATATGATTACAAAGCCCTACAATAATTCTAACTAAGTAATAATCTTTTTCATAATTAATTTACCTCACCGCTTCTGCGCGGCCGAAATGTTTGAAACCATTAAAACTTAAGATATAATGAAACGAATTTTATTATTACTTGCTATCGTGGCGGTGACCCTTACCGTCGAGGCGCAAGAGATTTTCAAGTTTGGGGATGTTACTGCAGCAGATTTTGCACAATCGGCCTACGCAGTTGATACTGCTAACGCTGATGCCATAATTTTAGATGAGTTGCAACAAACCTATCTTATGATTTTTGATTATCGCAATCGAAAATATAGCGAAAAAGGTGATGCGCTTATCGCTCAATCTACCATAAGTCGCAAAATTAAGATTCTTCGTTCGGAGGGTGTCCGTCACGCGAAAGTAACTCTCGATTACTACTGCGATAAGGCTACAACACCTCGACACACGAGTGCTTACATAGGCGACATTACAGCCTGCTCCTATTCGCTAAAAGATGGTGTTGTTGCCAAACATTCGCTAAAAGATGATGATATTAATGCTCGCTGGCTTAACGATTCGACGATACGCGTAGAGTTTACAATTCCGAATGTAGAGGTAGGTAGCATCATAGAGTATTCCTATAATGAAGGTAAGGAGTCTGTTCGCCCCTATACACTCGATTTTGCTATGCAACACGATATTCCTATTATTAATAGCCGATGCGAAGTAGCCGTTTCATCGGAACGTCAGCCAGGTATGATAAAAGATGATTGGTACGGAGTATTGATGTCGGGTAAAAATAGTATTAAAACATCACGAAGTAAAGGTCGAATCCAACGAGAAGCGACCTCAAAGGTGTCGCATCCTATTCGTGATAGTTTTAATGGTGGATACAATACTACAGGTTTATGGAGCGGAACTCGCATATATGCTGATTGTGTATTTTATAATTTCAGTTGCAAAAATATCCCCGCTACCACATCTGCAACCAAACCCGAAGATATTGCAGCGATTAGTGTCATACTTCAATCTCGTTAATACGATAAATAAAAATCTTTTTCATAATTAATTTACTTCACCGCTTCTGCGCGGGCCTCATCGGCCTGCGCTTTTTTTTGAAAATCTATTCTTTCTGCTAAGGTGATTTTGAATTTTGAATTTTGAATTTCCAATTCCCCTTCCTATATTTGTCTTTGGTAAATAGAGGATAAAAGTGAAACATCTGCTTTCGATACTCTTGATGTGCGTTGTCGCTTTTGTGCCGTTCGTGCTTATGCGGCCCGCAAGCGATGCCCTGCACTCTGCGCCGGCCAAATGCAGAGTACGACGTGCCCGTATTGTTGCCGCTGGTGATTTAATGCAGCACCAACCGCAATTATATGCTGCCCGCCTTGCCGATAGCGTGACGTATGATTTCGCGCCCTCGTTTCGCTATATAGCACCCTATTTCCGCAAGTCCGACCTCGCTATTGTTAATCTCGAAACTACGTTATCCTACGAGGGCCCCTTTACGGGCTATCCTGCTTTCCGCTCTCCTGCCTCATTGGTCGATGCTATGTATGATATAGGCATTGATGTTGCCGCCCTGGCCAATAATCATTGCTGCGATAAGGGGCTGCGTGGTATCCGCTCTACGGCGGCAATCCTCGATTCGGCCAAGATATATCGCGTGGGAGTCTATCCCGATACGCTCGATTACGCGGCTCGCAATATTCTTTATCTCAATCGCCGTAATATCCGTTTTGCAATCGTGAATTACACCTATGGCACCAATGGAATCCCCATCCCTCGTGGCACGGTTGTAAATCTGCTCGATACTGTGGTTATGGCTCGCGATTTGTCGGCAATTAATCACGATGAGGTGGATTGCGTTATAGCCGTTGTACATTGGGGTAACGAATACGAACTCCACCCCAACCGCGAGCAACGCCGCTTGGCTGAATTTATGCGCCGCAATGGTGTCGATATAATTATTGGTAGCCATCCTCACGTTGTGCAACCCGCCGAGTGTACGGCGGATGGCGTCACGCTCTATTCGTTGGGTAATTTTGTCTCAAACCAACGAACTGCCCCGCGCGATGGAGGATTGGTTGCGACTATTGATGTCGAGATTGTTGATAGTCTCTCTAAAGATGGGCAGACGATTAATAGCCGCACCAACTATGCGTTGCGCCTTACGCCTGTCTGGGTGCATCTGCCCGACTATGCTATCCTGCCGCCCGAAATCGGTGACACTCTCCCGATGACACCCGATTCGCGTTTTCGCTATAATCGTTTTATGCGAGATGCTCGCACCCGCTTAAATCTGTAAACTTATAGATGCAAAAAAGCCAACCCGCGTGGAGGTTGGCCTTTTGCTGTTATAACGTTTGAGTATATTAATAGTTCTCTTTCTTGGGCTCGAAGTAAGCCTGAGGGTGAGCGCAAGCGGGGCACTTCAAAGGAGCCTCCTTAGCCTTGATGATGTAACCGCAGTTACGGCACTGCCACCAAATCTCGCCATCACGAACAAAGAAGTTGCCGTCTGTGATGCGGCTCAACAACTTCAAGTAGCGTCTTTCGTGCTCAGCCTCAACAATAGCAATCTGTCGGAAAGTCTCGGCAATCTCCGAAAAACCCTCTTCGTCGGCAACCTTTGCAAACTCGGCGTAGAGTACATCCCACTCCTCGTGCTCGCCGGCTGCGGCAGCAATCAGGTTCTCTGTTGTTGTGCCAATCTTGCCTGCAGGGTATGTAGCGGTAATCTCTACGTCGCCACCCTCCAAATACTTGAAGAATTTCTTTGCGTGCTCCTTCTCCTGCTCGGCAGTCTCCATAAATACACCTGAGATTTGCTCATAACCCTCCTTTTTTGCAACGCTTGCGAAGAATGTGTAACGGTTGCGTGCCTGACTCTCACCTGCGAATGACTTAAGCAAGTTCTGCTCTGTCAATGTGCCTTTCAAACTTTTCATAATGGTTGTCTATTTTACTGTTTGTAATGTTGTTAAAACAAATTCGTTCATTTTTCTATTGCAAATATAGTAAAACTTTGAACAGCCGCAATAGTTTTGTGATTATAAAATTTTATATTACTATAAATGCGCCTTATAGTGCGGTTGGTATGTTACCCTTCGCGATTTTATACCCTATTAATTATAATAAAAACCTCCTAATATTGGGTATTCTGCGGATTGTTTTGTATTTTTGCCAAAATTATGCAATAATCAAACACTAAATAAAATGTCAGACGAAAAAATTATCTTCTCGATGGTGGGTGTCTCAAAGACCTTCACTAACCAGAAAAAAGTATTGAACAACATCTATCTCTCGTTTTTCTATGGTGCCAAAATCGGTATCATCGGTCTAAACGGCTCGGGTAAATCTACTTTGATGAAAATTATCGCAGGTATCGACAAGAATTATCAAGGCGAGGTTGTCTTTGCTCCGGGTTACTCTGTTGGTTATCTTGAGCAAGAGCCGCAGTTGGACGATAATAAGACGGTCAAGGAGGTTGTCGAGGAGGGATGTGCCGCAACGGTAGCCCTGCTTAAGGAGTACGAGGAGATTAATATGAAACTCTGCGAGCCTATGTCTGATGACGAGATGAATCATCTCATCGAGCGTCAAGGCGAGTTGTACGAGCAGATTGACCACGTCAATGGCTGGGAGTTGGATAGCGTTTTGGAGCGCGCTATGGATGCTTTGCGTTGCCCCGACCCCGACCAGAGTGTTAAGGTGTTGTCGGGAGGTGAGCGCCGTCGTGTAGCGCTTTGTCGTCTGTTGTTGCAGCAGCCCGATGTGTTGTTGTTGGATGAGCCTACCAACCACCTCGATGCCGAGTCTATCGATTGGTTGGAGCAGCATCTTCAGCAGTATAAGGGTACAGTTATTGCCGTTACCCACGACCGTTACTTCTTGGATAATGTAGCAGGTTGGATTCTTGAGTTGGACCGTGGCGAGGGTATCCCTTGGAAGGGCAACTATTCAGGTTGGTTGGACCAGAAGTCAAAGCGTTTGGCGCAGGAGGAGAAGCAGGAGTCGAAGCGTCGCAAGACTTTGGAGCGCGAGTTGGAGTGGGTGCGTATGTCACCTTCGGGCCGTCGCGCAAAGAGTAAGGCTCGTTTGTCGGCTTACGATAAGATGCTTAACGAGGATGTTAAGCAGAAGGAGGAAAAACTCGAAATCTTCATCCCCAATGGTCCTCGTTTGGGCGATGTTGTTATCGAGGCTCACGATGTTAAGAAGGTCTTTGGTGACCGCATTTTGTACGAAGGACTTAACTTTACCCTTCCCCCTGCCGGTATCGTCGGCGTTATCGGTGCCAATGGTACAGGTAAGACTACCCTATTCCGTATGATTATGGGATTGGAGCAACCAACCGAAGGTACATTTACCGTTGGCCAGACCGTTAAGTTGGCATACGTTGACCAGCAGCACAAATCTATTGACCCCGAGAAGAGCGTCTATGAGGTTATTTCTCAAAATAGCGATTTGATTACTTTGGGTAATCGTCAAATCCCTTCGCGTGCCTATGTCGCTCGTTTTAATTTCAGCGGTGCCGACCAGGAGAAGAAGTGCGGTATGTTGTCTGGAGGTGAGCGTAATCGCTTGCATTTGGCATTGGCTCTCAAGGAGGAGGGCAACGTGCTGTTGCTCGATGAGCCTACCAACGATATTGATGTAAATACCCTTCGTGCATTGGAGGAGGGTTTGGAGAACTTCGCAGGTTGTGCCGTTGTTATCTCGCACGACCGTTGGTTCTTGGACCGTATTGCTACTCACATCCTCTCATTTGAGGGCGACTCAAAAGTTGTCTTCTATGAGGGCTCATATTCTGAGTATGAGGAGTGGAAGAAGTTGCAGGGTGAGGATACTACCCCCAAGCGAGTTAAGTATAAGAAGTTGATGGAGTAATCCGTATGTTATGAAAAAGATAGGTCTGCTTTACGTTTTAGCCTTTGTGGTTGCAGTTTTTACCTTTGTTCCTGCAGAGGCGTGTACATCAGCCGTGATATCTGGCCGTGCAACCAAGTCGGGGCGCCCATTGTTGTGGAAACACCGCGATACGGGTACTGAGTGGAATCATATCGAACATCTGCAGGGTAAACGATTTGCCTTTACAGGGTTGGTCAATTCTGCGGATGAAGAACGTAAGGAGGTATGGGCAGGTGCCAATGAGCGAGGCTTTGCCATAATGAATACCGCCTCATATAATATGAAGCCCGACTCATTAAAATATCTCCCCGAGCGTGAAGGCGAGATTATGAAGCAGGCTTTGGGCGAGTGTGCTACGGTTGCCGAGTTTGAGGAGTTTTTGAAGAATATGCCCCAGCCACGCGCTTTGGAGACTAATTTTGGCGTTATTGATGCTGAGGGCGGTGCGGCTTATTTTGAGGTCTGGGATTATGGCTATACAAAATATGATGCCAACGATGCTGCACAATATCCAAATGGGTATATCATTCGCTCAAACTACTCGTTCTCGGGTGCGCAGGATGAAGGTATGGGCTATATCCGCTATCAAAATGCCGAGTATCTTCTTCATAAGGCCTATGCTACGGGCGCGCTCTCTGCTGAGTGGATTTTCTCGTCAGCCTCTCGCTCGTTCTATCACGCTATATTGGGCAATGATGCGTTGAGCAGTTCGCCTAACGGTTGGGCTATAGACCAAGATTTTATACCGCGCAACTCGTCAAGTGCATCAGTCGTTGTCGAGGGCGTGCGTAAAGGCGAGAATCCCGATGCTACAACTATCTGGAGCGTTATAGGTTATCCTCCTTGCAGTTATGCCGTTGCTGCGTGGGTTAAGGCCAAAGATGAAATAGCAGATGTCATTGCTGCCGCTGATAATGGTCGGTCTGCGGTTAATCGTTTGGCTGTTGCTCTTAAGCGCGAGGTATTTCCTATTAGTCGAGGTAATGGCTCTAAGTATATGCGCGTTGATGTCATCGCTCACGCTATTGAGGTGTTAAGCCCTTACGAGTCAAAGTCTATGCAGGCTGCCGCAGCAGTTCGTGACCGTATTGCCAAAGAGGGTTTTAATATAGAGTTCGTGCGTGAATATAACGAACTGATAAACTCTTCTGCACCCAAAACGGATGAGGTTGTATCTCAGGTAATGAGTGGAATAAAAAAATAAGAAATAAGTAAAAATAAATAAAATATTAATATGGCACAGAAACCATCTATTCCAAAGGGTACTCGTGACTTCTCGCCTGCCGAGATGATGCGCCGCACCTATATTTTCGATACTATCAAAAGTGTTTTCCGTACTTATGGCTTTGCTCCGCTTGAGACTCCTGCTATGGAGAATCTCTCGACATTGCTTGGTAAATATGGTGACGAGGGTGATAAGTTGTTGTTCAAAATCCTTAATTCGGGTGATTATGCCGCTAACCTCACAGATGAGCAGGTGCGTCAGGCTTCACGAATATGCGAGAAGGGTTTGCGCTACGATTTGACCGTTCCTTTTGCTCGTTACGTGGTGCAGCATCAGGGCGAGATAGCATTTCCTTTTAAGCGTTATCAGGTGCAACCTGTATGGCGTGCTGACCGTCCTCAGAAGGGCCGTTATCGTGAGTTTTATCAGTGTGATGTCGATGTTATTGGTTCGCGTTCACTCTTGAATGAGGTTGAGTTGATATCTATTGTCGAGCGTGTCTTTGCGAGGTTGAATATCAATGTAACGCTCAAGATGAATAATCGTAAAATTCTGTACGGTATTGCCGAGTCGATTGGCCACGCCGATAAGATGATGGATATTACTGTTGCGATTGACAAGTTGGAGAAGATTGGCCTTGACAACGTGAAGGCTGAACTTGCTGAGCGCGGTTTGGAGCAGGAGGCTATCGATAAACTTCAACCAATACTTGAACTCGCTGGCTCTAATGCAGAGAAACTAAGTAAGTTGCGTGAGGTAATCGGTGGCTCGGAGACAGGTGTTAAGGGTATCGACGAGATGGCTGAAATATTTGGCTATGTCGAGCAACTCGGCATTTCGCTTCCCATTGAGTTAGACCTTTCGTTGGCACGTGGTTTGAACTATTATACAGGCGCTATTTTTGAGGTTAAGGCTATGGATTATGCCATTGGCTCAATCTGCGGAGGTGGTCGTTATGATGACTTGACGGGTATCTTCGGCTTGCCCAATACATCTGGCGTAGGTATCTCGTTTGGTGCTGACCGTATTTATGATGTAATGGTAGGCCTTAATTTGTTCCCTGAGGATGTTAATTTCACAACCAAAGTGTTGTTTGTAAATCTTGGAGCAGAGGAGCAGTTGGCTTCAATGCATATTATCCGCACTCTGCGCGATAATGGTGTTGCAGCCGAGATTTATCCCGAGCCGGCCAAGATGAAAAAGCAGATGGAGTATGCCAATCGTCGTATGATACCTTATGTGGTTATCATCGGCAGCAACGAGTTGCAGGAGCGTAAGGCTACAGTTAAGAATATGCTTTCGGGTGAACAGATATCTGTTTCGTTTGATGAGGTTTATAGTGTATTGAAATAGATATGAAACGACTTTTGATATTGCTATGCTTGGCAATTATTGCCTTTGTTGTGCAGCCTTTTGAGGTCTGTGCGCAACAAAATGGTGATGCTGCCGAGCAATATCAGAAGTTTAGCCGTTTCTATCGCTATTTGAGTGGGATGTATGTCGATGAGGTGGAGATGAAACCCCTTGTCGATAAGGCTATTCGTGAAATGCTCTCCGAGTTGGACCCCCACTCCTACTATCTTGATGCCGATGCTGTTAAGGCCGACAGAGAGTCTATGGGTGGAAGTTTTAGCGGTATAGGTGTCGAATTCAATGTTCAGAACGACTCGATAATTGTTGTAAATACCATTCTGCGGGGCCCTGCCGAGAGCGTTGGCGTTATGCCTAATGACCGCATTGTAGAGGTCGATGGAGTAAATGTTGTCGGCATTAAACGAGAGGATGTTCCCGCCAAGTTGCGAGGAGAGCGTGGCAGCGTGGTAAATATTGGCGTTGTTCGTCGTGGTCAGTCGGAGATGTTGCGATTCTCGATTACTCGTGATAATATCCCTATTAATACCGTAGATGCTGCATTTTGGGCCGATAGGGATGAAAAAATCGCCTATGTCAAGGTCAACCGTTTCGGCTCAACCACGATGACCGAATTCCGTGAGGCTATGGCTCGTATGGAGGGTGCTGAGTCTCTTATTCTTGACTTGTGTGGTAATGGTGGAGGTCTGCTTACTCAGGCTGTCGATATGGCCGGATATTTTCTGCCCAAAGGCTCACTCGTAGTCTCTACCGAAGGTCGTACTGTCCCAGATGATAAGTTTTTGTCATTGGGAGAGTGTGAGTTCGATGGCCGCGTTGTGGTGTTGCTTAATGAGGCTTCTGCATCAGCGAGTGAAATTGTTGCGGGAGCATTGCAGGATTGGGATAGAGGCGTCGTTGTAGGCCGTGATAGTTTTGGTAAGGGCTTGGTGCAGCGCCAAATACCGCTTGGTGATGGCTCGGCTGTACGAATTACCGTTGCGCGTTACCATACACCTTCGGGAAGAGTCCTGCAGCGTCCTTACGAGAATGGACATAAGGAGGATTATTATCAGGCTCACGCCAATCGCTTGCGTGGACAAGCCGCTGATTCTTTGTCTGTCGATACCCTCTCGCTCCCTGAATACAAAACCTTGATATCAGGACGTAAAGTCTATGGCGGTGGCGGCATACGCCCCGACTTCTATGTCGAGAGCGATACAACTGAAATCAGTGATTATGCTGTGCAAATCGTATCTCAAGGTGTATATTCTGACTTTGTTATGACCTATCTTGATGCCAATCGTGAAAAAATCAAGGCGCAATATCCCTCTTTTGAGCAGTTTGAGGAGAAATTCCACTTATCGGATGCCGATATGGAGGCTCTTGTCGCGGTGGCAACAGCCAAAGGCGTAGAGTACGATGCCGACGGATTTGCGCTTTCCAAGGAGTTTTTGCGCGACCAATTGACTTCTATTATAGCACAACGTATATATTCCGTATCAGATGGTTATCGTTGGCTCAATCCTCGTCGAAATTTATATTATAAACGTGCAATTGCTATTCTTCGCGATTGGGATGTGCAGGTGGAGCCATTGTTCCATATTGGTGGTGAAAAATAGTCCAAAAAAAGGATATTATTGCTTGTTATAATCTGCTTTTTCGTGTTTTGAGTAAAAAATGCACGTATATTTTTTGCGCAAAGAAATATTTTCCTTATTTTTGATATGAAAAACAACTTAATCAAATATGGGAACTGATATTTTTGAGACTGCCGAGAATGCAGAAGGCTATGGCAATTCGCTATTTAGTAAGATGATAAAGGCTGGACATCGTACATATTTTATCGATGTAAAGACCACGCGACATCAGGATTATTTTTTGAGTCTAACCGAATTGCGTAAGAGGATTGCCTCTAATGGTATTGTCAATGAACGTAATAAGGTTTTTGTCTATCAAGAGGATTTTGAGAAGTTGGCTGAGGGTGTCAAGGAGGCTTTGGATTTCATAAATGCTAATAAGGCAACAAAATATTAATGTAAAATTCAAAACTTGAGTTGCTGTCGGGTCAGTATCGTTTTGATTGTGAGATGTGTGAGGGCCGAGAGAGTGTGGTATTAGGTTTTAGCGGTGGTATTGATAGTGTCACCGCTGCTACTATATTAAAGCGTAGGTATGAACGTGTTGTAGCCGTTACTCTTGATACCATAGGCGATGAAATTATGCTCTCTCGTGCTGCAGAGTCTGCGGCTCAACTTGGGATTGAACATATTGTGTTGGATGTTCGTCAGAAGTTTTCCGCTCAAATAATAGACTATTTTATCGACAGTTACGCTTGTGGGCGTACTCCTGCACCCTGTACGTTGTGCAACTCTGCAATCAAATGGCATTTTCTTGCGTGTGTGGCTGATGATTTGGGGATAAATCATATTGCTACGGGCCACTATTTTAATGTCGTACAGTATAATGGATTCTATTACGTTGCTCGCGCCAAAGACTCCGCTAAGGACCAATCGTATTATCTTTGGGGACTTGGTCAGGATATTTTATGCCGTATAGTGACCCCTATGGGCGACATCATAAAACAAGATATAAAGCGTAATTTCAGCGACAAGAGCGAGAGTATGGGCATCTGTTTTCTGCGTGGGCAGAACTATCGCGATTTCATCACTCGCCACCGAGCAGAGTTAGCCACCAAAGGTGTTGTCGTGGACTCTGAGGGTAAGGCAGTGGGCTCGCACGACGGTGTGGCGTTTTATACTATCGGTCAAAAGCGAGGTTTCGAATTGCGTGATTGTGCTGGTGGAAAATCGGTTGTGGATATTGATGCCGAGCGTAATGAATTGCGCGTCGGAGGTGAGTCGGAATTACTTAAAGTAATACTTGAAGTGGGTAATTGTAATATAGTTGATTTTAACGAGTTGCTTACTGCGAGTGACGTCTCTGTTGTGGTGCGAGGTATAGGTCGCAATCCTGCGGGTTATATACGCAAGGCCGAGCAGACGTCTTATGGCGTACGGATTACATTGAGTGAGCCCGCGTGGGCGTTAGCCGCAGGTCAGCCGATTGTTTTTTATCGCCAAAATCGTGTTGTAGGTGGTGGTTTTTTACGTTGCAGTTATTGACATTTTACCCAAATGTAGTATCTTTGCGCGGTAATAACAATGTAGTGGAATTAGACATAATTAAACCGTCCTCCTACTTTTAATTTATAGTGCTATGAATATTGTAAAACGTCTATATGATTGGGTGCTCTCGTGGGGTAATTCTCGTTGGGGTGCATTGGCTCTGTTTGTGTTGGCTTTTGCCGAGTCGAGTTTCTTCCCTATTCCTCCCGATGTGTTGCTTATTGCATTGTGCTTGGGTGCGGTTACTCGTTCATTCCGTTATGCGGCAATTTGTCTTGCAGGCTCGATATTGGGAGCCATTGGAGGTTATGCTATTGGTTATTTTCTTTGGCAGAATGGCGCGGGTGAATATACCGCTTTGGCTAATTGGTTCTTTGCCAATGTATTTAGCGAGGAGAGTTTCTTGGAGGTAAAACACCTGTATGACGAGTGGAATTTCTGGATTGTATTTACGGCAGGCTTTACCCCGCTACCTTATAAATTGTTTACCATTACAGGAGGCTTGTTCCATATCAATTTCGTGATGTTTATTTTGGCATCGATTATTTCGCGAGGTATGCGATTCTTCCTTATCGGTGGACTTATCTGGAAGTTTGGAGCGCCCATCAAAACCTTCATTGATAAATACTTTAATCTGTTGGCGATAGCCTTTACGGTTTTGCTTATCGGCTCGTTTATACTTGTAGGTAAATTCTTGTAGCAATGCGTCGGTATGGTCTTATAGGCCTAAAGTTAGGTCACTCGTTTTCGGCACGTTATTTTGCTGAAAAGTTTCAGCGTGAGGGACTCTCCGTAGAGTGCTCTTATGATTTATATGAATTGCCTAAGATTGAGTGTGTTGCGGATTTTATTCGTAATACCGACTCTCTGCAGGGGTTTAATGTGACCATACCTTATAAGCAGCAAATTATACCCTTCTTGGATTCGTTAAGCCGTGAGGCGCAAGATATTGGTGCGGTAAATTGTGTTAAAATTCTCCCCGATGGTCGCACCGTAGGCTATAACACCGATATCGACGGTATCCGTTTCTCGTTGGATAAGTTGTTGTGTGGTCAAAGAGTAGAGGCTGCGTTGCTGCTGGGTACGGGTGGAGCATCAAAGGCCGTTCAATATGTTCTGGCGGAGCGTGGTATATCTTGCTCGGTTGTGTCACGCGACAAGTCTAAAGGTGATTTGGTATATGAGGATTTGTCGCAGGATATTCTTGCATCTCATCCACTTATTATCAACTCCTCGCCTGTTGGGATGTATCCTAATGTAGATGAAGCGCCTGCCTTGCCCTACGAATATCTTACGCCGTCACATTATCTCTTCGATTTGGTCTATAATCCGACCACGACTAAGTTTATGGAGTGTGGTGCTCGCTATGGCGCACAAACTCTCTCTGGCCTCGATATGCTCTATGCGCAAGCCGAGGCTGCGTGGACTATCTGGAACAGACCTTAAACGGGCGGTTTTTAGCCCTTGCCGCAATGCCTACTCTGTGGCGTATGCGTTCAATACCTCTTCAGCGTGAGCCCTATCTTCGGCACGTACAACCAACTGTGCGGGCATCACTCCTGTGGGATATACGGCTGACATCAATTCGTTGCGAATCATAGCATAGATACCAGCGCCGTCAAGCAATGACTTGTCCCATTCTGCGTCGTTAATCGAGTCATACTCTCGCAAAACAATTAAATTTCTCTCGTTCATATTGGTTAAGGTTTTTCAAATCCCACTATCGGAGATTTGTCGGTTAAAACAAAGTTAGTTATTTTGTTGAAAACTTACAATGAGTAAACCAAATTATTTCATATTTTATGCCTATATTTGTATGCTATTAAGCAGATAATGTATAATATTTAATATAAAAATTTGAAATTCAGTATGAAACGTGCTGCGTGTTTGGTTTTTATCTTGTTGATTTTATTTGTGTTTTGGTTCCAGATTAACAAACCACAAATCGAGAGCAAACCATTTGAATTTAATGTCGAGAGAATGGCTTTGGCCGATAGTGTGATTAATCAGTCTATCGCCGATGATGATTTCCCCGGTGCGGTGTTGTGCGTTGTCAAGCGTGCCGACGATGGTGAGTCAATGGGCGAAATTGTATATTTGAAGGCGTATGGTAATCGTCAGGTCTGCTCAGGTCGTGATACAGAGAGCGGTGAGTTTGTGAGCGACACAATCCCTATGACTACCGATGCGATTTTTGATTTGGCATCTGTGAGTAAGTGTGTGGGTACCACCCTTTCGTTTATGCGAGTTGTGGAGGATGGCTTGGTGCGTTTGACCGATAATGTATCACGTTACCTCCCCGGTTTCAAGCCTTGGGAGAGTACGCCGGAAAAGAAAGGTGGTCCCGTTGAGCGTAGCAGCATTACTGTCACTAATTTGTTGAACCATACCTCAGGACTCCCCTCTTATGTGGGTGTTCCCGATTTCTTGTCGCGTTTTGAGCAGTATGGCGACCCGATGAAGTTGAATTTGCGCGATTCGCTTACAGCATATTTTATTGATGGTCTTCCGCGTTTGAACCGTCCGGGTGAGGTGATGCGTTATAGTTGCTTGAATTTTATCACCTTGCAGACAATCATCGAGCGTACAACAGGTATGCGTCTTGACCACTTTGCAAAGCAAGAGGTATTTGATAAGTTGCAATTGAAGAATACTTGGTATAATTGTATTGCCGATGCTGAGCGTCCTTTTGCTGCCGATGCAAAGATTGTCCCCACAGAGATTCAGGCCGATGGCAAGGTGCTTGTGGGAGAGGTTCACGACCCGTTGGCACGTGTGATTAATGGCGGAGTGTCGGGTAATGCAGGCGTGTTCTCTACAGCCGAAGATTTGGCTGTTGTGGCATCGTTGATGCTCAATGATGGTGTCATTCGTCTGCCCGCTGATGGCATCAAGGGATTCTTTGGAGGTACAGAGCGTGTAAGACTCTATTCAAAGAATACGGTTGATACCTTTACCCGTATTCCCGCAGGTTATGAGGAGCACGGACGTGCATTGGGTTGGGATATTGGCGTAGGTCACGGCAGTTATATGGGTGAGTTGCTTACTCCTGGCTCATTGGTTAATCACTCAGGTTACACAGGTACGTCAATAGCGATAAACCAGCAGGATGGTATTGCAATTATATTCCTCACAAACCGCGTTCACCCATACGATGATGGAGGTGTTGCTCGTGCTCGCGCTACGGTTAGCAATATCGTGGTTTCGGCTATGGACCACCAATAATATCTCGTTGAGATTATATTAATTTTTGTCGGTATGTCCTAAAAGGCGTATTGAATCGATAGTTTTGTCTGCATAAAGTCAATGCAGACAAAATTATCAATATGAGAGAAAATTATGCAAGATTTCGTTCATCTTCACGTACATTCACACTACTCTATCCTCGATGGTCAGGCAAGCATCCAGCGTCTTGTCGATAAGGCTATCGGTGATGGTATGCGCGGCATAGCCATTACCGACCACGGCAATATGTTTGGTATAAAGGAGTTCTGGAACTATGTCAAGAAGAAGAACGGAGCCCGTCGTGATAAAGTCAAGCAGACATCGGCAGCCATTGCCGACCTGCAGGCCAAAGTCGATAAAGATGAGGTTACGGATGAGGAGAAGAATAATTTGGCAAAACTAAAGGCTGAATATGACTCTCTGCCCAAAGAGGATTTTAAGGCTATCATAGGATGCGAGGTTTATGTTGCACGTCGCGGAATGTTGCTCAAGGAGGGTAAGATGGACCAAAGTGGTTATCACCTTATTCTGCTTGCCAAAAACGAGAAGGGCTATCATAATCTAATTAAAATTGTATCGAAGGCGTGGACCGAGGGTTTCTATATGCGTCCACGTACCGATAAGGCTGAATTGGAGAAGTATCACGAGGGACTAATCTGCTGTTCGGCTTGTTTGGGAGGTGAGATTCCTAAACTTATCACCGCAGATGATTTGGCTGCTGCCGAGGAGGCTGTTTTGTGGCATAAGAATCTGTTTGGCGAGGATTATTATCTCGAACTTCAACTCCATAAAGCAACCGTCGAGAGGGCTAACCACGAGGCCTACCCTATGCAACTCAAGGTAAATGAGCATTTGATTGCGTTGTCGCAAAAGCACGGTATAAAGTTGGTTTGTACCAACGATGTGCATTTTGTTGATGAGGTCCACGCTGAGGCTCACGACCGCTTGATTTGTCTCTCTACATCACGCGATTTGGACGACCCGAAACGTATGCTTTACTCCAAGCAGGAGTGGATGAAGACACGTGCCGAGATGAATGCACTGTTCGAGGATGTTCCCGAAGCATTGTCCAATACAGTCGAGATATGCAATAAGGTTGAGAGTTACTCTATCGACCACGCCCCCATTATGCCAACCTTTGCAATCCCCGAAGATTTCGGAACCGAAGAGGGTTATCGAGCAAAGTTCAGCGAAAAGGACTTGTTTGACGAATTTACGCGCGACGAGAATGGTAATGTTATAATGTCGGAGGCCGATGCCCATAAAAAGATTGACAAGTTGGGAGGCTATGATAAATTATATCGTATAAAGTTAGAGGCCGATTACCTTGCCAAGTTGGCTATGGATGGCGCTAAACGCCGTTATGGCGACCCATTGACCGAAGAGGTTGCCGAGCGTATGAAGTTCGAGTTGCATATTATGAAGACGATGGGTTTCCCGGGCTACTTCCTTATCGTGCAGGACTTTATTCGCGCCGCTCGCGAGGAGTTGGATGTGTCGGTAGGTCCGGGACGAGGCTCTGCCGCTGGTTCTGCTGTGGCCTATTGCTTGGGAATCACCCAGATAGACCCTATTAAATATGACCTTCTGTTTGAGCGTTTCCTCAATCCTGACCGTATATCATTGCCCGATATTGATATTGATTTCGATGACGATGGTCGTGGGCGTGTGCTTAATTGGGTGACGCAGAAGTATGGTAAGGAGAAGGTTGCCCATATCATTACTTATGGCACTATGGCCACGAAGATGGCTCTAAAGGATGTCGCCCGTGTCCAGAAGTTGCCACTTAAGGAGTCGGACCGTCTGTGTAAGTTGGTGCCGGACCGTATCCCCGACAAGAAGATTAATCTTGTCAATGCAATTGATTATGTCCCCGAACTAAAGGCCGCTGAGGAGTCTGAAGACCCTATTATGAGTGACACCATCAAGTATGCACGTATGCTGGAGGGTAATGTTCGAGGTACGGGTGTCCACGCTTGCGGAACTATTATCTGTCGTGACGATATTACCGATTGGGTGCCTGTGAGTACGGCAGACGATAAGGAGACAGGCGAGAAGATGCTCGTTACACAATATGAGGGAGCCGTTATTGAAGATACAGGTCTTATTAAGATGGACTTTTTGGGTCTTAAGACGCTTTCGATTATCAAAGATGCTGTTGCCAATATCAAACGTACGCGAGGAGTGGATATCGATATCGATTCAATCTCTATTGACGACCCCACGACATATAAACTATTCTGCGATGGAGGTACGATTGGTACTTTCCAATTTGAGTCGCCGGGTATGCAAAAGTATCTTCGAGAGTTGAAGCCTTCGACATTCGAGGATTTGATAGCGATGAATGCCCTCTATCGTCCGGGTCCGATGGATTACATTCCCGACTTTATCGACCGTAAGCACGGCCGCAAGCCTATTGTCTACGATATAGACATTATGGAGAAGTATCTGAAAGATACCTATGGTATTACTGTATATCAAGAGCAGGTGATGCTTCTTTCGCGTCTGTTGGGTGGTTTTACGCGCGGTGAGAGTGATACGCTGCGTAAGGCAATGGGTAAGAAGATTAAGTCGAAGTTGGACGAACTCAAGCCCAAATTTATAAATGGTGGTCAAGCCAATGGCCATAATCCTGATGTGCTGGAGAAAATATGGGCCGATTGGGAGAAGTTTGCCTCTTATGCCTTTAATAAATCTCACGCAACCTGCTATTCGTGGGTGGCTTATCAGACGGCATACCTTAAGGCTAACTATCCGTCGGAATATATGGCTGCGGTCCTGAGCCGTAACTTGGCCGATATCAAGCAGATTACAGCCTATATGACCGAATGTAAGCATATGGGCATCAAGGTGCTTGGCCCCGATATTAATGAGTCGATTGTCGATTTCTCGTCAAATCGCAGCGGCGATATTCGTTTTGGTCTGGCTGCAGTCAAGGGTGTTGGAGAGGCAGCCGTTAAGTCTATTATCGAAGAGCGCGAAAAGAATGGCCCATATAAAAATATATACGACTTTGTCGAGCGAGTAAACTTCTCGGTTATCAATCGTAAATGTATGGAGAATCTGGCCTACGCAGGAGGCTTTGACTCTATAATCGATTTCCATCGTAGTAAGTTCTTTGCTGAGGATGCACGTAGCGCAGGAGGCCCGATGTTTATTGAGTTGTTGATGCGTTATGGTCAGCGCGTGCAGCAGGAGCGTCAAAATTCGCAGCAAAGCCTCTTTGGTGGCGGTGATGTGGTCGATATACAACCCCCTACCGTGCCTGTTGCCGAGGATTGGAATCAGTTGCAGGTGCTGAATAAGGAGCGCGAGATGATTGGCCTATATCTCTCATCGCATCCGCTTGATGAGTATAAGGTTGTCATAAAACATATGTGTAAGGCAAGCCTTGCCGATTTGTCGGATTTAGAGCCATTTAGTGGTCAGGAGTTGGGTTTGGCAGGTGTTGTTACTTCGGTGCAGGCTATGACTACCAAGACGGGCCGCCCGTGGGGAAAATTCACTTTGGAGGACTATAATGGAGGCGTGCGCGAATTTGCACTCTTTGGTAAGGATTATGAGCAATTCCGCCCTATGATGTACCCCAACTATTTCCTCTTTATTAAGGGTAAGGTCCAACCTCGTCCTTATGGCGATAACCCCGAATTGGAGTTCAAGATTCTCTCGATGACGCAACTCTCGCAGGTGCGCGATGAGTTAATCAAGGAGTTGCATATCGTAGTACCAGTCGAGGAACTCACCTCTTCGTTTACACAGGAGTTTTCGCAGATGGTGCAGAGTAATAAGGGTAATACCGTTTTGCGTCTATCGCTTGTAAATCGAGCAGAGGGCGTTACTCTCAATATGTTCTCGAAACGTTATAAGGTGGCGATGACTGCCGATTTGGTAGATTATTTGGATAAGAACGAACTGAAATTTACATTATCATAAATAAACAATTTAATAAATTAAAAATTATGGCATTAGCAATTACAAACGAAAATTATGAGTCATTGATGGCATCGGGTCAGCCTGTTGTTATCGATTTCTGGGCAGAGTGGTGTGGCCCCTGCCGTATGGTAGGTCCTATCATCGACGAGTTGGCTGCGGAGTATGAGGGTAAGGTTGTTATCGGTAAGTGTGATGTTGATTCTGCTGACGATATCGTAGCCCAGTACCGCGTACGCAACATCCCGACAATTGTATTTATCAAGAACGGCGAGGTTGTCGATAAGGTTGTCGGCGCAACAAGCAAGGAGACCTTGAAGGCAAAGGTTGATGCACTGTTGTAATATCATTGCAGTTATACGACTTCCAAAATTAGGGGTTGTCCGACACACTTGTTGGACAACCCCTTTGCTATCGAATTTGTATCACAAGAGTTGATTTAACACTTGCGAACTCCGAAGATTTATAGCGATGGCATAAACTCTGTAACATTTGATGCCGTATGCAGATATTCCATAGCCCAAGAGATAGCCTCCTGCTGGAGAACAACTGCATCACCCCTCATTTTCATCAATTCCTCATTTGCAGCGTCGGCTTTTCTTGCGCTCGGTATCAACGCTTTTATTTGAGCCATCTCCTTCAGAGTTTGTTCGAGCCACGGCGTGGCAATCGCTGTTCTATATTCAACATTTAGATTGTCCAATTCGTTTTTCAAAGATTTCATCAATGCTTTAACAGTCTCCGCATTCCCGGGATAGAGCGGGTCTGACACCTCGCCCAATCGCTTCTCCAAACTCTCAATCTTGGCACGATATTTCGTATTGTATAGATTACGCGCCGACTCCAAAAGTGTCTCTCTGCTTTTCTTGCGCTTTGAAATAAAACTTGCAACCTCGCTATTGTAGTCACTCTCCGTTTTCATATTCTTTGCCATTTTTTCGACAGAAACTGAATTGGATGAGTTTTTTCCAATATTCGCTTGAGATATATTCGTTCCCATATTCTGTACTTTGCCCAACATACCCGTCTGCTGTAGATATGCAAGGGCCTCTTCGTCGCTCATATTCTCCATCTTTGCTAATTTCTGCATATCGGCGGCCGACAATCCCGTAATATTTGTAGCCATCTGTGCGGCCATTGCTTGTTTCTCGGCGTCGCTCATCTTCTCAATCTCCGCAACAGTTTTATTTATGCCCGCCCCCTGCAACTTCTGTTTAGCGTAACTCTCTGCAAAACTTTTACGTTGCTCCTCACTCATTGCTTCAAGTTCATCGGCCGATTTGCCATATTGATTTTTGAGGCTTGCGTTTAGGTCACTCTTATATTTTCCTGCACTCGCCTCAATCTGCTTTTTATTAGCGGCTTCGGCCTGCTTGATTGCTTTACTTATCTTTGTGACGAAAGCATCTACCGCATCTTGATTGATAGCGGCCAATTCTGCCGCCGTCGGCATTTGTGGACAAAGTCCTATCACCGCCTCGGGTGTTACCTGTGCCATTGCCCAAATCGGCAATAAGGCAAATAATAGAATAAATGTCTTTTTCATCTCTCCAAAGTTTTTAATATCTCAATTACATCTTCACGAACTCTACGCGGCGGTTCTTGGCGCGGCCCTCGTCGGTCGAGTTGTCGGCAATGGGATTGTTCTGACCCTTACCCACAGCGGCAAGACGCTCTTTGGCGATACCCAACTCCACCAATTTATCGACGATGGCTTTTGAACGCTGCTCGCTGAGGGTCTGGTTGCTCTCGGGCTTACCCGTAGAGTCGGTATGACCTTCTACCGAGAACTTCAAATCGGGGTTTTCTGTCATCAGCGTCACGATGCGGTTGATTTCACCCATCGATTCGGGCTTGATGGTGGCCTTGCCTACATCGAATGTAATACCGTAGGTGATGAACTTGCCATCCGTCATCATACGGTCGTAGAGAGGTACGGCTCCTTTAGCGATGCGGACATTCTTGATGAATCTTTCATCTTCTGACGCTCCTGAATAAGAAAAGATTTGGAATCTTGTAGGAGCATCACAACGAGGAATATTTGCGATGCGAATACCATTCACGTAAAACTTCAAAGCACGTTTATTAAACGAAATGGCAATGTGATTGAAATCACTCATATTAAATGCAACAGTTCCTTCTCCTTGACTTTCTTCACCTCCATTATGCCAA
>JAFQCA010000043.1 GCA_017399485.1 Alistipes sp.
TGAGAATTGAGAATTGAGAAAGTTGCGAGAATTGACAAAACAAAGTTTTGTCTAAAATGCTCCCGCTCGGCACAGGCGTTGCCTGTTTTGTGTAGATGTTGGGATTGCACTCTTTCGAGCCTTTGGATGCCAGCACGTAGCCTTTGCGCTCGCTTACTCGCATTTGCGAGAATTGAGAATTTTCCCTAAGGTCCTTAAAGCCCTTAAAGCCCTTCAGAAAAAAAATATTTACTAATTACTCTTTACTAATTACTCTTTACCAATTCACTCCCCAACCCTCACCTCGTCAATGTAGCACTTGGAAGGGCAGGTGAGGACTATTTTGAGGTGCTTCACGCCATCGGTTTTGCGGAACAGGAGGAGTTCTTTCACCCACGCATCGTGGCGATTGTTGGGCCACGCATAGGGCTGCTCCACGGCCAGCAGGGTGTAGTCCACCCCATCGGCCGAGCCATAGAGAGCCACCCTCTCGGGTAGGCAAACGCCCTCGGGCACGTAGTTGAGCGCACCGAGGTGCAGGGCCACGCGGTCGGTTGCCTCCGCAAGAGTAACCTCAAAGTGGTGCTCTCCCTTGGGTAGCCTTATCCACCCCTCGTGGGCGGTGTCCTCATCGGCCAACACCCCGTCTACCAGTCGTGGCTCCGAGCAGTGGGCAATCGGCAAACACTCCTCGCCGCTTACCCTCAGGGGGCGGCGGAACATATCCCACAGTGCATACTCCTTTGCGGCCCTCACCGAGAGGTCGGGCTGACCGAGAGCGTAGGTGGAGCCCTCTTGGTCGAAAATTCCGCACATCATAAACGACACAATGCGTTCCACGCCCGCCTCGCTTGCAGCCTCCAATTGGGCCACAAACCTCTCGGGTGCAGCCGGAATGAGTGCCGAGGTGCGGTCGTTGGTGCCTCGCTCCCAAGTGAAACTCTCGCAGTTGGCCCACATCTCAATGGGGAGTGTGGAGTGTATGGCAGCCAAGCGTCTCCAATTCTCACGCAGTCGGGGCAGCGGGAAACGCTCCCTCACACATCCCACCTCGTCTTGATAGGCAATGATGTCCACCTTCAGGCGACCGAT
Organism: Alistipes sp.; assembly: GCA_017399485.1. Classification (GTDB taxonomy): domain Bacteria; phylum Bacteroidota; class Bacteroidia; order Bacteroidales; family Rikenellaceae; genus Alistipes. The sequence goes on from JAFQCA010000043.1 coordinate 1,072, forward strand.
TTGGCGTGCGTAGTTGGGGTGCGAGAAGTCGGAGTTGAAAATTCCATAGGGCGAAATGAGTATCTTGGCCTCGGGAGTAAGCCCTCGGGCACGCTCGGTGAGGGCATTTACGGCCTCCACAGCATAGTCGGTGAGCACCGGACCCAAGCAGTCCTCCACGGGCAGGTACCACCCATAGAAAGCCTTGTGGGAGCCAAAGAGTTCGGCCAACTCGGCCATCATATCCATTTGTCGTTGCTTGATACGCGGGATACGCAGGTTGTCGTCTTGATTTTCGGCCCAGCCGGTGCTCATAAAGACCTTCATATCGTGCTCGGCCGCAGCATCCATAATGGCTTCCACGGGGCTCTTGCGCCCATCGGGATAGTGGTGGGGCATAAGTCGTGAGGGATAGAAGGCGAGCCCATCGTTGGCCACCGCCATAAAGATGAGGTACTCCATACCCATAGCGTTCATTTCGGCCACCTTCTCGGCCCAAAGTTCGGGGCTGGTCATATCCACCCCCGCAGGGTTGGTATAGCGGTTGCGCACATCTTGGTAGGCGAGGTTGATGAAGGTGCCGGTTACGGGTTTAATATTGCCTCCCCAAACCATTGAGGCACAAGCAAACAGGCAGAAAATCGAGATTAAAAAACGTTTCATAGCATTTTGTGGTTTGCCACAAAGGTAGTGCATTTTGTAAAAAAAAGTGTAACCTTTTTCCGCCATTGTGCCACTACCTTTGCACAAAAACACCAATGATTATGAAAAAAGTACCCATCATTACCCTCATCATCACCGTAGTGGCTCTTCTTCTGCTTGTTGGCAGTTGGTGGATTATCCAACGCCAGTGTAGCGAAAACCGCCGTCTGTCCGAGAGCAACCGCACCCTCGCCGAACAAAACCAAGCACTCGCCTCACGCCTCAACCATTCCGACCACCTCGTAGCCTCGCAGCGACTCTCCATAGGCCGTCTGCGGATGACCATCGGAGAGTTGGAAGAGTTGCGCCGAGAGGATGCCGAGCGCATCCGTGCCCTCGGTGTGGGCCTACGCAACGTGCGCACCTACACCCTCACCACCACCTCCACGTTGCTCGACACGCTCCTTGCCGCATCACCACAAAGCACTGTGGAAAAGGGAGTTAGGGCCGAGAGGTTGGCCGACAGCCTAAACTCCGAGCGATTGGCCGACAATCTGACCGACACCGCCATCCATTGGAGGGACCCTTGGGTGGACCTCTCCCTCACACCCCAACCCGATGGCTCCACACACCTCCACCTGCTCTGCCACGACACCCTCACACAGGTGGTCCACCGCATACCACACCGTTGGTGGATATTCCGTTGGGGCACCAAGGCCCTCCGCCAAGAGATTCGCTCCTCCAACCCACACACAAAGATTGTATTCTCCGAATACATAGAAATTGAAAATTGAAAATTGAAAA
>JAFQCA010000044.1 GCA_017399485.1 Alistipes sp.
GAATTTTGAATTTTGAATTTCTCCTGGGAATATTTATGCAATATGCAAATTTTGGTTACAAATTGTAATGTCAGACAGATAAAAAGCGAGGCAATAGTTGTATGTGTGTCGGAAAATTCTTATTTTTGTTGCGATTCATAAGATAATAAATCAAAAATAATATAAAACATTCACTATTATGTACGGAAAAATTAAAGAACATTTGCAGAACGAGTTGGCCGAAATCAAGGCGGCAGGACTCTACAAGACAGAAAGAATCATCTCATCTCCGCAAAAAGCCGAGATTGATGTTGCAGGTAAGAAGGTGTTGAACTTCTGCGCCAACAACTACTTGGGCCTTTCGGACAACAAACGTCTTATCGAGGCTGCAAAGAAGGCTATGGACGAGCGCGGATTCGGTATGTCGTCAGTACGTTTCATCTGCGGCTGTCAGGATATGCACAAGGAGTTGGAGAAGGCTATCGCCGACTACTTCGGCACTGAGGACACAATCCTCTACGCCGCTTGCTTCGATGCTAATGGTGGTGTGTTTGAGCCATTGCTTACCGAGCAGGATGCTATCATCTCTGACGCTTTGAACCACGCATCAATCATCGACGGTGTGCGTCTTTGCAAGGCTGTACGCTACCGCTATGCCAATGCCGATATAGAGGAGTTGGAGGATTGCTTGAAGCGCGCGCAGGCTCAGCGTTTCCGTATCATCGTAACCGACGGCGTATTCTCGATGGATGGCAACGCCGCTCCGTTGGACAAGATTTGCGCTTTGGCCGAGAAGTACGACGCTCTGGTGATGGTTGATGAATGCCACTCGGCTGGTGTATTGGGCAAGACAGGTCGCGGTATCACCGAACTCTACAACTTGCGCGGTGAGGTTGATATCCTGACAGGTACTCTGGGTAAGGCTTTTGGTGGTGCTGTGGGTGGTTTCACCACAGGCCGCAAGGAGATTATCGATATGTTGCGTCAGCGTTCACGCCCCTACCTCTTCTCAAACTCATTGCCACCCGCAGTTGTAGGTGCAGGTATCGAGATGTTCAAGATGTTGGGCGAGAGCGACGAGTTGCACGACAGATTGGCTGCCAACGTCGAGCACTTCCGCCAGAAGATGACCGATGCAGGTTTCGACATCAAGCCCACGCAGTCGGCTATCTGCGCGGTGATGTTGTACGATGCAAAACTATCGCAGGACTTCGCTGCCAAGTTGCAGGATGAGGGTATCTTCGTTACAGGATTCTACTATCCCGTAGTACCTAAGGGACAGGCTCGTATCCGTGTACAGGTATCGGCAGGCCACACTACAGAGCAGTTGGACCGTTGCGTCGAGGCATTCATCAAGATTGGTAAGGAGTTGGGAGTATTGAAATAATAGAGAGAGAAAGAAAGATTATGACAAAGACAACATTAGATGCTACAGATAAAAAGATTCTTCGTTTTTTGATTAAGAATGCGCGTACGCCTTTCTTGGAGATTGCACGTGAGTGCGGTATCTCGGGTGCGGCGATTCACCAACGCATAAAGAAGTTGGAGGATATGGGTGTTATTCAGGGCAGCCGCTTGGTGGTTGCTCCCAAATCGCTCGGCTTCGACGTATGTGCATTTATATCTATCCGCGTGAGCGATATCACTCGCCAGCAGGATACAGTCGAGCAGTTGAAGGAGATTCCCGAAATCGTGGAGTGCCACTACATCACAGGCTCATACAACCTGATGGTTAAGTTGTACTGCATCGACAACGAGCACCTGATGCGTACTATCTTTGATAAGATTTTCCACGTTCAGGGCGTATCGAGCACACAAACATATATGTCGCTCAACGAGTCGTTCCAGCGAGAGATTTATGTCGATTGCCTGAAGTAACATACAACAAAACGCAAAACTTAAAGAATTATGACAGCAGAACAAGCCAAAAAATTCAAATATTGGCAATACCGAACCATCATAGCAACGATGATTGGTTATGCGCTCTTCTACTTCGTGCGCAAAAACTTCTCGTTTGCTATTCCGGGCTTAGGTGCCGAATATGGCATCTCAAATACAAGTTTCGGTTTGATTATGACCATCGTGGGCCTTATCTACGGTCTCTCGCGCTTTGTGAATGGTCTTATTGCTGACCGTATGAATGGCCGTTGGCATATGGCCATCGGTCTGTTCCTCTGCGCCATAGCGAGCATCGCATTTGGTTTCGTGCCGACGATGTTGGGGGCTGATTGGACCTACATACCCGCAGGATTGGTTACTGGCTTTGGCGTATTGCTTGTGTTGAACAACATCTTCCAGGGTAGCGGTTTCCCGCCGTGCGCACGTCTGTTGACGCACTGGATTCCACCCCACGAGTTGGCAACAAAGATGTCGGTTTGGAATACATCACACTCCATAGGTGCATCGTTGCTGGCTATCCTTTGCGGTTACATTATGAGTAATATGGGTAGCGATTTGTCGGCTGACCAGCAGGTGTTGGCTACTATCCGTCGTAACCTAATCGAACTGAATCCCACGCTTGAGGAGAATGCTATGCAACTCGATGTTATGGTGCATAATGCCGCAACGAACGTAGGGGCGTGGAAGTGGTGTTTCTGGATTCCCGCCGCCATAGCATTGCTGGGCGTCATTGGCCTTGTCGTTGCGCTGCGCGACACACCAAAATCGGTAGGTCTGCCCGAAATGGAGGGTACACACACCAAGGTCGAGGATAACTCATCATCGGCAGAGTATCGTGCATTCTTGCGCGAGAAGGTGTTCCGCAACCCCGTAATCTGGACTTTGGCTTTTGCCAACTTCTTCGTCTATGTGGTACGTTTTGCAGTGTTGGATTGGGGCCCGAAGTTCTTGCAGGAGGCTCGCGGTCTGTCGCTCTCGGATGCAGGATGGTCGGTTGCTACGTTTGAGATTTTCGGTATCATAGGTATGTTGGTTGCAGGTTGGGCTACAGACAAGTGGTTCAAGGGCCGCGCTCACCGCACTTGCGTATTCTGTATGTTGGGTGCTGCCGTATTTATGGGTATCTTCTATATGTTGCCCGCGTCGGCACCTATGTCGGCACTTATCATCGTATTGGCTATGGCAGGATTCTTCATCTATGGCCCGCAGGCTCTTATCGGTATTGCTGCCGCTAATCAGGCAACAAAGAGCGCTGCCGCTACGGCAAATGGCGTGACAGGTATCTTCGGCTACTTGAGCGTATTTGTATCGGGCTTGGGCGTTGGTGCTATGGTTGATTGGATTAACCATAACCACGAAGGTCAAGGCTGGGATGCCGTATTTATTATGATGATAGGTATGGCCGTTATAGGTATGCTTATCTTCCTTGCAATGTGGAAGGTTAAGGCTACAGGCTACGACGAAGAGAAGGCGGCTTAATCTCCTCCATCGAGGAACGTGGGAGATTACCACGTCGGACTAAGGACCTCCTCGTAATGACACAACAACACTAAAATAGATATTTCGAAAAAAATTTAAGGGCTGTCGCAACTTGCTTGTCGGACAGCCCTTAAATTATCACTCTATCTGGCGGTTAAACCCCTATTGTTTAATCCACGACAGCAACTCCTTGAACGAAGGTTTCTTGCCGTGCATAAAGATACCGACACGATAAATCTTACCTGCGGCCCACGCCATAGCAACCACCGAGGCATAGAGCAGAACCAACGAGAGGATTATCTGCCACGTGGGAATACCAAACGGTACACGAGCCATCATCACAACGGGCGAGGTGAAGGGGATAATCGAGCCCCAGAAAGCCAGCGTCGAGTTGGGGTCATTGAAGACCGACATAGCAAGGATAAGAGCCAAAATAATAGGTACGGTGATGGGTGTCTGCAATTGGTTGGCATCCTGAATAGAATCGACTGCAGAGCCTACGGCGGCAAACATAGCCGAGTAGAACAGGAATCCGCCCACAAGGAACAGGAGCAGCCATACGAACATCATAATCAAACCTCCAACATCCGTAGCAAGTGATACGGCAGACAATAGGTCGGCATCGATATCGGCCTCGACAGAGGTCATCTGGCCCATCTGCACAGCCTCTACGGTCTGCATAACATCCTCGGGCATAAGTGCAGGCAGCACAACGGCACCTATACCGCACACCAGAACACCCCAGATAGCAATCTGTGTAACGGCAACCGATGCCACACCCAGAATCTTACCCATCATAAGTTGGAAGGGGCTGACGCTCGACACCAACACGTCGAGCACGCGCGAGCCCTTCTCCTCGATAACCGAGGTCATAACCATCGAGCCATAGATGATGAGGAACATATAGAGCATCATACCCAGCACCAAGCCTAACAGATAGGCTATGGTCGATGATGTGGCCTCCTCATCCTCACCCTCCTCCGAAAGGTCGTTGCGGAATGTGGTGAACGACACTTTGACCTTCACATCCTGCATAATCTGCTCCAGATTTTCGATGTCGTAACGCTTCAGGCGCTCACGCTCGATAATCTTCTCCATCTGCGAGGCGAGATTACTCTCCAACGACATAGACGACGAGGAGTTGGTATAGAGTTTCACGTTCGACGGGTTATCGACAACATCGCTGCCAATCCACAACACACCAAAGATGTTGCTGTCGGCACGAGCCTCATCCAGCGTCACATCCATCGGGGTGAAGTTAATCTCCTCATCACCCTCCAACTGCGGCGCGATAATACCACTCTGGTCAATCACAACAAGGCTCTTCTGCTCGCCCTTGGCAAAAAGCATCATAAGCGACGGAGCGACCATCAGACCAATCATCAACAGGGGCATCAGGATGGTGGTGATGATAAACGACTTTTTGCGCACTCGCTCGTTGAACTCACGAGTTATAATGATTCCTATTTTATTCATACTCTTCAATAATTTTGTTCAACTTATTGGCTTTTAGAATTTACCCTCGACAGCACGGATGAATATATCGTTCATACTCGGTATGACCTCACTCCACGAGCGCAACTCGACATTATCGTTGGCCAGCGCGATGCTCTCGCGGATTGTAGCCGACTCCTTGAGGCGTATGCGCGAGGCAAGATAGGGGGTGTCGGCCACCTCAACAGTAGAGAGGAGGTCGGCAACGGGCGACATCACACTTGCAAAGGAGTCCTGACTGCCGTCGTAAACCACCTCGAAGATATTCTCGCCAAAGCGACGACGCACCTCATCAACCGAGCCGGAGAGGATGTTACGCGACTTGTTGATAAGGGTTATATGGTCACAAATCTCCTCGACACTCGACATATTGTGGGTAGAGAAAATCACCGTCGCACCCTCATCGCGCAGACGCAGAATCTCCTGCTTGAGGATGTTGGCATTGATGGGGTCGAAACCCGAAAAAGGCTCATCGAAAATCAGCAACTTGGGCTCGTGCAGCACGGTGGTTATGAACTGCACCTTCTGCGCCATACCCTTCGATAGGTCCTCGACCTTCTTGTCCCACCAACTCTCGATGCCCAGACGGATAAACCACTTCTTCAGGCGTTGCAGAGCATCGCGGCGCGAAAGGCCCTTCAGACGTGCAAAAAACAAGGCCTGCTCGCCAACTTTCATCTTTTTGTAAAGACCGCGCTCCTCAGGCAGATAGCCTATCTGATAGATATCTTCATCGGTAATGGGCTTGCCATCGAACAACACGCGGCCCGCATCGGGGAGCGTGATGCGATTGATGACGCGTATGAGTGTCGTCTTTCCGGCGCCATTGGGGCCCAAAAGACCGTAAACCGAGCCACGCGGTACGTTGAGCGACACATCGTTCAAGGCCGTATGAGCCGAGTAGCGTTTGGTTACGTTTTCAATCTGTAATATATCCATATCGTATGATGATTATTGGTTCCTTAATATAATAGTCGCAAAACTCTCTGTAAAATTACAAAAATTTGAAAAAAAATTGCCTCTTGCCTATATTTTTCACCCATATACGGCTAAAAAGTGGCGAAAGAGGTCTTTGGACGGCTTATCACCCACCTCAAATTAATCCACTTCGTCTCTTTTTCACCTTTTTAGCCGTAAAAAGGTGAGAAAAAAGCGGCGCGGTGATAAATTTTAGGGGCTAACCGAATAAATTTCCTAAAACGGACGCCTTCGCGTTTTTACTGCGTGAAAAATTCTCCGTTTTTTAACGGAAATTTATCCGCTTATCCGTTTTCCTAAAATTCATCTGCCGCGGATAGGCTTCGCGCGGCAATATCTCTTTCATCTTTCCTCTTTATTTCTTCCTCTACGGTAGAGGAGGTGGCACGAGCAAAGCGAGTGACGGAGGAGTCTGCAACATAGTATGCGCATATTCCCCACAAACACACTCCCTCCCCCTAAAGGGTACTCCCTCTAACATAGAGGGAGAATTTTTATTTAATTTTCAATGCTTTTTAATCCAACCTTCAAACTCAATTTTGAATTTTGAATTCGATTTTATATCTTTGTAGTGTAATGGTTCTTCGTAGGGCCGACATCGTCGGTCGGAAGATTAAAAGGGAAACGGGTGAAAATCCCGTACAGTTCCCGCTGCTGTGAGTTTCTCTGCCCAAGTGGCAGATAGTGAGTGAGGCTCTCTAAACCACTGACCTATAGGTCGGGAAGGTGCCCTGCTCGGAAACAAGTCAGAAGACCTGCCTTACACAACTTCAACGTATTGTCCTGCGGCGAACGGGGCACTCGACTGATGCTTTTTCAAAAGTTGTAAGGAGTGTATAGCACAAGGCCGCCAAAGGATAGTCTAAGGGATGGGTTATGAGAATTATTAACTTAAAACTATAAAGACTATGAAGAGATTTTTTATTTGGGGAGTCTTGGCTGTGGCCCTGTTGTCGGCCATAAGTTGCTCGAAAGATGAGGAGGAGAATCAGCCTATAACGGCTGTCGTTGACTTCGAGGGCAAAGAGTGGAAGGAGTTCGTGGCTTTGAATGTGGGTAGCACCTATTCGTCGGAGGTGGTCACTGCCGACTATCTGTGGCAGGATGAGGCAACGTCGCTCACGCCAAACAACATCACGGCAGAGTGGGACGGCGTGTCGTACCTGAGCAGCGGCTTTGCCGTATCGTCATTCAACAGCAACTGCTTGGAGAAGTTTAATATCTACGGTGCTTATCTGCGTGACCTCTACGTCTATAACGCTGACAATGAAGAAGCCGCAAAGGGCGGCGGCAATGGCGGCTCGGACAACTTTCTTGTAGCCTACGGCAACTACGAGGGCGATGAGAGCGGTGAGTGGGGTGAGACCGATTTTCGCCCGATGCTCACATTCGCCGACGGCAAGGCCCGCACAATAAAGGGTTGCTACGTCAATTCTACGGCGTACTTCGTAAGCATCACCGAACTCGGCAACGAGTTCTCGCCCGCATTGAAGGAGGGTGAGAAAATCATTTTGACGGCTACGGGCTACGACAAGATGCGTCGCAAGACGGGCAGCGTGACTATGACGCTGGCCGAGAAGGGCAACATAACAAAGAGTTGGCGCGCGTGGGACCTCTCGGCATTGGGTGCTGTGGTCAGCGTACGTTTCAACATCACAGGCGGCCCGACAGACGAGTGGGGAATGATGTCACCAAAATACTTCGCCATAGACGACATAACCGTAGAGTGGGATGACTCGGCACAGGCAGAGTAAATTCAAAATTCAAAACTCAAAATTATTCGGATTATGCCGAGCGGGAGCAATTTTGAATTTTGAAGTTTGAATTTTGAATTTTGAATTTCTACGGCTTCGGTGGAGTGACGTGGGAGAAAATGAAAAAGCCGCTGAATACTATTGGACTCAGCGGCTTTTATTTGATATGTTATACGTTAGAAGAGCATAATGCCGACTCCTACCTGAAGAACGTGGGCAAACTGCTTGTAATCGACCTGCGAGGCGGGAATATCATATCCGCCCGATGTATCCACCTTGGGACGACGCAGGTTGATTTGATAACCCAGACGGAAATCAATCTTACCCGTCTGACCGACAACAAGACGCATACCGCCACCTATGCCGGCCATAGCACCTACCGACTTGGTGCGTGACGGATTGAAATAGAACTGCGGGCCGAGATGCACATAGTTGAAGAAACGATAACGATGCTGAACGGTAGCAGGGCCATAATAATAGTTGAACGTACCATAGAGGGGCATCGCATAGCCATTATCCTGAAACAATACTCCTGTCTCAACACCTGTAACGATGTTCTCACCAAACTTATAACCTACACCCAGCAAGGCACTTGCTCCCGAAAGACCAATCTCGCGTGGATAGGATACAACATCGTCCTGATGTTTGAGCGCAATGCGGTCTGTCATACCGAAGGCCATATTATATGTACCTCCAAAGGTGACGGTCCACTTACGCTGCGGATTGTCCGTAATGAAATCACGCTTAACCTTCTCACCCTTATATTTGGGAATGAAATACTGCTGGGCCTCAACAACAGAGGTCGCACAGAAAACACCCCAAATCAATAGCATCAATATCTTTTTCATCATCTATAAATTTTTCCTTACTCACACGAAGCGAGCACCTAACTAACGGCCTTATGCTCTCATTTATTTTATGCCGCGCACATTTTTCTCCCACGCCCACGCTGAACGCAAGGTGTCATCCAACGAGCGCTCGGCCTTCCAGCCCAACTCGTTATTGGCAAGCGAAGTGTCGGCCCAGATGGCCACAACATCACCCGGACGACGGGGAGCAATCTTATAGTTGAGTTTCAACTCATTGACGCGCTGGAAACTCTCGACCAACTCCAACACCGATACGCCATTGCCTGTACCGACATTGAAAATCTCATACTTCTCCTTGTTCTTATCCTCGACCATACGTGTGATAGCCACAACGTGAGCCTTTGCCAAATCCACTACGTCGATATAGTCGCGCAAGCACGAACCATCGGGGGTAGGATAGTCGTCACCAAAGACGCTCAGGCACTCTCGAACACCTGCGGCGGTCTGTGTAATGAAGGGAACAAGATTCTGAGGCACACCGCGAGGCAACTCACCGATAAGAGCCGACGGGTGGGCTCCAATGGGATTGAAGTAGCGCAATGCGATACCCTTCAGGCCATCGTATGCATTAACCGAGTCGCGCAAGATATCCTCGCACATCTGCTTGGTGTTACCGTAAGACGATGTAGCGGGCTTACGCGGTGTAAGTTCGGTTACGGGCAACTCATCGGCCTCGCCATATACTGTAGCCGAAGAGGAGAAGACGATGTTGGGACGTGAGAACTCGCGCATCAACTCCACAACGTTCATAAACGAAGTGAGGTTGTTGCGATAATACTTCATCGGGTCCAACACCGACTCACCTACAGCCTTGAACGCCGCGAAGTGAATAACCGAATTGAAGTTATACTGCTCGAAGACCTTGCGGAAAGCCTCCTTGTCGCAGCAATCAACATTGACGAAGGGAACATCGACGCCTGTAATCTTGCGTACGCCCTCGACGCCACTCATATCTGAATTTGACAAGTTGTCGGCCACAACAACATCGTAGCCTGCATTAATCAACTCAACGGCTGTGTGCGAACCTATATATCCTGCACCACCCGATACCAATACCATCTCTTTCATATCTTTCGTATTTTAGTGCTTATACACCCTTTTTACACTATATTGGGTAGTCTTTCTTTCCTGCTGGCGAAGGCCTACGTTGCGGCTTTTAGCCGCATTTACAAATCTGACCCACCCCCAACCCCCGCCTCAGGCAGGGGCTTTGGTCGCCACTAAAAGTGGCTCCTAAAAAGCACTACCGCAGGTTGTGTAATTTCGTATATAATATTTTTTAGGGACAACCCATCATTTGTTTTTTAGGGACAACTCCTCTCTTTCAGCCTGCAAAGATAGACAAAAATTGTGAAACACCTTATTTTGCAGACAATTCCTTAACTATTGCGCACATCTCGTCGTACTGACGCTCCATACTCTGCAAGAGTTTGTACTGGGCGTGGGTACGTACCAGATTGTGGTCGGCATAAGCAGTCTTGTAATAGTTGTCGCCATCGATGTAGTCCATCAAGAAACGCAAAACCTGCTCGAAGGTGATGTAACGGCCCGAAAATGCCAACCAATCGAGTTCGCTCTGTGTCATCGTAGCACGCTGCTCCGAAAGATAACCCTCGGCATAGGCGCGGAACATATCGATGCTCATCTCCACGTTATCCAGACACTTGTCATCCTCGGCACCTGTATTGGTATAAGAGCGGATAGCATCACCAAAGTCGTTGAGCGATGTAGAACTCATAACAGTATCGAGGTCGATAGCGCACAATACGTTACCTGTCGGCTTATCGAAGAGGATATTGCTGATTTTGGTATCGTTGTGAGTCACGTGGGTGGGGATTGTACCATCCTCAACGAGCGACCAGAACGAGAGCATCTCCTCGCGGCGTGACTCAATCCACGAAATCTCCTCCTGCAACTCCTTCACACGGCCTACGGGGTCCTTGGCGATGGTCTCGTCCCACTGCTGGAAACGCCAACGGATATTATGGAAACCCTTGATAGTCTCGTTCAACGGCTTATCGAAGTCCGAAAGCAGAGCCTGAAAACGACCTATACCTACACCGCCCTGATAGGCCAATGCGGGAGAGTCGGCGCGGTCATAACTTGCTGTATCGGCGATAAACAGACATACGGCCCAGAAATTCTCGCCATCCTGAACATACAACTTGCCATCTTTGGCGGGGATAACGGTCAAAGTCTCGCGCATAGGGTCGGCAACCTTCTGCTTGATATGCTCGGTAACGGCCTTGATGTTATCCATCATACCCGGCACATCGGGAAAGATGTTGTGGTTCTTACGCTGAAGGATGTAGTTGGGATTGTCACCTACGGTCTTTACGACAAAAGTATCGTTGATAAATCCCTCACCCAGAGGTTTGATTGATTCAATATCGCCCACCAACTCAAACTGTGCGGCGATGGCCTGAAGTTTTTCCTGTGTCATAAGTTATTATAGTTTTGTATTTGTTTTCACGCTATAAGGTAGCCTTTCTTGCTAATGAATGCATACGTTGCGGCTTTTAGCCGCATTTACAAGTCTAACCCACCCCCCATCCCCCGCCTCAGGCAGGGGCTTTGGTCGCCTTTTCAAGGCTCCGAATGAGGTACACCTTGCTGGTGATAATTTTATATAGTTTTATTTATATTACATCAGTTTCAGTTCGCCGAAAAATTCGGGGCAGTGGAAGTTGGGCTTCTCCAGCGCTATGGGCGACCAACTCAGGAAGTGGGTCTTGTCACAGTTGTCGCCACACTTATAGAAGTTGGCACGCAGAGTCTTGGGAGCCTCATCCAGCCCAAGCAACTTAAATGGGATAACCTCGGCCAACCACCACTTCTGGCCCTCGCCACGACTATCCTGTGGCTCGTGCTTCAGAGAGCCGAAACGACGTATCTGGCTGATTTTGGCCTCGTCGAAATGGTCGGCATCCTCGCGCGAGCGGCGGAAGGCGGCCAATGCGGTACCTGCACAGTTAATCTCGAAATTGAAATAGCCCTCGCCGGCGGGATTGGCAACGAAGAACTCGACACAACTATCCTCCCAAACAGCGCCGTTATTCTCCATAGCAACAGCACGTACGTGCTCCTCCTCGACATCAAACATCACGACAATAGCATCGTCCGAGTGGGCCACACGAAACTCCACTCGCGGAGCGTAGGGGAACTCCTCCCAATTCACACACTCTATCTTCTCGGGCGCAATCTTGTCACGCAGGACAAGTCGCAAATCGTTGTCGCCGAGTTGTTCGAGGTTGCGTATGAATCGCACCTCAAGACTCTTCTTTGCCGTTTTGTTATCAGTACACTCTTTCATAGTTATAATATGGTAAAATGAATCAACCTTCAAAATTAAAAAAAACTGAAGAAAAAGTCAATAGTTTTGCTGAATTATTAATAAAAAACTCTCCCTCTATGCTAAAGGGAGAGCCTATATTTCATAATCTTGATAACTATCAATAACTATCGGCTAAATGCTCAATTTTGAATTTATCAGTCGGTAGAGCCACAGGGCCATAAAGCCAGAGATTGCACCCGTAGCGACACCCAACACGATATCCATCGGGAAGTGATAGGCCATATAGATGCGCGAGTAACAAATAAGCACAACAACCATCACCATCAACCAACTAAACCAGCGACGCGCAAGGATGGCAATGCTCGGTATGGCCAACGAGACCATAGTCGCAGCGTGGGCCGATACCGTTCCATAGCGCCCGCCCTGCTTGATGACGTGCACCAAACCCTCCAATTCGGGTGTATGCATAGGACGCAGGCGCACCGGGAACGAGGGCCACACATCGCCCAACAGGCCCGTATGTTTGAAAATACCCGCTATCATATCCGACAGACCTACCGCTGCACCTACCATAACCAGAAACAGCAATGTACAACGCCAACCCGACTTGCGCCACACCATATAGAGTATGAGCAGATACAACCACGCCCACACCGCAGGTGTCGAGACGGCTTTCATCACTGAATCCATCACCGCTCCACCGTCGAAGTTGAGCCACAAAAACAAATCGTAATCAAACGTATACATACTACAAGTAATTCAAAATGCAAAATGCAAAATTCAAAATTGATGGGCTTCGCGTGGGAATATCTCTTTGCTCTTTACTTTTTCATCTTTGCCCACGTCACTCCACCGAGCCGCAAGGCGAGGATTGGAGTCTCTAATAATGTGTTTTCGTTAGAGATTCCAGTCAAAATCGACAAGCGATTTTGTGGAATGACGTTTTATTTTTATTTCCTCCTCTAAGGTAGAGGAGGTGGCACTCGCAAAAGCGAGTGACGGAGGAGTCTGTAACATAACTCCTTCTCCAAAATTAATCCACTTAGTGTCTTTTTCACCTTTTTAGCCGTAAAAAGGTGAACAAAAAGCGGCGCGGTGATAAATTTTAGGGGCTAACCGCATAAATTTCCTAAAACGGATGCATTCGCACTTTTACTACGTGAAAAGGTCTCCGTTTTTTAACGGAAATTTCTCCGCTTATCCTTCTTCCTAAAATTCATCTGCCGCGATTGGGCTTCGCGCGGTAATATTTTTTTATCTTTAGTAAGCACGTCACTCCACCGAGCCTGCAAGGCGAGGATTGGAGTCTCTAACCTCAAACTAATATCCTTTAGAGATTCCAATCAAAATCGTCAAGCCGATTTTGTGGAATGACGTTTTTTAC
>JAFQCA010000045.1 GCA_017399485.1 Alistipes sp.
GAATTTTGAATTTTGAATTTCATTGACGCGGTGGGCGAATCGGCAAATCAATAAAATGAATAAAAATTTGGTATTTTGCATATCTTTTGTTACATTTGCGTGATATATGGCCTCACAGGTGGGAGTGCAAAACCATCCAAGAGGTGAGTTAAAGCCGTCACAATCAGCGATTTATATTGTGCGGCATAATGTAAAACTAAACGGAATACTATATGGATGATGGTCACCATTCCACGCATAGCGGCTGTGTCGTATCTGAATACGATACCATTCATCTATGGTATCCAGCACGAGGGTAATCTTCGTGCCGAATTGTTGCTTGCTCCTCCCGCAGGCTGTTATCAGAACTATATCGACGGCAAGGCAGACATCGCATTGATGCCTTCGGCTATGGTGCCGACGCTGAAATCTACGAACATTATTACCGACTATTGTATAGGCTCTTCGGGCAAGGTGCGCACCGTAGAGTTGTTCTCCAATGTGCCTATCGGCGAGGTTAAGCGCGTATTTCTGGATGCGCACTCGCGTACATCGGTGCAGTTGGTGGGTTACTTGGCTGCCAAATATTGGCACATAAGCCCCGAATGGTATGACCTTCAGGATTATCAGCAAGTGGCCTTTGCCGAGGCGACAGATGCATTTCTGCTCATTGGCGACAAGGTCTTCGACCACGAGGAGTTGTTCCGCTACAACTACGACCTCTCGGAGGAGTGGAACAAGGCGACGGGTATGCCCTTTGCATTTGCCGTATGGGTGGCACGCAAGGGTACACCGTATGAGCATATCGATGCCCTGCAACACGCCCTGACCTTTGGTGTAGAGTCGGTATGGGAGGCTATCGTCGAGAACGGATTCGACCAAAAACACTACAACGCCTACGAGTATCTTACTCAAAACATAGACTTCGTATTCAACGCCGAGAAACATCGGGCACTGCAAAAGTTCTGGGACGCAGGCATCAAGATTGAGCCGCGTGCCAATCCGGGCTGAAGAGCATAGCCGCCTACTATATTAGGCGACGGACACTCTCGCTGAGGGACTGTATTGCTCTCCCTCGCGTAAACAAATAACAACGAGTTCAACCCGTAAAACCAAGCAGTTATGCTCACAATATACCTCAAGCAATACAATAAGATTATACGAAACGCCGAGCCCGAATTGTTAGACAATCTGGGCTACGATGATATTTTGTGGTTGGATTTGCTCTCGCCCTCAATCAAGGAGCAGAAGGCTGTCGAGAACTTCATCGAGGAGAGCCTCCAGACACGACAGCAGGTCGAGGAGATTGAGTCAACATCAAAATACTCGGAGAACGAAAACTCGATAATCTCGAATACCAACTTCTTTATACCCAAAGGCGATACGTTCAGCGTAGAGCCCGTGTCGTTCATACTCTCAAACGAGGGTGTGCTGGTTTCGATGCGTACAACGGAGTCGCGCACATTCCGCGAGGCGGAGAAACGCTTGCAGATGAACTATCGCGGCTACTCGACAGGTTATCACATCTTCATATCATTGCTGGAGGTGCGTATCGACTTCGATGCCGACCTTGTGGAGTTTGTAGCCAAGCAGGTTGCGGCCCTGAGCAAGGCGATAACAACCGAGGATACCATCGACAAGGAGGTTATCCACCGCATCAACTCATTGCAGGAGAATACGATGGTCTTGCGCGAGAACATCTTTGACCGTCAGCGTATCCTGTCGGGTATCCTGCGCAGTGAGCGATTCCCGAATGATATCTACCCGCGTTTGCAGTTGATGATTAAGGACGTAAATTCACTTATCAACCACGCCGACTTCTCGTTCCAGCGTCTGGACTATATTCAGGATTCGGCTCTGGGATTGATTAACATCGAGCAGAACGAGATAGTAAAGATTTTCTCGGTGGCAGCGGTAATTTTCCTGCCCGCCACACTTATAGCGAGTATCTATGGTATGAACTTCCGCGTGATGCCCGAATTGGAGTGGGTGCTGCACATTGGTGATTACACATTGCCGATGGGTTACATATTTGCCATAATGTTGATGGTTCTGGCTTCGGGACTCACCGTATGGTTCTTCCGCTACAAGAAGTGGCTGTAAACCCCGCACACTTCGGTTGAGAGTTCGCCTAAGTGACCTGCGGTGGTGTTGATGGCGCTCTGAATCTTCACAAAATCAATATATTGCAACTTGGCAGCCGAACCATCGGCTGTCATTGCATTTGCAATGTCGAAGGCGTTGCTCTGGTCATCGTCGGCACACACATCACTACCTATATTATCGGCATAGCCCCACGCAAAGGGCGCATTGACGTAGTTGCCCGTCACGGCATCCTGCGTAGTGCGCGACTCCAGACGTGTACCGTAGAGCGTCAGGCTCTCCTTATCGGCCCACGCGGGGTAGTAACTCGGTTGCAGGTGGGCATCCACACGCGCTATGCGGCCCTGCTCACCACGATTATCACGCCACAATATATCCATCTCATCAGCCGCAGGGGCATAGTAGGTCACAGCATAGTCGCGCCACGTTGTCGGAGCATCCCACTCCGAGCCACGCAACTCATACCACTCATCATCGGGGAGTCCGTTGCCGTTGGTGTCCTGCGACACCCATACGATACCCGCCTCCGACGAGCCCTCGTGCATATTACCCTTGACGATGAGGTCGCACCCCTCGCCATCGACAATGCTATGGTCGAAGCCCACAACAATATAACCGCCCCAGCCGCCAAGCGACACATAGGAGCCCTTGCCCAATCGGGCTGTAGCATAGGCCACGGCAGCATCGGCACTCGCCTCATCAGCAAAGCCCGACTTTGGCTCGTTGATAAACTGACCTGCGGCGGGAGTGTACTCATATACGCGGTTGCACTCCTTCCTGCTCTGGGCTGTCGCATCACGGCGGTAGGTACCCTCCGCAGCGCAACACTCCACCTCGACTGCGGCCCTGAGGATTGTGCCATCGGTATCGGTCACCTCGACCTCAACCACGCTCTCGCCCTCAGCCGTCGGCAGATAGTGCAACACCTTGTCGCTACCCACGACCTCGCCATCGACACTCCATCTATACGTCGGCGCAACGAAATTTTCGGCCACAGGCGACAAGTGCAACTCACGCCCCAGCGAGACATAACGACGCTGCGGCACCTCATTTTGAGCCATCGTGCAAGGTATAAAATATAATTTTCGGCTCGGATGCTCCACCACGCAGAGCGTTGCCGATGCCTCGGCAGAGCCATCGTCGTTGCTCACCTTGAGTGTCAGCGCATACTCGCCCAATTGGTCTATTTGTACACTCAGCGCAGGCTCCGCACCAACCTTCTCGCCATCGAGCAACCACTCGTATTTCGCACCCTCGGCGTGGGCCACCGACGAGAGCACGCTATAGGCTCGGCCCGCCTGCAACTCCATACGCCTATCGGCACCTACTGCCAAAGCGACAACGGGCGGCATTACGGGCAAGACCTCGACTCTGAAGTCGGCCTCGTCGCTACCCGAAAGATTGCTCACACGCAACGAGATATAGAATGTACCAACTCTCTCTGCCTTAAAAGTATATGAGCGCGAAGATGCAACTTTTTTGCCATCCACAAGCCACTCGAACTCTGCCCCGTCGGCATTCTCCACCTTAGGCGAGATGACCACCTCGCCACCCACCTTCAACTCATACGCACCACTACCCTCGACCTTGATTACAGGCACAGGGTCGGTGGTTATCTCCTTGTCGACATTACACGCCGCAAGCATCGCAACGGCCAATGCAACAAACATATTAAACAGGGTTTTTGCTCTCATTTTCAAGTTGGGTTACGACTGCCGTAAATTAGTCTATTTGTACACTCACGCAATAGTCGCAAGCGATGTCAAGACCAACTTCGGGCAAAATTCTATATTGCAAAAATAGGTTATATTTCTCGATTGGCAAAATCTGCCCACGAAAGGCGAATTTTGTTTTATCGTATAATATTTTTAACTTTGCGAGTTAAACGCGCGTTGCGGGCGCGACGCAGGCGCATAATGCGCGTGTGTATGAGAAGCCCAAAGAGAAAGAAAATGTTAGAAAAATTAGCAAAACAGACAGCCATCTATGGCATTAGCACCATAGTCGTGCGGTTCCTGAGTTACCTGCTGACGCCAATATACACCTACACGTTCACGCAGGCCGAATATGGAATCGTAACCGACATCTATGCACTTATACCCTTTGCGTTGGTGCTGTTGTCGATGGGTATGGAGTCGAGTTACTTCCGTTTTGCAGCCAAGGCCGAAGCCGAGGGTGGCACTGCCGAGCAGATTCATCGGGGCAAGCGCAGAGTCTTTGCCACCACGTGGGGGGCTACCATCGTGGCGGCCTCGTTATTCTTTGCGGTGGTGATGCTGATGTGTGACCAAGTGGCCAGAGTGATGGGCCCTGCGTATGTCGCACACCCCGAATATGTTGTTCTGGTGGCTGTCATAATCCTGATAGATGTGGCCACGATGATTCCATTCTCGCGACTGCGTGAGCAGGGCCACGCGCTGAAGTTTGTGGCACTCAAGGCGCTCAACGTATTTGTGAATGTCGGTCTGGCTATAGCGTTTATGGTCGTGGGCCTGTTCGAGAGCGACTTCGGTGTGGGCTGGGTTTTTGTGGCAAACCTCACGGCGAGCATCATAACCCTGATAGCCATCCTGCCCACGACAGAGCGTACTCGCCCCGAAATAGACAAGCAACTACTGCGCAAGATTTTCGCCTACTCGTTGCCGCTACTCATAGGAGGCGTGGCAGGTACGGCGGGCGAGTTTCTGGATAGGCAGATGATTAAATACATCTTGCCCGAGGATATATCGATGGCTCAACTCGGCGTCTATGGTGCCATAACAAAGATTGCCGTCGTGATGACGCTCTTCACGCAGATGTATCGTCTGGCTGCCGAGCCATTTTTCCTGGCCAACTTCAGCCGCGAGGAGTTTCGGGAGTCGACAGCCGCCGCGATGAAATACTTTGTGATGGCGTCGATGGCCATATTCCTCGGCATCACGCTCTTCAGAGATGTGTTTGCGCTGATTGTGGGCCGCGACTTCCGCGAGGGTATCGATATATTGCCCATAATCCTGGCAGGTAACATTCTGTCGGGTGTGTGGCTCAACCTATCGTTCTGGTACAAGCGCGAGGAGAAGACACGCTACGCCGTATATGTTACGTTTGCGGGTTTGGGTGTGAGCATCGTAGCCTGCCTGACGCTTATACCGCTGACGGGAGGTTATGCAGGTGCCGCGTGGGCCCGTCTGGCCGCCGAAGCCGCTATGGTGGGGGTCAGTTACTACCTGATGCGACGCTACTATCCCGTACCTTACGAGGTGGGGCGCATAGCGGAGTATATCGTTGCGGGTATAGCACTATACGTCGTGGCCGAGATATTTGACGCGAAATGTCAGCCTCAGGCGGTGGTGCATTACGGAGTCAATGTGGTGCTGATGGTGGCCTACTTCGCCTATGCCGTATGGCGCGAAAAGATTGACCTGCGAAGGTTAATTCAAAATTCAAAAATCAAAATTCAAAATTAAGATAAATAAAAACTATGAAAGTAAAGATTGTAAACCATTCGCGTTTTGCGTTGCCTGAATACCAGACACCGCAGTCGGCAGGCCTCGACATACGAGCCAACATCAAAGAGAGCATCACTTTGCAGCCGCTGGAGCGCGCTATGGTACCGACAGGACTGTACGTCGAACTGCCTGAGGGTTGCGAGATGCAGATACGCCCCCGCAGTGGCTTGGCGGCAAAGCACGGTATCACCGTACTGAACTCGCCCGGCACTATCGATGCCGACTATCGTGGCGAGATTAAGGTCATCCTCGTGAACTTGAGCAACACGCCCTTCACCATCGAGGCGGGCGAGCGCATAGCGCAGATGATTGTGGCACGCTACGAGCAGATTGAGTGGCAGGCAGTCGAGGAGTTGGGCGCTACGGAGCGTGGCGCAGGCGGCTTCGGCTCAACAGGCAAGTAAATTCAGAATTCAAAATTCAAAATTAGGTTTTGAGTTTTGCAGACTCCTCCGTCACTCGCAGGAGCAAGTGCCACCTCCTCTACTTTAGAGGAGGAAATAAATATATTAGAGACTCCAATCCTCGCCTGAATGCTCGGTGGAGTGACGTACTTACTAAAGATAAAAATATTACCGCGCGTTAGCCTAATCGCGGCAGGCAAGTTTGCGGACGAAGGGCGGCGCGAAGGCGGAGGGTTAAGAAACGGAGAATTTTTCACTTTAGTAAAAACGCGAAGGCGTCCGTTTTACCGACGGCAAGCGGCGACCCCGAAAACTTGTCACCGCGCCGCTTTTTACTCACCTTTTTACGGCTAAAAAGGTGAAAAAGACACGAAGTGGATTAATTGGGAAGGTGAGGGGTTGTGTTGCAGACTCCTCCGTCACTCGCTTGGGGCGAGTGCCACCTCCTCTATTAGAGGAGGAATTGAAAAAGTAAAAAACATAATGCGTAAGAGGTGTTACATAGTTTTGGTTGTCATCGTGGGATGGCTGGTGGGATGCTTGGCGGGATGTGGCAAGTCAACATCGCGAGCCGATGCTGACACCACACCTGCGGGCCGAGAACTCATTGCCGATGCGCGATTCGAGCGTGGTATGGCCCTATCGCCCCTATGGCCACATATCGTGCAACAGGGTGGTGGTTTCAGCCGCACCTGCACCGATACATTGCGCTTTGTGGAGTGTGACCTAAAGCCCATCTGGCAACTATGCCAATGGTCGAGCCGTTACGACTTGGCGGGTGCCGAGCCAAAGCACGAGACAGGTGGGGCAGGAAAGAGAGGCAAGGCAGGTGAAGCAGGAAAGACAAGCGAGGTGGCATTTGAGAATGAAGCCAAACGCGTGGCTCTTGCGGAGGATGGTACTTTGACGTTGGGGCTGACGACAAGCCGCGAGTACGACCACCCGCGCAAAGCCGATGAGCCTTGGACCCACCTCTTGGTGCAACAGGACTTTGACTCGCCGCCACACATTGACGAGATTGAGGCCTTGCATTTTGCGATGGAACTGAAGGTCGATTACTGCCACAACCGATTGGGCGAGGCATTTGACGAGGAGATACATACGGCACAAGCACCCTTCTACCTTATGGTGCGCAACCGCAACAGCGAGAGTAAGGATTATGGCTTGGGACTCTGGGTGGGCATACCGACCTTTGACTACCGCTATAAACGCTTGGCCGACACGGAGACCATACACTGGGATGTGGGTACGGCAACCTACATCTACACCATACCGCCACGAAAGATTTGGGGCGATGTGGATTTGGGCGACGGCGAGTGGCACAAGGCCGCACGTGATATACTGCCGCTGGTGCTGAGGGCCTTAGAGGCTATGCGCGAGAAGGGTTGTTTTATGGATAGTGCACCAGAGGATTTGGCCATCACGGGGATGAACTTCGGCTGGGAGATACCCGGTACGTTTGATGCCTCGATGCAGATGCGCGGCCTGAGCCTAAGGGCGGAGGGAATTCAAAATTCAAAA
>JAFQCA010000046.1 GCA_017399485.1 Alistipes sp.
TGCTCCCGCCTTCAAGTATGTTACCGTAACCGGTACCTACTCCACCAGCCAGAATACAGACGGCACCAAGACTTACCACAACTTGACCGTTGAGGGCACCTCGAAGCAGGTAAGTTTCAACGCTCCCGACAAGGACTACTCGAGCCTCGTTGGCAAGAAGGTGGTTGCTAACGGCTATGCTACCGGTGGCTACAAAGACTATGCTTACATCACCCTCACCAGCCTCTCTGAGGATGGTGGCACCACCGAGCCCGACCCCACTCCCGACCCCGACCCCACTCCCAGTGAGGGCGATACCACCGATGGAACTACCATTTCCCAAGATATTTTTGCAAACACAGGTGCATTAGATGGTACAACTATCACTTGGGACTTTGATGAGTTCACAGTTTCCAACAATCAACACAATTCCTCTAACGCCATTCGCACTACTGATACTGACCACTTCCGTGCATATCAGGGCTCGCTGTTGACCTTTACTGCCAAAGGTGGCAAAAAGTTCAGCAAAATCGTGGTTACCTGCACCGATAGCAGTTATGCAACCGAGTTGGTAAATAGTTTTGGCACCTCCGTTGCTACCGCCAATGGAGCAGAGGTTACCATCACTTGCGATAGCGCAGAGGTTAGCGCAGAAATGGTTAAGCAGGTTCGCTTCAAAAAAGTAGCCGTAACCCTCAACTAATGGGTTAGACGACACACCGTCCGCCAAGCGGACACATACGAAAAACTCACGGGTAACGAAATTGTTACCCGTGAGTTTTTTTTGTTGCCGATGGGGAGTAGGTCCCCCTCTAAGTTAGAGGGGGTGCTGCGGAGCAGCGGGGGCGTCTGTTTTGGAATTCAAAATTCAAAATTGACAAAACGTTGTTTTGTCTAAATGCTCCCGCTCGGCAGAGTCTGCAAGCAGCCTTTGCGCTCGCTTACTCGCATTTGCCAAAATTCAAAATTGACAAACCCCTCCGCCTACGGCACCTCCCCTAACTTAGGGGAGGAGCGGCCACAGGCCGTTTTGTGCAGTGGGCAGGTCGGTGCGCTCCCCAACCTTGCAATGCCTTCCAACCACCGCTCCCCTAAGTTAGGGGAGCTGGCGCAAAGCGACTGAGGGGTTTGTGAAAGGGCAGGAAGGGCAGAAAGAGCAGAAAAGAGCAGAAAGGGACTTTAAGGACCTTAATGTCTTTAAGGGCTTTAAGGGCTCTAAGGCCCTTAAAAAAGACGTTGGACGCTAAAAAAACGCAAAGTGCGGTGCAAATGCAAGGGCGTCAGAATGACGCTTTCCCTATTTGGTTGTGGTGCTATCGGGCGTTTGAAAGCGGTAAAAAACGCAAAGTGCGGTGCAAATGCAAGGCGCACAAGAAAGCGGGCCCGCAGTTTGCTCTCGCAAATGAGGAGCCCGCTTATCGCAGTGCAACGCAGCAGTTGCCCGCAATCTGCGTTTTTTATGCGCGTGTGCGCACGTATTTCAAATAAATATCGTAACTTTACGCCCTAATGGGCCCCTATGGGAAACGTGAGGCCGCAAACGTGAATATTTTTGGACTATGAAAACAACAAACAAACGCTTCGGTAGGATGGTGGCAATGGTGTGGGGTGCGCTCCTCGGCGTGGTCTGCATCGTGGCTTGCACTCCCGTGCAGACCGTGCCCAATGTGGTTACGCTCAACGTGGGCGAAACCGTAAGCCACTCCACCACACAGCAGTTTGTATCCATCGCCTCCGAGGTCGCTTGGACTATCGAGGTGGAATACCTCGCACCCGAAGGAGTGGAGGGGTGGTGCTCGTTCAGCCAAACCGAGGGCGAGGGTAACGCCAACGTTGTGATGACCTTCGGCAAGAACACCCTTGAGGAGAGCCGCTCGCTGTTGTTGCGTGTAGCCTTCAGCCGTGGGCTCTTTGCGCAGGAGAGCGTGGAGATAACTTTCACCCAGCTCTCCGCAGGCGAGATATTGGAGCAGCCCACACCCAAGTGGCTCGAACTCCCCGCCTTCACTGCCGACCAGCAGAGGTACTACTTCTCCAAGCATATGCTCCCCTCATCGGGCTACACTGAACGCAGTTTCTCGCTCCTCTACGACAGCGACATCTACCACTCACTGTGGGTGGCCTACCCCATCTCCAAGTTGCACACCCCGGGTGGTTCTCGCTCCGATGATTGGGGCCGTATGGACCCCAACATCCCCTCCTCCAAGCAGGTCTACCTGAAGAGTTCGTTCAGTGGCAACTACGACCGTGGGCACCTCTGCCCCGCAGCCACTCGTTTCCACCCAAGCAACACCGAAAACTGCAAGCAGCTCAGCGTGCCTACCAATATGAGCCCCCAACTCTCGGGCCTCAATCAGGAAAAGTGGGCACAAATTGAGGGACAAGTGCGCGGTTGGGGAAGCGGTTGCGACACCCTCTACGTGGTTACGGGTGCCGTGTTCCGCACGGTGGGAGGCAACGAGAGTATCTCCTATGCCTATGGCAAGAGCGACAGCAGCAAGCAGGTGGCCGTGCCCAACTACTACTACAAGGCACTCCTGCAACGCAGGGGTACGGAGGGAAACAGCACCTATCAGGCTATGGCCCTCTGGGTGCCCCACAAGGCAACCAGCAGCGAGGTTTCCACAAGCCAATTTGTGATTACCATAGACGAACTTGAGAAGCGCACGGGCATCGACTTCTTCCACAACCTCGATGACGCCACCGAGCAAGCCGTGGAGCAGAAAGTGGACTACAACTTCTGGAGAATGTAGGGAGAGAATTGAGAATTGAGAA
>JAFQCA010000047.1 GCA_017399485.1 Alistipes sp.
AAAATTTATCACCGCGCCGCTTTTTACTCACCTTTTTACGGCTAAAAAGGTGAAAAAGACACGAAGTGGATTAATTTTGGAGAAGGAGGTTGTATTACAGACTCCTCCGTCACTCGCTTGGGGCGAGTGCCACCTCCTCTAACTTAGAGGAGGAAGTTTATAAAAAAAAGAGATAAGAGCAAAAAGAAGAAAAATAGATAAAGAATGAGAAAAGTAGTTTTTTATATCTCGCTCGTGGTGAGCATTATAACGATGGGTTGCAATAAGCCGAAGGTGATTCCCGATGATGAGTTGGCGAAAATATTCCACGACGCTATGCTTACAAACTCATACATAAACAACGTATTGGTCAAGGCCGATTCGTTGAACATCTATGAGCCCATTTTGGAGAGTTACGGCTACACACCCGAAGATTTGCAGAACACGATAGTCGATTTCTCACGACGCAAAAGCGCCCGCTTGAGCGATGTGGCCGAGCATATGATTCTGCTGCTGGAGCGCGAGGCTATGGTGCTGGAGCAGCAGGTGGCTGTGCTCGACACCATAAACAACGTGGCACGACGTCGCTTCACCGATGTGCTGGTGATGGATACTCTCGTAAGGGCTACAACCGATGCCGACTCGTTGTTGATACGTTTCGAGGCTCCCGTACTCGGAACGGGCGACTACCGCATAGAGTGCCGCTACACGCTCGACTCGTTGGACAAGACCAAAGGCCGACGATACCATATCGACTGGATACACGCCGACTCCACAACACATACGGCTGGTGCAAGTAACCTCATACAGGGCGTAAACCGCGAGTTCAACTACGCCTACACGATAAACAAGAAGGATGAGAGAATAGGTCTTGTAATCACATTCGACCACGTGCAGGAGCGTATCTCACGCCCCGGCAAGCCCGCTATTTTGAAGAATAAACGCGACACGCCACGCATAACAATCGAGGAGATAAAGGTGACATACGTCCCCAGCGCCGAGCCCAGCGTCGAAAGACTATACAAGGAGCAGTTGGGAGCGCGTGTGCTGTCGGATACGTTGTTGCAATATATTGAGCAGAAAGCAAAGGGGGGAATGTAAAATATGCGACGCATAGCAGCACATTATCTAATCAATCGTGGCGAGATAACCGCTCGGCCCGTCATCACGCTCGATGACGAGGGGTGCATCACCTCTATCGACACGTGGCAGAGACTCGACTCGTTGCCTGAGACCGAGTTCTACGCAGGTGCGTTGTGTGCAGGTTTTGTCAATGCTCACTCGCACGTCGAACTCGCATACCTGCGGGGTGCCATAGAGCGCGGTAGCGGCTTTGCAGGCTTTGCCCGCCAGATAGGGGCTGTGAGGGGTAACTTCTCGCTCGATGAGCGTGTGCAGGCACTACGCGCTGCCGATGCTGTGATGTGGGCGCAAGGCATAGATGTGGTTGCCGACATAGTAAACGGAGCGACATCAATGCCGATGAAAACAAAGAGCAACATAGGTTACATCTCATTCGGTGAGGTCTTTGGACTGAACTCCACGACGGAGCCTATGCGCCAACTGCAGGCTGAGTGGCCAGAGATAATACTCACGCCTCACTCAACATACTCGTTGCAGGAGCAGACGTTCCGTCAGACAGTAGAGGCTGGTGGGGATGATGCGCCGCTCTCTATACACTTTATGGAGTCGGAGGCCGAAGCGGCACTCTATCGCAAGGAGGGCTCGCTCAGCGAGTGGTATGAGAGGATGGGCTGGCAGTGCGATTTTCTCGACTATGGCTCGCCCACACGACGCATCATAGAGTCTGTGCCCGCCACACGACGAGTGTTGCTGGTACACAACTGCTACGTCCGCAGAGAGGATATAGAGCAGTTGCAGGCTCACTTCGGGGAGAGGCTTAGTTGGGTATTATGTCCCGCCTCGAATGATTATATTTCGGGTATCAGGCCGCCGATTGACCTGTTGCGCGAGATGGGTTGCCGCATCTGCATAGGTACCGACTCGCTGGCCTCGAATGAGAGTTTGTCGATGGTCGGTGAGATGAAATATTTTAGCGATATTCCGCTGCGTGAGGTGGTCACGTGGGCCACACGAAACGGCGCCGAGGCTTTGGGCGTGCAGGCCCAAGTGGGTGAGTTGGCGGTAGGTCGCAAGTCGGGTATCGTACTGCTGGAGGGCATCGAAGCCGATGCAGAAGGCGAGTTGTGGCTCACCGAGAGGACAACAAGCCGACGATTAACGGGCAGGGGAATTCAGAATTGAGAATTCAAAATTAAGAATTACAAACTCCTCCGTCGCTAAAGCGACACCTCCTCTAAGCTTAGAGGAGGAAATAGATAAGTAAAAAACGTCATTCCACATCACGAATGAAAATGAGTGATGAATGGAATCTCTAACGTAAATACATTTTTAGAGACTCCAATCAAAATCGGCAAGCGATTTTGTGGAGTGACGTGATAAATAACAATAGTGTAAAGAAAGAAAAATTTGAATAAAAAATATAACTATGGAACTAAAGAAAATTCTTGATGTGCGTCGTAGCACACGCAAATTCCTTGACCGCAAGGTTGAGCAGGAGAAACTTCAGCGCATAGCCGATATGGCTCTCACTGCACCCTCGTCACGCAACTCGCGCTCGACACGCCTGATGATTGTAGACAAAAAGGAGGACTTGGAGCATATATCAACGATGCGCGACTATGGTGCTGCCTTTGTGAAGAATGCGGCGGCGGCGATACTCGTTATGGGCGATAAGTCGAAGAGCGACCTCTGGCTGGATAACTGCGTCATAACGGCTACCATCTTGCAGTTGGCCGTAGTGGATGAGGGTCTGGCATCGTGCTGGGTACACGTCAATGACCGCCCCTGCCTGAAGGACGAGCCCGAGGGCAAGAAGGCTGAGGAGCATCTGCGCGAGAAGTTCGCCATACCCGAGAACTACGGCATACTGTGCGCCATAGCGTTGGGTTACTCCGATTTTGAGCCCGCACCCCTGCCCGCATACGAAGGCGAGGAGAGGGTAATATGGTTATAAAAGACGCTCTATACGTCACTCCACCGAGCCTATAAGGCGAGGATTGGAGTCTCTAATGGTAAAAAATAAGGGTAGAGATACCAATCATCACTCACATTT
This sequence comes from Alistipes sp., assembly GCA_017399485.1. Lineage (GTDB taxonomy): Bacteria > Bacteroidota > Bacteroidia > Bacteroidales > Rikenellaceae > Alistipes. The sequence goes on from JAFQCA010000047.1 coordinate 3,116, forward strand.
GTTCGTGATGTGGTATGACGATACTTTGAATAAAAAAGCCTGTTTATCGAAAATGATAAACAGGCTTTTATCTTTACACTTTATTAATTCTTTGTAGCATAAATATACCAATCGTCACTATCGTATGCATCGAAATAATCATCCGTTAATGTATCAAATGTATATTCGCCCATAATTATAGAACAGTCATCTTCATCGAAGATAAATTCAATACCTTTTGAAGTTACTTCGTATGTGCCACTAAAGGTGCCACTATATTCTGAAAAAGTCTCATCACCCTCAATATCATAATAGTCTTTAGCAACACATTGACCATTTGACTTCAACTCAATAACAGTTTTCCACGAGGGGTCATCCATTACAATAGTCCAACTACCAACAAGCGAGATTTCATCGTCATCATCGTCATTATTATTTGGCTCATCACTTCTTACAAAAATCTCGACCTCATAATAATCTTGCTTGGTAGATAAGTATATATCGTTTGATATAAATTTTATAGTAGATATTTTTTCAATACCAGAAACAATTTTAAGTATAGGAGCATCGTATTTATAAGTTATATCTGCCTTATAGGTGTGATTTTTACTTATATCATACATTACACCCTTTCCATTATTATCAAATCTATATCCAAAAATATAACCTTCCTTTTCATTAACCCAGTCCCAATCATACTCTTGCCAATAACCTATGATAGAAGTGTCATCATAAGATGTTTTCTGGCGTTTCCAGATAGTTTCTTCTTCATCCCAGTCACTTTCGAAAGTATTCTCATTGATAAAATCAATTTTAATATTCTCCTTATCTCCATATTCGAGATAATATACAGTAAGTAATGGATAATCATACTCATATACTATATTTTCAGCATACCAATCTGCTATTCCATCATAGCAATCCTGTTCGAAAACGTATCCTTCGCCATTTTCTTCAAAAATGAAAAGGCAATAACACTCTATATCATCATAATTGTCGAACACATATTTCCAAGTACCAACGATAGATGCCTCTTCTGTATCGTCGTTATTATTGTTGTTGGTATTGTTATTATTGTTATTATTGTTAGTTTTGTTATTATTAACATTATTATTTGGT
>JAFQCA010000048.1 GCA_017399485.1 Alistipes sp.
ATGTCACTAAACAGGAAGTACTTATTCCCATTGTAGTGGAATTCAAGAATATAGGCGTGACGGTGACCATCCCCGACTGGATGATTCACGACGTAACGCCCGATTATGGAAACAATTAATAAGGATACGACGATGAAAAAAATTAGACTTGCAGTTCTGGCCGCTGTCGTTTGCACCGCCGCACTCCTTACCTCTTGCATCAAAGAGGAGAGTTACGAGGTGGATATGGCTCAACTTGATGTCACATTCGACACACGTGCCGATGAAGAAGATACTTCAGGCTCTCAACAGCAGGGCGATGGTATCAAGGATGTGATGCTGTGGGCATTCAAATGCACTTTGAACGACGACGATGGCACTCTTAAAACTGTGGACGAAGATACCGCAACAGGTTGGCGTCACGTACAAAACGTTAATGCGAATGGCTCGTTGACCAACATACATTTACCATTGCCAATATGTGGCGACGGCTCATCTACGGCGGCATCACAGTCGTATGTAGTGGTAGCCGTTATCAATACAGAACAATTTGGTGAGACCAGCATCGGCGGCTTTAGCAGAGCAACAACATATACCCAACTAACGGAAGGCACATTTGATGCATCAGGCACGCTCTTCTGGGGTTATCGACCCGATGACGAGAAGTTGGTTCCAGAAGATATGCCCGTATCAAGTTGGGCTACAATCACGGTAACAAACGACAACACTCACGCGGACAAATGTTTGGCGTTAACATTGCCAACTTATCGTGCTGTGGCAAAAGTTCAACTCAATATGAACAAGTCTAACGATAACTTTGGTGTCGTAGTGACTGATGTGAAAATAAAATCCACTTCAGCCCCAAATGAAGGTTTAATCTTGTCAGAAAGTTCGCAGGTCCCGACTGCAAGCGCAGCAAAGCGTTTGTGTTATCCAAATCAAACAGCAGGACCTGAGTGGTGGGGAACGCCAACAATGGCTGCAGCCGAAATTCAATTGGCAAACTCGCCTGATATAGCATATGACGATGAAGGTAATATAACATCAGTAAGTAGTTCTTTCCTTCCAACAGGAGCGTCTTATGACGCAGACCCAACCGTGTATTCTCCCATTGGCTCAGCGTTCCTTTACGAGAATAAAGCAGAACCTGTGGATGCAGGCACAGAATACAATACTGAGCCGACATCAGGCTACGGTTATTATATGGAGATTACTTATGTCTTCAACCGAAATAAAACGACTGAAGATATGCTAAATAGCGTATCGGAAGGCCAGTATACGGTCTCAGATGAGGAGGACGAGGAAGTTGTTCGTTATGTTCCTCTGCCAAAGATTGTACGCAATCACGACTATCGCGTAAACGCTACTGTTGATGTAGTAGTCAATGGTAAGCTTAAGATTATATATGAAGTAACTGACTGGGACGAGAAAACAATAACAGTTCCTGAGTTCAATTAAACGAAAATATTGTACAATTATGAAAAACCTATATAGATATGCTGTTATTGTTGCGATGACTTTCCTTGGAATGTCTTGCGTAAACAATGACTACGAGTTGGATACTTTATATCCCAACACTGAGGGTAATAGTAAACTTAAAGTACATTTCTCAGTTAAAGATTCAGAACTTGTAACACGTGCAGCTCAGGATGTTAGTTACGAATATAATGTGCAGAGCATATATGTGTTTGTGTTTAGTGGCGACAATCGTGTTGCCTTGTCTAATGACATCACAGATACAAACGGAAATATCAACTATTTCGACCTTGAAGAGATTGTGGACGAACATAATAAGACTACCGTAGATGACGACGACATATCTACGGGCGTTTTGAATCTTGGCGCTGTCGCGGGATCAAATATGCGTATTTGTCTTATTGCCAATATTGGTGTATCAAACTCTGAAACTCGAGCCGAGATGACCGATGCAATCAGTAACGAGGTTGATGTGTTTGATGACATTCAAAAATATTCTGACCTTCAGAAATTGGTTTTGAAGTTGGGTGTCAATTCTGTACAGCGACAGTCTGCATTCTTGTTAACAGGCGAGGCAACAGGGGTATCTCTTGACCCAAATCCTGATGCAGTTACCGAAGTTACCGTGCCTCTCTATCGTACTGATGCAAAAATTACTTTCAATGTAAAGGCTGAAAATGCAAATTTGCAAGATTTCAAATTTGTGCCTAAAACGTGGCGTGTTATGAATGCACCAGCTACCACTTACGCGATTCCTAATTCTGAGGTTTCTGCAGATACAAGTATTGGCGTGGGTAAGTATCTTGATGCGTTGAATGTCAAGTCTGAAGGTGAGGACGTTTACTATTTTGATTCACCCGAGGTCTCTTTTGAGGGCAAGGTCCAGGATGACGTGGAGAATAGTGGTACTTTCACATTCTATATGTACGAGAATCTGAAGGGGCCAAAACAGGAGATTGGAGAAGATGGTAGTTATGCTCTGCGTGAAAAGCAGGAAAAGATGGACCCAGAAGATGGCGATGTGCTTGTTCCTGATCAGAGTGTTATAAATGGAAATTATGTGTATGCTCCGGAGTTGGGTACTTATGTCGTATTTACTGGACAATTGAGTTATACACACAAATCTACGACTGAGAGTGGGATTGAATATGAAGAGTATGTTATGGCCGATGTTGAGTATAGTGTTCACCTTGGCCATAATAGCGACACTGATTTCAATGATTATAAGACGTTGCGTAACCATCACTACACCTATAATGTGACAGTGACAGGTGTAAATGATTTGCTGGTAGAGGTTGAAGGTGTTGATGGCGATGGTAACAAGGAGGAGAAACGTCCCGGTGTCGAGGGTGAGGTTGTAATGTCTTCTGCTCAGGTGATTGAGGTTGACGGCCACTATGACCGTGCTCTTATTACCTTTACTACTGAGGAGGCAAAAAACATCTTTTTCGCAGTCAACACCCCTTGGGAACGCGGTTTGGACACTAACGGTTTCTTAAATAGCGAGTTAGATTCCTATGTAAACGACTATAAATGGATTAAATTCCTTGTCAATAAAGACTATGATATTGCTAACAACGAGTATGCGCCATTCCCGGGAGAGCAGTGCTACGACGGTGGTACAACAAAGTTTGGAACTGCTGCTCAAAGTGATGCCTATAACCAAGGGGTTATCTTGCGTGATATACGTCAGTTATCAAACTATTTTGCCGCAAATACCCCGACGGAGAATGTGACAGTAACTGCATTTATTGACGAATATCTTTACAATTATAATCCACGCAACGATGATAATCGTGTAACAAGCAAGAATGGCGATACTGAAACGGTCACTACAGTCTATAAGAGCATTACCGACGAAACAATATCACCAGATGAATTGCTTCTTTGGAAACGCAGTGTTAATAATAACGCGCGAATGATGCACATCGTGAAAAAGGGTGATATGAAATATAGTGAAGATGGTCAGACTTCATTGTCTCGTTCGGTTGTATCTATTTATCAAAAGCCTATTCTATCGCTTTACAACCATATGGCTACGAATCTTAAAACGGCTTGGGGTGTAGAGACTGTGAATGAGACACCTAAGATGATTGTTAGTAGAACAGATTATCCTAACAGCAGCGGAGATAACTACTATACCTATGCGCAGAAACTGATTTCAGGTAATACGTGGGCAAGTGTAATCAGTTCAACTGACCGTTATGGTCTTAAGAGTACTTATAACGACCCATCTTATGCTTGTGCTTTGCGTAACCGTGACTTTGATGGTAATGGTAATATTGACCAGAACGAGATGCAGTGGTATCTTGCGGCTCTTGACCAGATGTCAGGTTTGTGGATTGCAGACCCAATCTTCACCGAGAAGATGTTTGACCCACAAAATCCTGATGGTTATTATCCTATAGATGGTATTACTGCTCCTGCTACTCACTATGTGACAAGTACTATTAGAAATAGTAGTCCGATGGTCTATTGGGCAGAGGAGTTTGGTGCAACATCTACCCACGATGCAGCAATAGGATGGCGTCAAGCAGTTGTCCCTGACAGTTATGTTGAGACTTATCGAGATATGGAATTAGATACCAACGAAACAGCTGGGCTAAATAATATAAAAGAAGTTCGCAATAATGCCATTGTTTCAGTCCGCTGTGTGCGTAATTTTGGAGCAAAATATACAAGTACAGATTTGCCTCAGGATTATTACATCGTTACTCAACCATCGGGCGGTGATGGTACAATTGACTTAACATATATCAATGCCGCAGTTTTGCGTACAGCACCCGATAGTAGTATTGCTTTGGCTTATGGTGATGTAAATACAACTACCGAGAATAATAGACCATATACAGGTTTCTTTGTGAAAAATGAGTCAGTTGCAATTTATAATAGTGGAGGTTGGCGTAAAGCATATGATGGAGAGGTTAGTGGAACAAATAGAGTTTGTTCACCCGGATATCGCGTGCCAAATCAGCGTGAGATGATTTTGATGTCAATTACGCTGGAGAGTTGGGATAATCAAGGAGCTTACACAATGTTCAATGGCCAGTATTTGGATTATTATAATCCAGCTAAATTTGGTGAGTTCTATTATATTACACCAAATGCTGATTATAATTGGAACCCAGATCGAATTGCTCGACAGAGATCGCAAGTTGACAGTAATAATATTGGAGTAGGTAATGCTTTTGCACAGACAGTTTACGTCCGTTGCGTGAAGGATAATCCTGATGCAAAGCAGGATGACTCTTCTCAGTTTGAAGACGAGGGCGATAATTGGTAAGCCTTGATAAGGCTTATAGTTATTTGACAATAGCAAAATATGTAATATGCATATAGACAGAGTATTAACCTAAATTAAAAAGTCTCAGACACGAGCAATACATATAAGTAGGCCCAAAGCGGTTTTATCGGATTGAGGATAGATTTCTCTTTCCGATAGACTGTTTTATGCCTATACCATCAATATATAACTATAAAAAACAGACATTATTTATGGAGTGAAGGAAGAAAACTAAACACAACAAACAAAAACCATATCTAACAAAAAGAGCAATTGAAAATTAACTTCAAAACTTAATTATTTATGAAAAAGAAAAATTACACAAAACCAGAAATCGAGGTGGTAGCGATTGCTATCGAGAAGGGGTTTGCTTCAACCAATCTCGAAGACCCAACTTTTGGTTCTGAGTTTTAGCAAGTCGGTTTCTGGCAACTGAACGCTACACAAACGAACTAGATGTGAAACGAAATTAATTTTTTATGAAACGAATTTTAGCAAGTATGTTTGCATTGCTGTCTTTGGCGGCGTGTAATAATTTGAGCGACGAAGAAAACCTTAATACCCCAAAACAATTACCTATATTTCAAGCAACAATTGAGGACTCTGGTGTAAGCAAAGAGAACTCGCGTGCGTATATTGATGACGCAGTACGACTACGCTGGAACGAGAATGATGAGATATCGTTGTTCTACGGCGATACGTATAACCTTAACTATGTATTCGCGGGCAAGACCGGTGACAACTCTGGCAACTTTAAGCCGGGTATCGACCCAGGTTTCTACTCAGGAAACGACATTGCCAACAATGTAGCAGTATATCCTTATAAAGCGGAGACAAAGTTCGATGACAGCAAGGATGCTGTGATTTACACATTCCCCGAGGAGCAGACTTATGCATCAGGGAGCGTAGGTTTGGGCGCCAATGTTATGGTGGCTACAACTAAGAACACGGATGATAAGAAACTAATATTCCGCAATGCCGTAAGTTACCTATGTGTGAAATTATATGGAGAGTGTCAGGTTGTAAGTTCAATCGAAGTTAAGGGCAATAATGGCGAATCACTCGCCGGCGAGGCTGCAATTTATGTGGGCTACAACGAGGACCCTGAAACAATAATTAATCAGGGCTCGGAGAGTGTAACGCTAAATTGTGGCGACGGTGTAATAGTCGGAGAGACAGAAAAGCAGGCAACATCGTTCTGGATTGTCATCCCGCCAAAAGAATTCACTAAGGGTTTCACCGTGACTGTAAACGGCACAAATGGCGAAAGCGAAGAGTTTAAGGTAGATGCAAAGGCTGACTTCCCGCGCAATGTGTATAATACAATGACTCGCAAATTGACACAACTTGCAGACGAGACATTGTATGGTGCAGATGTTATTACCGCATTAATTAATGGAACAAGAACTTATCTTGGAAATGACGGTTTGACAACATACTGGCTTGCAGGTGATAAAGTAGGTGTTTACACACAAGAGGGTGGGGAATGTATTAAATTTACAGCTCCAACCTCAGCAGATGCTTATTCTGGTATATTCCGAGGCGCATTGAAAGGTAAGACTCCATTGTATGCATACTATCCATATAATCCTGATGGAGGTAACGACCCTGCGGCTGTAAAAACAACACTTGCATCAGAGCAGAAGCAATCTACATTCGGAACAAATGATATCAAAGCATCTATATCTCTTCAGAGAGCCACGAATACAACATTTAACTTTGCGAGTGTACTTACCCTTGTAACGGCACGAATAAATGCGGTGGGTTCTCCATTAGAGAACTACACACTTCAGAGTATAACATTACGCGCAAAACCCGCAGATGAAAGTGCTACAAAGCCAATAGTAACAGGTAATTTAACAATTGACCTTACAAATGATAATGCCACATCTTTTATAGATGGTGTTGACTATGTAACATATATGTTTGATACACCAGCGGACCTTTTCGTGGGTCAAATTGAGGCTCCAGTATTGATTAACCCCGCATCAATTGTAGCAGGTACCGTTTTAGAAATGACCGTTCAGACAGTAGAAGGCCCTTATGCAGTAATCACTCGCGAGGCAAACAAGAGTTTTGCTGCAAATAAACGTTATACATTTACATCGAATTTTGTGGACCTTGGTGATAATATAAAGTATTACGACCTTTACGAGGATGGAAATCCATTTGAAAGTGTTACTTTCGTTAATGCAAACAATGATAAGATGATTGAGAGTTCGTATTACACAGGTTCTAACTTGAACAATGGCCAAGATTACGTGAATACCAAAAAAGCTCTTGATGTAGAGTGTACATACAATGAGGCTGAAGGCGTTTGGGAGGGTGTTATCCCTTATCTTTATGACTTTAGCGGACTTGTAGCTTCATTTACAACAGTTGATGCTGATGCAGTTGTGACAGTTGAAGGTGTTGAACAGGTGAGCGGAGAGACTGTAAATGACTTTACTAATGAGATTACATATGTGGTAAAGAATGCCGCTGGCTCTAATCAGCAGACTAAAGTCCGTTTGAGAAATACGGGGCTTCCTGTTGTAACACTAACAGGTACGGTATATTCCAAAGAGACAGATTTCGATGATATTGAGGGTTCTACAACGATGAATATCGATGGTATCGACTATACTTGCGGTCTTCGTTTGAGAGGAAACTCTACGCAGAATATGCCTAAAAAACCTTATGCTATTAAACTCGATAGTGGTGCTGAGATTTTGGGTATGCCAAAACATAAGCGTTGGGTATTCCTTGCGAACTGGCTGGACCGAACAATGCTCCGTAATGATATGGCTTTCTATCTCGCACAGCAGACTGGTTCGTGGGCTCCACGAGGTAAGCATGTTGAGTTGGTATTGAATGGAGAATATGTCGGAAATTATTTGCTCGGTGAGCAGATAAAGATTGATGAGAATCGTTTGAATATAGCCGATTATGGCTGGGGTGATTTGATTAAAGAGATTCCTTCTCCAACTACTTCTGATGTGGCAAACAAGATTGGCTATTTGTTGGAGTGCGATATGGCTGCAGACTCAGATGAAATATATTTCGAGGTGAAAAGCCCAGTCCCATTCTATGTATATATCAAAGATCCAGGTGATGCTTCTGAATATTCGGGTACAGGGAGCAGTTACGGTGCTACATTAGCTTATACATATATTAATGATTATTTCTCACGGGTTGGAGCCGCTTTAATTAATAGCGATTGGACTACAACTCAGAGTTTGATCGATTATCAATCATATGCAGATTATTGGCTCTTCTCTGAAATCACAGTTAATCAAGAATCAAAGCACCCAAAGAGTGTATATATGCATAAGGATGCAGGAGGAAAGCTTAAGGCTGGTCCAGCCTGGGATTTCGATTGGGGAACATTTATCTCAATGGATAATATTACCAATAATTCAAGCACTGCTGGGCAAATTAAGGATGATTTTACAATGAAATATACAATGTGGTATCCTTATTTGTTCCAAGACCCTACATTCGTTGCAATGGTGAAGAGTCGCTGGACAACATTAAAGGCAAAGTTTAACACCTCTGTCACATATTTGAATGAGTTGTCAGGGATGATGGCTTTGTCTGATACTTTTAATCACAAGATGTGGCCTTGTACGGGGTTTAATAAGGAATATCCTAATTTTGATGAAACTCTTTCATACGATGCAGCAATTGAGAAAATGAGAACAAACATCAATGCCCGCATCGAATGGCTTGATACACAGATTAATAATCTTAATTAGTACTTTCTCATCTGAAAGTATTTAAGTATAAGAATAGGCTCCTTCTAATAAGGAGCCTATTTCTCTAAAAGGGAGAATAATTAGTGTTATTGATTAAAACAGTCATCTTGTTGTAAAAGAAATTCTGTTTTCACGACATTTTCTACAAAGATTGCAATATTATTCTATTAGCCTTATCTATTGCTATTGTATCTAAAGATGCGAGATATATACGTGTAGTCGCTTCCGAATCGTGTCCCAGGCCCTCACTAATTATAGATATCGGTATATTCTTACTTTTTGCTATGCTGGCCCAGGCGTGGCGGCTTACATACATTGTAAGTGGAATGGATAGCCCTAATTGTTCACCTAATATTTTCAAATTCCGATTAATCTTATGCGATGAGTATAGATACTGCTTACGTTTATCAATTTTGCTCATAGGCTTAATTATGGGTAATAAATAGTTAGATTGAGGAAGGTTATATTTATCCACTATTTCCTGCATACATTTTTCCCATTTAATAAATAATAGTTGCCCTGTTTTGCGCCTACGATATGATAAAATCCCACGGTTCAAATCCTTCTTTTGTAAATATGCCATATCAACAAATGACATACCGCGAGTGTAGAATGAAAACAGAAACATATCACGCGCAAAACTCCGCGCTGTATTGTTAGACAAATCAACATTTTTAATATGTTTAATTTCCTTAAGAGGGAGCGCTCTTTTAGTAGTTTTATCTACTCCTGTATATACATTCTTAAATGGGTATCGCTGTAGGGTTAATTCCTTCTCTACGGCCCTATTATATACAGCCCTAAGATTACGCATATAGAATGACGAACTATTATGACTAACCCCGCAAACTTTTAGATAGACTTCGTATGCTATCATTGTATCTGAATTGATATCGTCTAAAGCCAAATCCTCATTGTCCCTAAATCGCCGAAAACTTCTGAGTGTTGCTGCATATGTTTCAGCAGTCCGTATCTTTCCCAATGCTTTATGATGCTCTATCATACTCTCCATAAACGGGAAGAGGTAACTTTCGGAATTAACATTTAAGAATCTGGACAATATATCATCTGTAGTAAAGTCTCTCTTGCTTGATTCCAGTAGCGTAATAATTGCTCCAAACTGCCGAATATCAATTCGTATCTTATTACTAATATCCAGAAGATAACGTTTTCTGCTATCGCTAGATTTCGATAATATCACTTCCGACAAACGATAGTTCCATTCATCCACATAAAGGCGATAACCTGTTTTTTGCTGACGAGTTACACGATTGTGAGTTACTTGATAGACAATTACTCCCTGTCTTCCATCAATAGTTGATGGCTTAAATTTAATTTTTACTGTTGCCATTGCATTCTTTTAATTATAATTTGTTATGCTAATTAACTTTACAATAGTTATTTTACATATACATATTATTTATTAAAAGATAATATTTTAATTAGCAAGTATTTTCTTACAAATATTTCAATCATAAACCGAAATCATATTGTGCATAGAGTATAAATTGTGTTTTAGATAAATAACCACGGCTAAAGAGGTAGGCCGTTATTTTTCACAAGGGGCGATGAGGGTCACGGGTTCTCGCCACACAAAAAAATAGCGCAGAACAACAAAGCCCCGCACTACATTCCCGAGCGGTAAGCGGGACTCGAAACTCGTGCTTGCACGAGTAGTCGTGACTTCTTATTTACACCCCCAACCCCTGAAAGGGGCGATGAGGGTCACGGATTCTCGCCATACAAAAAAAATATGCAGAGCAAGACTGCCCTGCACTACATCCCCGAGCGGTAAGCGGGACTCGAACGCCGAGCAAAGCGAGGTGAAGCGGGGATACCTTTGAAAATCAAAATCATTTTATCCCCGCAACCCTACCCCATACTACCTTACCGCGACTCATAGACGAGCAAGCCGTAGGCTCGTTTTTGGGGAGAGGGGCGGAGAACTTGTTCTCACGCACATCTACAAAAAAAACGAACAACAGTAAGACTGTTGCTCGTCTATGAAAAACCGAGCGGTAAGCGGGACTCGAACCCGTGACCCTCGGCTTGGGAAGCCGATGCTCTACCAACTGAGCTATTACCGCAGAAATCGTATGACAAAAATACAAAAAATCGGACATTCACAACAGTGTGTGGCGAAAATAAACAAAAAATATTCCCAAAGACGTCACTCCACCTCGCCCGACGGGCGAGGATTGGAGTCTCTAACCCTCTTTTTATTTTAGAGATTCCAATCATCACTCACTTAAGTTCGTGATGTGGAATGACGTTAGACAAAGTACAACGCAAAAGTGTATTATTTCGCCAAAATAAATAAAAAATTTGCTCCCGATAAATCTTTTTTGCGGTTTTTACGTCTTATATTTGGAAACGCGTTCCAACAAACGAGATTCGAAAACAAAAAACGAACAAGATGCTCGAACAAAAATTATGGAATTAAACAACAAGACAACTAATCCCAATCAGACTCTCGAGGCTGTGATAACGGCAGAGTTGTCGGCGATGTATCGTTACGCCTGCTATCGGCTTGGCGAGCGGGATGCGGCGCAGGAGGTGATACAGGAGTTGTATCTCAAACTGCACTCCAAGCCCACATCCGAGATTCGCAATCTGCGATGTTACATCTATCGCTCTCTATCCAACGCCTGTTCGCAGGCTCTGCGTGAGCGCCGAAAGATATGTTTCATCGACATTGATTCGCTATCGGATTTAACGGCTGACGACCTCCATCCCGCCGATTTTGCACAAGAGCAGGCGCTCATATCCCGCCTACTTGCGGCACTGCCCGACGAACAGAGCGAGGTCATCCGTCTGCATCTGCACGGCGAGTGCACATTTGCCGAGATAGCCGACATATTGGAGACGCCGCTCGCCACAGTCAAATCGCGCTACCGCTATGGCATTGAACACTTGCGCCAAGAGTTACAAAAACAACATTTTATTTAATCTCAACTAAACGAACAACATTATGAAAACAGAGAATAAAGACAACTTTCAGGAGTTAGACCGTCGCGTAGAGCAGTTGCTAACGCCACGTTTTGCTCCATCTGCCGAGGAGATTAAGTTGTCTAAACCCAAGCGCCCTGCACGCCGTATATGGCTTAATACACTGCGTTTTGGAGCCGTGGCAGCAGCGATTGTCGTAGGCTTATTTATTATGTTTGAGCCCACAAACGAGGCTATCGCAAAGACAAATGAGGAGGTCATCGCCGATGCCTTGGCTACATTGCGGAATTCTGATGCATTTAGCGTTGATTTCCGAATGAAGGCTACAATAAATAATAATGGCGACGAAACTGAATACTACAAGTGTGACCCCAATGGAAAAGATATTGAGGGTACTTTGACTCTGCTTAATTCGAGCGGTAAGGAGTATATGCGCATTGAGTGGAGTAGTGGCATCGTACAACTCTTTGATGAAGGAAATATGCGTTACAAAATGTGGCAGAATGGGGAACTTAAATGCGATATAGAACGTAGTTCTTTCAATTTCAAACTCCTCAAACTCGCATCCTTGAGTGCGGCGAAGGCCATAATTAAAACGGCGGATGCGTCAATGAATATAGAGGAGTCTGGCGACAACATACTAGTTAAAGTTGTTAATGAAGATAGTTCTGTGGAACTTGGAGGAGTATTCTCTCGTCAAAAGGACGAGCTTTTGGAGTGCGGTGCAAGAACGCGCCTCGGAAATGGCGAATGGGTAAAAGTATTGTCGGCTAAGATAAAATACAATCAGCCAATTACTGTTGAGCAGATTTGTGTAGCACCAAATAAATAATAATATTGGGTATTGGCTACTGAACTCCAAATTGTAATTTGGTTAATATAAAAAGGAGGGTATTGGCTAATACCCTCCTTTTCTATGTCGTAAGCGTAATTACTTCGCAATCTTGGCGATTGACTCCAAGTTCTTGGGGTTGTCAATCTTCTTGCCCTCGGGAGTATAGACATACTCGATACGGTCAGCAAAATACTCCTCGACCTTACCGCGAACAATCTTCATCGTACTATTCACAAGACCATTCTGCTCGGTGAAGGCCTCGCCCACGATAGCCAACGCACCCGGCAACCAGCGGTCAGGGAACTCGTCGGCATACTCGCCACCCGTACGATACTTATCAACCTCGGCGCCGATAGCCTTGGCTGCCGCACGCAACGACTCCTCGTCGCTCTTACCGCCCAATATCTGGCGCATAGCCTCACGGTTAGGCACAACGATAGCCGATGTATAGGAGCTCTGGTTGTTATAGATGATAATCTGGTCAATGAGCGGCGACTTATCGACGATAGCCTCCTCCATACCCTCGGGGCTATACTTCTCGCCATCGGCGGCAATCAAAAGGCTCTTAAAGCGGCCCAAAACATAGAGGAAACCATCCTCGGCCATATAACCCATATCGCCCGTATAGAGCCAGCCATCCTTAACGGTCTCGGCTGTGGCTGATGGATTCTTCCAATAGCCCGCCATAACGTTCTCACCCTTGATGACAATCTCGCCCTTAACGCCACAAGGCATCTCACGGCCCTCATCATCGAGAATCTTTATCTCCAGAGGCTGAATCAACTTACCCGACGAGCCGAAACGATGCTGATGCTTACCCGTAGAGTTCGCCGAGATAATGGGTGTAGCCTCCGACAAGCCGTAGCCCTGATACATAGGCATACCTACGGCGTAGAAGAAACGCTGCAACTCCGAATCGAGCAACGCACCACCACCAACGAAGAACTTCAAGCAACCACCGAAGCCTTCGCGCACCTTCTGGAACAAAATCTTATCGAACAGAGCGACCAACGGCTTAAGGATAAAACGCCAGCCCTTGCCCTTTGAGTAACCATCCTGATTGTACTCATACGCCACCTTCAAGGCGAACTTGAACAACTTCTCGACTGTAGGGCCTTGTTTCTTGATATTAGACTCTATCGACTTGCGGAAGTTCTTTGCCAACGCGGGCACCGACAACAGAACGTGGGGCTTAACCTCCTTGATATTCAAAGGCACATTCTTGAGTGTCTCCATAGGAGTACGGCCCACCTGTGTTGTAGCCACCGAAGCACCACAAGCCACCATAATATAGAAACCTGCAACGTGTGCAAAGCAGTGGTCGAGTGGCAAGATGATGAACATACGATACTCCGAAGGAATCGAAATACGAGTCAAAGCCTGCTCGACATTAGCCGTATAGTTACGGTGTGTGAGGATTACGCCCTTGGGGTCTGCTGTAGTACCTGAGGTATAGGTAATTGTAGCGTAGTCATTATTCTGGATGGCCTGACCGACCTTCAAGAACTCCTCCTTATGCTCCTTCAAATACTCCTCACCCTTAGCCTTCAACTCCGATAGATACATCTCGCCCTCGTTCAACGCCAACTCGCAATCAAACACGATAATGTGCTTAATCAGGGGCAACTGCTCACGAATCTTACGGAACTTGGGCAACTGATTTCTCGATACAAAGATAGCCACTACATCGGCGTGACGCAGACGGAACAACAAATCGTTTGCCTCCTCCAACTTGATTGACAACGGCACACTGATTGCACCTGCATAGAGAAGTCCCAACTCCGAGAGAATCCAATTATTACATCCCTCAGCCAAAATCGAGATTGTCTGCTTAGGCTCAATACCCAACGCAGCCAAACCTGCACCAATCTTCAAAGCCTCCTCACGGCTTTGAGCATAGGTTGTAGGCTGAAAAACGCCATCAACTTTCTCTAACAGAAACGTACGGTCACCATACTTTGCAACCGACGACTCAAATAGGTCAATAATAGTTTTCTTCATATTGTAGTATAAATTATTCTGTTTTATGTGATTTTCCTACTAATCCATCTTCAACACTGCGAGGAATGCCGACTGCGGCACCTGCACCTGTCCCACCTGACGCATACGCTTCTTACCGGCTTTCTGCTTCTCCAGCAATTTACGTTTACGCGAGATATCGCCACCATAACACTTGGCCGTCACATCCTTACGCACAGCCTTCACCGTCTCACGAGCGATAATCTTGGCACCGATAGCCGCCTGAATAGCAATATCGAACTGCTGACGCGGGATAAGTTCCTTTAACTTCTCGCACATCTTGCGACCAAAGTCGTAAGCGTGGTCGGCAAAAATAAGTGACGAAAGCGCATCGACAGGCTCGCCATTGAGCAGAATATCCAACTTGGCCAACTTACTCGGATTATATCCCGTACGGTGATAGTCAAACGATGCATAGCCCTTCGAAATACTCTTCAACTTATCGTAGAAATCGAACACAATCTCCGACAACGGCATATCGAAATTTACCTCTACTCTATCTTGTGTGATGAAATTCTGATTCTTTAACGTACCACGCTTATCGATACACAACTTTATCACCGCACCCAGAAAATCTGCCTTGGTGATTATTTGCGCATTGATATATGGCTCCTCGATTGTCGCTACCTTCGTTACTTCGGGCAATCCCGACGGATTGTGCACCTCCAACACATCGCCCGATGTGGTTGTAATGCGATACGACACGTTGGGAACGGTTGTAATCACATCCATATCGAACTCACGATAAAGACGCTCCTGAATAATCTCCATATGCAACAAGCCCAAGAATCCGCAACGGAAACCGAAACCCAAAGCGAGAGAACTCTCCGGCTCGAATGTAAGCGAAGCGTCGTTCAACTGCAACTTCTCAAGTGAAGCACGCAAATCCTCATATTGGTCAGCCTCAACGGGATATACACCCGCAAAGACCATAGGCTTGACATCCTCGAAACCTGCGATAGACTCCTTGCAGGGCTTGCTGATTGAGGTAATTGTATCACCCACCTTAACATCCGCAGAGTTCTTAATACCCGAACAGATGTAACCTACATCGCCAGCGCGAACCTCCTGACGCGGACACATCTTGAGTTTCAAGACTCCCACCTCATCGGCATCATATTCGCTACCTGTATTGAAGAACTTAACGTGGTCACCTTTGCGCAACACACCGTTAAACACACGATAATAAGCGATAATACCTCTAAACGGATTGAACACAGAGTCGAAAATGAGCGCCTGCAACGGCTCGTCATCATCACCTTTGGGAGCAGGGATACGTTCTACAATAGCCTCCAATACATCCTCTACGCCCTGACCTGTTTTACCCGATGCCAACAGAATATCTTCCTCTTTGCATCCGATAAGGTCTATTACCTGGTCCTTCACCTCATCAATCATAGCCGACTCAACGTCAATCTTATTCAGCACGGGAACAATCTCCAAATCGTTACCAATGGCCAAATACAGATTCGATATGGTCTGCGCCTGAATACCCTGAGTTGCATCAACAACGAGCAATGCTCCCTCACACGATGCTATGGCACGAGACACCTCATAAGAGAAATCGACGTGGCCCGGAGTATCAATAAGATTAAGCACATAGGTTTCGCCATTACGAGCCTTATACTCCATCTGTATAGCGTGGCTCTTGATGGTAATTCCCTTCTCGCGCTCAAGTTCCATATCATCCAACACCTGACTCTGCATCTCACGCTGATTCAGCGTGTTGGTCTTCTCCAGCAGGCGGTCTGCCAGAGTGGATTTTCCGTGGTCGATATGTGCTATGATACAAAAGTTACGAATATTCTTCATTCCGTCAATCGTTTCAATATATAATATAATAATCGCGCAAATATACGCAAATTAGTCGGCAAGTACAAAATTAATCGTATCTTTGCACTAATAAAACCATCGAAACAATGAATTTAATAACCAAATATGCCAATTTAGTGAAGTTTTCACACACTATTTTTGCAATGCCCTTTGCACTGATTTCATTTGTTTATGCGGTCAAATATAACTCAGAGAACATCTCACAAAGCAATCCTTATTGGTGGGCTACGCTGCTTGTGCAAGTTATTCTATGTATGGTATTTGCCCGCAATGTAGCAATGGGATTCAACCGCTGGGCTGACCGCAAGATAGATGCACAAAACCCCCGAACTGCTACTCGCGAAATTCCCGCAGGCAAGATTTCACCACGCGCCGCCTTATGGTTTGTTGCAATCAATGCGATACTATTCATCATAACTGCCTCCACAATCAATTGGCTGACAGCAGCATTGTCACCCGTCGCTTTGGGCGTAATTATGGCATATAGTTATTGCAAACGTTTCACATCGATGGCGCATATCGTCTTAGGGCTCTCACTCTCTATTGCTCCCGTTGGAGCATATATTGCCGTATGTGGAGAGTTTGCGCTTGAACCTTGTATATTGGCTCTATTGGTTTTGACTTGGTGTGGTAGTTTCGACATTATATATGCTCTTCAGGACCAGGAGTTTGACCGCCAGAATGGATTGCACTCCATACCCGCCAAATTTTCAACCCGTACGGCATTGAACATAAGCATCGTTTTACACGTAGTGAGCGTTGCGGCTTTAGTATGGTATGCATCATATTTACCCCAAAATTGGCTTACGTGGACTGGCGCGGCTCTATTTGCAGCCATTATAATCACCGAGCATATACTCGTCACGCCAACACGCCAACGCAATATAGGCATCGCCTTTGGCACATTGAACGGATTGGCCAGCACAACACTTGCAATATTCTTTATCACATCAATGCTTTCAGCATAACGGAGGATAGTTATGTGGTTAATATTGGCCTTCACTTCTGCTATTATGCTCGGTTTCTATGACGTAGCCAAAAAACAAGCGCTACGCCACAATGCCGTACCCAACATATTACTGCTCAACACACTGCTCTCATCTTTGATTTTTCTACCCGTCATCATTTCGGGAGAGTTTTCGATGGGTTGGTTTAGCAACACCATATTCGACATTGGGCCCGCCACACCGAGAGCGCATCTATTGATTTTCATAAAATCAATCATTGTATTATCCTCGTGGGCTTTCGGCTATATGGGAATAAAACACCTCCCCATAACACTCGTCGGCCCAATAAACGCAACACGCCCCGTAATGGTGCTTCTTGGGGCTATGCTACTCTTTGGCGAGCGCCTTAACGCCCTGCAATGGATAGGTGTCGGGCTTGCTCTTGTTTCACTCTTTCTATTGAGTCGTGCAGGCAAACGCGAAGGGATTGATTTCAAACATAATCGTTGGATTTTTTGCGTCGTTGCAGCAGCATTATTAGGTGCCGCAAGCGGGTTGTATGACCGCTACATTATGCGAGAATTACCACCTCTGATGGTACAAGGCTGGTTTAACATCTACCAAGCAGTCATTATGGCTATCATTGTAGGTATCACCGCCTTAATTCAAGGCAAAAATGCCTCTCCCATAAAATGGACGTGGGCCATACCGATGATATCCATATTGCTCTCTATCGCCGATTTGGCTTACTTCGTAGCACTCAGCAACGAGGAGTCTATGCTCTCCATAGTATCGATGATTCGTCGCAGTTCAGTCGTTGTGTCGTTTGCTTGCGGAGCCATCCTTTTTAACGAGAAGAACTTGCGGGCAAAGGCCATCGATATGGCATTTATCCTTATCGGAATGATATTTTTGTGGCTTGGTAGCCAATAATTATGAATTATTGACTATCTTTGCAGGTTAGTAGGAAATAAATGCAAAAACAGATAATACTATGGAAATTTCTTTCAATTGGTTAAAGAAGTATATCGACATTGACCTTTCTGCCGAAGAGGTTGCAACTATCCTCACCGACATAGGTCTTGAAGTTGAAGATTTTCGCAAGATTGAGACTATCAAAGGTGGCTTGCAAGGTGTAGTTGTGGGTCACGTACTCACTTGTGAAGACCACCCCGATTCAGACCACCTGCACGTTACGACAGTGGACGTAGGCAGCGAAGCCCCATTGCAGATTGTTTGTGGTGCGCCCAACTGCCGTCAAGGCTTGAAGGTTTTGTGCGCTACGGTAGGCTCTGTGCTTTACCCCAACGGTGGTGACGAGGAGTTCAAAATCAAGCGTAGCAAGATTCGTGGCGTAGAGTCATTGGGTATGCTTTGCGCTGAGGATGAATTGGGCATCGGAAGCAGCCACGATGGCATTATGGAGTTACCTGAAGATGCTCCGACTGGTATGCCCGCGCGTGATTTCTTGGGAGTTAAGGACGACTACCTTATTGGCATAGGTCTCACCCCCAACCGCGTTGATGCAGCCTCTCACATTGGTGTAGCACGCGATTTGGCAGCATATTTGCGCAGTCGCGGCAAGGATGTAAAAGTAAACCTGCCATCTGTAGAGGATTTCAAGGTAGATAATCACGATATGCCTTTTGAGGTTGTTGTAGAGAATGAGCAGGCAGCACCTCGCTACTGCGGTTTGACAGTTACAGGTTGCAAGATTGCACCATCTCCCGAATGGATGCAGAATGAGTTGCGTGCCGCAGGTATCAATCCCAAAAACAACTTGGTGGATATCACAAACTACATACTCTTTGAGTTGGGCCAACCCTTGCACGCATTTGATGCCGACAAGGTCGAGGGCCATAAGGTTGTTGTAAAGAACTGCGCCGAGGGTACTCCCTTTGTCACATTGGATGGCGTAGAGCGCAAACTCTCAAGCGAGGATTTGATGATTTGCTCGGCAACACGCCCGATGTGTATCGGAGGAGTGTTCGGAGGCTTGGATTCAGGTATCAGCGATACAACAGTAAACGTATTCTTGGAGAGTGCTTATTTCAACCCCGTATCAATTCGTCGCTCGGCTAAACGTCACGGTCTGAACACCGACGCTTCGTTCCGTTTTGAGCGCGGTATTGACCCCAACATTCAGGTTTACGCACTCAAACGCGCAGCATTATTAATGAAAGAGTTGGCTGGAGGTAAGATTTCGAGCGAAATTACAGACCTCAACCCTACGCCAGCCGAAGATTTCGTATTCGACATCTCGTTGGACCGTGTTGATATGCTCATCGGCAAGCAGATTCCCGAGGAGACTGTACGTACAATCCTTGAGGCTTTGGAGGTAAAGATTCTTGCAGAGGATGGTCGCACATTGAAGGTTGCTGTTCCGCCCTACCGCGTAGATGTTCAGCGCGAGGCAGACCTCGTAGAGGATATTTTGCGTATCTACGGTTACAACAACGTAGAGATTCCCACCGCAGTACACTCTACCCTATCATACGCTCCGCGTCCCGACAAGAACCGTCTTATCAATATTGCAGCCGACCATTTGGCCGCTACGGGTTATACAGAGATTATGTCGAACTCTTTGACAAAGGCGGCATATTACGAGGATTTGAAGTCATTGCCTGCAGCAAACTTGGTTAAGATTATGAATCCGTTGAGTGCCGACCTCAATGTAATGCGCCAGACACTATTGTTTAATGCATTAGAGGCCGTAGAACTCAATGTAAACCACCGCTCTGCCGACCTTAAACTCTTTGAGTTGGGTAATTGCTACTTCTATGACGAGGCGGCTACGGAAGAGGGTAAACCTTTGGTTAAATATAGCGAGAAATATTGCATCGGTATCACCGTAACAGGTCAGGATGCCGCACCTTCGTGGAATGCAAAGGCTGTAGAGGCATCATTCTATACACTGCGTGCTACGGTTGAGAAGTTGTTGCGTCGTTTTGGCATTGACATCTACTCATTGCGCAGCGAGAGTCTCGACAGCGACCTCTATGCCGACGCCATAGCGTTGATGCAGGGCAGCAAACGAGTTATCGAGATAGGCGTTGTAGCACCCGCCTTGATGCGTCGTTTCGACCTCAAGCAGCCCGTCTACTATGCAGAGATTGATTTTGAGTTAATATTGCGCGCCGCCAAGAAGCAGCGCATCACAGTTGAGGAGTTGGCGAAATTCCCTGAAGTGAAGCGTGACTTGGCTCTGCTTGTAGATAAGAACGTGACCTTTGCCGAGTTGCGCCAGATTGCGTTTGCTACGGAGAAGAAACTCTTGAAGCGTGTGACTCTGTTCGACGTATACGAAGGCGACAAACTCCCCGAGGGCAAGAAGTCTTACGCTTTGGGCTTTACATTGGAGGACAAGAGCCAGACGCTCAATGACAAGGTTATCGAGAAGACAATGAATAATCTTCAGCGTCAATTGGAGACTCGTGCCGGAGCGCAGGTTCGTTCATAGGTTTCCAATAATACTACAACAAATAAGCGGCTGCTAACCTAAGTTAACAGCCGCTTGTTATATATTAAGGAGTATACTTACTACTTTACAACTCCTACATAGTTGTGCGGAGTGATAGCACGGAGTTCGGCCTTAACGCTCTCCGATACATCCAAGCCCTCAACAAACTCCTTGATGGTCTGCTCTGTAATATGGCCACCCGTACGAGTCAAAGCCTTTAGAGCCTCATAGGGATTAGGATATGCCTCACGACGCAAGATAGTCTGCATAGCCTCTGCCACGACAGCCCAATTATCCTCCAAATCAGCAGCCAAAGCCTCTGCATTCAGGATAATCTTACCCAATCCCTTCTGCAACGAAGCAAAACCGATAAGCGAATGAGCCACAGGCACACCCACATTACGCAATACTGTTGAATCGGTCAAATCACGTTGCATACGCGAGATAGGCAACTTGGCTGCCAAATGCTCATAAACAGCATTTGCAACACCGAAATTACCCTCAGCATTCTCAAAATCAATAGGATTAACCTTATGGGGCATAGCGCTTGAGCCAACCTCACCCTTCTTAACCTGCTGGCGGAAGTACTCCATCGAGATGTAGGTCCACATATCACGCGCCAAGTCTGTAAGGATTGTATTGATACGCTTCAATGCATCGAAAGTCGCTGCAAGGTTATCATAGTGCTCAATCTGTGTAGTATATTGGGCGCGGACCAAACCGAGAGAATCAACAAAGTTGTTACCAAACTCCACCCAGTCAACCTCAGGATATGCAACATTGTGAGCATTGAATCCACCCGTAGCGCCACCAAACTTCGCCATAGGCTCGATATCCTGCAAAAGGTCAATCTGACGCTCAAGGCGCTCTACAAACACCTTGAACTCCTTACCCAAACGGGTAGGTGATGCAGGCTGGCCGTGAGTGTGCGCCAACATAGGTACATCCTCCCACTGCTCGGCAAGTGAATAAATCTTATCTACCAACTCGTGTAGTGCAGGCAGATAGACCTGAGCCAAAGCCTCCTCAAGCAAGAGCGGAGTGGCGGTATTGTTAATATCCTGCGAGGTCAAGCCGAAGTGTACAAACTCACGATACTCGTTAAGGCCCAACTGCTCCAACTTCTCCTTCAAAAGATACTCCACAGCCTTTACATCGTGATTTGTAACACTCTCTATCTCCTTAACGTGCAGAGCATCCTCCATTGTAAACTCTGTGTATAGTTTACGCAGTTCATCATAAGCCGACTCGGGCACTCCTGCCAACTGCGGCAAAGGCAAACGACACAATGCAATAAAATACTCTACCTCGACACGCACTCTATAACGAATTAGTGCGTACTCCGAAAAATAATCCGACAAAACAGACGTTACTCTATTATAACGACCATCTACCGGTGAAATTGATAAAAGTTGATGTGACATATTTCTCAAATAAGTTTATTTGGCATCAAAATTAATACATTTTATCCATACTACGAGCAGATATTTCTCGGAATAGTGATTTTTTTGTAATTTTGCGAAGATTTTTGTTCAAACACTTAAGTTGATATATGAATTTTTTGTCATTGTTGATTGATTCGATTATAGATTTTGTAAGACGCAATCCACTTACAACAACCATCATCATTATGTTGATGGTATTTGCTCCGTCCGCTTTCGGAGTATTGTTCGTAAGCATAATGGTCGTCTTATTATTACTATTGGCAATACCCATATTTTTGCTTTTCCGCCTACGTCGCGCCTCACGTCACATTGAGGATGAGGCCCGACGAGCATCACAACAGGCGCATAACCAGCAATTCTATGGGCATCAATCAACCAAGCAAGAGGGCGAGGTAAAGGTATATACCACATCTCAGCAACCCCAAAAGCGTGTGAATGACAACGTAGGCGATTACGTCGAGTTTGAGGAGGTAAAAGAGAAGAAGTAGTTTGACAATATTGTACAAGGCAAGCGATTGACATTCGGCACAATATAACCGTAAAAATTATTTTGATTGATATACAACGATGTTTAATATTTTCAAATCCATAGGCCGCTACACACTCCTGATGCAGAAGGTATTCTCGCGTCCCGAAAAGATGCGAATATACTACTCTCGCATTATGTCCGAGATGGAGGCTTTAGGACTCAATTCGATTGGTCTGACGGCCATCATATCGGTCTTTATCGGCGCGGTTGTTACGTTGCAAATGGCCATCACGCTTGAATCTCCGTTCATACCTCAATATATGATTGGGTATGCCACTCGCGAGGTGATGATTTTGGAGTTTTCATCAACAGTCGTAGCCTTGATTCTGGCCGGCAAGGTAGGCTCCAATATAGCCTCCGAGATTGGCACTATGCGCATCACAGAACAGATTGATGCTCTGGAAATTATGGGTATCAACTCGGCATCGTATCTCATCTTGCCCAAGATTGTGGCTACGGTATTTTTCTTCCCATTTCTTGCCATATTCAGTATGCTGGTCGGCATAACCGGCGGTTACTGCATAGCAAGCATTACGGGTATTATGAATCCGACGGAGTATATCGACGGTCTGATGTATTGTTTCTACACCGACGAGATATCGTATGCGCTTGTCAAAATGGCCTTTTTCGCCTTCATCGTAACAAGTATTTCCTCTTATTGCGGATACTATGCCAAAGGCAACTCGCTGGAAGTTGGTAAGGCATCTACACAAGCCGTTGTTTCGAGTTCTATCTCGATTATGATTTGCAACCTCATATTAACTCAACTTTTGAGAACGTGATAAAAGCAGTAAACATAACAAAATCATTCGAGGGCCGTACCATCCTAAACGACATTTCGGTGGAGTTCGGTTCGGGACAGACAAACCTGATTATCGGGCGTAGTGGCTCTGGTAAGACCGTACTTTTGAAGAGTCTTGTCGGACTGCACGATGTGGACGAAGGGGCTATATATTACGACGATGTATGCTTCTCGAAACTCGATTTCAAGGCCCGTAAGGCTATCCGCAAAGATGTTGGTATGATTTTTCAAGGTGGAGCATTGCTCGACGCCTCAACCGTCGCAGAGAATGTAAAGTTGCCACTCGACCTCTTTACCGAGCAATCCGAAGAGGAGAAGATGGAGCGAGTAAACTACTGCCTTAAACGTGTAAATCTCGATAATGCACACCACCTCTACCCCTCGGAGTTAAGTGGAGGTATGGTCAAACGTGCCGCCATAGCACGAGCCATCGTGATGAATCCCCGCTATTTGTTCTGTGACGAGCCTAATTCGGGACTCGACCCACAGACCTCGATTGTGATTGACAATCTTATACACGACATTACCAAAGAATATAACATCACAACCATCATCAACACCCACGATATGAACTCTGTAATGGAGATTGGCGAGAAGATTGTATTTATCTTCGAGGGTAACAAATGGTGGGAAGGCACGAAAGATGATATACTGCACGCCGAAAACCGCGAGTTGGAGGATTTCGTTTTTGCATCTGCTATGGCAAAACGGGCAAAAATGGCGCGATAAATCATCCGCCAAAGTAAATTCTACGTTAAGTTTGTAAAAAAATTAACTTTTTTATAGACCGAAATTTGCTTAATATACTTAAAGTATATAATTTTGCGGTGTTAAAAATCTAACAAACAGTAAAACGACAGAAGTTTTTAATTTAATTATATCAAAAAAATTATGGCACAGATTAAGATTGGTATCAACGGTTTCGGACGTATCGGCCGTATGGTATTCCGTGCAGCTTGCACTCAGACAGAGAAGTATGATGTAGTAGGTATTAACGACCTTTGCCCCGTAGAGTACTTGGCATATATGCTTAAGTATGACACAATGCACGGTCAGTTCGATGGTACTATCGACTACGATACAGAGAAGAGCCTTCTTATCATCAACGGTAAGGCTATCCGCGTAACTGCAGAGCGCAATCCTGAGGATTTGAAGTGGAATGAGGTTGAGGCTGAGTACGTAGTTGAGTCAACTGGTTTGTTCCTTACTGCTGAGAAGGCTGAGGCTCACATCAAGGCTGGTGCTAAGTACGTAGTTATGTCTGCTCCTGCTAAGGATAAGACTCCTATGTTCGTTTGCGGTGTTAACACTAACACATACGCTGGTCAGACTATCGTTTCTAACGCTTCTTGTACTACTAACTGCTTGGCTCCTATCGCTAAGGTTTTGAACGACAACTGGGGTATCGCTGATGGTTTGATGACAACTGTTCACGCTACTACTGCTACTCAGAAGACAGTTGACGGTCCCTCTTTGAAGGACTGGCGTGGTGGCCGCGCTGCTGCAGGCAACATCATCCCCTCTTCAACAGGTGCTGCTAAGGCTGTAGGTGTAGTATTGCCTGAGTTGAACGGTAAGTTGACAGGTATGGCATTCCGCGTTCCTACTTTGGACGTTTCAGTTGTTGACTTGACAGTTAATTTGGCTAAGCCTGCTACATACGCTGAGATTTGCGACGCTATGAAGGCTGCATCTGAGGGTGAGTTGGCTGGCGTTTTGGGTTACACTAACGAGGATGTTGTTTCATCTGACTTCTTGGGTGACGCTCGCACTTCAATCTTCGACGCAAAGGCTGGTATCGCTTTGACTGACACATTCGTTAAGGTTGTATCTTGGTATGACAACGAGTGGGGTTACTCAAACAAGGTTTTGGACCTCATCTCAGTTATGAAGGCTTACAACAAGTAATCTATTCAACAATAGATACAAGAACGGCCACTCCAAAAGGGGTGGCCGTTTGTATTTAAGTAATATAGACTCAATAAATACTACAAACTTCCTCGTTCATATAGCCGCCACTCATTGGCGACACGACATCTCTTTCTGGAACGGATTATCTCGGCTGCCGTATGCCCCATCAATGCGAAGTCGGTAGTAAGAGTTGTCACGCCCCCAATCAATACCTCTTTTAGAGGCGTATCATCCAAACTCATTAATCCTACATCGTGGCCAACTTTTAATCCTTTGGCAATAACTACTTTTATGAATGACGCTAAGTCTCGCTCCGATATAGCCATATAACAGTGCCCCCTTTGAACAGAGTTCATATCAAAATTTGGCTCGACATAGACAGGATAACGAAACTCGCCGGCAAAACGGTAAGCCCCTTCAACATATCCCGATGGCATATATTGGAACTTATCATTATATACTATATGCAGAGCATCATAGCGACGCAAATTATTGAGCAGGCTCTTCAACCCGCTATACGAATCTTGATAGAAGTCTTGATATACAGCGGCGCAGTTACGAGAATAATTATTAGGGAAAGCATCCAGCAGCAGGAGCCTATCGTCGGGTATCTTATCCAACGTAGATGTTACACTATTATTAAAGTGTGGCATAAGCACATAATAGTCATACTTCCCCAATGCGTTATCAACCAGCACATCGAATAATTTCTCATCATAATAATGAAACGCAATGGTCACCTCATAACCCTCCCCCAGCGAATCAATCAAGGAGCGGTATAACGTCTCCTTATATTGGTTCATAGCATCAAACACAGCATATATTCGCACTGTATCGATATCACCGCATCGTGTAACATAAAATCCCTTATTGGGAATCGAGGTAACGACATTACGCTCTTGCAACACCTTATACGCCGCCAACACCGTATCGCGCGATACCTTATATAATTTACACGCTTTATTAACCGATAACAGTTTGCTACCGATATTTAGATTACCATTTCTTATCTCCGATTCTATATAGGATGCCAACTGACTATAAATCGTGTTCGTGATGTGAGGGTCAATGCTAAAACTCATATTATTAGGGGTTGTCTCAAATGTTCCAAAATCGCCATCTATTATGGTCTATTATGTTACAAAATTAATAATTTAACACTATACAAACAACTTTTCGGGTGGAACATTTTGTCGAATAGGATATTTTACATACATTTGTACCATAACAGAGCATAACAGTTTATCCTACCCCTCCAAAATGGGGGGGGGTAAAGTAAAAACAAAACATTATGAAAAATTTACTTTTTATTTTGCTGTTCCTTTCATTTGCCTGCACACCAACAAGTGCAGCACGCTGGAACAAGGAGACAACAGATTGGAGTGCGAATCCACACCCACAGATTGGAGATTGGGGCTTTGACCGTCCAGGCTACCCCAAAGGACTCTACATTCACGGAGTTACCGTCAAAGATGGCAAGCAAGTGAAAAACCCTGTCATATACGACAACGATGTATATGACGATGTATACGACGATGAGTGGATGTATGCTATGGCATCTATAAAAAAAGTCAATATCGCTGCGCTAATCATAACCCCTGTATTAACCGATTTTTGGGGATTCTACCATCGTGACTGGCTCCAGACAGCCGATGAATCTCGCAATTTAGCACTACAAAGTGGCATACCCGAAGAGTGCTTACCGCCAATCATTATTGGGACAGAGGCCGAGAGCGAAAAACTCGGAGAGAACAAACTCTCGGAGGGAGCAAAGGCATATGTCGAAATTATCAACAGACAATACGAAAAGTATCCCGACCTTCCCGTTATAATAAATATAGGTGGACAAGGCGCAACTCTGGCTTCGGCTTTTAACATTGACCCATCGATTGCCAATAAGTGTATAGTTTATTATACCGACATCAGAGTCTATAATGGTCATTACAAATGGGCTTCAGAAATTATTGCTAAAAACTTCCGAGTAGTAAGTTGGGGTGATGACAATTGGTGGATTACCAAACGAGCACAAAACGAGTGGAATGTTTTGCCTCGCCCCGAACACGCTAAGGCTAAAGACAACGATGCGCACAGCGGCGAATGGGCACTACTCACAGATATGAAACAGCCAATGTTGGACCACTTGGTATATCAATTCCAACACCGCTCGGAATATAGTAACGACGAGAAAGCATCCTACTCGGACGCTTATGGCGATGGCACATTTATCCACGCTTGGTTACCCTCGATATTCTCGGATGCAGAATTGCGCGTAGTACGTGGAGGAGAAGTTTTGCATATCACAGAGTTCAATGCAGAGAACGAGGCCGCTGTTAAAGAATTCACTATGCAGTGTTTGCTTAATAAAAAAGCATACAAAAAGTCAAAAAAAGATTAAATTTGTACAACCTAAAACCATAACTATATGAACTTTATGAAAACAGTGCGATTATTTACATTTTTAGTACTTGCGTTTGCATTTTCTGTTACATCTCAAGCGCAGAATCTTCAGCAATTAAAGGTGTCCGATAATGGCCACTACCTGCAAACTGCGGATGGCAAACCCTTCTTCTATCAAGGAGATACGGCGTGGGAGTTATTCCACCGTCCAAACCGCGAGGAGGTGGACATCTACCTAAAGAATCGCGCCGACAAGGGGTATAACGTAATACAGGCCGTAGCCCTCTCGGAGGTGGATGGAGTGAACGTAGATAACGCTTATGGCTACAAGCCTTTGGTAAATCGCAACCCAGCCCAGCCCGCAACCACAGAAGGCGAGAATAATGATTATTGGGACAATGTAGATTACATCGTAGCCAAAGCCAACTCGCTCGGAATGTACATTGGTCTGCTCCCGACGTGGGGCCGCTGGTGGCGAGACGGTGATAAGATTTTCAATCCCCAGAATGCCGAAGCATACGGACGTTGGATTGCCGAGCGATACCATAAATATAATGTAATCTGGATTTTGGGCGGTGACCGCAATCCCGATGACCAAAACCACAAAGATATAATCCGCGCAATGGCTCGCGGAATACGTAGCGTTGATAAGGTTAATCTGTTGACTTTCCACCCCACAGGCTGGCAGACCTCATCGAAGTGGTTCCACAACGACGGGTGGCTCGACTTTAATGGTCGTCAGAGTGGCCACAATCAACGCTATAACTCCAACAGACAGATTTTGGACGATTTTCGCCGTACCCCCACTAAACCTATTATGGAACTTGAGCCTCTTTACGAGGACCATCCGTTGGAGTTCCGTCCTGATGAGGATGGACACTCTAACGCGTGGGATGTACGCCGCACACTCTATTGGTCGGTATTCTACGGCTCGGCAGGTGTGACCTATGGACACCACTCTGTATGGCAGATGTACGACAAGGAGAAGGGCCGTGGCCCTATTAACCGACCTCTGATGCCGTGGTACAAGGCTATTGACCAACCCGCCGCAGGGCAGGTCGTTCACCTAAAGAACCTGATTCTCTCGCGCCCATATTTCGATAGAGTTCCCGCCGAGGAGTTTATCGTGCAGGACGAGGTATATTCGTCTGTACCGGGTGCTGGCCGCTACCGTTTTGTCGCTACGATGGATACCGCAGGCTCGTATGCTATGGTCTATGCCCCGATAGGCCGAGAGTTTTCGGTTAAGACCGATATGCTGAAGGCCGAGAAGATTACTGCGTGGTGGTACTGCCCCCGCACAGGCAAGGCGCAGAAGATTGGCTCATTTGCCAACGACGGTCAGCCGAAGGCGTTTACTCCCCCGATGAAGGGCGAGGCGATGGACTACGTACTCGTCTTGGATGATGCAGCAAAGCACTACCCGAAGCCGGGTGGCAAACTAAAGCAGTAAACCCGCAATCTTATATATTATGAAAAAACGCAAACACAATTTTGCAACTATATGCTTGACGCTTATTCTAGCACTATGTAGCACTTCGCTTGTCGCAAAGCCCAAGTATAAGAAGGATTTTCTCTATCGCGAGGGACGGCAGTTGATGCTAAACGGCAAGCCTTACCAATGTGCCTCGTTCAACTCATTCCAATTATGCGGTTGCGGACACGACTACGAACTATTTACCGATGAACAAATTGACAACCTTTTTGCATCACTGCCCAAGAATACTATAGTTCGCACGTGGGCTACTCCTGCATTTAACCACAAGACCGACAAATTGGTTGAGTTGGCTGAGAAGCACAGCATAAAGTTGCTGCTATCGTTAGGCGATGGCCGTTGCGGCTGTGGCGACTTTGACGGTGCGGCCAATGGCGACGGCAATGGTAAAAAGCCAGAGTGGTACAAAGACGGATTTCGAGATAAATACC
Source organism: Alistipes sp. (assembly GCA_017399485.1). GTDB lineage: Bacteria > Bacteroidota > Bacteroidia > Bacteroidales > Rikenellaceae > Alistipes. The sequence continues at coordinate 29,529 of JAFQCA010000048.1, forward strand.
TCCCTCACGTTATTAATATGGTGAGCAAATATAAAGATTCGCCTGCCATAGCGATGTGGGAGATTATCAACGAGCCCGGCGAGGCCGATTGGGCCACCATACGCGACTTCTTGCACGAGGTGGCTGCCACGATTAAGAAATACGACCCAAACCATTTGGTCGAGAGCGGCACATTCGCAGGTTGGGCATATGAGGGTGTTGCTAATTACAAGGCTATGCACGATTCTCCTCATATTGACGTAGGTAATCTCCACGAATATGACTACGACTACCAGAACTCTAATACTATCGAATCTCCACACTTCGAGCCCTGCTTAAAGGCTATGTACGAATTGAACAAAGTGCTGATAGTAGGCGAAACAGGCATCAACAGCGGCGATAATTGCCGCACGTCACGCCAAAGAAGAGTAGAGGCTATGAGAGAGAAGTTTGATATATATTTAGGTATGGGAGCAGGGGCCGTATTCGTTTGGAATCTTGCAAACGAAAGCCGTCACTGCGGATTTACTTTCGGCGTTGATGACCCTATGCTAAAGATGATTATCGACTACCCCACAAACAAAAAGAATAAATAATAGAACTATAATTAAGAAACTCCCGCACGAAGTTATTTCGCTTGCGGGAGTTTTAACTCTATTGAGCAGCCCGACCACTGATTAATCTTATGGTCAGCATTGTAGATTTCCTTCTCCGCCGCCATAACCTTAACACTCAAATCAAATGGCGCATACTCCTCGACATCGCGCGTAGGCGGCAATGTATGCGGGATGAGATATATGTATGCGATGATACTATCGCAAGGCGTAGTCTCCAACGACATCCGATTATGCGACTCAATACCTTTTGGCGCACAATCCAAATTGCTACCAACTGAGGCAATGAAACTCTCCTTAGATATAAAATCTACTCTTTCACCAGCCTCATCGAAACATCCGCACGTCACAACAATATTGTATCGCCACAACTCTGCATAGCGACTTTGCAACGAGATAGTAAACTTTTTGCCCATAATTCTATCTTAAAAACAAAATAACTTGCATCAAACTCTTACAAAAATAGCAATTATTTGCAGAATTTATGAAAAAATTGTAAATTTGCCTGCTATTTGTTGCAATATGGAGGTTGGTAAACGATATTCCATAGCCTATAAGGGGCTGAAAAACAGCACATACGACTTCGATTTCGAGGTCGATGATACACTATTTGCAGCCTACGAAAGCAAAGATATTCACGGTGGAAATTGCCACGTCGAGGTCTCGATGCTCAAAAATGAGCGCCAATTGGATTTTGATGTTGAAATTTCAGGAGAGGTTACCTGCGAATGTGACCGATGCTTGGATTTATGCCAAGTGCCAATCGACTTTGAGGGACATTTGATTGTTCGCATCTCGGAGGAAGAGGGTGAATATGACGGAGAGGTTATGTGGTTAAACCCTGCGGAAACGGAGATTGACCTCACACAATATATTTATGAAAGCATAGTTCTTTCGTTGCCTTATCAGAGAGTTCATCCCGAAGGTGAATGCAACCCCGATATGATGGCACGATTCAAAGTGATTAGTAATGCAGAGTTTGAGGCTCTTGAAGCCAAAGCAGAGCAACAATCACCGCGCGGCATAGACGAGGGTGACTTCAATAAGTTGGCAGCATTGAAGGCTCAGATGGAGGAGGCTAACGAATAGAACAATACTATAGAACAAAACGATAACTTAAAATTTATATTGTAAAATGGCACATCCTAAACACAAAGTTTCGTCTACACGACGCGACAAGAGAAGAACTCACTACAAGGCTGTAGTTCCTACAGTTGTTACTTGCTCAAACTGTGGCGCAGCGGTACTTTATCACCGTGTATGCCCTGAGTGCGGTTTCTACCGTGGCAAGTTGGCTATCGAGAAGAAGGTCGAGTAGCGTTAAACACCTACCGAGAGAGCGCACCGACAACGGCGCTCTCTCTTTTTTATTTTTTTGTGTGACGTGAAATAAATTTCTGCCCATCTTATTAGTCACGTTGCATTTTGGCAAGTATTGCATTTTATTAATCTCGGATTAAATAAAATGTAAACGACAATTAAAATAATTGAATTTATGATAAAGATTGGTATAGATGCTATGGGTGGCGACTTTGCGCCAGAGGTAGCCGTAGAGGGTGCTATTATGGCGCTCAAAAAGATAGGCCCCGACAGCCGCGTAGTCCTTTTTGGTGACGAGAAACGCATCAAATCACTTTTAGCAAAACATAAGTGTTCAGCCGATAAATTCGATATAGTTCCTACAACAGAGGTTATCGAAATGGGTGACCACCCCGCCAAGGCATTCATTGCAAAGAAGGACTCAAGTATGACCGTTGGTTTCAACTATTTGGCCGAGGGTAAAATCGATGGTTTCGCCAGCGCAGGTTCTACAGGCGCGATGATGGTAGGTTGTATGCAGGTCATCAAGCCTATCGAGGGCGTTATACGCCCCGTAATCTCTACGCTCATACCCATTGTCAAGAATCGTCGCGGCTTGCTGTTGGACGTTGGTCTTAACGTAGATGCCAAGCCTGAGGTTTTGACACAGTATGGTCTTTTGGGTTCAATCTTCGCTGAGGCCGTTCTGAAGATTAAAAATCCACGTGTAGCGCTGCTTAACATTGGAGAAGAGGAGGGCAAAGGTAATGCCCAGGCCAAAGCAACATACGATATGCTCAAAGAGCAGAAGAATATCAACTTCGTAGGCAACGTTGAATCATCATATATCTTTACAGGCAAGACTTGCGATGTAGTGGTAGCAGATGGTTTTGTTGGTAACGTAATTTTGAAGATGGCCGAAGCACTATATCGCATCAACACCCGCCTTACGCCATTCAAGCCGTGGTTACTCAACCTCTTGCGTCCCGTATTGGAGCCTATATGCGAGAAGTTATACTACCACCAGAACTTCTGGAATTCGATGAATTACGAGAGTGTTGGCGGTACTATTGTAATTGGCATCAATGCCCCCGTTATGATTGGACACGGAGGCTCATCGGCAAAGGCAATATGCAGTCTTATATGCACTATGGAGCGCAATATCCAGAGTCGTGTGTGCGACAAGATTCGTGAGGCTTTGAAGGACATTGAGTCTGAAAAAAGTGAAAACTAATTCACAACCATATTTCACAAAGATGCAGGCCACTTTCCGTAGGCCTGCATCTTTTTTTATCATCTGTATCAACACATTGACCCAAAGAGTTGTACATATCACTTTTTTAAGTATCTTTGCGACAAAGATTAACTAATAAAACACTTAATATGAAACATTTACTATTTAGCGCATTGATAGCCATCGCTTTTATGGCTTGCTCACCTCAGACACCAAATACTGAAGAGCAATCAGTTCCTGCCACAGAGCAGAACGCTACTCCCAAGAATCACGCAGAGTACACTTCACCCAACACTGCTGCACAACAAGAGGTATTCGATTTTATACAGAAAAAGGGGGTATTTTATATTGCCACGATGGATGGCGACCAGCCTCGTGTAAGGCCCTTTGGCGCATTGCACATATTTGAGGGTAAGATGTATATCATCACAGGCCACGTAAAGCGTGTTGCAAAGCAGTTGGCCTCAAACCCCAAAGCAGAGATATGCGCCCAAGGCGATAACGAGTGGATTCGCGTAGCGGCTACTATGGTAGAAGATGAGCGTGTAGAGGCAAAGAAGGCTGTTTTGGATGCGCACCCCAACTTGCGTAGTATGTACAATGAGAATGATGACAACATTGCCGTTTATTACTTCACCGATGCAACGGCAACTATAAGTTCATTCAGCGGTGATGAAAAGACGCTAAAATTCTAAACCGCGACACTTACTGATTCAGAACAAAGCCACAAGAGGCTACTAACCTTACGGATTAGCAGCCTCTTGTCTCTTTTTATATAATTACCTACTTCTTACGAGAACGAAGTACCTTAACAGCCAAAGGATGAGCAAGGCTCTCGGCGGCACGGGCCACTTGTGTCTGCCACTCTTCGTGACTTGCGACACCACCCTGACTCCAGCCTGAGCCATTAAGCATAACTATCTTCTCGCCCGCTTTTACTCGGCGCGTAACAACAGCGTGAGCATCAATATCTTCGGACACTTTACCCCCTTCAAGCACAACCGCCAATGAGATATTTCCATCTCGCTCAGGGTCCTTACTATCGGATGCCGCCTCGGTTATAGCAACATAGTTTGTTCCGTCAGCACGAGCCTTCACGTCGTGCAATACTATGCCAGCAGCAACCTCTATCTCCCCATCGAAGCCATCGAACACATACTCCTGACGTGAGAATCGGCTATCGGCATCGAGCGTTATGGTACGGCGCATCGACACACTCTTACCACCAACCTCCAATATTGCATAGGAGAACTCTGCCGATGTTCGAAGAGGTCCATTCATCGTGCAACGTTGCGTGAGATAATTACCCGAAAGAGTTAATTTATTATCATTTACAATAGCGAGCGCACCTCCTCCGAGTGTGTTTCCAACCTTGTAGCAATCCATTCCTTCGCCATAATTATGATGGTAATCATTCTTGGCAAACCACTCATTGATAATTAGTTTTGGTGTATTTTTAACCCACACATCGACGCCCTGCGTAAGAGGGTCTTTAAGCGAGGGACCATATATACGATATGCCGTAAGATTATTCTCCCACGCATAGTCGTCCATACGCTCCGGAACATAACGCCCATAAACCTTCGGCTCATAACTCTGCGGCTTGCCGCGAGCAATCTTATATTGGGCCGAGGCATTGGCCTCGACATCTGCCTGAAAAAGTATAGACAACAGATTTCCCTGCTCTCCGAATATCAGTTGCGACGGAATCTCCGCGCCCTCATCATTATAAACAACGACATTATCGGGTAATGCCGCACAATGTTGAACGTCACTCCACTTAACCTCCACGACCTCGCCTCGGCGAGCAAAATCCGAAGGATTGGATACTTCAACATAGACCGCACCTCTAAGCGCTGCGCAACTACAAAGGTATGTGGCAAAAATAAATAGTAGGTTCTTCATTGTAGCACAAGTGTTATTTAGGTTGTTTTCCTATATAGGCTAATATTCCGCCATCGACATAGAGGATATGGCCATTCACAAAATCCGATGCCGATGATGCAAGAAAGAGTGCAGGGCCCTTCAAGTCGTCAGGTGTACCCCAACGTGCAGCAGGTGTCTTTGATACTATAAATGCATCAAAAGGATGACGGCGGCCCTCAGCATCACGCTCACGCAATGGAGCCGTTTGGGGTGTGGCAATATATCCGGGGCCTATACCATTACACTGAATATTATACTCACCATACTCCGAGGCTATATTACGCGTCAGCATCTTCAAACCACCTTTGGCTGAAGCATAGGCCGAAACAGTCTCACGGCCCAACTCCGACATCATCGAACAAACATTGATAATCTTACCGCCACCACGCTCAATCATAGAGGGAATAACGGCTTTAGCCATAATAAACGCCGCTGTAAGGTCTATATCAATCACTTCACGGAACTCATCCACCGACATCTCGTGCATCGGGATACGCTTTATGATACCTGCATTATTGACCAAAATATCAACCGCGCCCAACTCTGCCGCGATATCTGCAACCATACGCGACACAGACTCCTCATCGGTTACATCGCAAATATATCCGCGGGCATCGATACCTTTTGCTCGATAAGCAGCCAATGCCTCATCAAGATGTTCCTGACGACGGCAGTTGAAAGCAATCTTAGCGCCCGCCTCAGCCAATGCTTCAGCAATGGCAAAACCTATTCCATAGGCTGCGCCCGTCACAAGCGCCACCTTGCCCTGCAATGAGAAACAATCCATCGTATTCATACGCCGTTATTTTAGGTCGGTGATAGCCGAAAAATCCTGGTCTCCATAATCGAGGTTCTCGCCACCCATACCCCATATAAATGTGTAGTTGTGGGTTGCTGCCGCGCTATGGATGGACCACTCTGGCGAAAGCACCGCCTCGTCGCCGCGCATCCAGATATGGCGAGTCTCATCGGGTTGGCCCATAAAGTGGCACACAGCATCACCCTCAGGCACTTCAAAATAGAAGTAAGCCTCCATACGGCGAGAGTGAACGTGGGCTGGCATAGTATTCCATACACTACCGGGCTGAAGTTCGGTCATACCCATCTGCAACTGGCAGGTAGGAAGCACCTGGCTAACCAACATCTTATTAATATTTCGGTCATTAGAGCCCTCCAACGAGCCCATAGTAGCAACAATAGCGTCGGCCTTAGTGACCTTCTTATCGGGGTAATTACGATGTGCCGTAGTGGAGTTGAAATAGAATTTGGCGGGGTGCGTCGCATCCTTACTCTCAAAAACAACATCACGCTCACCAGAGCCAACATACAACGCCTCCTTATAATCGAGGTCGAAGCACTTGTCGCCAACCTTAACAACACCTGCACCGCCCACATTAAATATACCCAACTCACGACGAGTCAAGAAATAAGGAGCCTTAACGGGGTCAATAGTCTCCAACTTAAGGGGCTCTGAAACAGGCATTGCACCGCCTACAATCATACGGTCATACATCGAATAGACCATATTGACCTCATCGGCTGCAAATACACGCTCTATAAGGAAATCACGACGCAAACGCGCTGTGTCATACGACTTAGCATCTTCGGGGTGTGCAGCATAGCGCACTTCATAGTTTGTTTTCATTATTTTATATTTGAAAGGTTTTCGTTTTTACACTCAGGCTATCAAATCAAGGCACTCTAAAAATTAAAGTAGGCTTTGGCATTGTTGTAACTGATATTTTCAACCATCTGGCCCAAGAACTCCATCTCGCTTGCCGGCAACAAGCCTTGTTCGATATCGTTACCTATAAGGTTGCACAACGTACGACGGAAATATTCGTGTCGAGGATAACTCAGGAAACTGCGAGAATCGGTAAGCATACCCACGAAACGACTCAAAAGGCCCAACAGCGAGAGCGTATTCATCTGACGTTCCATACCATCCTTTTGGTCAAGGAACCACCAGCCTGAGCCAAATTGAATCTTTCCGGGAGTCACGCCATCCTGGAAGTTACCAATCATTGTAGCGACCATCTCATTATCGCGAGGGTTGATATTATACAAAATCGTCTTGGTCAATTTACCCTGCACATCCAATCGGTCAAGATACTTGGCCATACTCTTTGCCTGATTCAAATCACCCATAGAGTCAAAACCTGTATCCACGCCGACGGCGGCCATCATACGGCTATTATTATTACGGATGGGGCCAAAGTGGAACTGTTGAGTCCAACCCGACTCGTAGTCCATCACACCAAACTCAACGAGCATCGCACTCTTATATTTCCTCATCTCCATATCGGTCAATTCTTTACCGCCATATACTTTGGCAAAGATTGATTCAATCTCCGACGATGTATAATCTTCAGCATAGAACTCCTCTATTCCGTGGTCGCTCAAACGACAACCTACACTCTCAAAGAAGCGATGGCGCACATTGAGGGCATCAAGCAGAGTCTGGAATGAGCGAATCTCGACACCCGACACCTCAGCCAAACGGTCAATATAAGCCTTAAATGCCGACGGTGACTCGACGGCCATAGCCTTATCGGGGCGCCACGTAGGCAACACCTTACACTCAAAACCATCCTCACGACATTTGATATGATGCTCCAACGAGTCAATCGGGTCGTCCGTAGTACACACAACCTCAACATTATAGCGGCGCATCAAGCCTCGAGCCGAATACTCGGGTTGCTGCAACAGAGCCGTACAGTGGTCATATATTTCGCGGGCTGACGAAGGATTAAGAAGAGTATCGACGCCAAAGGCTGTCTTTAATTCGAGATGTGTCCAATGATAAAGCGGATTACGCATCGTATAAGGTACCGTCTCGGCCCACTTCTCAAATTTTTCCCAATCCGATGCGTCGCCCGTACAATAACGCTCGGCAACACCATTTGTACGCATAGCACGCCACTTATAGTGGTCACCATCCAACCAAATTTCAGCAAGGCTGCGGAAACGATGGTCCGAAGCCACATACTCTGGATTGAGGTGACAATGATAATCTATAATCGGCATTTTGGCTGCGTGGTCGTGATACAATCGCTCAGCCGCAGAACTCTGCAACAGAAAATTCTCGTCGTTAAAACATTTTTTACTCATATCTGCATAATCTTAGTATTCTATAAATTGGTTGGAGTTTGGACTATTTACACTCAACCCCTACACAAAGATAGATTATTTATTGTTGAAAATCAATTTTTATACCTTTCTATATGCAGAATTTATCGAGTTTTTATCGTTTCGCATTTTGTTTTTTATATCTTTGTGTGGGAATTTATTAATTAATAAGATTATGAGACATCGTTTTTTGAATCATTCTGTCGCTAATTTCGTTACATACATCATAAGCGCAATGCTGTTTTTGGGCATAGCGACACAAGCAGAATATGCTTTCGGACAAGAGGTTAGTGCCGAAAAGTATATGAAGATACTTGACCGCAAGACCGACAAGAAAAGAAAAAGCATACGCAATACGAAAACCGACATCGAGGTGCGAGGCACGAAATATTATGTAGCCCAAGACGGTAACGACCAAAACGATGGACTCACGCCGGCAACACCAATAAAGAGTATCGATAAGGTTAATTCACTATCGCTCAAGGCTGGTGATGCCGTATTATTCCGACGTGGCGATTTGTGGCGTGGCCATATCACAAGTTGCTATGGCGTAACATATTCAGCCTACGGCAAAGGCCCTAAGCCTACAATCTATGGCTCGCCTTATGATGCAGCCACGACGGGCGTATGGCGTGAAACAGAGGCAAAAAATGTCTATGTTTACGACCAAGAGTTACCCGATGATATCGGCACTTTGGTATTTAATCACGGCGAGGATTGTGCTTTCAAGGTAATGAAAGTACATCAAGCCAATGGCTCAACGTTACACATTGATACCAATGAGCCATTTGCCGACTACCGCGACCTTAAACGCGACTTGGACTTCTATCACGACTATCTTGGCTCTAAGCGTGTGTATCTATACTCCGAGAAGGGTAATCCCGCCAAGCGTTTCAACTCGATAGAGTTGCTCACCAAAGGCCATATCATCAAGGGTAGCGGTAATATTATAGTAGACAATCTCTGCCTAAAATATTGCGGTTCTCACGGTATAGGATTCGGCACAATAGATAGCCTGACTGTTACCAACTGCGAATTGGGATGGATAGGAGGCTCGATACAAGCGGAAGATATTTTCGGCAGAAACCACCCTACACGATATGGTAATGCGATTGAGATTTATGGTGGCTGCAACTACTTCTTTGTTGATAACTGCTACATCTATCAGGTATATGATGCCGCCATCACACATCAGCACCAAGGCGACGGTAACGAGACTATCAGAATGGAAAATGTCACATATTCAAACAATCTGGTTGAAGACTGCGTCTATTCGATAGAGTACTTCTTGGGTAAACCACGCGTGGAGAAGGCTAAGCATATGATGGAGAATATATTGATGTGCAACAATATCCTGCGTAGCGCCGGAGAGGGTTGGGGTAAACAGCGTCCCGATAAGACAACACCTGCACAGATTAAATCGTGGGGTCACCACAATCCCGCAACCAACTTCATCATTCGCGACAACATCATAGATTGTTGTACCGAGTTCCTGCTAAATATCGACGCAGGTGATAAGAGTTGGTTGCCACGTTTGGAACGTAACGTATATATCCAGCGCCGAGGCGGACTTGGCATTGCAATGGGTTACAACGCCCAAAAATTCAATTTCGACAAGAATTTCAATAAGCAATTAGAGGAGTTATATCACGAAACAGAGGCTATAATATATGAGGTAGAGTAATCGTCCAGATGCCCTACCCGATGTGCCTACTCACTAAATTATAGCACATAGATATTCAAATTTGCAACGAGTTATGTTCAGCATAATCAAACATATTGTAGAGCCATTTAAGTATCTTCGCAGCGCTGATTTCAGATTAAGATATATGCGCTGGAAATGGCGTAAGGCTTCGAGCAATGCCATACTAAGATATATGGTTAAAAAGATGTATGCCGTCAATGCTCCTTATCTTGAACGAGAGGTTTTCGGTATGAAATTCTCGTCACCCATTGGCCTTGCCGCAGGGTTTGACCGTAACGGTGATATGATTGAGTCGATGGCTGCCGCAGGCTTCGGGTTCTTAGAGGTAGGCTCAATCACTCCACGCGAGCAACGTAACACAACCTCGCCTTCGATATACGAACTACCTAATGACCGAGCGCTGATACATCGAGGAATAACCGACAGCGACGGTGTTGAGCAGGTTATCGAAAACATCAAACGCCGACAGAGCAACATCATCATTGGATGCAATATCGTAAAGAGCGAACTTACATCGGCTGCAGATGCCCCGCTGGAGTATCTGCGTCTGTTTAGACCTTTATATCAATATGCCGATTACTTTACCGTAAATATTGCCGACAACACCTCTACCGACTGTTATGTACCCTTCGACAAAGAGGAGATAAATGCTATTCTCACACCACTGTTTGAGTTTCGTCGTGGGCAGAATCAGTATAGGCCAATATTATTGAAAATATCCCCTGATTTGAGCGACGAGCATATAGATGTTATGACCGATATAATGCTCGAAACTCCGCTTGATGGCATCGTAGCCTGCGGTGGAACAATAGGACGACACGGTCTGGAGAATTCAACATCGACCATACACGCAATAGGTCGTACAGAGGGTGCATTATGCGGAAGGCCGCTACAAGATAGAGCATTGCAGGTGATAAAACGTATCTATGAGCGCTCAAAAGGCACATACCCCATCATTGGTTGCGGCGGTATAACATCGCCCGATGATGCCAAAGCGATGTTAGATGCAGGTGCTACATTGGTACAGATTTGTAGCGAGTTTATTTATGGCGGAGGCGACTCTTTACGCAATATGCAATTAGGATTGAACGAACGCATACGCAAAGCGGAATTAAACTCGGCAACAACCACAGAGTCAAATACACCGACTCTATAGACAACCGCAACGACAGAATAGATTAGCAAGAGATGATTAAAGCAACCATAATTACCATAGGCGACGAGATACTTATAGGACAAATCGTCGATACCAACTCGGTAAGCATAGCAAAGCACTTGAATAGTGCAGGTATAACAGTTGCCGAGAAGGTTTCAATCGGTGATAATGCCGAGCAGATTGAACAGACTCTTCGACGTGCATTGACCACTACGCAAGTTGTTATCATCACAGGAGGTTTGGGCCCGACAAAAGATGATATAACGAAATATACGCTGGCTAAATTTTTCTCATCGGATTTCAGGGAGGATGATGCGGTTGCCCGCCACGTCAAAACGATGCTTGAGGCCAGAGGAATTGTCTATAATGAACTAAACCATTCGCAAGCCGTCGTACCCGAAAAGTGCACCGTACTATTTAATCATCACGGCACTGCGCCCGGTATGTGGTTTGAGGATGCAGAGCGCCGAGTGACCATATCGTTGCCAGGTGTGCCATTCGAGATGGAGCATTTGATGGAGGATGAGGTGATGCCACGCCTGAAGACACACTTCTCGCTAAATGCAAACATACATCGCACGATGATTACGGCAGGACTTCCCGAATCGATGTTGGCAGAGAAGATTGCAGCGTGGGAGGAGGCATTGCCTGCACATATAAAATTGGCATATCTGCCCGCTCCAAATGTGGTAAGACTACGACTATCGACATACGACGCCATAGACAAGACAGCAGCACGAGAGGAGATAAACGCCCTCTTCGCCCAACTCAATGATATCATTCCACAACATATCGTAGGATTTGAGGAGGCCTCGATGCAGGCCCTCGTACACGACCTGCTCACACAACGCCAACAGACACTCTCCACAGCCGAGAGTTGTACCGGCGGAGCAATTGCCTCACGTTTTACTGCTATGGCAGGAGCATCGGCATACTTCAACGGTGGAGTGATAGCCTATGCCAACGAGGTCAAAATAGGCATATTAGGTGTCAACGCTGAAGATATAGGACGTTATGGCGCCGTAAGCGAAAGTGTTGCGCGACAGATGGCAGAGGGTGCACGCCGTGCAACGGACAGCGACTACGCCATAGCAACAACGGGCATAGCAGGCCCAACGGGCGGCACAAAAGATAAGCCAATCGGAACGGTATGGATGGCCGTTGCAACGCCCACACATACTATCACCGCATTGCGTAACTGTGGAACAGACCGAGGTCAGATAATCAATCGAGCCACAGCCTATGCCATTGAGATGTTATACAAAGAACTAAAGAATAATACTAACAAATAAAACAACCGAAAATGAAGAAACTTTTTTTGGCAATTATTATTGTAATTGTAGGCGCACTTGTATTGAACGCCATAGACCGCATTCCAACAGATGAGCCCACGGCAAACGAGAATGAGTATTCGGGCGAACTTGAGCGTGAATATATCTCGCCCGTCAAGATTCTATGGACGCAACACGGTGAGTTGATTTCTAATATCGACTATCTGTTGCGCGAAGGCAATGGTCAGGCCGACCTTACCAATAGCCATATCTGCGTTGTAAAGAGTACCGAGAAGGAGCATCCTGCCATCCTGCTCGACTTCGGCAAGGAGTTGCACGGCGGTTTGCAGATTGTAACGGGTATGCCTGGCGACCACACTCCTGTTCGCATTCGTGTTCGCTTCGGCGAGTCGGCAAGCGAGGCTATGTGTGAGATTGACGGCAAAAACGGAGCAACAAACGACCACGCCATACGCGATTTTGAGACTACTCTGCCGTGGTTAGGTCTTAAAGAGATGGGTAACTCGGGTTTCCGTTTCGTTCGCATCGACCTCTTGGACGACAACCGCGAACTGCACCTGAAAGAGATTCGTGCCATATCGGTTATGCGCGATATTCCCTATCGCGGTTCATTCAAATGTAATGACGAGCGTTTGAATCAGATTTGGCAGGTAGGCGCGCGTACCGTACACCTCAATATGCAGGACTACTTGTGGGACGGCATCAAACGTGACCGCTTGGTATGGATGGGCGACCTGCACCCCGAGATTACTACCGTAAGCCACGTCTTCGGTTATAACGACGTTGTACCGAAAAGCCTCGACTTGGTTAAGGATACTACCCCGCTGCCTAATTGGATGAACGGAATGTACACCTACTCTATTTGGTGGGTTATTAATCAGCGTGATTGGTTCTACTATCACGGCGATGAGGAGTATTTGCAGAGTCAGCGTGATTACCTTGTTCAACTACTTGACCTCCTTCTCACAAAGGTTGATGACAAGGGCTTTGAGACCAGCGGCGGAGGATTCCTTGATTGGCCTTCGAATGCCAATCAGCCTGCTATGCGTGCTGGTACGCAAGCCTTGATGATGTGGGCAATGAAGTCGGGTGAGGAGTTGTGTAAATATCTGGGTGAGGAACAGATGGCAACTCGTTGCAAGGAGTGTTACGATAAGATGGTTGCCGCAGCCCCTGCCGTTGTAGAGCAATATTTCAAGGAGGCACAGGAGCCCACAGCACCAGGTAGCAAGCAGGGCGCAGCATTGATGGCTCTGGCGGGTATTATCGATGCAAAAGAGGCTAACGACAAAGTGCTGACAGTAGAGGGCGCTCGTGGATTCTCGACATTCTATGGCTATTATATGTTGCAGGCTATGGCCAAAGCAGGCGATTATGAGGGTGCAATGCAGGTGATACGCGACTTCTGGGGCGCAATGATTGACCTCGGCGCAACATCATTCTGGGAGGATTTCCACACAGATTGGATTCCCAATGCTGCTCCTATCGATGCTCTCGTTCCCGAAGGCAAGAAGGATATTCACGGCGATTTTGGAGCATACTGCTACGAAGGTTTCCGTCATAGCCTGTGTCACGGCTGGGCATCAGGTCCCACATCGTGGCTGATTCAGAACGTATTGGGTGTTGAGGTTATAGAGCCGGCCTGCAAAGTGGTGAAAATCACGCCACATCTGGGTAATTTGGAGTGGGCCGAGGGTAGTTTCCCCACACCGTACGGCGACATTAAGATTTCACATAAGAAGGGTGCCGACGGCAAGATTAAATCAGACATCAAGGCTCCCAAGGGGGTAAAAGTCATTCGCGGAGAGTAAACCCACGATATGACTTAAATAAAACATTTCGGGTTGTGTGGTCGAGGTCGCACAACCCGATTTCTCGATAAAGTAGGCACGACACAAGGAAAAGTGATTAAAATATTTTGAATTTTGAATTTATTTTGCGTATCTTTGCGCACCCTTATTGTGAGGGGATATAAACTAAAATTAACAAAACAATGAGAGTTTGCGAAATTACAGGTAAAACTGCAGTAGTGGGTAACAATGTTTCTCACTCAAACCGCAAGACCAAGCGCAAGTTCAACACTAACTTGAAGACAAAGCGTTTCTGGTCAGAGGAGGAGGGCCGTTGGTTTACTTTGAAAGTAACAACTGCCGGTATGAAAACTATTAACAAGAAGGGCTTGGCTGCCGCTCTTAAGGAGGCTGCTGCACCTAAGAAGGTTTACTAAAAAAGTTAAGGACAAATGGCAAAGAAAGGTAACAGAGTGCAGGTGATTTTGGAGTGCACCGAGCAGAAGGAGAGTGGCGTTGCAGGTATGTCACGTTACATCACTACCAAGAACAAGAAGAACACACCCGATCGTTTGGAGCGTAAGAAGTACAATCCTTACTTGAAGAAGGTAACAGTACATCGTGAAATTAAGTAATTTTTTGTGTAAGTTATGGCAAAGAAAGTAGTTGCAACCCTTAAGACGGGTACCAACAAGAAGTACACCAAGTGCATCAAGATGGTGAAATCAGAGAAGACCGGTGCTTACATCTTCAAGACACAGAACATTCTTGAGGAGGCTGACATCAAGGCATACTTCGCTGAGAAATAATTTTATTAAACTTTTGGTTTAATAAAAAAGGCACTTCGCAAGAGGTGCCTTTTTGTGTTGTGCGGATTTGACCTGAATAGAACTATTCAAATCGCAAATCCATTATTCTTTCGTTTTACTCCATTCTTCTTTTTCTTTTCGCTCAATTTCTTTTTGTTTAGCCCTATGGAGCAGATACGCCCCAAAAACTATAAAAAAGACTCCCGCAGGGCTACTCCCTCCAATAATGGAGCCCAAGACACTCAAAGACCCCAATATTACCAATATCCATCCCCAAACTTTCATAATTTCTATTTTATATTTTCAACAAATTCTACATCATCATTCTTTTTAGAACACAAAACAATAATAAATCCCACAATCAGCCATAACACAGATAGTGCGAATGCCCATCCAAAGCCAATTTTACGTTTTTTACCCATTAGCCCTACACAGTAAGCAAGACCCACGCGAATCCCCAAAAAAAATAAAACTTCCAATGCTTCCATAATTGTTATATTTTAAGTTTCAGTTTATTTTCCATATCTTCCTTTATTGACAACAATGCCTGATAGTTATACTTATTCTCAACTATCTTAGCAAATAATTCTGTTGCAATCATATTTTGCTCACTATCGAGAAACCTATCTGGATGACATTTCTTTTTAAGTATGTCATATAACGATTGGCTTTTAAACGACGATTGGATAATATTATCATAATCAACATTGTTCTCAGAAAGTATTTCTCGCTTTTGCGTTTGTTTACTCTGCGATACGCACACTTTCTTTATTAACAGAACAACAATGATAATAAACTCTAACACCGAAATGTAAAACCAGCCATTACACAATATATCTTCGCTAAAAAACAATATCTTCCACATAACCTTATTCGCTTAACATTAAACCTATATTTGCATAATCTATCAACTTATACCTCAGGCCATACCGTCCTTCATCATCGCAAACCTCTAGTGTATCCCAACCTAATGCAACCAATCTTCTTACAAGTTCTACATTATTAATTATCACCTTGCCAATAATTTCTTGTTCTGCACGTGTCAAAGGTCTTCCCGACAATGCCTTTATTCTAAATCCGGTATTCAACCAAGATGAGAATTGATGTTTATACTCTCGACATCCTTTCGAAATAGATGCTTGCAACATTGTTGGTGCATCACCATTTATGAATGCATTTCGTGCTGACAAATTGAAACTTCTCACTAAATTTTGTTTTTCAGAACGATCTCGAAACCATTCAACTACTCGATTCCAAATATTAGGTAAAATCATAGTACGTCACGGATTCCCGCTCATCCCAACTCCTAAAATGAGGATTAATAAAAAACAGAAAGTGTGGAGCTGATTTCGTTTATCTGTTAGAAGGTTGTGGAAAGACCCCAGTTGGAATAAACGATGCAATACCCCACACCTGAATAGATATGGGAACTGCAGACACAAGAATTGCGCCCACACCATATGCTAAACAAGAAGTGAGTGTTGTTCGTTCGACCTCCAACTAATGAAAACTTCCACATTTTCTAACAAGGAGTGTGCGAAAACACTTTCTATAAATATGTCTGCCGAGAGTAGTCCTCGACATTACAAATATATAAAAACTTTTTCAAAACAAACAACACTCTATGTGGGGAATTGCATTGCTAGTCTAATATTTGGTAGTTGCATAAAAAAATCCTAACTTTGTATGATAATTTGCCTTTCGCTATTGCGGGGGCTTAAAAACGTAAATGATTATGGGATTTTTTGACCTTTTTAAGAAGAAAAAAGATAATGCGGCGGAGGTAGCATCCCCCGAAGTTCAAGCAGCCGAAGAGCAGCGTGAAGAGCAACAAGCTGAGGCTCAAAAAGAGGAGTTGTCGGTTGGTTTGCAGAAGACTAAGGAGGGTTTCTTCTCGAAGTTGGCGCGCGCCGTTGCGGGCCGCTCGACTGTCGATGCTGATGTATTGGATGACCTGGAGGAGGTACTGATTACATCGGACGTGGGAGTGGAGACAACCGTCAAGATTATCGAACACATCGAGGCCCGTATAGCCCGCGACAAGTATATGAACACATCGGAGTTGAACGCCATATTGCGTGACGAGATTGCTCAACTGATGGAGGAATCACACTCATCGCAAAAGGATTTTGGCTTGGAGGTGCAGGAGGGAACGCCCTATGTTATGATGGTTGTAGGAGTGAATGGCGCCGGCAAGACCACGACCATAGGAAAACTTGCCGCTCAACTTACCAAAGCGGGCCGCAAGGTATATATCGGCGCTGCCGATACGTTCCGCGCCGCAGCCATCGACCAATTAGCCGTATGGGCCGAGCGCGCAGGGGCTACGATGATTCGTCAGGAGATGGGTTCTGACCCGGCATCGGTAGCGTTTGACACCCTTAAATCGGCAGTAGCAAACGGCGCTGATGTTGTACTGATTGACACCGCAGGTCGTCTGCACAACAAGATTGGATTGATGAACGAACTTACCAAGATTCGCAACGTGATGGCAAAGGTCATACCCAATGCGCCACACGAGGTTATGCTCGTTTTGGATGGCTCGACAGGACAAAATGCATTTGAGCAGGCTCGTCAATTTACGCAGGCTACACAGGTGACGTCGCTCACCATAACCAAGTTGGATGGTACGGCTAAAGGCGGAGTTGTCATCGGCATTAGCGACCAATTCCACATTCCTGTACGATATATCGGCATTGGCGAAGGCATCGACCAACTCAAAATATTTGACCGCCATCAATTTGTAGACGCCCTTTTCGGGGAGAAGAAGTAAAGCGGAAGTGATAGATGAAAAAAATCAACGTTATAACTCTTGGTTGTTCGAAGAATGTGGTCGATAGCGAGCACCTGATGGCACAGTTGGAGGCCGCAGGATATGAACTATCGATTGACAGCGATTCTACGGATGCCAAAGTGGTCGTAATCCACACCTGCGGATTCATAGGCGACGCCAAAAAGGAGAGTATCGACACTATTCTATCGGCTGTTCAGGCCAAAGAGGAGGGGTTGATTGAGCGACTGTTCGTCATTGGTTGCTTAAGCGAGCGATATGCCGACGAGTTACGCGAGGAGATTCCTGAAGTAGATGAATACTTTGGTGTAAACGATTGGCCCGATATTGTTGCCGCGTTGGGCGCAGAACATAAGAGGAGTCTGGAAACCGAGCGTGTTTTGACCACCCCTTCGCATTACGCCTACCTGAAGATTGCCGAGGGATGTAATTGGCATTGCGGTTATTGTGCCATACCTCTGATTCGTGGCAAGCACACATCGGTACCGATGGAACAGATTTTGGAGGAGGCACAGAAGTTGGCCGAGCGCGGAGTAAAAGAACTTATAGTAATAGCACAAGATACAACGTATTACGGCATAGACCTATATGGACGTCGCCGTTTGGCTGACCTCTTGACTGAATTGTGCAAAATCAAAGGCATTGAGTGGATTCGACTGCATTATGCCTACCCTACGGCCTTCCCCGATGATGTGATTGAGGTTATGGCCCGAGAGAAGAAGATTTGCAAATATCTCGACATCCCGTTCCAGCACATCTCCGACAAGATGCTCTCAGCGATGAAACGTCGTCACACCAAAGCCGAGGCAATGGAGTTAATCAAACGTCTGCGTGAGCAAATTCCTGATATAGTTCTGCGTACTACTCTACTCGTAGGTTATCCAACCGAAACACAAGAGGATATTGACGAATTGGAGGCTTTTGTTCGCGAAGTACGTTTTGAGCGTTTGGGTGTTTTTCCCTATTCAGAGGAGGAGGGAACCTACTCGGCTAAAAAATTAACTGACGATGTTGCGAATGAAGAGAAAGAACGCCGTGCGGCGCGTATAATGCAGATTCAAGAGCAGATTTCGTTGGAAAACAACCTCAAAAGAGTCGGACAGACGATGCGCGTTATAGTCGATGGACGACAAGGCAACTACTATGTAGCACGCTCGCAATACGACTCACCTGAGGTGGACCAAGAGATACTGATTCCTGCCGAAAAACGACGCTTACGTCGCGGCTGTTTCTACGATGTACTTATCACCGATGCCGAAGATTACGATTTGTTCGGCGAAGTGATTAACGTCCGTCCAACGAAATGTGGCAAACGATAAGATTTGGCAAAATGATATATAGCAGGCAATAAATTTGCTGAAAATATATTTTTTTATTACCTTTGAGTGTTAAAAACTGTTTAGACCCTAAAAGATGGCTTGTAAAAGCATCATAAAGCATATTGAAGCACAGACCGAAAGGATAATCTCGCAATATGAGAAACTGGAGGAGCAGTGCCATCAACTACGTGAGGAGCGCGATGCTTTACGTTCTCAAGTGCGTGAGCAGGAGGAGCAACTTCGCGAGTTGAAGGCTGAGGTTCAGCGTCTGCGTCTGGCTGAGGGTTTGAGTGGCAATAAGACAGATAAGGCAAAGTCGCGTGCGCGAATCAATCTGTTATTGCGGGAGGTTGATAAGTGCATAGCATTGCTGACTAAGGCACAAGAAAATTAGTTTGGGTTATGGCAAAGCAAAAGATAAGCCTGGAGGTAAATAAGAAGACCTACCAGATGACAATCGATAGCGATAAAGAGGAGATTTATCGCTTGGCTGAGCGTCAGGTCAATGCCAATATAGCCAAACTGAAAACGGCTTTTGGAGATAGTTGTGACATTAAGGATTGCTTGGCTATAACAGCATTGCAGTTGAGTATAAACAACATATCGTTGATGCGCCAGAATGAGTTGGATAGCGACGATATGGCTGCGTTGGATAAACTCTCGCAGATGATGGACAAGCATCTTAACCGTATTACGCCTCGAAAGAAGAGCACAAACAACAAATTGTCGATTAACAAATAGGTTATAGACAACTTATGTTCTTTACATAAAAATCTACCCGCATAGATTTCCTTATAACTTTGCGAAACTGAACACTTATTACATTGGGTAAACTCTCGGTTTCTCAAAATCAGGCCTTAACCCCGCAAGGGGTGTGCCGCGCGCACCGTTGGACGATTGCGAACACCGGAGCCCCCACACCTTGACTTATCGGCAGATTCGTCAAACAAGAAAAGGAACTTCTATGCGGATTTTTGTTTTTATGATAAGGGACAACGCATAGGCATATAAAACATTTAAGGAAACAATATTTTTATATAAATAAAATTAACTAACATTAATAAACACTAAGATGACAACTATAGTTATAACTGCTATAATATCTGTTGTCGTGACTTTGGTATCCTATATTCTGGTTACTACATATATCACGAAGAACACGATACAAAAGCAACGTGCTGCGGCTCTCAAGGAGGCCGAAGCCGAAGGTGAAATGATTAAAAAGGAGAAGATTCTCCAGGCAAAAGAGAAATTTATTCAACTCAAGAGCGAGCACGACCGTACAATAAACGAGCGTAATCAGAGAATCGCACAATCAGAGCAACGCGCCAAGCAGATTGAAACAAACCTGCAAAATCAGCAGCGAGACCTTGAGAACAAACTCAAGGAGAATGACCGCCTGAAGGAGCAGATGAATAGCCAATTACAGAGCCTTAATACAAAGAAAGAGGAGTTGGCCGCAGTCATCAAGGAGCAGAATGTTCGTTTAGAGCAGATTTCAGGTATGAGCGCCGAGGATGCAAAGAACATCCTGATTGAGAATATGAAGGAGGAGGCCAAAACTGAGGCTGCATCTTATATCAACGAGACTATCGAGGAGGCTAAACTAACCGCTACAAAAGAGGCTAAGCGTATAATCGTAACCTCTATCCAGCGCGTAGCAACCGAAACAGCCATCGAGAATGCCGTAACGGTATTTAATATCGACAGCGACGAGGTTAAGGGTCGTATCATTGGTCGCGAAGGCCGTAACATCCGCGCACTGGAGGCTGCTACGGGTATCGAGATTATCGTCGATGATACACCTGAGGCTATTATCTTGAGTGGCTTTGACCCCGTACGTCGCGAGATTGCACGTTTGGCCTTGCATCAACTCGTTACCGATGGTCGTATCCACCCCGCTCGCATTGAGGAGGTTGTAGCAAAAGTTAAGAAGCAGATTGAGGAGGAGATTGTCGAGGTGGGTAAACGTACCGCTATCGACTTGGGTATTCACGGTTTGCACCCCGAACTTATCCGCCTTATCGGTAAGATGAAGTATCGTTCATCGTATGGCCAGAACCTATTGCAGCACGCCCGCGAGACAGCCAACTTGGCCGGTATTATGGCGTCAGAGTTGGGATTGCCCGTTAAGGCTGCACGCCGAGCAGGTCTTCTGCACGATATAGGTAAGGTGCCCGATGATGAGCCCGAATTGCCACACGCAATTATCGGTATGAAGTTGGCCGAGAAGTACAAGGAGAAGGCCGACGTATGCAACGCCATTGGTGCGCACCACGACGAAGTGGAGATGTCGTCTATCATTGCCCCCATCATTCAGGTTTGTGATGCCATCTCAGGTGCTCGTCCCGGTGCTCGACGCGAGGTTGTTGAGTCATACATCAAACGACTGAAGGAGATGGAGGATATCGCACTCTCATATCCCGGCGTTATCAAGACTTATGCTATTCAGGCTGGTCGTGAGTTGCGCGTAATCGTCGGCGCAGACAAACTCTCGGACCAGGAGTCAGAGTCATTGTCACACGACATAGCAAAGAAGATTCAAGACGAGATGACCTACCCTGGTCAGGTGAAGATTACTGTTATCCGCGAAACCCGTTCGGTAAGTTACGCAAAGTAATCAACACGAAACAACTTGAATATACACAAAAAGAGTTCAGCCTTCGGGCTGAACTCTTTCTTTATAAATCAAGGTAAGCCTACTCTTTCGGGATAATCAGTTCGTCAATTTTGGCTATTATCATATCGGGAGTGATACAACGCAAGCACTTATAATCGCCCGTTTTGCAAGGTTTGTTACCATATACCGAGCAAGGGCGGCAAGGCATCTCCTCCTGCAATACGCCATCCGCAGAACATCCCCAACCGAGGAATCCCAATGAAGGATGGGTAGCACCCCACACCGAAACGACAGGGGTAGCCGTCAGCGAGGCCATATGCATAGCGAGCGAATCCATCGAAACGATACAATCAAGATGCGACATCAGATTTAACTCGCCGCTCAAATCAACCTTACCATTAAGAGCCGTAACATTCTCATATTGCGCCTCCATCTGGTGAGCGAACTCGGCCTCGGCACCTCCGCCACTATGGATGAATACCCTACCATAACGCTCACTCATCAATTTGATAACCTCAAGGCGCAAATCTTCAGGATAGGTCTTGCCATCGTGTGCCGAGAATGGAGCAAAACCAACCCACACACCACTCTTCTCGCCCATAGGATTTGGCAAGTTCTGTTTTACGGCAGGAGCGGGGTCCTCAAATTCAAAACCCATCCTGCGAAGAACATCGCAGTAGCGTACTACGGTATGTTTAAGAGGAACACTATTGTGGCTATTATAGCCTACACGGAACCACTTCTCAATCTTTCCCTTATCTATTGCAGATGTCTTCTTACCGCTCAGCCAGCAGAGGTTGCGCACTACAACAGAACGCATCACGTTGTGCATATCGGCAACAGCATCTACCTTCAATTTCGATATATCGCGCCACAATCGCCATACGCCCTTAGCACCTTTATGGCGGCCTTTGGTATCGGCAAACAAGAAATCAACATTTAACCCATTAAAAAAGGGAGCAAACAGACGACGTGTGACTATAGTCAGCCTCACATCAGGATAAACCGCCTGAAATGCACGCACCGTATGCGCCAACATAGCCACATCGCCCATCGCCGACAGACGTATAAGCGCTATATGACGAGGTAATTTTTTATTACTACTATTTTCCGATTTATTACTTGTTACCATACAACACAGGGTTAAGCGAGGGGTCGTTATACATCTTCATCTGCTTGTAAGTCTTCATATACTTGCGACCTGCCTCAATATCCTCCAACAACTCCTCGATGGCTGTCGAGAGGTCCACCTGCTGTGCCAATAATGTATCGAGTTTCTTCTGACAAGCATCACGATGTGACTGCTCTACATCCTCGCGTACTACCTCCTGATGCATATGATAAATCTTGAGTGCAAGGATTGACAAGCGGTCAATTGCCCACGCTGGAGTCTCGGTATTGATACGAGCGTCGGGGGCTGTTGCTACCTCCTTATACTTATCGAGAAAATACGAGTCGATATACTCTACCATATCGGTACGAACCTGATTCGATTTATCGATTCTGCGCTTAAGCGCCAAAGCATCAACCGGGTCGATGTTTGGGTCGCGAATAATATCCTCCAAATGCCACTGAACTGTATCAACCAAATTCTTCTCATACAACAAGGCATCTAATGAGCCTGCAGGATAAGGATTCTCAAATTTATGGTCTACATCGTCAAAGCGGTGGTAATCATCTATCACGCGATTGAAAATCTTATTTGCATTTTCTGTAAACATATTATACAGTAGTTTTATTGGTTATTAATGTAAAATAATCTATCTTTGCCTTTAGTTGATAATTACAAAGATAATGATTTTTTCTAAAAAAGCAATATTTGCTCTTATTTTCTCGGCGGCCATCTGCTCTGCTGCCGATTCGTGGGCACAGACAAGACTCACCAAAGAGGAGTACATAGACCGCTATAAGGAGATAGCCATCGACCATATGGAACGTTACGGTATCCCCGCAAGTATCACTATGGCGCAAGGTATATTGGAGTCCGATAGCGGAAACAGCAATCTCGCACGCCGCTCAAACAATCATTTCGGCATCAAATGTAAGAAAGATTGGAAAGGTGCAAAGGTCTATCACACTGACGACGCTCCAAACGAATGTTTTCGTAAATACGACTCTGTGGAGGATTCATACGAGGACCACGCACAGTTCTTGGACAACTCGCCCCGCTACGATTCGCTGTTTGCATATCGCTCTAATGACTATCGCAGTTGGGCGCGAGGACTAAAGGCCGCAGGTTACGCTACGGCTCCCGACTACGCGCAACGACTTATCCGAATAATTGAAGACAATAAACTCTTTCTGTTGGACCAGGACAATGGCGCATTGCTCTATGCTTCGCGTTTCAAGAGTGACGAAAATGTGGCCGAGAACTTTGCCGAAAACAGCAGTGTGAATGTACCAACGACAACGGAAGGCCGTATAGACCCTAATGATTACAGAGTCGTTGAGCGTACATACAACGGATATAGCGTTTACGCCAACAACCTCTCACACTTTGTGATTGCTCGTAACGGAGATACATTCAAAGATATTGCTGCCACGTTCACTATTACGGAACGTACTTTGCGAAAATATAACGAGATAAGCCCCTCATCTTCGGCTGACCCGATAGAGGGGGAATTGATTTATATCGAGCGCAAACAAGCCAAGTGGTTTGGCGAGGAGCAGTATCACATAGTCAAGGAGGGTGAGACACTGTTATCGCTCTCGCAGGAGTATGGCATCAGGCTGAAGAAGTTGGCAGCACTAAACCGTCTGAAGACATCGACTCAACTACAGGCAGGCCAACGCATAAGATTGTATAAATAACCTTACCATTAAAGGTTATTGGAGAGTAATCGAAGTAAAGATAAAAATATAGCAACAATGGATAAATCACCTATGCGCGAGAGAATTCTCGCAACAATAATCAACAAATCGACGCTCAAGCAGCACATATTTGACAATACGTTTACGACGTTTAACGAACTCAAAGATGTGTTATTTGAGATTGCTTCGGAGTTGGACGATGACTTGGATGGCAAATTGGACAAACGAGTGAGAATAGAGTACCGCGACAGAGGTAAGTTTGAGGCCCAATTGCAGATTGCCAGCGATTTGCTCATATTCCAGATGCACACCGATATTTTTGAGTTCGACTCTAATCATATCATTTGGCAGAACGAATATGTGCAATCAAATCGCGACAATTCATATTGTGGCGTGATAAACATCTACAACTTCTTGTCCGATTCGTTCAAATTTAACCGTAATGCCGACGAGGGTTACCTCATTGGACGTATATTCATCAACCGCGAAAAGAGTTTCTTTGTCGAGGGTAAACGCCAAACATTGGTACGACCTATGACATTTGGTCACGACAAGATTAACCGCGAGGCTCTTATCGCGATTATGGAGGCGGCAATCAACTATGCAATAAACTTCGATTTGCTAACACCGCCTTACGAGGAGAACAAACGTGTCACAGTTGACCAATTCAACACCAAGATGGATAACTCGAAGTTCGTAACAGGAAAACGCCTGGGATACGAGTTTAATGTAGATGATATTTAATTTACGCTGGACAAAAGAGATGAAAAAACCGCTAATTATACTCGCCGCAATATTTACATCACTCACAACTGCGGCTTTGGCCCAAAAGACATACGACGATTTGACAGCATTAAGTCGTCTGAATAGAGGCGTGAGCGGCCTACGCTCAATGCAGGATGGCGAGCACTATACTGTCAATCGCGGTGGGGCCATTCTGCGACACAGTTATGCCGACAAAGATGTATGCGACACTCTATACAAGGGCCATTTTGCAAGTTATGAGTTCACTCCCGCAGAAGATATGATAATTCTGGGTAATAACTATCGCCCGATTTACCGACACTCTTCGATGGTGGATTATCAGATTGTAACAATGGCAGACAAAAAGGTCGTAGCAGACCTTAAGAGCGTGCGCGACTTGACTCTCTCACCCGATTCAAAGCAGGTAGCCTATGCTAAAGATAATAACCTATATGTAGGCGCACTCGGCCAAGAGGCTAAAGCCATAACCAACGACGGTGAGTGGAACAGAGTTATCAACGGAACGGCTGACTGGGTTTATGAGGAGGAGTATGGATTTACCAAAGCCTATGCATTCTCGCCCGACTCAAAGAAGATAGCCTACTTGCGCTTTGACGAGAGCGAGGTACCGACATTCGAGATGATGCGTTTCGACGGTGCATTATACAACAAACCATATTCGTTTAAGTATCCCAAGGCAGGCGATAAAAACTCGGTTGTAGAGTTGTGGTTGTACGACATTGCATCGGCAAAAAAGGAACTCATTGCATCGGGCGAGGAGCGTGACGAATATATTCCGTTCATCGGTTGGACTCCCGTCGGCGAGTTATACTACTATCGCATTGACCGCAAACAACGTAATTTCGAGGTTGTACTGTGCCACGCAAATGGCGAGCAGCAAGTTATCTACAAGGAGTCATCTGCGCGATATGTAGAGCGCCCTGCGTTAAGCACAATCCGATTTATTGATGGCGACAGATTTATCGCTCACAACGAGACTCTGTCGGGGTGGAATCACATATATCTATACTCTATCAAAAATGGATTGCAACCGCTCCGCGCCTTAACCGAAGGGGAGTGGCAGGTAACAAGCATCGTAGAGACTACCGACAAGTACATATATTATATGTCAACGGAGTCATCTCCTTTGCGTCGGAACCTCTATGCCGTTGACTATAAAGGCAAACACAAACGTCGTCTTACCGAGCGCGAGGGTACATACTCGATTGCACCAAGCAAGGGTATGAAGTATTATATTTCGACATTCTCGTCAGCCAACGAGCCTCGCAGCGTCGAAATCCGAAATGCCAAAGGAGAGTTAATCCGTACTCTTGTCGATAATGCAGAACTCAACGAAAAGATGCAGCAGATGCCCAAAAAGGAGTTCTTCACCTTCACCACAGAGCGTGGCGATAAACTTAACGCCTATATAATCAAGCCCGCAGACTTTGATGCAAACAAGAAGTACCCTGTACTTTTGACACAATACTCTGGTCCCGGTTCGCAGTCTGTCGCTGATTCGTTCTCGCTCGGTTGGGAGAATGTTATGGTCGGCAATGGCTATATTGTCATATGTTGCGATGGCCGCGGAACAGGATATATGGGCGAAGAGTTCAAAAAACAGACCTATGGCGATTTGGGCCGCCTGGAGGTAGAGGACCAAATATCGTTTGCCCGATATATGGCATCACAACCTTACGTCGATGCTGACCGCATTGGAATCTACGGTTGGTCATACGGAGGTTTTATGGCATTGGGTTGCGCACTCAAAGGCGAGGGGCTGTTCAAGATGGCAATAGCCGTTGCTCCCGTTACTTCTTGGCGTTATTACGACACTATATATACGGAGATTTACAACGACTTGCCACAAGACAATCCCAAAGGTTATGACGAAAACTCACCCATTAATTTCGCCAACAAACTGCACGAGCGCACACGATTGTTGATTATGCACGGTACGGCTGACGACAATGTACACGTTCAGAATACAATGGAGATGTGTCACGCCCTGAATCGCGCAGGCAAGCAGTACGATATGATGATATATCCCGACCAGAATCACTCGATGTATCCATCATATTCATACAACATTCGCATAAAGATGATTCAATACACGCTTCAGAATCTGTAACAAAGCCTGTTTATAAAGAAAATCTGCCCCGACGATTAGGATTATCAGTCGGGGCAGATATTTTTCAGAGCAAGAGCATTTACTCTATTTCGTCAGCCTTCAAATGCGTAACCTTGCCGTCACGCATAACAATCAATTCTCCATTCTCCTTTTTAACGCGCTCCTTCAAACGCTGTTGGGCCAAAAGTATTCCGGCATCTATCTTCTCTTGCAACTGCTCAAGTTCTACTTCACTCATACTCTCTACATTTTGCATATTTGACGATATGATAACGTATCAACAACCTCTCTTATTTCGTCGCGAGTACCGTATGCTATCTTTTTAACGCCTTCCACCGAACTATTGTCATAAATAACCCAATAATCACATATAGGTGTATAGAGCGATGTCAAATATCGTAATCCTCTAAAATAGCGACGGCGCACCACTTCGGGCGGAACATTATGACCACCCTCCTGAACTCTGCGAGCCACACGCTCAACGGCCTGGTCGGGTGTCGGCAACCAGAAGTAGAGCAACGACACAAAATAGCCTCGCTCCTGCGCCTGACGGATAAATCGCGTATAGTAACGTGTAGCCAATGTGGTCTCAAATGCAAAATCCACGCCTGCCGACATCAAATCATCCATTCTCTTTCGCATCAAACGTCCCGCATCGATAGATACGCGTGACGGATTGAACGGCGAAAGTCCTTTAGCAATCTCGTCGGCATTGACAAAGTCTCTACACTCCAGCATCTCCGGCAATACGGTATAAGATGCTGTCGTTTTACCTGCACCGTTGCATCCGGCTATGATATAGAGTTTTGGCATACACTCAACTAATAGTCAAGGGCAAAGTTAATAATATTCTTTTAATTTACAAAACAGTAGCCATACGCTCTTATAGGCGTATTATAACCCCATCTAATGGCACAATCAAAAATAATTATTTAGTCATAATACTTTTTCGTAAATAAAGGTATTATATTTGCAATGTCAAGATGTATGAAAACTCTATTTATTAATATTATTACAGTAATTATGACGACAGCAACTGTTTCTCAGAAATTCGTACTCGCTCCACTACCCTATTACAAGCACTCGTTAGAGCCCTATATCTCGGAGCAGACTATTATCTTCCACCACGACAAACATTTGGCGGGATATGTAGCCAAACTAAATGAGTTGATTGAAGGTACACGCTATGCAGATATGACTCTGGAGGAGATTGTATGCCAATCGGATGGCGCTATATTCAACAATGCGGCGCAGACTTGGAATCACCAATTCTACTTCGACCAATTTTCACCAACGCCCCAAAGCGAGCCTACGGGAGCATTGGCTGAGGCTATTCGAGGTCAGTACGGAAACGTAGAAGAACTCAAAGAGCAGATGAGTAAAGCAGGATTGGCTCTCTTTGGTTCAGGATGGGTATGGCTGGTATGTGATGGCAACAAGAATCTAAGCATTGTAAGTACCCAAAACGCAGGCACGCCGCTGACAGAAGGAAAGCGCCCCTTGATGACAATCGACGTATGGGAACACGCCTATTACATCGACCACCGCAACGCTCGCGCCGAGGGTATAAAATCATTCTGGGAGGTATTGGATTGGAAGGTTATTGATGAGCGTTTTAACAAGTGTTGTAATAGATAAATAACATCTTTAACTAACAAGGACTACATATTAATTGTTCAATATACAAAAATGAGGTCGGATGTAATGTCCGACCTCATTTTTCACTTTCATCCGCCCCAGACCACGACACTCTCGCATCGCTGTGACGAGGGGAATATTAGATATTGATATCCAAAACCTCAAACTTCAACACTCCTGCGGGAACAGTTACCTCTACCACATCGCCCTTCTTCTTGCCCAGCAAAGCCTTTGCAATAGGAGTTCCGATAGCCAACTTGCCCTCACGAAGATTGGCCTCATTCTCGGATACGATGGTATAAGTAACCTGCTTCTTATTGTTGTGATTAAGCAGTGTCACCTTACTCAAAATCTGCACTTTGCTCTTATCAATCTTCGACTCGTCGATTACACGAGCATTTGTCAAAGTCTGCTCCAACTTGGCAATACGCATCTCCAACAGACCTTGCGCCTCACGTGCAGCGTCATACTCGGCATTCTCCGACAAATCGCCCTTATCACGAGCCTCAGCAATAGCAGCCGAGATAGCAGGACGCTCCACCGAGCGCATATGATGCAGTTCATCTTTAAGTTTTTGCAAACCTTCAGCCGTCAAATAAATAATCTCACTTGCCATATCTAATAAAACAGTAAAAAAAGCCAGAATCCCAACCCGACGCCCTTGCTTTGTAAGTCTCAAAAAAAGCCTTCACCCGCACGTGAGATTAGAATCCCGATTTAACACTCTATGATTTTCTGCAAACAAAGATAAGGACAAAAAAACTAATTTACAACTTTTTCTCCCACAAAAATCTTTTTGTAATATAAAACGAAAGAGGCCGACTCCCTTTAACGGTTGTCGGCCTCATATTTATCGCTTGCAAAACTATATTTATTATTTATCCTGCGGAAAATCAACTACATATACCAAATGTTGTAAATCGCGCAACAAATTTCGTTTTTTATCCCTCGGAGAATATACATAGCAGTCGATAGTCACAACCTCCTGCGTGGACTGATTTACGGTTGTATAACTTACAAACGGGCCACCCATCACGTAATTTTCGACGTCCCAGAATCCTGCCATCTCAATCCAAGGGCGCTCACCGATACGCATAGGACGATATTCGGGAATGAAAGGTATATACTCCCCATCCGCCTCAACGGGAGGCAGTTTTGTCACGGTAGTCATATACGAGCCATCGGCTGGGCCCGGTATGCGAGAAGCAAACTTATTACGTGCCTCAATCAGCGCCTCTACAGTCAATGATTCGGGTCCCGTATAAGGGTACTTATAAATAAAGAATCCTTGACTTGCGACAGGTAACTCGTGCGAGAACCATATCATATTCTCGCTCTGTGTACGCATCTTAAAGTTATCGGGCACATACATATCAAGGCCGAACTCCTTCTGAATCATTTCGTGCAACGGACGAGAATAATATTTATGCGAATAATCTACCCTACGGTCACGCTCGGCCTTTTCCAGCACATAGAGCAGATTGTCACGATTATCGCTCAGGTACTGCGCCAATGTATGATTATCTGGGCCTTGTATAGAGATGAAAATCTGCGGTGCCGCCGTAGCATCATATTGCGCCTCGATTTTGGGTTCGATGAACTCCGGATTGACGTGAACTACAATAATATTGCGGTGATGGCGAGTAAGGCTCTTGAAATTATTAGGCAACACACGCATCACATTAAACATCGGCTCATAGTTGTTCAACTCACGAACAGGTTGCTGAAGGATTGTTTGCAGAGTATCGCCCAACTCGCTCAGCCACGGCTGCTGGTCACACACCACAACCACCTCATAAGGGCTTCCCGTAGAGTTATCAGACGTCGATGCCGAATAGAAGGCTTCACATCCCACAAATGACATCAGCGCCATACCGATTACCAAAATATTTACAAAAAGTCGTTTCATAATAACTTCTTATTTGTTGAGTTCCGCTTCTCGTTATTCATCAGCGGCAACCATCTATAACACAATATCCATATCAACGCAAAGATATGTAAAATTATAGTTTATACAAAATATATACCTCGATTAAACAAAAAAGCATTACTTTTGTGGTCGATAATTAATCTTGGCTCGAAAGTCGAGAGAAAATGATAAAACTTGTGGTATGAAGATAAAACCCGGAAAACTTATTCGCCGCCTCTACCCCGATATGATTTGGGAGATTGACGACAGCAATGGCGTCTTTCTAACATTCGATGACGGCCCCACACCGGGTGTTACGGAGTGGATTCTCGCCACGCTGAAACTATATGATGCCAAAGCGACTTTTTTTGTATTGGGTAAAAATGCAGAGTTGTATCCCGACCTGCATCAACGTATAATTGACGAAGGACACAAAATTGGCAACCACACATATTCACATCAAAAGGGATGGGGAATGCCTCTGGAGAAGTATATCGAGGATGTCGATTTTGCCGATGACATCTTACATACCGACTTATTCCGCCCTCCCTATGCTCGAGTAACCCCCTCGCAGATGCGAGCCATAGGACAACGCTACAAGATTATTATGTGGAACATCCTTTCGCGTGATTACGCATTGACGGTTACCCCCACAGAGTGTTATAAAGGTGTGGTTAAACATATAGCGCCTGGCGCAATCATTGCCTTTCACGATAGCGACAAATCGTTCCGAAATATGAGTTACGCCCTGCCACGTGTTTTGGAGCGCATCAAGGAGTTGGGCTTAAAGTGTAAAATCATCGAGTTGTAATACCGTTTAGATTATGAAGATTATCGTTGCCGTCACAGGGGCCAGCGGGGCCATATATGCTCGTCAATGCTTGGAGCGTTTGCTACAATGCAATGATGTGGAGCAGATTGCTCTTATTATGAGCCGTCGTGGTGAGGAGGTTGCTCGCTACGAGGGTATAACGCTACCCCAAGACCAACGCATTGTACGCTATTCCGTTGACGATATGTTTGCGCCAACGGCAAGCGGCTCGGCCCGCTACGATGCAATGATTATCGTACCTGCATCTATGGGGACAATAGGGCGTATTGCATCGGGCGTATCGTTATCGCTCATAGAACGTTCGGCTGATGTAATGCTCAAAGAGCGCCGACGACTCATTTGCGTTGTACGCGAGACCCCTTATTCGCTCATCCATCTACGCAATATGACAACCCTGACTGAAGCAGGAGCCATCATTCTGCCTGCATCACCATCCTTCTATTCACATCCCCGCAACATCGAGGAGTTGGTAGCAACCGTCACCGAACGCGTATTGACTCACGCAGGCATCGACCTGCCGCATTACCAATGGGGAGAGTAAATAAAGTATTACGGCATTTGGATTTACGCGTTACAAATAGTAACTTTGCACTATAATAACAAAGTGTTTGAGGTTATGAGTATTGCGTCTTATCTGGCAGCCGACCACCCTACGGCATTTTCAATTGAAGTACTACCGCCCGTACGCGGCAAAGGCATCGAACAGGTCTTTAAGACTATTGACCGTCTTATGCCATTCAACCCTGCATATATCAACATCACGACACATCGTACAGAGGTTATCTATCGAGAGGTTTCGGCTGGGATATTTCAACGCACGACAGCACGTATGCGCCCTGGCACAGTAGCCATTGCTGCCGCTCTAAAAGGACGATACGGCATACCTACCGTACCTCACGTTATTTGTAGCGGGTTTTCACGCACAGAATTGGAGAACGAATTAATCGACCTATCGTATTTGGGCATTACCGACCTTTTGGTATTACGCGGCGACAGAGCCAAAGGCGAGAATCGCTTTATTGCCGAAAATGATGGTCACGAACACGCCATAGACCTATGTCATCAGGTAAGCAACTTCAATCGCGGCAGGATGATTGACGGCGAGGAGCACGAAGCACTCAAAGAGAAGTTCTCGTTCGGAGTGGCCGGTTATCCCGAAAAGCACGAGGAGGCTATGAATATGGAGATTGACATCGAGCATCTAAAGGCAAAAATCGAAGCAGGAGCCGAATATGTCGTAACGCAGATGTTTTTTGATAACGCACGTTATTTTGCGTTTGTCGAGCGTTGTCGCACGGCTGGCATCAACGTACCCATTATCCCCGGCATCAAGCCTCTGACCTCACTAACACAACAGGCCCTTCTGCCAAAAACATTCCATATTGATTTGCCTATGGAGTTGGCAAAAGAGTTAAGACGTTGCACATCGAATGATGACGTGAAGGCTCTGGGCGTCGAGTGGGGCATAGCGCAAGCACGCGAGTTAAAGGCCGCAGGTGTTCCGAGCATACACTTCTACTCGATGAATGCCGCAGCCAGCATCGAGGCCATAGCAAAGGCCGTATATTAATCTATTCAATTGTTTATGATGCTCCCAAACATCAAAGAGATACTCAACCGCCGAATAATGATTCTCGACGGTGCTATGGGTACAATGATTCAGCGTTACAACCTAAAAGAGGAGGATTTTCGTAATGCAGAATTAGCCAATCATCCCATAAAGTTGGCGGGTAACAACGACCTGCTCACACTGACTCGTCCCGATGTAATTTCGGCCATTCACCGTGAGTATCTTGAGGCGGGTGCCGATATTATAGAGACTTGTACGTTCAATGCTCAAGCCATATCGCAGAGCGACTACTCGACAACACACCTCATCCGAGAAATAAATCTCGCTGCGGCCCGATTGGCTCGCACTGAGGCTGACCGAGCAAGCGAACTCACACCCGATAAGCCACGATTTGTTGCAGGCTCGATAGGCCCTACGGGTAAAACGGCCTCAATGTCGCCCGATGTGGAGAACCCTGCATTGCGAGCCGTCACATTCGACCAACTGCAACAAGCCTACGAGGAGCAGATTGAGGCATTAATCGAGGGTGGTGTAGATTTATTATTGATAGAGACGGTTTTCGACACGCTAAACGCTAAAGCCGCTTTAGAGGCTGCGCGTTGCGTCTTTCATCGCTTAGGACGACACTTGCCCATAATGTTATCGGTAACGATAGCCGACTTATCAGGCAGAATGTTGGCTGGGCAGACTTTAGAGGCTTTCCTCTCGTCAATCAAGAACGACGACATCTTGAGCGTAGGACTTAACTGTTCGTTTGGAGCCGAGCAGATGTTCCCCCTACTTAAAAACTTATCGGCTATAACCTCATATTACATCAGCGCATATCCCAACGCAGGTATTCCCGATGCAATGGGGCGCTATGACCAGACTCCCGAAGTGATGGCTCGTAACATAGAGCGTTTTACGGAGGCCGAGATAGTCAATATCGTAGGAGGTTGTTGCGGCTCTACACCCGACCATATAAGAGCGATTTACGGTGTAGCATCTCGCGCTAAAAGCATCCGCAAGCCTCAAACCAACAAGAGGGGGTGGCTTGCAGGTCTGGAGCCATTCTCGGCAAACGGAGCCTTCATAAACATTGGCGAGAGGTGCAATGTGGCAGGTAGTAGAAAATTCCTTCGACTTATAAAAGAGAAAGCATACGACGAGGCACTATCAATAGCGCGGTCTCAAGTGCGAGCAGGGGCTATGATACTCGACATCAATATGGATGATGCGATGATAGATGCCCGTGAGGAGATGTGTAACTTCTTAAATCTTATGGCTTCGGACCCTGAGATAGCGCGTCTGCCGTGGATGATAGACTCTTCGCGATTCGAAGTAATTGAGGCGGCTCTAAAGTGTATTCAAGGTAAGGCTATAATCAATTCTCTATCGCTCAAAGAGGGCGAGGAGATATTCCTGCAGCGGGCGGCACGAGTACAACAGTTTGGTGCGGCATTGGTGGTGATGGCCTTCGACGAACAAGGTCAAGCAACATCATTTGAGCGTAAGATTGAGGTCTGCCAAAGAGCATATCGTCTGCTTACCGAGCGATTGAACTTCCCTGCCGAAGATATCATATTTGACCCTAACATCCTGACCATTGCCACAGGCATAAGCGAACACGACACCTACGCTCTGGACTTTATTCGCGCTACGGAGTGGATACACGCCAATTTGCCTAACGCAAAAGTGAGCGGAGGAGTCAGCAATCTATCGTTTTCGTTGCGAGGTAACAACTTCCTGCGTGAGGCTATGCACGCCGTATTCCTCTATCACGCCATTGGCGCAGGGTTGGATATGGCGATAGTAAATCCGGCTACAAAGGTTATGTATGAGGATATCCCCGCAGAGTTATTGGAGGCTTTGGAGGATGTTATCCTCTGCCAACGCAATGATGCTACGGAGAGATTAATTACATTGGCAGATAAATATAAGCCCACTGAATCAGAGCAATCCACCTCAATGGCTATTGACCGTCACACCACTCCTCTTGAAGAGCGATTGACAACAGCCTTACAACGTGGTGAGGAGGAGTTTCTGCAAGATGACTTGAATGAGGCTTTGAGTCACTACCCCACACCATCGGCAATAATCGAGGGGCCGCTGATGCGAGGAATGACGCTCGTCGGAGAACTATTCGGGCAAGGCAAGATGTTCCTGCCTCAGGTTGTCAAGACCGCCCGTACGATGAAACGTGCCGTCGAGATTCTCAAGCCTCACATCGAAGCAAGCAATGCCGTAACATTGACCAAAAACGGACGTTTCCTATTGGCAACAGTCAAAGGAGATGTACACGACATTGGCAAGAACATCGCAGGCGTAGTCTTGGCTTGTAACAATTTTGAGGTTATAGACTTAGGAGTGATGGTATCTGCCGAAAAGATTGTATCGGCAGCAAAAGAGTACAATGCCGATTTCATAGGCTTAAGCGGCCTTATTACGCCGTCGCTTGACGAGATGTGCACAGTAGCCAAAGAGTTGCACTCGGCTGGTATCAGCACTCCGTTGTTTATCGGAGGAGCAACCACTTCGGAGATTCACACAGCCATAAAGATAGCACCATTATATGACGGCATTGTCCTGCACGTCAAGGATGCGGCCCAAAACCCTATTTTGGCTATACAACTGCAAGGTGAGCAACGCCAAAATCTCATTGATAACACTCTTGCCCGACAGGAGGCTTTGCGGCAAGAGGCGACACTTAAAGAGGGCAAGACAGAGTCTATCGCGTCAAACAAGGTCAAGCAGTTACAGATAGATTGGGCAAAACAGACCTTACACGCTCCTTCATATCTCGGAGTCAAGACTATGGAAAACATCTCGATAGAGGATGTGCGACAATATATTAATTGGCGACACTTCTATAATTTGTGGCGCGTACAACCCAATTCGTCGGAGGCCGAGAAGATTCGTCGAGAGGCCGAGAGTATGCTTGATAAGATGCAGCACCACTTGCAGGCCCGCGTCGGATTCTTCTCATCATACGCTACCGCGAAGAGCATCATTATAGAACACCCTGAAGGGTGCAAATGTTGTAATCACACCCCACGGCAGACCACTATTGCCACGCCTCGCCAGGCGACAGCCAACGAATCGGGAGTACAACTATCGTTATGCGACTTTATAGCACCCAAAGGTTATGGCGACCACATAGGTTGCTTCGCAATTACGGTTTCGGAATCGTTCACTCAAGAGTTAGAGGGCCTAAAGCATAATGGACAAGAGTATGAGAGCCTTATGCTGCAAAGCATAGGCGACAGATTGGTAGAGGCGGCCAGCGAATGGTTACATCAGCGTGTACGTCGCTCTATGTGGGGATATGCGCCCAATGAGGCACTATCGTTGCAAGAGTTATTTGCAGCCAAGTTCAACGGCATACGCCCTGCGGTAGGATATCCATCTCTGCCCGACCAAAAAGCAATATTTCCATTAGCCGAATTGCTCGAAATCGACAAGATTGGCATCCGCCTAACCGAGAATGGCGCAATGTACCCACAAGCATCTGTATGCGGATTGTACCTTGCATCTCCCCACGCCCGATACTTTACAATCGAGTAATTTAGCCCCACTCGCAAAAACAGACAACGAATAAAATAACTACTAATCATAAAAATAAACGTACGTTTTATGAAGACCAATATCCTACTATTTATTAGTGCCATATTATTGTCGGTATCAACACTAACACCATCGCTGGCTCAACCCATATTTACCGATGCTTCACGCAGCAACCGCGAGCGTGCCGAGGACATTGTAAAGCATATGACTCTGCGAGAGAAGGTGTCGCTTATGGTGTATGACTCACCTGCCGTAGAAAGACTTGGCATCAAGAAATACAATTGGTGGAATGAGGCACTGCACGGTATAGCCCGCAACGGAAATGCGACAGTTTTTCCTATGCCAATCGCTATGGCTTCATCCTTCGATGCAGAGTTGCTGGAGGAGGTATTCACCGCCACAAGCGACGAAGGCCGTATCAAATGGAACATCGCACGCTCATCAAACGACGAGAATATGTGGTACAAGGGCCTATCATATTGGACTCCCAACATAAATATCTTCCGAGACCCACGTTGGGGACGTGGTATGGAGACTTATGGAGAGGACCCGTATCTTACATCACAGTTGGGTATGGCTGTCGTTCGCGGTCTGCAAGGCGATAACAAAGATGGTGTAATCAAAGCATTAGCCTGTGCAAAACACTACGCAATACACTCTGGTCCCGAATCATCACGACACTCGTTTGATGCAGTTGTAAGCGAGAGAGACTTATGGGAGACCTATCTCCCCGCTTTTAAGGACCTTATAACCAAGGCCGATGTCAAACAAGTTATGTTTGCTTACAATCGTATGTTTGGCGTTCCCGCTGGCGCAAACGAGCGTTTTATGCGCGACATACTCGAAAAGGAGTGGGGGTTCAAGGGCGTGGTAGTTAGCGACTGTTGGGCCGTAAAGGATTTCTATGCCGGACACAAATGGTCTGCCAATAGAGTTGAAGCAGCCGCAGCCGCAGTAAACGCAGGAATGGATATGGAGTGTGGCGATGCAGTTCCTGCCATCCCCGAAGCCATCAGACGAGGACTTGTAACAGAGGAGAGCGTTGATGAGAGTATAACACGTGTTATGGAGTATCGTTACCTGCTCGGCGAGATGGATGAAACATCGCCGTGGGATGATATACCGCACGACAAATTATGCTCTAAGGAGCACGCAGATTTGGCATTAGAGGTGGCTCACAAGAGTATCGTATTGCTTGAAAATAAAGGCATACTCCCGCTGAAGAAGAGTGAAAAGGTGCTGATTATGGGTCCAAATGCCGACCAAGCACGAATGATGTGGGGTAATTACAACGGCTACCCGTTAAACGAATCTTCATTACTTGACGGTATTAAAGCGAAAGGAGTCAATATCAACTATGTAGATGGCATACCTTATGTAGCGGGACTAACGACCACCGACGTTACGGGCGATGTTGTAATGAAAGCAGCGTTTAACCCCGACAATAAGGAGTTCGACATAGAGAAATATGTAGCAGCCGCCAAAGAGTATAAAACGGTTATATTTGCAGGTGGTCTTGCCTCGTGTCTCGAGGGTGAGCAGTTGGAGGTAAGCGCTCCAGGATTTGACGGAGGAGACAGAACCACCCTATCGTTACCCGATGTGCAAAAAAGAGTTATTAAGGCCCTGCACGATGCTGGCAAGAGAGTTATCCTCGTGAATTTTTCGGGTAGCGCGATGGCATTTAAGGATGAGGCAAAATGGTGTGACGCTATTGTTCAAGCGTGGTATCTCGGTCAGGAGGGTGGCAAGGCCATTGCGGATGTAATATATGGCGATGTAAACCCATCAGGTAAGTTGCCACTTACATTCTATGCCGACGACAGCCAACTTGTTGATTTCGAGGATTATTCGATGAAAGGACGCACCTACCGCTATTTCGAAGGCAAACCGCTCTATCCGTTTGGACACGGTTTGAGTTACACCACATTCAAATTCGGCAAAGCCCAGATTGCCAAGACGGCCAACGGAGATAAGGCATTAGTAATAAATGTACGCAATACGGGCAAATGTGATGGTGAAGAGGTTGTGCAACTATATATAAGTCGTCCCGACGACTCGGAAGGCCCAATCAAGACATTAAGAGGGTTTAAGCGTATCGCGCTAAAGGCTGGCGAAGAGACTCAAGTTTGTATCCCTCTCAATGATGAGACCTTCTTGTGGTGGAATCCCGAATCAGGCCGAATGAATCCTATGGAGGGAGAGTACACCCTACATTATGGTAACACATCCGACAGTAAATCTCTTAAGACAATAAAATATAGATTTGCTAAATAAGCGGTTTGCCACTCAAAGGAAATTTATATCTATAACACTTAGCACTAAAAATTTATGGCGGAAACGATTTTTGTTTCCGCCATAATTTGTATGGTATCTATACATCCAATATTAAATTATCTGCATAGAAAATCCTACTTTTTACATTTGCACTCACAACCAATTCCACACCAAACAATAGCAGCAAGGACTGCTCCTACAAATGGACCTACGATAAAAATCCACAAATCAGCAAGAGCCTGACCACCTGCCAATACTGCCGGTCCTATTGAACGTGCAGGATTAACAGAAGTGCCTGTATAGTGAATACATACCAAGTGTACAAGTATCAATGTCAAACCGATAGCCAAGCCTGCCAAATTTCCAGCACCCTTTTCTGCGTCAGTAGCACCAAGCACAACCAAAACAAAAATGAAAGTAAAGACAATTTCAGCAATCACCGCCGCGCAAGTAGTAATGCCCGGCTGAACAGCATTAGCGCCCAAACCTGACTCTGGAGCCAAGGCCATAAGGATACCTGCACCGATAAAGGCTCCAATCACCTGAAAAAGCATATACATTAACGCATCCTTTCCACTCATTCGTTTTGACAACCACACACCAAGCGTAATGGCAGGATTAATATGGCAACCTGAAATACCTCCGATAGCATAAGCCATACCTACTACAGCCAAACCAAAAGCCATAGCCGTTCCCACAACAGATGCAGTATCAACACCACAACTCAGACTCACGGCTGTACCACAACCCATCAATACCAGAACCATTGTTCCAATCATTTCCGCAAAATACTTTTTCATAATTTTGATAATTTAGAGTTTCACAATGTAAATTTACATATTTTTTTTGAATTTCAAAAGAATATAAACAATCCAGGTAACAAATCTTCAAAAAATTATTATCAGACTTATTCATTAAAAGATTTTGTTTATTTGTTAATTATTCGTATATTTGTATATGTATTAATCTTAAATCTTAATGCGTATGAAGAAACTTATTTTATCAGCCTTTTTATGTATATTGGCTACAGCGACATTTGCTCAAAATAACGGTTTGGGTATTCGTGCCGGAAGTGGCGCAGAGTTGCAATATGAACGATATTTTAGTTCGGGAGATGTTCTGAAGGTAAATGCAGGCCTTTTTGACTTTGATGGCAATTTCTTTGGTACCGCAATCTATGATTGGGAGTGTTTTAATTGGGGTAATTGGACTCCAAATGCAGGTAACTGGTTCTTGCAGGCCGGTGTCGGAGGTGCTGTTGGTGTATTGAAGGATAACCTAAATATAGGCGTTGCCGGAAATGCCGCTTTCGGTATTCATTTCAGTGGCGCACCCATCACTTTGGCGATAGATTATCGTCCAACAATATTCCTGCTTGATGATTGTTGGGGTGATGGTTTTGCTAGTTTTGGTTTAAGTTGTACTTTCCGCTTCTAAAAGAAGTCGCTAAAAGAGAGAAAAGAGGTCAATTGACCTCTTTTTTTTGCACTTAAGCGAACTACAACATTATCTAATAAGGAGATTCTAAAGATACGGGGTTGCTCAACAAATTTGTTAGGC
This sequence comes from Alistipes sp., assembly GCA_017399485.1. Lineage (GTDB taxonomy): Bacteria > Bacteroidota > Bacteroidia > Bacteroidales > Rikenellaceae > Alistipes. The sequence continues at coordinate 70,207 of JAFQCA010000048.1, forward strand.
AGCCCCTGCATTTTATACCCAAGCGATAAGTTTTATCGTTTTTCGTTAAATTTTTATCGAAAAAATATTGCAGATATAAATTTTATTACTACATTTGCAATAGATTTATCGATAATCGTTAAAAACAAAGGCCTAAAACTAAACTAAATGAAATTGAATTATTAATCAACTAACAATTTATCTTATGAAAGTCTCAAAAAGAATTCAACGCAGAATCACATTTTTATTTGTTTTTACTGCTATCTGCCTCGTGTTGCCGATTCTGCAATACACTATTCAACTCTGCAATCTCGACAAGAACAGAGGTAACGAGAATATGCGCTTTATCGGAATGATAGACTCTCACGGAGCATACACCATTCCCAACAAGGCCTATGAGCCCTATATCGTGCCAATCCAAAAAGATGCTGACGGCAATATCGTCGTTGCGGGCGTACCTGCCGACCTATTGGTTTACTCGCCCAATCCCGACTACGAACTGCCCGAACACTACGGTTGGAAACTGAACAAGTTGCATATCTATATTGCTTATCTGTTTATGTTTATCCTCGTCGGACTTATAATATCTATTTTAACTGGTGTTATACAAGGCTTGCGCACGGGTAATATCTTCCGACACAACTATGTAGGTCAACTGCGTTGGCTGGCAATAGTTTCATTCATATTTACTTTGCTGATGGACAATCGCAACGTATTTCATCAAGTAGCAATTCAGCAGTGCTATAATGCCACTTCGCCCATTACACTCAATGGCCAGATAGAGATTAGCCCACTGACGTTGCTTGCTCCGTTACTTTTGTTTATCTTTGCAGAGGTAATGGCTATTGCAGCCAATATGAACGATGAAGAATCAATGACAATATAACGAGCGACCTATGGCAATAATAGTAAATCTGGATGTAATGCTTGCGCGACGCAAGATGTCGCTCTCCGAATTATCGGAAAAAGTCGATATTTCGATTGTCAATCTCTCTATACTCAAGACGGGCAAGGCCAAGGCCGTACGTTTCTCGACTTTAGAGGCAATCTGCCGAGCGTTGGAGTGTCAGCCTGGCGATATTTTGGAATTCGCCCAAGATGAATAGGCTCTTTCGATAGAAAGAATTCGTTATTTCCTAAAATCTATGTAATTTTTCAACCCTATTTCGCGACTAATAGTGTAAATAGGGTTGAAAGTTCAGCCTCTTTTATATTTAAGGTATAAAAATTATTTGAAAAAATTTCGGTACTTTGTTTTGCATAGTAGTGGAATTTGTATATATTTGCAATGCCGTTGGCAAAACTATTACAATTATTTAATACAAATCTCTTATGAAACAATTATCTTTATCGCTACTTTTTGTTGCGCTATGTTGCGCACAAGTCGCATTTGCCGCTACCCCCATCAAGGGCCGCGTAATCAACTCAAAACAAGAGCCTGTGGGCTATGCGACAGTTGTCGCATTAGCCGACTCAACCCAAGTGGCTGGAGCCACAACCGACGAAAAGGGCCATTTCTCGCTCACGCTTGCCGATGGCAACTACACCCTGTTGGTCGATTTCGTCGGTTACAACACTCACGAACAGAAAATCTCAATTCCACGTGACTCTGCATTGGGCGACATCACATTAACAGAATCCACCACCGACATTGACGAAGTTGTCGTAAAGGCCCAACTCATTAGACGTGAGGCTGACCGCTTCGTTGTGGATGTAGCCAACTCCGATATGGCTCTGGGTAAGGACGGCGAGGAGTTGTTGCGTCAATCTCCGGGTGTATGGATTGATGACGAGAAAATCTCTATCAACGGAGCAAGTGGCACAAAGGTCTATATCAACGAGCGAGAGGTAAAACTCTCTGGTATGCAACTTGTTAATTACATCAAGAACCTGCGTGCCGAGAACATTGCCAAGATTGAGATTATACCTCAGACGGGAGCCGACTATGACGCTAATTCATCGGGCGGAATCATCAAAATCACCCTCAAACGCCGTTTGGACAATGGTGTTATAGGCTCTGTTTCGATGTACTCAAACCAGAGCGATATGGGCTACGACTATAATCCCTATGCAAATATAAATGCTGTGGTCGGTAAATTCGACCTCTCGGCTTATGGCGGTTACTATACCGATAAGACTACATATACAGCCGAAGAGATAACCAACTACTCGAAACTCGGAGCCGTAATGAACTCCAACTCTGCCGAGACAGGCAAGTTCAATTCTCACAACATAAACCTCTCGGCCATATATCAAATCAACCCCAAGCATAGCGTAGGAGTATCGGGTGGATATTACAATTACGATAGGAACAATGAACTCAATGCCAACACATCGTTTAAGATGGCGGCCTCTGACAGATTAAGCAAAAGTCGCTACATCACCACAGGTGACAACCCAACATTCTGGGGCACATTTAATTATATCTTCAAGAGTGACTCGTTGGGCTCTACATTGAAATTTATTGCCGACTACACATCGGACGACAGTTACACCCATAACAACAACAGCAGCAACATCAGCGAAGGTGCATACAGCGCAGATTCACTCTACTACGACAAAAACAACGCACTATTCCGTGTAGCCACCGCATCTCTCGCCCGCGAAAGAGTATTTTCGCCAAAACTCAGACTAAAGTATGGTGCAAAGTACACTTACAACGAGATTAATGCCGATGCCGAGTATCGTTACCTGCAACAAGGGGCGTGGACACCGTCAAAGGTGGACGATTACGACATATCATACAGAGAGAACATCGGCGCAATGTATATGACTGCATCGTCACGCATAGGGCGCTTCTCGGCAGTCGTAGGTCTAAGAGGAGAATTCACTAACGTGCAGGGCAAGGGCGACGGTTTCGAGCAGAACTACTTCTCGCTATTCCCCAATGCAAACTTCTCATTCTCATTGGATAAGGAGGGTAAGCACTCTATCGTAGCGCAATACTCTCGAGGTATTAGCCGTCCGAGTTTCTGGAATTTGACACCCACACGACGACAACTATCGGATTATACCTACCAGACAGGTAACCCGATGCTCGACCCGGCGTATGTCAATACATTCTCGTTAGTAGGAGTTGTAGCCCACAAATACACCATTACGCTATCAACCTCGCTTATCGAGAATAGCATCCAGCAGATGATTGTAACCGACGAGAATGACTCAAAAATGATGAATATCACCCACACCAATCTTCCAACGCTCAATCAGTATGCTTTGTCGGCAAACATACCCCTAACTGTTACAAAATGGTGGGACTGGAATATCAATATGGTTGGCATTATTATGGAGCAACAGATGACTCCCACGAGCGAGCGTACCACCCACCCTATGTGGCAATATTCAACGCAGGCAACATTTAAGTTACCTAAGAAATTCTACATCGACCTCTCGGCATACGGTATGAGCAAAGCGACGGTAAGCAATGCCACTGTATTTGAACGTCACTCGATGAGTGCTACGCTCAAAAAACGATTCAAGGATTCGTGGGTAGTATCTTGTTCGTTCAACGACATTATCCCTGCAAATCAGGAGTTTAGGTTCGTACAAGATGACGTGCAACGCTATATGTCCACCAAGCACTTTGCCAACTCATTCCGAGTTCGCATTGGCGCAACGTGGAACTTTAAGGCAGGTAAGCAGTTCAATGCAAAAAGTATAGACCGAGGCAACGACGGCGAATCGAGATTGTAAACTGAGATAAAAAATCAGCACCGCCACCCCCAAAAAACTTGTCATATTTTTTCTCTAAAGAGAAAATTGACGAATATGGCAAGTTTTTTGTAAATTTTTCGGTACTTTGTTTTGCACAGTAGTGAAATTATACATATATTTGCACTAACAAAATGAAATTACTAATATTTTCACCTGATTATGAAAGAGACTATCAATGTAAACCTTGCGCAGCAGGCCTTCACAATGGACAAAGATGCCTATGTGACGCTCACCTCATATCTTGACGATATTGGTCGCCGCCTACCTGCGGATGATACCGACACTCTACCCGACATCGAGGCCCGCATTGCCGAGATATTCCGCGAGCGTGTTCCATCGCCGATGATGGTTATAACCTATGCTACGGTACTCGCCACAATGCAGCAGATTGGAAATGCCGAGATGTTTGGCGAGGCTAATCGCCCGCTAAACGATGCCGAGCAACCACACGTCGGCAAAAAAAGCACACGACGCTTTGTGCGCTCGATAGACGACAAGGCCATTGCCGGAGTTTGTGGCGGTATAGCCGAGTATTTTGGCATAGACTCGACGCTGGTACGTATAATTTTTGTCGTAGGTGTTATCGCCGGATTCTCGACAGGCCTTCTATACTTTATCCTTTGGCTGGTCACAGAGAAACAGTCTCGAACTACTACAAAGTAATAAATTTAACTAAAAAACAGTAAGTTATGAACGAAGAAAACGTAAAAGCCCAAATGCGCAAAGGCATCTTGGAGTATTGCATCCTGGCAATACTAGCACGCGGTGACTCTTACGCGCCAAAAATCATAGCCGAATTAAAAGAGGCCAAGATGATTGTGGTCGAGGGTACACTCTACCCCATCCTTACGCGCCAAAAGAATGCAGGACTACTATCCTATCGCTGGCAGGAGTCTACGCAAGGACCTCCGCGTAAATACTATATGCTCACCGAATTAGGAATCCAATACCTTGCACTGCTTGATGAGGCGTGGGACGAAATGGTAGAACAGGTAAAGGCAATCCGCAGCGGAGCGACAGCCATCGAAACAGACGAATAAACTCTCTCAACTATATTATTATATGCTCTCAACTATTACAATTAAACTATTACAATTGAACTAAATATAAATACTATTACAATGAAAAATCTGTTTATTAACCCTATTATTCTCTTTGCCACACTACTGATGTGGATATTTAGTAGCACAACTACTTCTGCACAGGAGGTTATCTCCGTAAGTCCATCCGCTGGGTCAACTGTTACAATTGACGGCAATGTCATTAGCATCGAGGGCGGTGGCGCAACAGTCGATATCTCTCAAGATGGAGACCAAATCGTACAGCGCAAAGGTGGCAATATTATCATCAATGGTAGAGCATTGGAGGATATTCTCAACGACAACGACAATTACAATTACAACGATAACGATTACCCTCGCAAAATAGTGGGTAGCAAGGAGCGCTCGACTCGCACCGTAGAACTCGCAAAAGATTTTAACTACATAAAGGCAAGTCGCGGAGTCGATGTTGTAATGAGCGACGAAAAGGGCAACAAGGCTACCATAAGCGCCAATAGCAACCTGATAGATTATGTTATCTGCAAAAGCAGTGGTGGAACACTTACAGTCGGCATCGACGACAAAGTAAGAAATCTCTCGAATTTCCACGTCGAAATAACTATTCCACGACGCGATAACATAAATGTATATCAAGTTGCATCAGGCGCAAGCATTAACATCCATCCCGAACTTACTTGCCCAAACGTAAGTATGGAAGTGTCGTCTGGAGGAAGTGTCAATTGCGCTCGCATCAACTGCGACAAACTGCTCATCGAGGCCTCATCGGCAGGTAGCGTTTCGGGTAGTTTCAGGATTAAGGAGTGTGGCATCGTAGAGACTTCATCGGCAGCCGACATCAACATATCGGCATTGAGTCCTGAACTCAATCTTAAAGCGTCATCAGGCTCAACAATCAGTGTTTCGGGCCAGGTAAAGCACCTCGACGTAGATGCATCATCCGCTGCTAATATAAAGGCTTATAACCTCAATGCTGTAACTGCTGAGGCAGAGGCATCATCGGGCGCAAGCGTGAAGTTAAATTGCTCAAAATCACTTGAGGCCGAGGCATCATCGGCTGCCGACATCCGCTACACGGGCGATTGCTCTGTTGAGCGACGTGCATCAAGCGGTGGCAGCGTAAAAAAAGTCGACTAATTGCACCATAGAAACATCTACTTATCACCTACAAACAGAGAAACATTATGAACGAAATAAAGAAATGCAGCATCGCAGGTGTATCGTTCACTTTCGAAGAAGATGCTTACCAGACACTCAACGACTACATCGAGTCATTACAACGCTCATACGAAGGCGACCCCGACGGTGAAGAGATTATTGCCGACATCGAGGCCCGCATAGCCGAACTTATCCTATCGGCGCAGCCCGCTAATGCCATAGTCTGCCAACCTCTGGTTAGAAACATCATCAAGCAGATGGGCTCTGCCGAAGAGATTGATGAAGAAAAAAGCGACAACTCATCTTCGCAAACCATACGCGACAGCGAGAGTACAGACCGCAACGGCAACCCGCGTTTCCCACGCCGCCTATACCGCGACCTGCAGAATCGCAAATTGGGTGGAGTATGCGCAGGTCTGGCCAACTATTTCGCGTGGGATGTAACGTGGGTGAGACTCCTCTTTGCCCTGCCGTTGGTAGTTGCCATCTTTGGCTCAATAAACCTCTTCGGCATACACATAATGCTGCCAAACATTTCGCTACTTGTTGGTATCGGTTACCTTATTATGTGGTTTACAATCCCTGCGGCGTCATCGGCACGCCAAAAATTGGAGATGAATGGTGAACGTGTCACAGCCCACAACATTCGTCAGGCAACACAGGCTCAAGCCGCCGATGCAACGGAGCGCACCATTTTGGCAAATATCGTCATAATCTTCGGCAAGATATTGCTCATAATATTGAAAATCATCGCAGCGTTTATCCTCATCGGATTGGTCGTAGGAGCAGGTGTATTGACACTCGTTGCATTGGGCGCGATACCGATGTTGGCATTTGATATGACAACAGGCCTTGCATTGATGAGTTTCTTTGCAGTCATCATAACACCTGTATGCGTATTGATTTATCTGACGATAGCCCTCCTTATCTCGCGCCGTCCGAATGGCAAGGCGATATTGATTATCTTCCTTTTGTGGCTTGCGTCATTGGTTACGATGACAATCTCGGCCATCAAGTCATCAGCCGATTTCGCCAATTCAATCGAAAATGCTTTCGACTCGGTGTTTGAGCACGACAAGGATATTCTCTTTAAGGAGTTTAGTGAGGATGAGATAAACGAATTCCGCAAGCAGATTGGCGAGGAACCCTTTACCTTTACAACGGCAACAACATCGACTTCCTACACTCTGGGCCAGAACACAGCCTCGACACACTACAACAATGGTATGCAGATTTCATTCTGCGGCTCACCCGAGGTGGTGAAATATGCCGATGACAACATCGAACTGGACACCGACAAGGGCGAGATTCGCTTCACTTCGTCGTCGGGTCACCGCGCCACAATCACACAGTATGGCATCAAGGGTAGTCGTATCGGTTTTGATATCGAGCGCGAGGCGTTGGGTGATGAGTTTTCGGAGTATGCCTTCACTCTGCCCGATGGTCTGAAGGTACACTGCTTGATTGGCCCCGCCATTCAGAACGACATCATCACCAAAGAGGTTTTGGAGGGTATTTTCGGTGTAACGGGAGGAGTCTTTTCCATAGCCAATGGCGTCCTCAAAACGGCAGGCAATATCCTCAATTTAGCGGGCGGAATAATCCAAATTGCCGCGCCAGCGGACATTGAGTCTGCGAGAGAGGATATTCGTAAGGCTCAAGAAGAGATGCGTGAGGCGCAGAAAGAGATGCGCAATGCGATGAAGGAGGCGCAGGAGGAGATGCGCGAGGCACAAAAAGAGATGCGCAAAGAGATAGAAAAAAGAAACGAATAACGATAAAAGACTTAAATTGGGGAGGAGTACAATAAATAGAAAAATTTAAGCAACTAATCAACTAACAATTATTTAACGACTAAAGATGATAAAAAAACTATTTTTTCGATGGATATTGCTTGTAATAGCAATATCAGGAATCACCAGTGCCTATGCTCAACGTCAGACGGGAGTATGGGTAAGCAATGACGCTGAATTGTTACTTACAGACAAGGTAATGATGTATTTCGAGAAACAATCTGACGACTGTGTTAATGTAACACTGATTGCCAATGATGTTACAAAGGAGTCAGTAAAATTCAGCAAGGACTCTGTAATCAGAGGCGATATTCCAGCCGATTTTAATTTTGAGTTTACTTCAGACAAAAATGTTAAAGTAAATGGGCGTAAATTAATCAAAGCCGAAGAGTTCGAGATGTGTGAACCGTATGATATGCCGATAGCAACCGACAAAAAATCAATCGGCAAGCGACTATCAGAGTGGCGTTTGGGTACTATTATAGAATTTGACGAGGCCACGAAAGATATTTATGTCGAGGTCAATACTCCGAAGAATATGTTCTTATACTACATCTTGAAGGATACAAACTACTACTATTTGCGCGCTGCACGAATCGAGAATGTAAACGAAGGCTCTCTATTTTGCCAAAATATACGTTTGATGCAACAGCCTGCAGCATCTGGCGAATTTACGCTCTATTTTTCACCTCGCAACAAACAGGATGTTATGGGTAAAATCGATATAAATTTAGACGCATTTAACCCCGACGCTTGTTACTCTGACCCAAATGGTGGAATATATTGGAGTTACACTTCTCACACTCCCAATCAAATAGTATTAAATGGTTGTGACGGAGATACATATTATATCAACAGAAGATTAAAGAGTCATAACTATGTCCAAGAATGGATTAAACACACAAATTAGATAGAATTAAACAGATTATAACTCTCAAACTATAAGCATTATTAAGAGTGTAGCAGGTTGTAAGCCCACCACTTGTGGGTTTCGACCTGCTACTTTATTTATATCATACATCAACGAGCAGACTTTATAGCACAATTTGTGCTGTAAGCCGTAGGTTATTCACAAAAAATGGCTAACTTTGCGTAAACGAAGACAAACAAACATAAACGAAAATAATTTAACACTTCAATATTATGGCAATCAAATGTATAGGAATACTTACCTCGGGAGGTGATGCTCCGGGTATGAATGCAGCCATCCGCGCCGTTACGCGTACGGCAATCTACAACGGTTATCAGGTAAAGGGCATTATGCGTGGTTATCACGGCTTGGTGACTAACGAAATTGTAGAGTTCAAATCGCAAAGCGTAAGCAACATTATACAAAAGGGAGGTACAATCCTCAAGACTGCTCGCAGCAAGGAGTTCCGCACTCCCGAAGGTCGCCAGCAGGCTTACGAGAATATGAAAGCGGCAGGCATCGATGCGTTGGTGGTGATTGGTGGTGACGGTTCATTGTCGGGAGCGCAGATTTTCGCCAACGAGTTTGATATTCCCATCGTTGGTCTGCCCGGCACTATCGACAACGACTTGGATGGCACCGACGAGACTATCGGCTACGACACTGCGCTCAACACTATTGTCGATGCTGTCGATAAGTTGCGCGACACGGCATCGAGTCACGAGCGATTGTTCTTTGTCGAAGTTATGGGTAATACGGCAGGTTACTTGGCCCTCAACGGCGCTATCGCATCGGGAGCCGAGGCTGCAATTATCCCCGAACGAGAGACCGAGGTGGACCAATTAGCCGACCTTATCCACAACGGTTTCCGTAAGAGCAAGAACTCAGCCATCGTGTTGGTTGCCGAAAATAAGGCTACAGGCGGAGCGTTGGGTATGGCCGAGCGTATCAAGAAGGAGTTCCCCGAATTTGATGCCCGCGTAACCATATTGGGCCACTTGCAGCGCGGAGGCTCTCCTACGGCCAAAGACCGTATTCTAGCCTCGAAGATGGGCGCTACGGCCATCGAAGCACTTTCAGAAGGTCAGCGTAATGTGATGATTGGTATCAAGAACGGAGAATTGGTATATGTTCCTTTCAAGAAAGCCATCGCCCACTCGTCACAAATGGATTTGAAGGATATGGACATCGTGAAGATTTTGTCGATATAGGCATTTATCCTCTTCTAATCCCATAACGAGGCTGTCAAGAAACCTCATCGACAGCCTCGTTATCTACAATAACTCCTATTATTAATACAACCCTTTAACAGATGTTTGACGAAAGACTTTTTTACTACATTCACGGTATTGCGACTATGTTCTTTCTGTTGGAAGGACTACGGCGTTTCCGTAATAAAAAAGGTGAACGATTGAACAAAATATGTGGTTATATACTACTATATTGGAGTGTTCTGGAGTTTAAGGACTTGCTACTATACCCCACTAACATCATTCGCGAGACCTATTTATCAAACCTACTAATATTATTCGATATTACGGCAGTACCTGCAGGTTGTTTCTTTATTATCGAGTTGCTCTATTCGGGGTGGTGTACTCTGCGACGTACGCTTTGGATTATATCTCCATTCGTATTAGGCATCATAGCCTATACCATCACAGCACAAGTATGGGTTTACAATCTCTTTTTTATCTTCGTCGGGATTTTCTCTGTATGTTTTTTGATTCAGTTACCCTACGCCATTCGACGCTATAATCGCTATCTGGTCGACAACTATTCTAACACAGAACATATCAACATCAGTTGGCTAAAAGGTGTTGCTGTGATGCTTACAATATGTCTGGTTGTATGGATATACTCCTGCTACCACTCCTCTTGGATAGTCGATAGCATCTATCAGTTGGTGTTGATGACGATGTGGGCACTCATACTATTTTTTGCCGACCGACAGCAGACTGTCCGATTTGACACCACTCAAATAGCTGCTGAAAATGTTTCTGAAGCCTTTCCTATTGCCAAATTAAAAGAGGCTATGACAAAAGACCAGATTTGGTTAAACCCACATTTGACACTCTCTGATTTGGCGTCACACATAGGGACCAACAGAACCTATCTATCGAATTGTTTGAACAAGACTCTCAACACCACTTTCTACGACTACATCAACCATTACCGCTTGGAGGCGGCATTAAAACATTTGGATAATCCCGACTCAAATATCACTATTGCAGAGATTGCCGAGTCGTGTGGTTTTAATTCACTTTCGACATTCCGTCGAGTCTTTATGCGCGCCAAAGGTTGTACTTTTGCCGAATATCGCCAACAAATCACACAAAAAACAGAGTAAACACTGCACTATTTACCGTTTGAAACGTCGTTTTTGTTTTGTTGATAGGCTCTGCGAAGGGTTATATTCTAACTTTGTAATACCCGAACAGAACTAACAACAAACTTAAATACGTTATGAAACGACTATTCTTACTACTCGCTCTACTCTTTACCTATGTCATTACATCGGCACAAGAGTTTATCATCAACCCCTGGGGTGCTGACGAGTTACAGTGTTATGCAGTCAGCAAATCGGCTGAAGGTTTTAGCGTTAATTACAATGAAGAGGAAGGATTAAACTTCGCCGAGGGTACAAGCATCCAAAAAATAGGCGAGAGCGATAATGGATATTACTACATCTTCGAGCACGAAGGCAAATATTTTGCAGCCAATCGACAAGAACTAATATTCAGCAGCAACAACCCCGAGGATGTGGAAAATCCTCTCAGCGAGAAGATTCAGGCACGAGGTTCTACGCTTGGTAAGTTCTATGGTTCAAGTTCAGCCATTACCGCAATTATAATAACAATGGCTATTGCGGCCCTCATTGCACTCTTCTATCTTAAATTTAATATCGGTGCACTGCGACCTATATTCCTTCTTGCTATTCCAACAGCCATTCTATGCATCTCACTTATCGAGGTTGTCGGTTATCTGAAATTCGGAATGGATATGTTCTGGTGGTGCGAGTATGACCGCTACGGTTTCTTTGGCTCGCTCTTCCGTGTAATTCCGTTTATGATAGTGATGGTCGCACAACTCTACAGCATCAAGGTCTACGAGATAGGACTTGCCTTCAACGATTCGAAGTCCGATGCAAACATACCAAGAAAGATTAGTGTCAAGCCCGCATTTATCAGTCTGGCTATATGTGTACCCATATTTTTGGTTGTAGTATTCACAATGGCAGGACTGGACCTTCAAGGTATCTGGATGGACATCGCTGCTATCGTGGCATTCCTCGGCTCGTTGGGTGTAGGTGTGTTCATCACGCTGAAGCGCAACATCAAAGCGTGGGGAGCAATCAACGGTATGTGGGTTACGATATTTACCATAGTCTATTGTCTGGGCTGCATCGTATCGGGCATAGGGCTCATCGTGCTAATTTTCAAGATTATCTTCCAAATGCTCGTTGTAATTGGTACGCTATTCATATTAGCGTGCATTACTCCGCGTCGTCGTTACGTCAGGAATGGTCGTGTCTACGAGGAGTATTAACAGACGAATATTCACCGAAAAAAAATAATAACCATAAGTATTAATTAAAAACCATTTCGTTATGAGTTCAGGAAAAAGCAGTTTCATTGGCAGTTATGCCCGTTTTTGTCTTTCAGGTTTCGGTTTGGGTGCTGATGCAGCCAAAGCAGTAGGTGTTGTCGTGTTGATACTGACAATCGTTTTTGTTGTCGCTATTTACATCATCAAATGGATTGTACAGTTATTCCTCCGTAACAAGAAGAAAAAGGAAGAAGCTGCACAGCAGGTCGTAGCACAACAGGATGTACCTCAAGCGACTCCTGAGGTAGAGACAAAGGTTGAGGAGGCATCGACTGTAACAGAGTAACCAAACTACACAAAAGATATGAGGCTACAGACTTAAAATCAGTAGCCTCATATCTTTATACATTATGGATATCTATCGTTTCAAGCGCGACAAAGATGACCTTGCATCCATAGAACTTTCGAAATTGGGTTGAATCACCCACTTATTCGAGCGGTCAATAACGCCCCAACCTCCGCCTACGACCTTCACTATAGCAAACCCATCATCATCGAAATTATATCCGTTCTCGTATTGAGGCTCAATTTGCCACTTGCCAAGATGGTTCAAATAACCATATCGCTCCGTTGCAGGGTCTTCGGCTATCCACATCTCAAGCCCCACCATTCGACCTTTGCGTATTGAACGAATAGCACCGTCACAATCCAGCGAAGAGGAGAACACAGGCTGCACAATCCATTGTCCCAACGGATTGATTACACCATAATAACTACCTTGTCTCACTCGTGCCATTCCATCGGTAAAACTACCTGCATATTTGAACTGCGGAGGAATCGCCCATATACCAAAATCATTCAGATAACCATACAAGCCCGTCGCTCGGTCCTCTGTAGGAGTAAGAGATTTACCCGCCAACTGCACCTTATCACCTATAGGCAAATAACTTGAATATAAGAGTGGCGAGCATGACGAAACAATCCACGCAACGACAAACAAGAGAAGTTTATGTCTCATACTAAATAAAAATTTGGTCTTCCACAAATGTACATTTCACATTATAGAAGACCAAACCATACGGTATATTTTACTCTATGATACGTAAAAAAGGCATTGTATGAGATTTATCGCCACCAAAATCCCTATTTATTCCTGCTCCACAAGCCGCGTGAGATGTTTAGGCGCATAAGAATCAAATAGTAGCCCTTACGCCATTGCAGGGTGATGGTATACCATAGGGCAATAAGCAACGTCGCTACCCACTTGCTTAACTCCACAAAACGCACTCGCCACACTCGGCGATAGAGACGGGCCCGACGCAACTGGCTCACGCCCACATTGTAACTCAATCTGGCAAAATACTCCTTCGTGAGTTTCTCCCGCGGAATGATATGATACATAACAGCCGTCGGCACATAATAATACTTTGCATCGGCTATCTGCAAACGCTCAAACAAATCACACTCCTCACCACCGATAAGCGACTCTCCGCTATATCCAAGCGAGGTATCAAACACTCCGTAACGACGTATAGCGCTCCTACGCAAAGCCATATTACCACCTCCCGGAACACGGCCCTTAGGGAATTCACGAACCTCCTCGCCAAAATACATCGTATTGGCTATCGGGCGCTCGGTATAACACGACATCCATCGTGGACGGCCTGTCGGATACCGAGCCACAATCGGGCCACCTGCCGCTACGGCTTCGGGTACGTCATCAAATAGTCTTATATATGCAGCAACAAAATCCTCAGCTATATGCTCATCATCGTCAATGATAGCGATATATTCGCCTACACTCTCCCTTATACCGCGATTACGAGCATACGAAAGGCCCTGATTGGGCTCATCGACTATTCTTAGATTATATTCGGGATGCCCGCTGGCAAATTCAGCGAAACACTCTGAAGTGTTGTCCGACGAATTATTATTTACCACCACACACTCCCACTCTTGGGCAGGAGCGCTCTGACGGATAACCGATTTCAAGGCATCGAGCAATAAAGTTGCACGATTATAGGTTGCTATTACAATCGAAAGTCTTATCATAAAACCAAATCGTTACACAAAAAACGCATTTCCTTATTGCAAATATACAAAAATCGGCCAAAAATACAATCTTCTCGTGAGTAGAAAGCATTTTTATGTCGGACTATTGTAAGGTTTTACCTATCTTTGTGGCCATATAACACTAAAGATGGAGAACAAAACAACTATAAAACACCCGTCGATTGCAGTATCGGCAATACCGCTATTGGTGCTTATCACGATGCTGGCCCTGACAATCAAACTCTTTGGCGGCGATGCCATAGCGGGAGGCAGCCAACTCTCACTACTCACCGCATCTGCCGTATGTGCCACTATAGCCATAGTGGGTTACAAATGTTCGTGGCAGCAGTTAGAAGATGCTTTTGTCGCAAATATGCGCAGTGCTACGCCTGCCATAATCATACTTCTACTCATCGGAGCCATAGCAGGTACCTGGATGGCCAGCGGTGTAATTCCTACGCTGATATATTATGGATTGAAGATTCTGAGCCCCTCAATATTCCTGCCCGCATCGTGTATTATATGCGCTATAGTATCATTGCTGACAGGTTCATCGTGGACCACAATAGCCACCATAGGCGTAGCATTGATGGGCATAGGGGATGCAATGGGGTTCAGCGAAGGATGGATAGCGGGAGCAATTATTTCGGGTGCATACTTTGGCGACAAGATATCGGTAATGAGCGATACCACAGTGTTGGCTTCTTCAACTTCGGAGGTCCCAATTTTTTCGCATATAAAATATATGCTTTCAACCACCTCAATATCGCTCTTTATAGCCGTCGTTGTATTCAGCATAGTGAGTTTTACGGCCACACCTGAGGCTACAGTCGATATTTTGGCTATCGAACAGGCCCTGCAAGCCACATTCAACCTTTCACCGTGGCTTTTACTTGTACCTGTTTTTACAGGTCTACTCATCGCCAAACGGTTGCCTGCAATAATTACACTTTTCGCTTCGGCTCTTATGGCCGCCATAGCGATGTTGCTGTTTCAGCCTCAAATTATCCAGGAGATAGCACCAGAGTCATCAAGCCTATCATCGATATACGCCATTATACAATGTGCGACAAGCGAGACGGCCATCGAAACAGGGAATGCCCAACTCAACGATTTGGTTGCCACAAGCGGTATGGGCGGTATGATGGATACCATTTGGTTAATCATCTGCGCAATGTGTTTCGGAGGTGTGATGTATGGTAGTGGTATGCTCTCTGCCATCTCGCAGATATTTTTGCGCATTGCACACCGCACAGTGAGTGTCGTAAGTTCGACGGTATGTTCAGGAATCTTCTTTAACCTTACCACAGGAGACCAATATATATCCATCATCCTGACAAGCAACCTCTTCAGACAACTATATGACGACAGAGGGCTTGAGCGTAGACTTCTGAGCCGTAGCGTCGAGGATGCCGCAACCGTCACATCGGTACTTATCCCCTGGAATTCGTGCGGTATGGCGCAATCTACGGTTTTGGGTGTAGCAACCCTTACATATCTCCCCTACTGCATCTTCAACTTAGTCAGTCCCTTAGTCTCTATTCTGGTGGCGGCCATAGGTTACAATATCAAAAAGCGAGAGAGCAATGCGTAACAGACTTTTTATTTTTGACCTTGACGGCACACTGCTCAATACGATAGGAGATTTGGCCGTAGGATGCGATTATATGCTTTCGTTGCGTGGTCTTAAGACACACACATATGAAGAGTATTGTTCGTTTGTCGGTAACGGCATTATGCGCCTTGTTGAGCGAGCCCTGCCGGAAGAGTTACGCACGGAGGATTATATCAAGGCTGCCCGTAAGGATTTTGTGGATTACTATATTGACCACATTGACGCTCACACCGTACCTTACGACGGGATGGTCGATTTGGTTTATACCCTCCAGAGACGAGGGGCTAAGTTGGCCGTAGCATCCAACAAGTTTCAAGCAGGAACAGAAAAATTGATAAAAAAATTCTTCCCCGAAATCGACTGGGTTGAGATTTGCGGCAACCGCGAAGGAGTACCATTAAAGCCCGACACGGCTCTTGTGGATATGATTCTCGACAAGGCGGGCGTTGAGCGCCAAGGTTGTGTTATGATTGGCGATTCGGGGGTAGATATACAGACCGCACACAATGCAGGCATTACATCGGTAGGAGTTAGTTGGGGATTCCGCTCTCGCTCGGAATTGGAGGAGAACGGAGCCGATTACATTGCCGATGACGCCACCGAGTTACTACATATATTAGAAAATCTTTAGGCGCGACACACTCCGCATCGCGCCTAATTCTCATTTAGCAATACTGCTCAACATCTTGTAGAGTTATTCGCTCGGCACTCAAAATCATAAGACGCTCTACGACATTTCTTAATTCGCGGATATTACCCGTCCACGGCATAGCCTTTAGAGCCGCCATAGCCTCTACATCTACCTTTTTGGGTTGCATATTATGTTCAGCGGCTATTTTTTCAATAAAATAGTGTACCAACTCGGCAATATCGCCTGCCCGCTCGCGCAAAGGCGGCACTTTAATCACTATAACACTCAAGCGATGGTATAAATCCTCTCGGAAATTACCCTTCGCTATCTCGGCTCTGATATCTTTGTTGGTTGCAGCCACAACCCTGACATCAACTACGACATCCTTATCGCTACCAACGCGACTAATCTTATTCTCCTGCAACGCTCTCAGCACTTTGGCCTGCGCCGAAAGCGACATATCGCCTATCTCATCCATAAAGAGAGTTCCGCCGTTAGCCTGCTCAAATTTACCCTTGCGTTGTTTAATAGCCGAAGTAAAAGCCCCTCGCTCGTGCCCAAAGAGTTCACTCTCGATTAACTCCGACGGAATAGCGGCACAATTCACCTCGACAAATGGGCCTGCAGCACGCGCACTCTTATCGTGCAGCCAGCGGGCAACCAACTCCTTGCCCGTTCCGTTCTCGCCCATAATCAAGACTCGGGCATCCGACGGGGCTACCCTATCGATTAATTGTCGAACACGCTGAATCGCCACCGACGACCCTATTATCTGCTCGGTCATACTCCCTCCACGACGTTTTGTCTTCGAAGGCGCAATAACAGGTACTGCGGCATCATCCTCCTCACGCTCAACAATACGCTTCATAGAGCATAGCAGACGATTCATATCGACAGGAGCCGTAATATAATCCTCAGCCCCGTTTCTGACCGCCATTACCGCTCCATCAATCGAGCCCGAGGATGTCACTATAATAAATGGTACGCCAAGAGTAGCCTCGTCGCCACTACTACCATCCGAGAGTATGACATCATACCCACGACGCGCACATACACTCTCACTCACCTCATCGCGTCGCGCCACAGTAGTAGCAAATCCTTCGAATTCCAATCTCTCACGCAACGTGTTTCGCATACTTTTTGATTGTTCTAATATTAAAACCTTTGCCATATTTTGATTTTTGAGATTTTTACACTTACTTTGCAGAACCAAAGATAGCCTCTTTATTCGGGGATTCCAATCTACGCAGGCCGTGGCCGCCGAATGGGGAGTAGCACTTTTATAATCCTTAAACGTCATATAATTCACGACCAAAAAGTCTCGATAAAAAACGTGTTGGAGTATTCATTTGCGATGTGCAGATGATAAAAAAGATGAAAGCAAGCAGTTGTCTATGAAAAAAAATTACAATTACACTCGCCACAAACTCTATCTTCCTGAGTATGGCCGCCATATACACAAAATGGTTGACCATTTGATGACAATCGAGGATAGAGAACAACGCAATCGTCAGGCACAAGCCGTCATAGCCGTTATGGGCAATCTTCAGCCCCTACTGCGCGATACGGCTGATTTTACTCACAAACTATGGGACCATCTATTCATTATGTCTGATTTTCAATTAGATGTAGATTCTCCATATCCACGTCCCACCAGAGAGGAGTTGACGATTGCACCCCGCAAGATGAACTATTCGCAAGGGCCTATTCGATATAAGCACTATGGCAAATACGTTGGACGTATGTTGCGTGCATTGGGCGAGGAGACAAACCACGAAGCCGTAAATGTCGCTGTCGAGGAGTTGGCCCGTTATATGCGTGCCAAAAGTTTCGAATACAATCAGGAGCATCCCAACAACGAAATTATCATAAAAGATATAAAGCAGATGTCTGAAGGTACTATCGAATTGGATGAAATTGCTTTGAATAATCTCCGAAGTGATTATAAACAACACCTTTCGCAACGTGCCGCAAAACCCCAACAACGCACCGCACAGAAGGCTGGCCAGAAGAATCAGCAAAAGAACCAGCACTCCGCACAGCGTAACAAGCCAAACCAACGTCAGCAAAAAAAATAGCCGCAACTGCTTATCAATATACAATTCACACAAGTAATTTGCGTTATTTTTGAAAAAATGTTATATTTGTATTCTGTATGAAACAACTGTCGAGAATGAATAGAATACTTTTGATAGCCGTAACCGCTGTTATGGCATTTAGTTCGTGTCAATCATCCAAAGTAAACATCGCGGGCCGTTTTGTCGGCCTGGATGCCGATATGGTCTATTTAGAGCAATCTACTCCGCTGGAGCAAGCCATCATAGACTCTGTTGCACTTAACGAGGAGGGTGAGTTTAAGTTACAGATTAACAACGTAGCACAGACTCCATCTCTCTATTACATCTGCTACAACAATGAGCGTCTGCCATTGTTGCTGTCGGGAGGCGACAATATATCTGTTTCGTCGGCTGGCAATCTCTTGCGTAACTATGAAGTAGAGGGCTCTACCGAGTCGGAACTATTGCAACAGTTCACTCGTCGATATATCGAGGGTGCTATGGCTATGAATGAGATTATTTCAAAGATTTCGGCATCGGAGATGAGCGACGACGAGCGTAAGAAGATGGCTCAGGAATACACACGCCTAAAACACGAAACACAACGATTCCAATTGGGTTTCATCATCGAAAATAAGGCTAACATCGCTGCTGTATATGCGTTACACCAACGACTGCCGAATGAGAGCAATCTCTTCAATGGCAATAGCGATATTGTATACTACCGCACCGTAGTAGAGGCTTTGGAGCAGAGTTATCCCGACACTCCATATTTGGCAATTCTGCGTAGCCAGATTGCACGTATGGATGCACAAATTAACCTGCTTTCACAAGTTACCGAGAGCGATTTCCCCGACATCGAGATGCCTGATATGTTTGGCAAAAAACAACGACTCTCGGCATTGAGCGGCAAAGTAATATTGCTTCACTTCTGGTCTGCCGCGTTGGGTAACAGCAACGCCTTGAACGCTGATTTGAAGAGTGTATATGAGAAGTATCACGAGCAGGGATTTGAGATTTTCCAGGTTGCAGTCGATACCTCTAAGTCGGCGTGGGTTACAGCCATACAGGAGCAACAGTTGCCGTGGATATCGGTTAGCGACCTGCTTGGCGACTCATCACCATCGGTAGGTATTTACAATGTTCAAAAGTTGCCTACTTGTTACCTCATTGACCGCAAAGGCAATATCGTCGGCAAGGATTTGGTTGATGAGGAGTTGGAAGCCGAAATCAAGAAACTTATATAAATAGTAGCAATGTATTATTTCGCCTCGGACGTTCATCTTGGAGCCGGTGACGAACTATCATCTCGTCGCACCGAGCAATGTTTTGTCCGTTGGTTAGATACGATATCAGCCGACGCTGAGGCTATTTTCCTTGTGGGTGACATCTTCGACTTTTGGTTTGAGTATAACAAGGTCATACCCAAGGGTTTTGTTCGCACCTTCGGCAAGTTGGCCGAACTCACAGACCGAGGCATCCCTGTAGTCTTTATAACGGGCAACCACGATATGTGGAGCCGCGACTATCTACAACGTGAATGTGGCGTAGAGGTAGTACACACATCGCGTAACATAACACTCGGCAATCGTACCATACATATTGCACACGGCGACAACCTCAACATTGGCGACAAACCGTTGTTGCGACTGATGAATAGTACGTTCCGCTCTCGTATAATGCGTAAATTGTTCGCGTGGTTGATACACCCCGACATCGCTATGTCATTCGGGCAGTGGTGGAGTGGCAAATCCCGCAAATCTCACTCTCAAGAGCAGATTACAGCATCGTCACTCGATTTTTTGATTGACTATGCCCACACATACAAGCAAGACAACCCTTTTGTTGATAGCATCCTATTCGGCCATATGCACTTCCCTCACAAGCACAAAGAACAAGGATTGGAAGTTGTGTTTTTAGGGACTTGGGATGAGTCATCAGGCTCATACGCCGTAAGCGACAACGAGGGCAATATTGAACTTAAAACTTTCCAATAATGAAACAATATCACGACCTGCTTCGCCGCATCACAAGCGAAGGTATCGTTAAAGGAGACCGCACAGGAACGGGTACTCGTAGTGTATTCGGTCATCAGATGCGATTTGATTTGGCTAACGGATTCCCGTTGCTCACCACTAAAAAGGTCTTCTTGAAGGGTATTATTCACGAACTTCTATGGTTTTTGGCGGGAGATACCAACATAAAGTATCTTGTAGATAATGGCGTTCATATTTGGGATAACGATGCTTATCGTTATTACAAGGAGTTGTGCGTGGCAAACAACATCGAGCCCATCGCGATGGAGGAGTTTCTGGCAACATCAAGCACCTCTGCGCCATCACCTATCAAAGGTTATGCCTACGGAGATCTAAATCACGTATATGGTTATCAATGGCGCAGTTGGCCTAAACCCGATGGTAGCAGTATCGACCAGATACGTCAGGTGATTGACACCATCAAGACCAACCCCAATTCTCGACGTATGATTGTTTCGGCGTGGAATGTTGCCGAGGTGGAGGATATGGCCCTGCCACCGTGCCACGTCTTGTTCCAATTCTACGTTGCCGAAGGCCGTCTGTCGTGCCAACTATATCAGCGTAGTGCCGACACATTCCTGGGTGTACCATTCAACATTGCCTCATACGCATTACTCACGATGATGATAGCACAGGAGTGTGGACTTCAGGCAGGCGAGTTTGTCCACACATTGGGCGATACACACCTCTACCTTAACCATATGGAGCAGGTAGCAGAGCAACTTTCACGAGAGCCACGTCCGTTACCACGTATGTTGCTGAATCCTGATGTAAAGTCGGTCTTCGACTTCCGATATGAGGATTTCACATTAGAGGACTACAATCCATATCCTGCAATTAAAGCACCAATGTCGTTCTAAAAGATAGCCTATTATGATTAGCATTATCGTAGCCGTAGCCGAAAATGGCGTCATAGGCGATAAGAACTCTCTTTTGTGGCACATCTCGGAAGATTTGCGTAATTTCAAGCGTATCACATCGGGCCACCCCGTCATTATGGGCCGCAAAACCTTTGAGTCGTTAGGACGACCATTGCCTAACCGCCAAAATGTAGTCATCAGCCGCACAACAACCCAAATTGAGGGTTGCACGGTAGTTGATTCACTCGAAGCAGCCATCGCTCTATTTCCCAAAGAGGAGGAGATTTTCATTATAGGCGGTGCGCAGATATATGCTTTAGCATTAGAGATAGCCGACAAGTTCTACCTAACTCGCGTAGGACATTCTTACGAAGGCGACACCTCGTTCCCCGAATGGGATGCCTCAAAGTGGCAACTCATATCACGAGAAAATTACGAGTGTGGAGAGAAATATCCACATCCATTCGCATTTGAGGAGTATATCAGAAAATAGGTATTTATACTACCTCACAATCAATTTACTTATAGTAACTTTGCCTTTGTAAGCAAAGTTACTTTTTTTATGGCTAAATATTTCGATATGCTGCTTGAAGACGTACGCCTCAAAGAGGGCCTTACGGCCTGTATGAATTGTGGCGTATGTACAGCGGTTTGTCCTGCGGCAGCATTTTACAATTACGACCCTCGTCAAATAGTCAGCATCGTGCAGACACGCGATGACGACGCTATTGAGGCTCTACTCAAGAGTGATACAATATGGTACTGCGGAGAATGTATGTCGTGTCGCCCACGCTGCCCGCGTGGCAATACTCCGGGTTATGTTATTCAGGCTCTGCGTACCCTATCGCAAAAACTCGGCTTCTTTGTTGAGAGCGAGAAAGGTCGCCAGCAATTGGCTCTAAAGCGTGCTATTGGCGACAACATTCTGCGTACGGGTTACTGCCTTACTCCCCGCAACATTCGTCCCGAACTACACCCCGAGCAAGGTACCGTGTGGAAGTGGATTATCGACAACGATGAACAAATCTATGGCCGTTTCACTCCCGTTTATGGCAAAGAGGGTGCCGGAGCACTTCGAAAAGTGAGCGACGAAACGCTTGACGAGATACACAAGATTTTCGATATTACAGGAGGTACCGAAATGTTTAACGCCATAGAGGAACACTCTGACCGCAAAGCCCGCGAAATGGGATTTGATGGCGCCGACGAAGAGTACTTTATGGAGATTTACACCCACAATTCTAACGAACACTATTAGTCTATGAAACGCGCAAGTTGGACCGACTACCAAAAAGATATTGCCGACGACCATTACTATTATGCTCGCTCGTGCATACGCCAAAACTTCTTTCCCGGCAGTGAGAAGGTTTTTCTCGACATATTGGGCAAGGACCTCGGACGTGATATTTTCGATGACCCATTGCATACATCCTGCACAGGTATCGGCTACCACTCTGATGTGGTGCCACTGGAGACTATTATGGCTGTCGTGGCTCGTCAGTTTGCCTTGATGAGCGAGGCCGGATATGAGAATTTCACCTCATCGTGCATCACATCGTTCGGTATATATACCGAGTTGCTTGCCACGTGGGAGGAGTTTCCCGAAACTGAGGAGCAGACACGCGAGAATCTGTATAAAGCGACAGGTCGAGAGTTCAAGAAGCCGAAGAATCTGGCGCACACATCCGACGTTATATTCCACCATCGAGAGGCTATTGCACAACGGGCCAAACGAAAACTGGTGAATATATATACAGGCGAGCCTTTGAAGGTCGTGGAGCATATCGGTTGCCACTATGCCAAGATTTTCCCAAAATCGGGTATCGGAGGCTCTGAATTCCCATACGTTCTTGCGGGTATGGTTGAGTCGTGGGGTGGAGAATTGGTCGATTACCCCGAACGTCGTCACTGCTGCGGTTTCGGATTCCGCAACTATCTGGTACAAGCAAACAGAGGTTACTCGGTCTCTAACTCTCACAAAAAATTGGAGAGTATGGCCCCCTACAAACCCGACTTCATTGTATGTAATTGTCCTGGTTGTTCGATGTTCTTGGATAAATGGCAATACACCATAGCCGAGATGGATGGCACAACATACGGACAGAATGGCCAAGGTATCCCCGTGCTCACCTACGAAGAGATGGCTGGTTTGGTATTGGGTTACGACCCGTGGGAATTGGGTATGCAGATGCACCAAGTCAATGTAGAGCCTCTATTGGATAAGATGGGTGTAGAGTACGACCCTTCTGCCAAATATCTGGGGCGCAACGGCAAATATCTGGGTCGTCCTGAAAAAGCCGTTGTAAATAGTTATACCACAAACGAATCACGATACAACATTAAACAATAAACATCTACGTATGGCCCAAAGCCAGCGATAAAATATAAGCATTATGAAGAGACACGTTATAGTCATAGGCGGCGGTGTAGCAGGTATGCAGTGTGCAGCCGAATTGGCTACGCAAGATATAAATGTTACGTTGATAGAGAAGGATTCGGATATTGGAGGCAAGGTGCGTGGTTGGCACAAACTATTCCCCACATTCACTCCCGCCGACGAGGTCTTGAGCGGACTAAGACACAAGATGGCTATAACCTCAAACATAACCATTAAGACAGGTTGCCAAGCCACAAAAATAACCCCACATAAGGTGACGCTATCATCGGGCGAGGAGTTTTCGTGCGATGCTGTAGTTATCGCGACGGGTTATACTCTCTTCGACGCCCGCATTAAAGAGGAGTATGGCTATGGTATTTACGATAATGTAATTACATCTGCCGATTTGGAGGAGATGTTCAACAAAGGTGACGTAAGAATGAAGGATGGTAGCACTCCGCGCCGTATCGCCATACTGCACTGCGTAGGCTCGCGTGACGAGAAGGTTTGCCAGCGCCACTGCTCGAAGGTGTGCTGTGTGACGGGTGTTAAGCAGGCCATCGAACTTAAGCAACTCTATCCCGCAGCCGATGTATTCAACTTCTATATGGATATTCGAATGTTCGGCCCCGGCTATGAGGAGATGTACCGCGAGGCTCAGCAGCAATACAACGTACATTTTGTCAGAGGCCGCATCTCGGAGGTCAGCCCCAATATCGACAATCGCCTGCAAATCAAGGCCGAGGATACGCTCACAGGACGCCCTCTGAAGATTGGTGTTGATATGTTGGTCCTGCTAATAGGTATGAGGTCTAATGACCTCAACGTAAACCTTCAGGAGGAGGGTGGACTGCGCCGTCAGGATAGTGGTTTTATGCAACCCAAAGATTCATTCCTTCACAATACCGAGAGCAATGTCGAGGGTATCTTCTATGCAGGAGCCATTACCGCACCAAAAAATGTCGCCGAGGCTCTGAACGATGGCGCAACAGCGGCCTTAAGTGTCACGGCGTGGCTCAACAAACAATAACGATAAGAAAACCTAACATAACGGCTTTTACGACCATAAGGATATGATAAATTTCGGATTTGCCTTAAATAAACCACGCACAATAGACCTCAATCGCAACAATCTGAATAAGAGCAAAGAGGTGATAAGCGAGATGCCCGAATTGCAGGCCTGCATAGGCTGCGGTTCGTGTACTGCCTCTTGTACGGCGAGTAATCTAACCGAATTCAACTTCCGCAAAGTACACACATTGGTACGCCGAGGAGAGTATCAAGGAGCCTACGAGGAGATGAATAAATGTATGTTATGCGGTAAATGCCGTTTGGTCTGCCCTCGAGGAATCAACACTCGCGGAGTGGTTATGTTAATCAAACGTAAACTTGGAGACTTCTAATATGACTTTTTTTGCAGATTTCTGTATTCCGTTTATAGTCGGCACGATAATTATGTTTGCCGCTATCGCCATAAAGTATTTTATCTGGCTGAGAGACCTGCCTAAAAGCGATAAAATATTAATTATAAAGGGTATTTTCTCTCCACGAATATTCACCGCAACGTGGGAAGTCGTCAGAGAGTCGCTCTTGCACTATCGCATATTCAAGGTAAACCCGATATTAGGCTATATGCATATGAGTTTAGCCTTTGGATGGTTTCTGCTTATCAGCGTCGGATGGATTGAGACAATAGCCTATTTGGGATTTAAGATGATTCCTCTGCAGGGACACGTCTTTTTCAAATACTTTGCAGTCTTAAATAACATTGAGGGGCACAAGCCGATGTTCGATTTTGTTATGGACTTCCTGTTGTTGTTTGTGCTTTCGGGTGTATCTCTTGCGTGGCTGAAGCGTATGCGCTCACGCGCTATGGGTATGAAAAAAACCACCCAACTCTTGACATTCGACCATATTGCCCTCTCGGCTCTATGGTTTGTATTCCCCGTAAGATTATTGGCCGAGAGCCTCACAAGTGCCATATATGGTGGTGGCAGTTTTCTAACAGGCGGATTCGGCTCGCTACTCGCTGCTGGAATAAGCACCGACATACTGCAAATATTCTATGAGCCTATATGGTGGTTCTACTCGTTTGCGCTGGGTATCTTCTTTGTAGCGATGCCTTTCTCGCGTTATATGCATATATTTACCGAGATACCGCTTATCTTCTTGCGCCACTTCAAACTGCGCCCCGAAGCCAAAGAGAAATCATACGATAACTTTGAAGTCGAGGCTTGCTCACGTTGCGGTATATGCATAGACCCCTGCCAACTACAATTACAATTAGGTATTAACGACGTTCAATCGGTTTATTTCCTTCGAGACCGCCGTAAAAACAGACTCCAACAGAAGATTGCCAACAACTGCCTTATGTGTGGCCGTTGCGAACAGATATGCCCCATAGGTATCAACCTCAATACGTTGCGCTTGAATTCTCGTACTTCGATGCGCAACATCCCCAACGAGAACAGATATAAATATCTGAAGAATCTTGACCGCTCAACGGGCAACGGACGTGTAGGTTATTTCGCAGGATGTATGACGTTGCTCACGCCCAACACCCTATCAGCAATGCAACGTATATTCGACGCTGCACGCGAAGATGTATGGTGGGCAGATAAGAGCGGCGGTGTATGTTGTGGCCGCCCGTTAAAACTATCAGGCGAGAGCGATTCGGCTCAAAAGATGATTGACTACAATAAATCACTATTCAACAAGCACAATATTACCACTTTGGTTACATCGTGCCCTATATGTCTGCGTATCTTTAAGGAGGAGTATCGTTTAGAGGGTGTCGAGGTATTGCACCATTCGGAATACATACTTCGATTATTGGAGCAAGGACGACTGCGCGTTAATTACTCAACAGAACAGACTTTCACCTATCACGACCCCTGCGAATTGGGACGAGGTAGCGGAATATATGATGAGCCACGCGCTGTGATTGAAGCCATTGGAAAGTTACTTGAGCCATCACATTCTCGCAAGAATGCTTTGTGCTGCGGCTCATCACTTGCCAATACCGCCATCAACGATTCGCAACAATTAACCATAGCCCGCAATGTAGCCGAAGACCTGGATAACGCAGGTGCCGACACCATTGTGACAGCCTGCCCGCTATGCAAGAAGGCTATTACGCGAGGTGCCACACACAAAGTAAAGGACCTCTCGGAGATTGTAGCAGCAAATATAAAATAAGACATAAAGCATTGTAACACAAAACACTAACCAAAGAAACGACAAAAAAGTCTAAAATATTTTTGCAGTCGTCGATTTTTTCACTATCTTTGCACCACGCAAACGGCAATATCGGGCTACGGCCCATATAACGATACATCGCGGGGTAGAGCAGTTGGCAGCTCGTCGGGCTCATAACCCGGAGGTCGGAGGTTCGAGTCCTCCCCCCGCTACCATAGAGGAAAAATCTGTTGATTTTTCCTCTTTTTTATTTTCGGGAATCGGCTACTACATAATATTTTGGAGTTTACTGATTAAAGCAATTTACAACTACTTAAACTCCATACAATGAACATTTCAAAAAGAGTCGCGCTATTCGTTGCGGCATTAATCTTTGTAATATCATACGCCTCGGCCCAACGGCCTGTCGAGTTAGTACGCCCAATGATGGGAACGACCAATAACGGTTACGTTGCTCCAGTTGCTGCTGCACCATTCGGAATGGTGGAGTTAGGTCCCGACACATTCTTCTCAGGGTCGGGATACCTCTACGAGCACGGCCATATTTATGGTTTCAGCCACACCCACAAATCGGGTATGGGGGGTACGGACTTTCAGGACATAATGTTCTGTCCGATTGCCAATACCTCGTGGGAAGGTGCAGAGACGTGCCCAGAGCGCGTAGCCAGCCGATTCTCACACGATAAGGAGTATGTCGAGCCGGGATATTATCGTGTCACAATGCTTGACACCAATATCGAGGCCGAACTGACAGCCACACAACGTTGCGGTATGCACCGTTACAACTACCCCGCAACAGAGAATCGTCAGGTCTTCATCGACCTCCAGCACGGTAGCGAACACGCCTGTACAATAATTCCTGAAGAGGATTTCGACACCGTGCGCCTTTCACACATCGAGCGCATTGATGCCCGCACAGTGCGTGGCTCGCGTATCAGCAATGGCTGGGCCCCCGAACAACACGTATATTTTTATGCTGAGTTTTCAGAGCCTATCACAGAGTTTAAGATTTACAACAATCGAAAACTCGCCAACAATGCCTCAAGGGCAGAAGGTACAGACCTAAAGGCCGTCTTAAGTTTTGGTGCTGGCAACAAGCCTATCGTTGCGCGTGTCGGCATATCACCCGTCAGCACAGAAGGGGCACGCAAGAACCTCAAAGCCGAGATACGCACCTGGGACTTTAACAAAGTTCGTAAAACAACCTACGAAGTATGGAATAAAACTCTATCGGCAATCGAGGTTGCAGACTCGCCAACACCGCAAAAGGAGGTCTTCTACACCTGCCTCTATTTTGCACACCTCTATCCTCAACTCTACTCCGATGTAACGGGACACTACCGCTCGTCGGATAGCAAGGTCTATAAAGGGCGATTCAACTACTATGGAGGAGTCTTCAGCCCGTGGGATACATTCCGCACGCAGATTCCGCTAATGAACATCCTGCACCCTGAAGTGACGAGCGACCTGATGAATACTCTGCTCGAACACTACCGCCACTGTGGTCAACTACCCATTTGGTTGCTTGCGGGTGTAGAGACTATGTGTATGATAGGTTACAACTCTATGCCTGTCATTGCCGACACCTACTCTAAAGGCATACGTGGCTACGATGCAGAGGCGTTGTTCGAAGCAATGAAAACATCGGCCAATCGTGATACATTCGGTTACTTCCTGCGCGATTTTCGTGGGGCACGCTACTATAACCAATATGGTTACGTTCCCTGCGACAAGGAGATTACATCCGTTTCGAAGACATTGGAGTATTGTTATGCCGATTGGTGCATCGCCCAGATGGCCCGAATGTTAGGCCACGACGATGATTATAAAGAGTATCTTGCACGCGCATCGCGTTACAAGAATCTGTTCGACACTCGGGTGAACTTTATGCGAGGACGTCTATCTGACGGCTCGTGGCGAACACCCTTTGACCCATTCTACTCCAATCATTATCAGCCCGATGATGATTTTTGCGAAGGAACATCGTGGCAATGGAGTTTCTTTGTACCTCACGATATCGAAGGATTGGCCAAATTGTATGGTGGCGAAGAGAAATTTGTCGAGAAGTTGGACTCACTCTTTACCGTAAGTTCCGAACTGCACGGCCCTAACCCTGCGCCCGACATCACAGGTCGCATAGGCCAATATGCACACGGCAATGAGCCCGGCCATCACACACTCTACATATATAATTACGTAGGACAACCGTGGAAAGGCCAAAAACGTATCAGCGACGTACTCTACACGTTATATAGCACCAAGCCCTACGGAATGTGCGGCAACGACGATGGCGGTCAGATGTCGGCGTGGTATATAATGAGTGCAATGGGATTCTACCCTATGACTCACGGGCAAGGCGTCTATTGCATTGGCTCACCGATGTTCAAGGAGGTACATCTCAAACATCGTAAAGGAACTCTCACCATCCTTGCCCCCAACGCTTCTCGCGAGAACTGCTACGTACAAAGTGTGACGCTGAACGGCAAGCCGTACGATAAGAATTGGTTCTCTCACGAAGATATGTTCAGCGGCAGCAACACCCTCCACTTCGAGATGGGTCCACAGCCCAACACCTCGTGGGGCTCGGCACCACACGCGCGCCCTAAATCAATGTCATCAGAGGTGGCTATCTTCTAAAAGATAACTACATTATAGTCTTCGTCATCAATAACAAACAGAGGGATTGTCCAACAAATTTGTTGAGCAACCCCTCTATTTGTAGAAGTTGTATAAACAGTTATTTTACCGGCTCTATCTCAAAGATAGGCTCGTCGTCGCCATTACCATTAATGCGTTTGCCATCCCTCTTCCAATAACTCTTACCTGCTCTACCTGCATTCTGGATACTCCACTTACCATTTTGCTTTACCAACAGATAGGTATGCCACTCGGCATCAAAAGGATTACGCTCCTTATCTGCCCAGAAAGCGCCTCGCTCGTTGAGATAGCGACCATCCTGCTTGTTATAAATCTTGTAACGACCCGTCTTGCTGTTATGTTCAATAACCCACTGCTGACGTTGTGGATTCACCACATCACGCTCTGACTGGAAAACAGGGTAATCACCTACCCTATCGGCTCCCGCCTGAGCATTGGTCAGATACTCTCCATTTACTTTAATGAAATACTCTCCGTCGGCTATAGATTGTACAGGGAAATACTCCGCACCATAAGTATACTCTTTTCTATAAGCCTTAATCAACTCTGCAAGATGTTCGTCGAGCCAGGGGGTAATGACATCACCACTTACAACGGGTTTAGCCTTAACAATAGAGCCTTCGTAGTTACGGCTGATGATAGCCTTCTGCTCTTGCGCAAACTTCAATTGCCTACGATAAGTTGCTACAAAGGCAATCGTATCCTTACGCTCCATTGCTTCAACCATATTCATATATTGCAAGCCACGTACTCCCAACAAACGCATACTCTCAACCCAAGGTTTGATTTCGCTCAACATTTCGGGGTGATTTTTCTCATCTGCCAATAGATTGTTTGCAGCCTCAACAATTTGCACGAAACTTTTTGACAATGCCTCCTTCGAGTTTGTATTAAATTTGGGGCTCTCACCCTCACGTCGCAAGCCGTGACCCGTCGGGCCGAGGTCTACATTATTTTCGCAGAACACTTTGAATGCGTGAACACAAGTCGGCATCAACGCGCCCAATGCTCGCTCCCACGAACTCTCGGCATCGTACGATGGCATATTCCACGTATAATCGGCAATGCTGTAAAGGCTCACCTTCGAGGCCTCGGCATACTCCATAGGATTAGAACAGAATCCGCTAACCATATCGTTGATGTTCAAGCCGTTCCCATAGGTCTTACCCATCAGCAGGCGGCTCTGGCAATAATCGTTTACGGGATAGTTCAACCAGATGAATGCCTTGCGCTTAATCTGGTCGTTAATCCACTGCATATCACTCTCCTCAATCATATCCACAACCGAATTACCTGTCCACATAATACGCACTTCGGGATACATCTTCGTACCCAACGTATTCAGATAGTCGCCACTACTCCAGCCCTTATTATACTGCGACGGACACATAATCAACGACTCTACATCATCGTGCTTGCGGACAAACTCATCGGTGAGATAATTCATCAACTCGGCCTGCTTATCGCCACGCGCACCCTCGCCCCACACATCATCAAAGAACACGGCAAAGGTACGAACACCCAACTCATACATCGCATTGAGTTTATTCACTACATTCCCATAGTCCTCCATACCCCACTTGATATCGCCTGCAGGGTGAATAGCCCACACAAATTTTACCTTGTTCTTGTGAGCGACATCTACCAACTCCTTGAGTTGCGCAGCCTCCTTTTCGGGATAGGGGTCACGCCAGTGCGCACGATGATATGGGTCATCCTTCGGACCATACACATAAGTATTCATTTTGTATTGGCCATAGAACTCAAACTGACGCAGACGGTCCTTGTGGCTCCACGGATTACCATAGAAACCCTCAATCACACCACGCTCGGCCACACTCGGATAGTCCACAACTTCGCACTGCATCACCTGAGGTTGGCTCAACACCTGCAACAGACTCTGCACACCGTAGAACGTACCGCTATTATCACGACCTACGATTACCACCTCTTCGGGGGTAACTTTCAGGTAGTATCCCTCCTTAACGTCGGGTACTGCGCCCTGAAATTTCTTTACCGCTTTATCGCCAACCTCACCTATAACGATAGGTTTTGCATTAGGAAACTTTTTGGCATTTATCTTCTTGCTAACACCTAATATCTCTACACTCTCAGCAAGCAGATTTATTGCATCGCCATCAGCCTCCGCCGAGCCTACAACATAGAATTTAGTTTTATTGGAAAATGCCTCTTCGCCCCACGATATTTTCTGAGGCAGAGGCGAGATGGTCACCGTCTGGGCGTTTACAGCAAGTGCCATAAAACAGGCCAACAATGTAGTAAGAAGTCTTTTCATACGATTATGTCTCTTAATTTTATATATTTACAATTCCCATCACAAATATAGGAAAAAAGCAGGACCTATCCAACAAGTTATGACAGGTCCTGCTTTTTCTTATAATGTTTTCTTACTATATACCCCCTACAATATCTTAAAACTCAACGTAGCACCTATACGACAAGGCTTTCCGTGATTATAGAAATTGTTATTCATAGACTTGAAATAGAAGGTATAGAAATCTGTATCGGTCAAGTTACGTCCCCACAACGAGAGTGCCACATTCTTAAACTGCAACATAACCGATGCGTTGAGTTGCGAGTAGAAATTTTGAGCCGATGTATTCGCCTCATTCCAATAAATCTTACCAGCCCCCTGCCAAGATGCATTCAAATCAAGATACTGCAAGAAACCGTTATTGCTCACAAAGAATCTGTACGACACGCCCAACGATGCTGTATGCTGCGGAGCATAGGGAAGATAATTATCGGCATAATCGTTTTTGCCGTCATTAAACTCCACAAACTTGGCATTCGTATAGCCATAACTACCAACTACCGACAATCCGCGCAAAGGCTCACGACGTTGCCACTCAAGAGTTGTCTCGACACCTCGACTACGCGATTTACCTGCATTCGACATCATACGGCCTGTAGTCAGACCCTCGGGGAATACGGTCAATTGCTGGTCACGACACTCAATCCAGAAGGCTGCAAAATCCCAGTTAATACGATTATCTGCAAAGCGCAATTTTCCGCCCACCTCATAATTCCAACTATATTCGGGCCTATAGGTCGTTACTGACGCTGCATCATACGGCGAAGGCTCTGAAGGTGCTGCAGGACGTCCCATTGCCGTCATCGCATCACTCATAAGTGCTGTTTTGACCTTATTCTGCAATATATCAGAGAAAATCTGCGTATTGAATCCACCTGCCTTGTAACCACGTGTAGCCGTTACATACAAATCGCCCGCGTCGGTAGTGAAATTGACGGCCACCTTCGGCAGCAACTCCAGATAGTCCAACTTCTCATCACCCTTGAACGGCACCTCAACCATACGGAAATCGGGAATCATCGGCGGCTTACCAGGACTCATAGCACCCATCTTATAACCTATCTGCGAGAAGTTGTCATACTTCATCTTCGCCACCTCATAATCCAAACGCAAGCCAGCCGTAAATCGCCAGCGCTCACCTGCTCTAAGCGACGATTCGTGATAGAGCGCCAAACCGTATGTCGGCAAATCGAAGTTACTTGCAACCGTCAAAGCCTCTCTATCAAACTCCAACAGTTGCTTTAACATATCGGGCATATTACCCAACACCAACGAGTTGATACCCTCATCCAATATACTTACAGGAGCCTGCATATCGATAGTCTTATAGAATCCGTATGCACCCGTCAGCCACTGCCAGCGACGCGACATATCATTCGTACGGAAAACAACATCTTCTGTTACAGTCCACTCCTTCTGCTCTTGCTCCAATGTGAATATCGAAGCGGGTGTAAGGTCGTTATCCATACGCATACGGTCGTGCATATATTGCAGAGTCGTTGATGCTGTAAACTTATATTTCTCGCCCGCGTGCGACAACACCAGACCATCGTTTACGCTCAGACGCATATATCCGCTAGGTGAGTTATAATTAATCGGTGCAACTGCGCCACTCGCCTCGTCATACATAGCATAGGCATAGCCTCCTTCGTCAGTATAACCTATTGACGCCGAGTTGTCAATCTCCCACTGACTGCCTAAATCCCAAACCAGGCGCAGACGGCCTCCGCTACTCTGACCCCAATCGACATTGCTACCATCGTACGCATTATCAAAAAATCCATCCGTACGATTGTAATAACCTCCTACCGAGTAACCAAACTTACCACTGCCACTACGACCATAATATGTTAATTTACCATTGATTGTATTACCCGAGCCATACTCTACCGAGCCACGCATTCCGCTATAATTCATCGGAGAGAGGGTATATACATTCATCTGGCCACCCATAGTGTTTCGGCCATAAAGAGTACTCTGCGGACCACGCAGCAACTCCACGCGAGCCACATCAAGCATATCGAAATCGTAGTTATTCTTATTAAGATATGGCACGCCATCTACCGTCATACCAATCACCGGCTGGTCGATGCGCGCACCAAATCCACGCACATAGATTGACGAGGTCATCTTTGAGCCATAATCGGGTTGATAGAAGTTAGGCATTATAGCCGACAAATCCTTTACCGAGTGTATCTGCTCTCGTTCAAGCGTTGCCTCTCCCACAACACTTGCCGATATAGGCTGGCGCTTAAGACCGAAGTGCTGCTTGGGCATACGCACCGCCACACTTACACCCTCAATCGTCTCTGTCTTATATAGGCTATCGGGCTCTATATCTATTCGCTCTGTAGCCAATACCACCTCGTTCACACCACATAAAGCGAGCGCAGACAACATAAATCTTATAATCTTTTTCATATGTTTACAATTATAAATTTTTGAGGGCAAAGGTAATATAATCCGCCACGCGCTTCAACTATCATAAATTATAGTTTTATTTTTCCGAAAAAACGCCTATATTTGTGATATGAATAATAGTCACAAAATAGTTATCATACATCCCAACTCGCTATGTTGCTTGGCAATGCGTACTATATTGACGGATATTGCCCCATTTATCAATATATTCCGCGATGTGGAGGTGTTGTCGTATAACTCATTCGAAGAATTTACCTTAGACAATCCATCCAATACAATACACTTCTTCATATCGGACTCGATATTAAAGGATAACATCCGCTTTTTTAACGCTATATCACGTCGTTGCATCGTATTGGTCGAAGGTGATGACACCCTGAAGGGTGAGGGATTCCGCTGTGTCGATATCCGCCGCCCCGAACGCGAACTGCTCAAGGCATTTCTTGTGATGCAGAATGCGGCTCACCACGCTCACGGAATGGAACACCACGCCACGTTGGAAGAGAAAGAGTTGTTGTCGCAACGTGAAAAAGATGTCTTGGCTCTTATCGTAAAAGGCTATATAAACAAGGAGATAGCCGATATGCTCAACATATCGACACCGACGGTTATATTCCACCGCCGCAATATAAGCGAAAAAATCGGGTCGCGGGCTATTGGCAGACAGACCATCTACGCCGTAATGAATGGGATAGTCGATGTCAAAGACCTTTAGTACAAAATAAATTGATGAATAAAGTCACTTAATATAAAAATCTGTTATGAAAAAATATTTTGCTTTAACTATCCTCTGTATTCTGACTCTGACGGCTTGTAACCAACCGACAGCGGAAGAGAGTGCCTACCCCAATGAGGTTATCGAAACCATTATGACTCGCCGCAGCGTACGTCAATACAACGATGAGCCCATATCTCACGAGGTTATGGACAAGATTTTGGAGTGCGGCATACACGCACCCAATGGTATGAACGCCCAGCGCTGGGAGGTAAGAGTCGTGGAATCTCAAAAATGGATAAACGATGCAACGGAGGCCTACAAAAATAGCATCCCTGCCGATTCGCCTATGGCCGAGCAGTTCAAGGACCCCAATTTCAAGAATATGTTCCGTAATGCCACATCGGTAATATTTATCTCACATCGTCCGGGACCCTGCACACAGATTGACTGCGGACTGATGGCAGGCAATATGGTAAATGCTGCAAAATCGTTGGGCGTATCGTCTGTTATTATGATGAGTCCCATCAGTTTCTTCTCAACCGAAGAGGGCAAGCCTTTCCTCGAAACACTTGCATTGAGCGAAGGTCAGGAGTTATTGCTATGTATAGGTATGGGCTATTCGGACCAGCAACCCGAAACACCTGAGCGCCGATACTCTAAAGTGAAATATATTCAATAAATATTTGCATAAAATTTCTTGCGAAATATTTTGCTTTAGATTTTGATATATCGTCTAATTGCGATATATTTGTACCATAAAAATAATAGCCGACAGAGATTGTTGCGGTTAATGTATTATAAGACAAGTAAGTAATTAATTATGGGTTTCTTCTTTTATAAGCGATTTTATTATTTCCGTGCGAACGGTCAGGATGTCGTATGCTAAATGAAGATGCGTTCATAGATAGTAATATTAATCCTGACCTTGAATTATCGAGGTCAGGATTTTTTAATCATTAGCAAATGAAGAAAATTGCAATACAGGGATACGAAGGGTGCTTTCACCATATTGCCGCCATCCAATATTTTGGTCGTAATATAGAGATTCTACCGTGTGATACATTCCGCGCCGTAGCCACAATGGTCAAGCGCGGCGAAGCCGATATGGGACTGATGGCTATCGAAAACTCTATCGCAGGCTCTATCATCCCCAATTATAGCATCTTGCAGGATGAAAATCTCCAGGTCGCAGGTGAGGTATATCTGCCCATCAAACAGAATTTGATGGTTCTGCCCGATGTCGAATTGGAGGATATACACGAAGTGGAGTCTCACTCAATGGCTTTGTTGCAGTGCATTGACTATTTGGACCAGCACCCGTGGAAACTCATCGAGTCGGAAGATACAGCCTTGAGTGCTCGCCATATAGCCGAGAAGGGTTTACGCCATACGGCAGCCATTGCCAGCGAACTCGCTGCAGAGATGTTTGGGCTTAAGATTATCGTGCCCGAAATCAATACCATAAAGAGTAACTATACTCGATTTATGGTCCTCAAGCGATATGACCACGACATTGCCACCAATGCAAACAAAGCCTCGTTATATTTTAAGACAACGCACGAGCAGGGCTCGTTGCTTAAGACATTGAGCCAACTGCAAAATATCAATCTCTCGAAATTGCAGTCATACCCCATACCGAGCGAACCTTGGCACTATCTATTCCATATAGATTTGGAGTTTACGTGTTTGGACGATTATATAAATAACCTCAACCGCCTGCAAAATGTAACTGAAGAGATGCACGTCTATGGAGTTTACCGTAGTGGGAAATAGAGGCAAGAGTAGAAGAGTGCAACAATAGACTCGCTCGATTGTGCTAAAATCAAGATGACAACATAAGACAAATAAAATATTAAAAAATTAACAGATTACAAAACTATGACAAAGGTGAACATCGCTCCATCGCACCGTATGGATTGCATCAAGGAGTATTACTTTTCAAAGAAGAATCGTGAGATAGCCGAGTTGCGTAAAGCAGGTCGAGACATCATCAGCCTCGGTATTGGTAGCCCCGATATGCCTCCTGCACAAGCAGTTATTGACCGTTTGGGCAAAGAGGCTCAGCGTCCTGACGTTCACGCCTACCAGCCCTACAATGGTAGTGAACTCCTTCGTAAGGCTTATGCCGATTGGTACGAGAAGTGGTATAACGTAAAATTGGACCCCAAGAGTGAGGTTCTTCCTCTGCTCGGCTCCAAGGAGGGCATTATGCACATCTGTATGGCGTTCCTCGACGAAGGCGACAAGGTGTTGGTTCCCAACCCCGGCTACCCCACTTATCGTGCTGCCGTTACATTGGCTGGCGGCGAGGTGTTGGAGTACAAACTCAATGCTGCCAATGGATTCTACCCCAATTTCGAGGAGATTGAGGCTGAAGATTTGAGCAAGGTTAAGTTGATGTTCGTCAACTACCCCAATATGCCTACGGGTACTCATCCTACGGTAGAGTTGTTTGAGAAGTTGGTTGCTTTTGCTGCAAAGCATAATATCTTGTTGGTTCACGACAACCCATATAGTTTTGTACGTAACAATCTCCAACTAAGTATCTTATCTATTGACGGCGCCCGTGATGTGGCTATCGAGATGAACTCTACAAGTAAGGGCCATAGTATGGCTGGCTGGCGTGTAGGTGTTGTAGCAGGTCGTGCTGACATATTGAGCGACATCTTGCGCTTTAAGAGTAATATGGATTCGGGTATGTTCTTCCCCGTACAGGCTGCTGCCGCTGAAGCTTTGGCTTTGGGCAATGAGTGGTTCGACGAATTGAATGCCACATATTACGCTCGCGAGGCCCGCGGATATGAGTTACTGGATGCTCTGGGATGTAACTATGTCAAGGGACAGGCCGGATTGTTTGTTTGGGCTGCTATGCCTGAGGATTTCGATGGCGATTGCTTCGCATTCTCTGACAAAGTCTTGAATGAGTGTGATGTATTTGTCACTCCGGGCGGTATCTTCGGTAGCGAGGGTAACAAATATATTCGTATCTCACTCTGTATGCCTGCAGACCGCTTGGCTGAGGCTGCTGAGCGCGTAAAGAGTCGCTTTGTAAAATAAAGATTCTGTATAGATGAAAGCAACCGTCATTGGTCTGGGTCTTATAGGTGGTTCATTTGCACTAAGCCTCAAAGAGAAGGGTTTATGCGATGTCGTGACGGGTATCGAACACTCTGAGAGCAATGCTCGCAAGGCTCTTGAATTGGGTTTGGTCGATAAGATTGTAACTCAAGATGAGGCAATCGCAGAGAGTGATTTAATCGTTTTGGCTACACCTGTCGATACGATTCCCATAATGGCGACAAAGATTCTCAACCGCATAAACGAGACGCAGATTGTAATGGATATGGGCTCCACAAAGCAGGAGTTGTGTGAGGTCACAATGATGCATCCGCGCAGAGGCCGTTTGGTCGCTACCCACCCTATGTGGGGTACCGAAAACAGCGGCCCCGAAGCAGCCGAGCGCAATGCCTTCCGAGGACGTACTGTGGTTATCTGCGAGAAGGAACATTCCGACCCTGATGCCTTACAGACCGTAGAACATATCTATCGGGAATTAGGTATGCCTATACGTTATATGTCTGCCGAGGAGCAGGATACCCACTGCGCTTATGTGTCACACATATCACACATTACCTCGTTTGCATTGGCTCTGACCGTATTGGAGAAGGAGCGCGAGGAGGAGCATATATTCGATTTGGCAGGTGGCGGTTTCGAGAGTACGGTGCGTCTGGCAAAGAGTCTGCCGCAGACGTGGGCCCCGATATTTCTGGGCAACAAATATAATGTGTTGGATGTATTGCGCGAGCACATACACCAATTGCAGATTCTGCGCCGTATGATTGAACGCGATGACCGCGAAGGTCTGATTGAGGCTATGCAGAAGGCCAATAAAATAAGAGATATATTAAAATAGCATAGGGTGTGTCCATAGGTTAGTCTTGATTGGCCGCTCATAATTAACGGGTGAGCCACAAGAGGAGACATCCTAAAAAATAAGTAGGGAAAATGGGGAAATTTGTACTTGGGGCAAAGCGCCCACTTATAATCGCTGGTCCGTGCAGTGCCGAGACCAGAGAGCAGACTATCGAGACTACTATGCAGTTGGCTCGTTCGGGTCGTGTAGATGTCATACGTGCAGGCGTATGGAAGCCACGCACAAATCCCGGCTCATTCGAGGGTATAGGAGAGATTGGACTTGATTGGCTGAACGAGGTAAAGCAGGCTACAGGGCTGCCCATAGCCGTCGAGGTAGCTAATCGCGCCCACGTCGAGTGCGCACTGAAGCACGGAGTCGATATTTTGTGGATTGGCGCACGCACTACCGTATCACCATTTGCGGTACAGGAGATTGCCGAGTGTCTGCACGACAACAAAGATATAACTGTATTGGTCAAGAACCCTATGACTCCCGATATCGGATTATGGGCAGGTGCCGTAAATCGACTTATCAATGAGGGTGTACCGCAGGAGAACATCGGTTTGATACATCGTGGATTCTCGTACTTCGGGCAGAGTAAGTTCCGCAACCCACCGATGTGGCATATGATTTTCGAGATGCGTAGCCACTTCCCCGATATGATGATGATATGCGACCCGTCACACATCTGTGGATGTCGTCCTCTGTTGCAGGGCATTGCGCAGCAGGCCGCCGACTTATGCTACGACGGTGTGATGATTGAGAGCCACATCACGCCCGACAAGGCGTGGAGCGACGCCTCACAGCAGGTAACGCCACAAGACTGCATCACATTGATTGACAATATGATGTGGCGCGAGAAGACGGCCAACGACCCTGAGTTTAACAGCGAACTCAATATGTGTCGTCAGGAGATTGACCAGATTGATGCCGAACTATTCGACTTGTTGAGCAAGCGTATGAAGATGGCCGACAAGATAGGTCACATCAAGAAGGTTAATAATGTGGCTATATTGCAGAGCAACCGCTGGGAGTATATCTGCCGACGGATGTTGTCTCTAACACGCGGTATGGGATTGAGCGAGGAGTTTGTACGCACCGTTTTGGAGGCCATCCACTTGGAGAGCATCAGCCGCCAAAACGAAATAATGAATAAGTAATTCTACTCAAAGCATTACAACGACCACCAAAATGGTCAAAAGAATATACTCGCCTATGATAAAAAGGCGACAATCTTGCTATAGTTGAAGAAAAAAAGTTAAATTTGTAACGAGAAAACTATGGACAAGACAATAACATACTCTGATACAAGGTTGCACTACACTGTTGAAGGCGTAGGGCGACCTTTGTTTTTGCTACACGGCTGGGGGTGTACGGGCGACATCTTCAACCAGATTAAGCCATTCTTAGCAGAACATTTTCAGGTATTTACGGTAGATTTCGCAGGTTTCGGCAAGAGCGAAGAGCCGCAAAGCGTTTGGGGCGTAGAGGAGTACACCCGCTCATTGGAGGCCATTGTCGAATATGAGGATATCGAAAGCCCGATACTCATAGGTCACTCATTTGGTGGCCGAGTATCAATCGTTTATGCCTCACGCAATGCGACTCGCAAGGTTACATTGGTGGATGCCGCAGGAGTAAAGCCTCGTAGAAGTTTTACTTATTACCGCAAGGTTTATACCTATAAACTGCTGAAACGACTGTTGCCCCTGCTTGTTGGCAAGAGAAAGGCTGAGGAGATTATCGAACAACGACGAGCAAAGGCAGGTTCGGCGGATTACAACAACGCCTCACCTATGATGCGCGCCATCTTGTCGAAAGTCGTAAATGAGGATTTATGCCACCTTATGCCCAAGATTAAAGCCCCCACACTACTATTCTGGGGTGAAAAAGATACGGCAACCCCTCTGTCGGATGCAAAGCGGATGGAGAAATTGATTCCCGATGCGGGTTTGGTGACCGTTGCTGGCGCAGGCCACTATTCGTTTCTGGAGAATATGCCGTTGTTTGTGAGGGTATTGGAGAGTTTTTTAGCAAAGGAGATGAAAAAATAAAGTATGCTGATTGATAATATCATATTCTGGCCTCTATATGCGTTGCTATGGTTTGCCATAGTACGCTACGATGTGCATATGTTCCAACACAACTCCTATCGTGAGGAACGTTATGCCCGTTGGTTTCGAGGAGGCTATAAATTCGGGCGTGCCGCAATAATTGCAGCATTGGCTATTGTAGGATTTATTAACAATCCTGTATTTCTGGGATTCTCGGCAGTCTTTATGACCGTCATCGCGTGGCGTGAATTACGCACGACCTACAAAAAGCCTATTGTCTATACGATGCGTGTGAAACGTCTGTTTTTGACGGCTGCGCTCTTCTCGGCTGCCATTATCGGAGTGGCCGCATATTTCGTTCCGCAATATGCGAAGGCTACGGCTCTTGTAATCTTGGCCCTACCCATCGTTATGCTGACTGCAAACCTGCTCAACAAGCCTTGGGAGGCTCTCATCGCTCGCTGGTATTACAACGATGCAAAACGTATTTTGCGTTCGATGCCCGACCTTACTATTATTGGAATTACGGGCAGTTTTGGCAAAACATCAACAAAACACTATCTCTATCGCATACTCTCCGAGAAGTATAACGTATTGATGACACCGGGTAACTTCAACACTACGTTAGGAGTGATTCGTACCATCAGAGAGTATCTCAAACCTCATCATCAGATTTTTATCGTCGAGATGGGAGCCAAGCAACGAGGCGATATAAAGGAGATATGCGACTTGGTCAATCCTTCGATTGGCATTGTTACAGCAGTAGGCGAAATGCATCTTGAAACCTTTGGCTCTATTGAGGGCGTTCTGAAGACGAAATTTGAACTAATCGAGGCTCTGCCGACGAGTGGTTTGGGTGTAATAAACATAGACTCTCAACCTATAGCCGATGCTCACCTAAAACACCATTGCAACGCCATCACCTATTCAGTGGAGAATAGCAATGCCGACTACCGAGCGACAGAGGTAAACTATTCACCTCACGCAACATCGTTTGGCGTTAATGTTAAGGGTGATGTAAGCGAGGGTTATGTCACACATCTCGTAGGTCGTGGCAATATCCTCAACCTCTTGGCGGCTATTGCCGTAGCCGATGAACTGAAGGTGCCTGCCTCGATGCAGAAACGCGCGATACGCCAGATTGAGCAGATTGAACACCGCTTGAGTATAAAGACTACTGCAGCGGGAATTACGATTATTGACGATGCCTACAACTCAAACCCTGCCGGAGCCCAGATGGCATTGGAGGTGTTGCGCGATTTCAAACTTAAGGAGGGTGGTCGCCGCATAGTTGTAACTCCGGGCTTTGTCGAGATGGGAGAGAGTCAGCAGCGTAACAACCGCATATTAGGGCACCACATAGCCGCCTCTGCCGATTGGGCGTTTGTGGTAAACAAGGTAAACAGAGATGCTATTGTGCAAGGCCTCAACGAGAGAGAGTTTGCCGCAGAGCGTCTCGTTATAGCCGATTCATTTGCCGAAGCATCCGAGAAGTTGGCGCAGATGATGATATCAGGCGATGTTATATTGTATGAAAACGATTTGCCCGACTCATTCAAATAGAAAACTATAAAACTCAATATAAACGATGAAGAGTAAAATTAATGTAGGAGTAATTTTTGGTGGCCGTTCTGTAGAGAACGAGATATCGGTTTTGACCGCCATTCAGGCTATGGAGGCCATCGACACCTCAAAGTATGATATTACGCCGATTTATATATCAAAACAGGGTGTATGGTACACAGGAGAGGCTCTTCGCAAAAGCGAAAACTACCGCGATATGGAGGCTCTGTATGCCCGATGTGAGGCTGTATATTTACGTCCTATTTACGGCGACAACCATCTTTACAAAGTTAAGCGACCTCTGTTCGGAAGTGATGTCGCAGCCGTATTGGATGTTATTCTGCCTGCTTTGCACGGCACAAATTGCGAAGATGGTTCATTTCAGGGTGCTATAGAGATGACGGGTATTCCGTATGCCGGATGCAACGTATTGGCGTCGGCCAACGGAATGGACAAAATCACTATGAAAATGATACTCGCAGAGTCGGGAATTCCCGTTATCGAATATGCGTGGTTCTCGGATAAGGAGTGGTTTGATAATCAGGAGAGTGTGGTGGAGCGTACCGAGCAAAAGTTACACTATCCTATGATTGTAAAGCCTGCCGATTCGGGCTCGAGCGTAGGTATCACCGCTGTACACAACCGCGAGGAGTTCATAGAGGCTGTCGATAACGCCGTAAGTTACTC
Source organism: Alistipes sp. (assembly GCA_017399485.1). GTDB lineage: Bacteria > Bacteroidota > Bacteroidia > Bacteroidales > Rikenellaceae > Alistipes. The sequence goes on from JAFQCA010000048.1 coordinate 113,543, forward strand.
AAAACGTATTATCGTAGAGCGTCTGGTTGAGAAGTTAAAAGAGATTAACTGCTCGGTATTGGGTAACTACTATGAGTGCGAGGCTTCGGTATGTGAGGCCCCGATTCGTAGTGGCGAAATTTTGAGTTATGCCGACAAATATTTAGGAGGCGGTGCAAAAGGCGGCACAAAAGGCGGCGGCGTAAAGCAATCGCAGGGTATGCGCTCGACGGTAAGAGAAATTCCTGCCAACCTACCCGACGAGGTAACAACATTCATTCGCTCAACGGCAGTCGCAACGTTCAAGGCATTGGCTTGTGATGGTGTATCGCGAATTGACTTTATGATTGACGAGGCTACGGGAAAGATTTACGTAAACGAGATAAATACTATTCCTGGCTCACTATCATTCTATTTATGGGAGGCCACAGGGGTATCGTTCAATGAGTTGGTGGAGCGTCTAATTGCCATTGCATTTGAGCGCAAGCGCGACTCTTCGTTCAAAACTACAAGTTACAAAGAGAATATATTTAACTATTCCGCCACAGCATCGGGTGCTAAAGGTGCAAAAGGCGCGAAGAGATAGGAAGAGATAGATTGAACATATAAAGATTATAAACCTAAAAAATGTTGTTATGAAAAAGTTGGTTATAATAATGATTGCCCTAATGACGGCAATGCAGGCTCAGGCAGGATTGCTGCCTTCATTAAAGTGGGGAATAAAGGGCGGTATGGACTATCAGGTAAATGATTTCAAGAGTGCCGCAGAGAACATTGACATCAAATCCAACACTGGCTGGTACGCTGGTGCCCACGCCACATTGAGTTGGGGTATGATAGGCATACGCCCCGAATTGATATATTCACAAAACAAATTCAATCTGGAGGGTATTGATGGCTCGGTAAAGATGAACAAGGTTGATTTACCGTTATTGTTGCAATTACGTTTCCTCGGAGTGTTATCGCTGCACGTTGGTCCGACATTCAATCTTATGACCAACACTTCAGGCTCAAGTGAGGGTGCGCAATGGGATATCAAACGCCCAGCGATAGGCTACGCCGCAGGAGCCGAAGTAAAGTTGTGGAAAATATCAATCTCAGCCCGCTACAACGGTGCATTCGAGAAAAGCGAGGTATTAGGCTACACAACAGGCGAGAATAAAATATCAACCGTGCAATTAGGTCTGGGATTTAATTTCTAAAGCAACACCACCAAAAAGTATCGGGCGAGGGAATAATCTCTCGCCCGATTTTTATATCTACATACAACTGCGTCTACACGCCACGCTAAGGTTACTGCTCAACTCTTCCCGGATAAGCCTCCAAAGCCTTACCCAAGATAAACAGCGCACGTTGAAGGTCTGCCTTCTTCAAGACATAAGCGATACGCACCTCATTACGTCCCTTCATCGGGTCGGTATAGAATCCCGATGCTGGCGCCATCATAATAGTCTCTCCCTCGTAGTTAAACTCCGACAAGCACCAAGCGCAGAACTTATCGCTGTCGTCAATCGGCAGACGTGCTACGGTATAGAACGCGCCCATAGGGATTGGAGAATAGACACCGGGAATCTTATTCAGGCCATCAATCAAGCAGTTACGACGTTCAATATACTCCTCATAAGTGCGAATCATATATTCACGCGGTGCATCCAGAGAGGCTTCCGCCACAATCTGACCAATAAGCGGAGGACTCAATCTTGCCTGGCAGAACTTCATAACAGCATCTCGCAAACGATGATTCTTGGTAATCAATGCTCCGATACGTATTCCACACTCGGAATAACGCTTTGACACCGAATCAATCAATACAACATTCTGTTCAATACCCTCCAAGTGGCAAGCCGAAATATAAGGAGAGCCCGTATAGATAAATTCACGATAAACCTCATCCGAAAAGAGGAACAGGTCGTACTTCTTGACCATATCGCGAATGCGGTTCATCTCCTTACGGGTATATAGATAACCCGTCGGATTGTTGGGATTACAGATTAAGATACCACGCGTACGCTCGTTAATCAACTCCTCAAACTGCTCCACTTTAGGCAGTGAGAAACCCTCTTCGATGGATGTCGATACGGTACGAATTACAGCACCAGCAGATATGGCGAATGCCATATAGTTAGCATAAGCAGGCTCTGGTACTATAATCTCATCTCCGGGATTAAGGCACGACATAAAAGCAAACAGAACTGCCTCGCTACCGCCCGTTGTAATTATAATATCATCGGGCGAAAGTTTTATTTGATATTGGTCATAATAACCAACCAATTTCTCACGCAACGACAGATATCCATCACTCGGACTATACTCCAGGACCTTTCTGTCGATATTCTTCAAGGCATCCAAGCCCTCTTGCGGCGTTGGCAAATCGGGCTGACCAATATTCAGATGATATATCTTCACCCCACGACGCTTAGCCTCATCAGCCAGAGGCACCAGCTTACGTATAGGCGACGCAGGCATCTGCACCGCACGTTGTGAAATTTGTGGCATATAAAACTATCTTTAACCTAAATCCTAACCCAAAAAGAGATACCGCCCATACCGTAAGTACAAGCGGTATTGTAAATCATATTCTGCAACTAATTAGTTCTCCATTGCCTTCTCGGGCAACTCATTTACAAATCGCTTAATGCGGTCATTACCTGTGATATTTGCAAGCATCGGTAATCCAAGCACCAAACCAGCACCAGCCATCACGCCAAGGAATGTAAAGACTAAAACTATCTTTACGCGCGCTGGCTTACTCCTCTCATAGGGAATAGTCACAGGACGCACTACCGTAAGTATTGGTGTATCCTTCTTTACCTCTATTTTAGCCTGCTCCAATTGTGTAGCCAACTCACTGTAAAGATTCATTGCAAGTGTATATTCCGCATCCAACTTCTCTGCCTCAACGCGTGCCGAGTATTTATTTGTATTGGTATTTGCATCACGGAAAGCGGCACGACGAACCTGGATATCCTCAAAATTCTTCTTCGCCTCATCATATCGGCCCTGAATAAAGTCCAAGTTCGACTGCACCTTCGCAATCTTAAACTCCGTAATATACTTCTGCAACAATACAACCGTGGCCTGTGCTAACTGTGCAGAGGCAACCGCCTCTGGCATATTAGATGTAATGGTAACATAACCTTTTTTCTGATCCAACGTAAGAGATATACTCTGTCCAAGAATATTCATTGCATTGAATTCATCCTTACTCAATGTTTCCAATGTTGGCCCATTACTATTGCCAATAGCAGAATAATCAGGCTCTGGTTGCTCACCACGGATAGCATTCAGGATAACGAAAGGCAAGCCTATTGTATATTTCTTGATATAATCAAACACACCAGGCTTGTTATACTCCTCGCTCGTGTAATAATCAAAGAAACTAACAGGCTTATCCGCCTTCTCAAAATCTATCTTGGTCTGCATCAACTCCTTGCGGAAAGATGTACCATTCATAATATTCTGATATACCAATGGCGAGAGGGCTGTTACATCGGCACCTTCACCCAAGTTCACTCCCGCCAAAGCGGCCAATGAACTCATCTTCGAATTGCCAGACTTACCTGTATCGGGTACAATATCACAACTTGCAGTATATACCTTCGCACTAAAGAGCGCAACCAACACTCCGAGCACTACAAAGACTCCCGTAACCTTGATTATCAACCAGCGGTTAATCCACATCTTCTGAATCAACTCAACGAGGTCAATCTCCTGCTCCTCAACGGGCATATTATTTTGATTCTGTAACTGTTCCATAATCTATTCTATTTTTGGGCTATACTGATAGCGGACATTACAACCGCAGTAGTAGAAGCCGTAGATGAAATCAAACTGATAACTTCGCTCCATTTGATTGGCTCTGTTTGCGATTTCGACGGCACGATGATAATACAACCAGGGCGCACCTCTGCTCTCTTACCCGAAGCCACCATTCCGTTCATATAAATCACAAACGAACGATTCTTACGAGCGCGATTATCGTAACCTCCTGCAGCATCTACATAATACTTAAGATTCTTTTTCTCCTTAAATGTAATGGTATTGGGATAAGTAACCGCACCCATCACACGCACCGTACCGTTATATTCAGGAATTGTAATCACATCACCATCTCGTAATACGATATCGGCATCCGAGCCAGGGTTCTGCAATGCGGCCTCAAGGTCAATACCAACAAAATACGTTGATTCCATCTCTACTGTAGCAAGATTCAAAGAATCGCGTTGCATACCACTTGCAGCCTGCTTCTGAATCATATCCTTCAATGCCTGCTGTTGCACACGCTCCTCATCGGTCATACGACGTACCAGATAAGCACCTTCAACAAATGCTCCCGAAGTGGGATTACCTGCTGCGCTGATAATTTCCGAAAGGCGCATATTACGATGCGACAGAGGATAGTTACCTGCAAATGGCACCTCACCCTGAACCGTTACGCTACTCTGCGGAACATAGACAGGAGAACGACGAACATACACCTGGTCGTAAGGCTGAAGAACAAATCCCGCACCTCCATCAACTGCAAGGCCGTCATTAACATCAACTGTAAAAGTCTCCAACAACTCGTCACGTGTTGTGGTACTCTTCGGGTCTTTAATACGACGAGTGATTGTAATATTTGCTGTCGATGCAGACTCCTGAAGACCACCTGCCGCAACCAACAAATCCTCCACTGTCATCTTATCGGCATAAGGATAAGTAGCAGGACGACGTACTGCACCATAGATAGCCACATTAAACTCCTCCTGCATCTCCGATACGGCTGCAATAGTCAACATATCATTTGGACGAAGTGCAACATCTGCAACCTTACCCGACATCAAACCCGCCAAATCAATAGGCAAGACCTCCATTGTCCAATCGGGCTTCTCGCGATAAAGCAACGCGCGAGCCATAAATGCATCCTCTCGCAAACCATCAGCACGCTCGATAAGTTGCTTTACGGTGCTTGTCTTATCATCAATAGCATAATAACCCTCGCGATATACGGCTCCCGTAATCTGGACACGGTTGTTAAAGCGGTCAATATCTCCCGATACGGCCACATTATCACCATCCTCCAACACGAACTCCCCAAACTTATCGCTCTCGACAGTAAACGACTCCCACTTACCACCTTGACGGCGAGTCACACTTACCATCTTGCGGTTAGCCTCGTTTGTAAAACCTCCTGCATAATTCAAAAGGTCAGCAACTGTCTCATTTTGAGTCAATTCATAGAACATTGGGCGCTTCACCTGACCAGCAATCTCGATAAGTTTGCCATAAGGAGCAACAGTGATAAGGTCGCCGTCGCGCAATGCTATATCCTTCTCTGTCTTGCCATTAAGAATGTAATCAAAGACATCTATTTCGGAGAATAATTTTCCTGCACGATAAACCTTGATGCTACGCAAAGTACCCAAATCGCTCACACCGCCAGCAACGTGCAATGCGTGGAATAGTGTAGCCAACGAAGGGAGTGTATATGTACCGGCATTACCAACCTCACCTGTAATATTCACTTGTATGCTACGAATACTACCGAGAGTGAGTTTCAACTGCACAGAGCCATCGTACAGGCCTTCATACATCGCAGCCATAGAACTACGCAAACGTTTCGACGCCTCGGCGATAGTCAATCCCGACAATGAGATAGGTCCTACTCCCGGAATAACGATTCTGCCATCAGGCGAGATTTTATATTTCTCGCTCGAGTCTGTATTTCCCCACAAGTCAATAATCACTTCGTCACCAGGGCCCAACACATAGTTATCGGGAGTGGCAATCTGGAGATTAGGCTCAAATGTAAGTTTGCTACTTCTAAACAAATCGTGACCAAAAATACGACGCGCAACACCGCCTTCTCCAATAGCAACGCCATCTATGCTCGCACTATTCACCGCAACACCATCTCGTCTATTTTGTATAGCCGAACTGGACATCGCAACAGTATCAACGTTAATACCGCGTTCACGTTGTACATTCTCTGTCTGTGCGTTTTGAACACCTTGACTCTTCAGTTCATTGATTTGTGCTGCCGACAATGTTCCATTACGATACGCCTCCAACAACTGTTGGTTGTTCTGAGCATAAGACAATGTTCCCACAACCAAAAGCAGCAACAATACAGTTAATCTCCTCATTTTTAGTATATTATTTAATTTTTTATTCAAAACTACCGACGTAAATCACTAACAAACGCCGAAATCAGGTCGTAAATTATATATATTTTCGCAAAAATAGCAAAAAAATGCCATTCCAACAAATATATTTACACATATAGTAAGTCGGATATTGTTAGGTAGTTACGGAAATATATAGTTTAATATTGTAGAGTACGTCACTCCACCAAAGCCGTAGGCGAGGATTGGAGTCTCTAACCTCAATCTCCTATTTATTGTAGAGATTAATCGGCTACGCCGCTTTTCTACGATTTTACCTCTTTTTTCTCGCGGGCGACTGCTTCGACTTATTCGCCTTACGTGGTTTCTTGCGTACCGACCATCCAAAATGACCAATCACCTCTCCTAACGAAAAATACTCACCGTGACAATAGGTTATAGGCTCTGCCCGCTGCAAATCCAAGCGACCACTCTCCGCATCAATATACTCCTCATCAACCAATACATTAACCACATCCGCCAAAAACATATCGTGCGAGCCCAATGGCACAATCTGCTTTACACGACACTCAATCGCCACAGGCGACTCTTCGACAACGGGCGCCGCAACAATCTCCGCTGGCGTTGGTGTCAAACCCATCTGCGAGAACTTATCGTAATCCCTACCCGACCTCACGCCACACCAATCCGTTGCACGTGCCAAACGCTTGGTAGTAAGATTTATAACAAACTCTCCCGTACGTTTTATTATCTCATACGAGTGGCGTTCAGGCCTCACCGAGATATAACACATCGGCGGATTGGTACATACCGTACCCGTCCACGCAACAGTAAACAAATTATACTCCTCTGGCGTTGCACCGCAACTGACCAATACGGCAGGCACAGGATAAATCATCGTACCTGGTTTCCAACTCTGTTTCATAGTTCGATAATTTCTGCGTAAAGATACGAAAAATCTGTAGGATTTTATATCTTTGTAAAATACTAAACCTTAACTCTATGAAAACAACTTTACTTACCATCATCTTTACATCACTTTTTGTAGGCTCATCATTTGCTCAAACACCTCGCAAAGCCACCAACGCCTATCGCAATGAAGGCTATAAACTTGTTTGGAGTGATGAATTCTCCAAAGATGGCCGCCCCGATGCCCGTAAATGGAGTTACGAAAAGGGATTTGAGCGTAATCACGAAGCGCAATATTATCAGCGTGAGAATTGTTGGTGCGAAGATGGAATGTTGATTTTCGAGGCACGCAAGGAGCGTAGAGTAAGTTTTGAGTATAACCCCACTCCTACGTGGTGGGACCAAAAGGCTCTATATGCCGACTACACATCCGCATCAATAAATACTCGCGGAAAATTCACATTCACATACGGACGCCTTGAGGTTCGGGCAAAAATTCCTGTTAGCAAAGGCGCGTGGCCCGCAATATGGCTTCTCGGCACTGCAAACCCGTGGCCTCATTGTGGTGAAATTGATGTTATGGAGTATTATCACATAAAGGGAGAGCCTCACATATTGGCCAACGCAGCGTGGGGAGGTCGCAAAGCGGGCGATGCTGTTTGGGATGACATCAAGATTCCATTCTCATACTTTACTGCATTGGACAAAGATTGGGCCGACAAGTTTCATATATGGCGTATGGATTGGGACTCTACATCAATTCGCATCTATGTAGATGACATACTACTAAACGAAATTCCTGCGTGGAAGAGCATCAATCTTGGAGGCAAAAGCGAGGGTGTAAATCCCTTCTCTCGGGAGCACTTCATCTTGCTCAATCTGGCACTTGGTGGCGACAACGGAGGACCGATTGACGATAGCGCACTTCCGCTTCGCTACGAGGTGGATTATGTCAGAGTCTATCAACAGAAATAGATAAAAACATCGCAGCACCTCCCCGTAGGGAAGTGCTGCGACTCTCAAATACCTAAAACCAACCTTTTTGACCGTCTTATACGACACCCTGAGCCAACATAGCCTCGGCAACTGTCATAAAGCCCGCAATATTCGCACCCTTGACATAATTGACATAGCCATCAGGCTCGGTACCGTACTCAACACACACGGCGTGAATCTTATTCATTATCTCGTGTAACTTAGCATCAACCTCTTCAGAACTCCACTTCAAACGCATAGAGTTTTGAGTCATCTCAAGGCCCGAAGTGGCTACACCACCAGCATTTGAAGCCTTACCGGGTGAATAGAGAATCTTCGCCTTCAGGAACACCTCGATAGCCTCAGGCGTAGAGGGCATATTGGCACCCTCAACAACACACATACAGCCGTTAGCAACCAACTTAGCAGCCTCCTCGCCATTGAGCTCATTCTGCGTAGCACAAGGCATTGCAATATCACACTTTATGCCCCACGGACGCTCGCCCTCGAAATACTGAGCCGTAGGATACTTCACTGCGTACTCGCGGATACGGCCACGCAACATATTCTTGAGTTCGAATATATACTGCAATTTATCGCTATCAATGCCATCGGGGTCATAAATGTAACCATTTGAATCTGACATAGTCAACACACGTGCACCCAATGCCAATGCCTTCTCGGCAGCATACTGTGCCACATTACCAGAGCCCGAAATCACGACGTCCTTACCGGCATAAGACTCGCCTCTTGTAGCCAACATAGCCTGACCAAAGTAGCAAGCACCATAGCCTGTAGCCTCAGGACGAATAAGAGAGCCTCCAAAACTCAAGCCCTTACCTGTCAAGGTCCCTGTAAACTCATTAGCCAAACGTTTATATTGACCAAACATATAGCCTACCTCGCGACCACCTACACCGATATCACCTGCGGGCACATCGGTATCGTGACCGATATGGCGATATAACTCGGTCATAAAACTCTGGCAAAAACGCATAATCTCCATCTCGGAACGGCCTTTAGGATTAAAATCAGAGCCACCCTTACCACCACCCATAGGGAGTGTCGTAAGGCTATTCTTGAAAGTCTGCTCAAAAGCCAAAAACTTCAAGATACTCAAATTAACGCTCGAATGGAAACGAATACCACCTTTATAAGGGCCAATAGCACTATTCATCTGTACTCGGTAACCCTTATTAATCATAATCTCACCCTTATCGGTAACCCAAGGGACTCTGAACATTATAACTCGTTCTGGCTCGGCAATACGCTCCAGAACCTTCATCTTCACGAGTTGCGGATTCTCCATAATATATGGTGCCACACTCTCGACTACCTCACGAACTGCCTGATGGAACTCCAACTCACCGGGATTCTTCGCTACTACATCGGCCATAAATTGCTCGACATACTCTTTTACTGATGTATTCATTTGTTTTGCGAGTTAAATTTTCTAATCCAATACGGTTGCAAATTTAATAAAAAATATTAAAAACACAAAATATTTTCAATAAAAATCTACATTAATTGCATATATATGCACATAAAGCGCATATTCTACCAATTTCGATAGCATAAATATTTCCTTACAATTTATCACAATAAGTCGGCCATTATGTTGTATTTTTACAATTAAACACCTATCTTTGTATAAAATTAAACTTAAAACTTATATTACAATGAAGAGATTTATTAGACTATTTATTTTATGTATTTTGGTTTCGGCATCTTCTGCATCAGCCCAAACACAACACATAAGTTACACCGTTGATAAGATTTGGGGCAACGGACAGCACTGTGCTTTTACCTCTATCGCAGAGTTTCAAGGCAAATACTACGTCACATTCCGCGAGGCACAAGGTCACGTTTTTGATAGTGACGGCGAGGCACGAGGCAAGATTCGCATTCTCGTTTCCGAAGATGGCGACAAATGGGAGACCCTGCCTCCAATCAGCAAAGAGGGTTACGACCTGCGCGACCCTAAACTCTCGGTTACACCCGACGGACGATTGATGGTAACGCTCGGCGGCTCGGTATATCGCAACCAAAAACTTATCACCTGCGAGCCGCACGTTATGTTCAGCGAGGACGGTAAGACATTCACTGAACCTCAGCCCATTGTCTTCAAATCGAAGGTAGAGGGCGAATCGGAGTGGCTTTGGCGAGTTACTTGGATGGGCGATACAGGCTATGGCGTATCATACGGAGGCCCCGATGGCCAAGAGGCCACAATCAAACTATTGAAGACTACAGACGGTATCAACTACTCTTTGGTACAATCATTCCCCGACATCAAAGGCTTCCCCAACGAGGCTACAGTAAGATTCCTCCCCGACGGACGTATGGCGATACTTCTGCGCCGCGACGGAGATGACCGTCAGGCTATGTGGGGTTTGAGTAATGCACCCTTTACGGAGTGGACGTGGAAGAAGACAGGCTTTTATTTAGGTGGTCCCGACTGCATCGTATTGGATGACAATCGTATCGTTGCTGCAGGTCGTACATTCTTGGCTCCCCACGCAGCAAAGACGACTATATTCGTAGGAGATAACAACGGACGATTCATTGATGCCGTAATACTTCCCTCTGGCGGAGACACAAGTTACCCCGGATTTATCACAGTCGGCAACGAGTTATGGGTTAGTTACTACTCTATGCACGGCACACCCAACGCCTCAATATACCTTGCAAAATTCCCTCTGGATATGTTCCACAAAAGAAATAAATAATAGGTAATATTATTACAACGAAACGGGTTGCTCCACATTAGGAACAACCCGTTTCGTTATTGAGTATTATACAAAACTCTATTTCTGGTTCAATGCTGCCTGTGCCGCTGCCAATCGTGCGATAGGCACACGGAACGGAGAACAACTTACGTAGTTCAAACCTGCATAGTGGCAGAACTCTACTGATGAAGGCTCACCACCGTGCTCACCACAGATACCGCACTTGAGGTCCATACGAGTACCACGGCCCTTCATTACAGCCTCACGAATCAACTGACCAACACCGTTGCGGTCCAATACCTGGAACGGGTCTGCCTTCAAAATGTTCTTATCCAAATATGTAGGCAAGAACTTAGCAATATCATCACGTGAGAAGCCCAAAGTCATCTGTGTAAGGTCGTTTGTACCAAATGAGAAGAACTCGGCAACCTCGGCAATCTGATTAGCAGTAACGGCTGCACGAGGCACCTCAATCATTGTACCTACCAAGTAATCAATCTTGTCGTTACGCTCGGCAAATACCTGCTGGGCAACAGTATCGATGATGTTCTTCTGGTAGCGCAACTCCTTGTGGTTACCTACCAACGGAACCATAATCTCAACTTTCACATCCATACCTGTAGCGTGAACATTCATCGCAGCCTCCAAGATAGCACGAGCCTGCATCTCTGTAATCTCAGGATATGTGTTACCCAAACGGCAACCACGGTGACCCAACATCGGGTTAACCTCGCTCAAGTACTCAACCTTGGCTGCAATCTTCTCGTAAGGTACGTTAATCTCCTCTGCCAACTCACGTTGCTCCTTCTCTGTGTGAGGAACGAACTCGTGCAAAGGCGGGTCGAGCAAACGGATGATAACGGGATAGCCCTTCATAGCCTTGAACAAGCCCTCGAAGTCACCACGCTGCATAGGCAACAACTTATTGAGTGCAACACGGCGACCATCCTCGTCGTCAGCCAAAATCATCTCACGTACGGCCTTGATACGGTCACCCTCAAAGAACATATGCTCTGTACGGCAAAGACCGATACCCTCGGCACCAAATGCAAATGCCTGTGCTGCATCACGAGGAGTGTCGGCATTAGCGCGAACCTTCATAGTTGCATACTTGCCTGCCAACTCCATCAACTGACCGAAGTCTCCGCTCAAATCGGCATCCTGTGTTGCAACCTGACCCAAATAAACCTCACCTGTTGAGCCATTGAGTGAAATCCAATCGCCCTCCTTAATAGTGTAACCATTTACGTTAATTGTACGAGCCTTATAATCGATATTGAGTTCGCCTGCACCTGATACGCAGCACTTACCCATACCACGAGCAACTACTGCTGCGTGAGATGTCATACCACCGCGTGCAGTCAAGATACCTGCTGCATCCAACATACCCTTCAAGTCTTCAGGAGAAGTCTCGATACGTACCAATACAGCCTTCTGGCCTGTCTCTGCCAATACCTTCTCAGCATCCTCAGCGAAGAATACTACAGGACCCGTAGCAGCACCCGGAGATGCGGGCAAGCCCTTAACAACAACCTTTGCATTCTTGATTGCTGTCTTATCAAATACGGGGTGCAACAACTCATCCAACTTAGCGGGCTCACAACGAAGAACTGCTGTCTTCTCGTCGATAAGGCCCTCACGTAACATATCCATTGCAATCTTGACCATAGCGGCACCTGTACGCTTACCGTTACGGCACTGCAACATCCAAAGTTTGCCATCCTGAATAGTGAACTCGATATCCTGCATATCCTTGAAGTAAACCTCCAAGTGGTGCTGAATCTCATTCAACTCACCATATACTGAAGGCATAACCTCCTCCAATGAAGGATACTTCTCTGCGCGCTCCTCCTCAGTGATATTCTGAGCCTTAGCCCAACGGCGTGAACCCTCGATGGTAATCTGCTGCGGAGTACGAATACCTGCAACAACATCCTCACCCTGTGCATTAACCAAATACTCACCGTTGAATATATTCTCACCTGTAGCGGCATCACGTGAGAAAGCAACACCTGTTGCAGAGTTCTCACCCATATTACCGAACACCATAGCCTGAACAGATACGGCTGTACCCCACTCTGCGGGGATGTTATTGAGTTTACGATACAAAATAGCACGCTCGTTCATCCAAGAACCAAATACGGCACATACCGCACCCCACAACTGCTCCTAAGGGCAAGTGGGGAAATCCTTACCTGTCTGCTTCTTAACTGCGTTCTTGAATGCAACAACCAACTCCTTCAAATCCTCAACAGTAAGGTCGGTATCCATTGTAATACCGCGCTTCTCCTTCTGCTCGTCAATCAAGGCCTCGAAGGGGTCCTGGTCCTCCTTTGATACGGGCTTCATACCCAACACTACGTCACCGTACATCTGCACGAAACGACGATATGAGTCCCAAGCAAAACGAGGATTACCCGTACGCTTTGCAACAGCCTCAACAGCCTCGTCATTCATACCAAGGTTAAGGATTGTATCCATCATACCAGGCATTGATGCACGAGCACCAGAACGAACTGATACGAGCAACGGCATCTCCTTGTCGCCGAACTTCATACCTGTGAGGTTCTCAATATTCTTCATCGCACGCTCAACCTCAGGGCGAAGAATCTCAATAACAGCCTCCTTGCCCTTGCTGTAATACTCGGCGCAAACTTCTGTAGTAATTGTAAATCCTGGAGGGACGGGGATACCTATAAGGTTCATCTCTGCCAAATTGGCACCCTTTCCACCAAGTAATTCTCTCATCTTACCGTTACCCTCAGCCTCTTTATTACCGAAGGTATAAACACGTTTTACATCTGCCATAATTCTTGGTTTTAATTTTTAATATTTTGATTTATTGTTTCTCTCCTATTTGAACGTACAAAATTATAACTTTTTTACTAATCTGCCAATATTTCATCGAAATATATGAATATTGGCAAATAATTTCCATACCCGCCATAATATTTTCGCTTGTCAAATGTCGGCTTGGGAGCCCCCATATCATTTAGCATCCACCTTGTGATATACACATCGCAACGGCTACGGGTTTTTATGTTTGTTGCTATGCGGTCTCGCATCTGCCAACGCCCCGAATTCATATAGTTACCTCGACCTGCGCGCTCAGAGGCAAGGGTTGCGTCGGTGAGCCCATATTCATTAAAATTTAATTTATTAGGGGTCCCCAAAAGAATAATATTATTATCCGCCCTCAATAAATTTTGCTCATCAATCAGCACCCCGATAGAGGTTGAACGATGATTCGCGATAATAGTCAAAGACTCTTGGCCAACCCACCCCTCAACGCACAATGCACCACGCCAAGGCGTAATACGCTCCGGGAAAAATCTGTCGCCAAAATACAGTACTGCAAAATCCAAGCCGTCTCGGCTGGACAATGGGCGATAAATATAGGCATAGTCCTCTTGGCTACGGCTGACAATATCGCGCACGACCTGCTCATTCTCCACCCCATACAACACCACAACAGGCATTGACATAGAGTCCACAACTTGCACTATATTATTGATTTTTACGGCATAACGCTCTTCGTTCCAGCGAAGCCGACCTGAAGGTGTATAGTCGCTATCGTCATAGAACGACGAAGGTTCTGTATCATAGAGTTTATCGACATCATAATACGCCACACCGAAAGATTGTAATCCTTGCGCCTCGGCCATCACTGCCGAGAATAGCGATATTACGATGGCAAGGACTCTACGCATATCACTCTACTATTACTCCCGAACCCGACAACACCTCACCATCATACCACGCGGCAAATTGACCTGCCGCGATACCGCGTTGTGGCTCATCAAAGAGGATATAAAGGCCGTCTGCTCGTTTTATGAGAAGTGCCTGCTGCAAAGGTTGGCGATAGCGTATACGGACCTGATAGCGACGACTCTCCCCATCAACCATCCGCTCTGTCGGATTAACCCAATGAATATCTTCAGGCAACACTCTCAACGCCCTACGATAGAGGCCCGGATGAGAGTCACCCTCTCCCACATAAATAACATTTTGCTCGACATCCGTCGCTATAATAAAAAGCGACTCTTTACGACCTCCTATACCCAAGCCTTTACGCTGACCTATGGTATAGAAGTGTGCGCCACGATGAGTTCCAATCTTTTTACCATCGCGTACGGTATAACGATACGGTTGCGCCAACTGTTCAACATCGGCATCAGCGCCTATTCGCCCATAACCTCTCCACGATGGTAATATCTCGTGAATATTGCCATCTTTGGCTGCAAGTTTTTGCTGCAGAAAGACGGGCAAATCGACCTTGCCAACAAAGCAAATACCCTGAGAATCTTTACGTTTGGCGGTTGCAAGATGTTGCTCATCGGCAATACGGCGCACCTCTGGTTTCTGCAAATCACCTATCGGAAAAAGGGCATATCTCAACTGCTCCTGCGTGAGTTGGCACAAGAAATAACTTTGGTCCTTATTCTTGTCTGCACCCGCCAACAAACGATAGATAGTTTGGCCATCAGCCGTCTGCTCCTCCTTGCGGCAATAGTGTCCCGTAGCGACATAATCGGCACCCATCTTAAGTGCCTCTTTAAGAAAAACATCGAACTTTATCTCGCGATTACACAACACATCGGGATTGGGCGTACGGCCCTGCTCATACTCCGAAAACATATAATCTACCACGCGGCGACGATACTCCTCCGAGAGGTCCACAAACCGAAACGGTATATCCAATCGTTTGGCAACCAACTCTGCAAAAATCTGGTCATCATACCAAGGGCAGTCACCCTCCAGCGTACCCGTCGTATCGTGCCAATTACGCATAAAGAGGCCTATGACATCGTGCCCCTGCTCCTTTAGCAGATATGCCGCCACCGAAGAGTCCACTCCACCAGACAATCCTACTACAACTGTTGCCATAAAAATTAAGATATACAATTACGGCGCAAAGGTACGAAAAACATTTTATATTTCATTAGGCCAGCAAGCGACAAGGCCATAATTAATCACCTTGCCACTTATCGTGTATTTTGTTTTCAACCTCCAGCAACCTTCGCTTATATTCAATCTGCTCGCCATCGCGCTCACCCATATAACCACCCAACGAGCCATCTGCCGCCACCACACGATGACAAGGCACTTCGGGAGCAAAGGGATTTCTCCGAAGAGCCTGCCCAATAGCCTGTGCACTACGACAACCTATGCGCTCGGCCAACTCGCCATAGGTGATTGTCGTACCCGACGGCACATCGAGCAACGCGAGATATACCCGTCTCTGAAAAGGTGTTATCTTGGTCGAGCCCAACACTTTATCGCGAATACCATCCATATAAATTAAATACAAACCTCATATTGACAAGGCATATTAAATTAATTTAGTTACCCAATCTCTCCATTAATTCTTCGCTTAACCACAGAGAATGCCTTTTGATAAAGCGCTGAGTCGGGCATTGTCGTCAGCATCTCATTAAAGCGGCTCATCGGCACCGCAAATGTCAATTCATTCTTCGGAACAAGTGGGCGCGCTGAAGGGTCGAACATACCAAGAAAACAACTGCGACCACTCTTACGATTCTCCGTTGTAGCAAACGAAACTATTGCAGCGCAACCCGATGCAAACTTAGTAACAACGGCATCCTCATCATTATTGTCATAGAAAGCCCAAGTACAAAGTCCCGACAAAATATCGGGCGTCGCGAAGAACACCACTGCCTCTACGCCATCCCAACCATCTAATTTATCTACACTTACAAAGTTAATATAGGGCTTGTCGGTAATTTCTATTTCGAGGTTCTCGACATAGTCCCGCACCTGCTCGGGTGTCTGTTTGTAATGCTCCGTTTCCGATACAAACATCGGCACACGCTCAGGAATCGGGCGGAATGCCGTATATAGCCCGCCACCTCCACATTGTACATTCTCGGCAGTGAGCGTCAGAGGGTTGCCGTCGCACACTTTGCGAATAGCACCAATCATACATCGTGGCACACGACTATCTGAAGATACAGCAGTATCGCCATACCAAAAGGCTATAGGCAACGGAGCCGCCTCTCCAAATGCCTCACGAAACTTTTCTAAAAACGTTTTCGGGGTCATAATGCAAAGTATTAGTATCTTCACAAAGATATACACTTTTTATTCAACCACCAAGAGCGAAAAAACAGCTCACTGCAAAAACTTGCCACAGGACAGCAGGGAGCGGTTTTTACCCCTAAATGCGCAAAAACAAAAAAGACTTAGATTTCTCTAAGCCTTCTTCGTTTGAGCGGAAAACGAGAGTCTGTCCATCTGCTCTCCACTCTGTATATCAAGCAATTACCTTTGCCCAGTACTATACTCCCAATTCGAGGGACACTTGGGTTGTTTCAAGGTGTCGTTTTCGAGTCCGACTTTTGCCACACAAACTTCAGAACTACAGTTGCTTACGACAAATTTACGAATAATTTTTGAATTGACAAAATCGAAGAGAGATGGTCTCTATTTGTAGCCACCCCTCGTCGGTTTACTGAACATTAGCACTCGCCTTCATCTTGCTATTACGCTTGTGGGCAATTAGGTTTTGTAGCATCTCCTCGCTACTCTTGATTGTGTGAGCACGCAAGCAGCGTTTAATCTCGGCAATTTGATAGTAATACTTATTGCCGATGGTGCTGTAAGTGATTTTGCCGGCACTGCGTAGGCGTTGCAAGGTTTTGTCGCAGATGCAGAGATACTCGCAGACGGCCTGCCCATCTACCCAATCATCGTCAAGAGAACTTTGCTGCTCTAACTTGGCTTTGCGGATGAACTCGTCCATAGCATCAATTTTGCTAATCAGCTGCTTAAAAGCACTGTGTTCGATAGCTAATACTTCCTTAGTTCTTGGTTTTATTGGTTAAACATAAATGTATATCTGTGCGATTGTGGTCGCTTCATTGTAAGTGTAGGGGGCCTTTGTCCAGGAAGGTTTGGAACAAGGGCAATATTTTCAAAAACCTCTACGCTAGTCCATCACCTTATGCATAAAAACAAAAAAGTGCCGACTAGATTTAGTCGGCACCACTGTGAGAGAATCCATTTTCGTTCGTTTTAGTTGGGTTCCATTTGAAATGTCCCCGCAAAGGCTTATGCCTTGCGAATACGCAAGGCTGGAGTAAACTGGCCAGAATCCACAACATTTTGGACCTTACTGATTCACTCATGTGCAAAATGTTTATCTTCTCACATAACGTTTCTTCCGCAAATATAGTTAATTTTCTGTAGTCATTAACAATTTTACCCCATCTTTATCAAAAATCTTATAAACAACGCAATTTGTCGCCAACACTCTTGCTGGAGAATAATCTACACCCGATTCAATATACGCATTTAATTTAGGGCTTATTAACACCAATTCTCCACGATAGCGAGTTTCGGCAGTATAGTATGTCCTACCATATTTTACCAAGGGCTCGGATAAATTAAAACTAACTTTCATCCTCTTTGGTCTTTCATAAAATGTTTTAAAGTTAATCTGACTTAAAGATTCTAAACAGTTTTTAAACTTCTTATAAATCGGATCATTTTTGCCTCTAACGGCGCCCAAATACTCAATCTTACCTCGCAAAAAATCACCTATGAATGGTGTGGGTTTCCCCTTACGATACTTTTTATACCAAACATCAAATCGCTTGTACGCTTCTTTCACTCCATATCTGCTCCAAATGTATAACAAATTTCGGATATTGGAGATGTATTCTCTTGGAACATTAACTTTGGAGTTGGTTACTATACCTGTTACATAGTGTCGACTTTGTGGGCCACAAAGATGTATCTTGTTGTAATTTATTTTAAAATTACTTGACTCTACAGCTTCTATAATCCTTTTTTCAAAGTCATTAACTTGAAGATATAAATTATTAGAAGAACTAAATGTTATATCATCAGCATACCTCGAGTATTTTGCACGATAAAGTGATGCTAATCCATTCAACTTTTTATCCAGGTCTGCACATACTATATTCGAAAGGACAGGAGATAACGGAGAGCCTTGTGACAACCCGATAGAGTTTTTCCGTCTATTTTTAACACACGATATTTTGGCTACAATATCTGCTACTTCTGGATTTAAATTATATGGAGCCTTACACAAATACGGAATAATCATATCTGGGGTCACCGATTCAAAGAAGTTTGCTAAATCTATAGTGTACACATATCTTTGTCCAACATGAATTCGACCATTATCAACGATAGATAGATTTCTGACAAATCCCGTAACATAGCCTGCTGGAGCGAAGTGCTGATAGATAATCTCATTGAGACAACGAAGAATCAATTTTAGCCTTGGCGTCGGGGATGAGATCATTCTATATTTTCTCCTTTTCTTGGGAATATAGAAGATTTCGTATCGCCTGTCGTTATTTATATTGCCAAATGAAAGTAGTTCCTCTTTGGATATGCTATCGGCCTTGGAATCTATCTTAGGAATAAAACTGTTTATAGTCGCTATTAGATCATCCACGGAGTTAATGACATGTTGGCCATTGGTTGATTGTTCTCTCTCGTAAACAATTAATCGGGAGCCACATCTTCCACAAAAACTACCATCATATTCGTTGAATATCTGATTACAAGAAGGACATAGTTTATCTCCACTATGTGATACTCTTGCTCCACAATAAGGGCAAAAGTTCAAACCTTCATCAAGTGTTTTATAGCAATTTGAACAGTTTGGCATACTTCTGTAGATGTTCAGCACTTAATTATTTATAGGCAAAGGTATAAAAATTTTACCTAACAACAAGCGATTACATTCTGTGATTAACTATTAACGACTTTATTATTGGGAACATACCCAATGTTATAAAATTAATTTAAGTATAGTTTACCCCCAAAAATAATGCTTAACATATAGTATAGTTTAATTTATCTCTCTTTTGCCCTTGATGATTCTCAAGTCTGCTTTTGTCTTCGGTTTTTACCTGAATTCTGTTCAGAGAAGCGCCAAATAGTTTTACAGGCGAAATCGTTTCATTGAATTTTATGTAGTTCACTGATTTATTGTGCATTATAAGCGTTTGTACTGTACTTTTCCCAAAGAGGATAGTCCCTTTTGGGGCGACCCTTATTTTTATTAAACGAACAATCCGAATTGCAGCGATTTGTCTTGGGGTGCAAGATGTTCATAACAGTTCTATTTACAACTATTATGTAACAAATATGGTGATAATAGTTCAATTTTCAATTATTATGCTTATTAGGCTTGCAACTCCGATTTTTTTTGGATGAGGGTGAAATAGGGCGAAAAAATATTGCGTAACGATGATAAACAGTAACAAATGGTTCTATCACCAAGAACAAAAAAGCACTCAAAGTGAGCACCTTTTGGCAAAATGATTTATCATCGTTTATCGTTAGTATACAAATTTACTTGCCGATGCAGAATGTTAAAGTTATTGATAATAAGAGCCTTACAAATTTGGGGCTCAAATAAGGCCCAAATATTTGATAAACAGTGGTAAACGATGATAGATGATGATAATCAAGTCGCAATAGGTCGCAATCTCCGCGGTGATGATTAGGGTAAGCTAGTAGTTGCCAACAAAAAGCCCCAAATACTCCTACTCTAATAATAGTCTAAACTATTAAACCGCAAACAAATGAGAAGGAGTAAATTTAGAAGGCCGTGCAAGGTGCTTATTTTCAATGGGGCAAGGGTGTTGGTGGCGATTGTTCGGTCGTTGCACTGTGCCGCTGAACTGACGCACGAAAACAAATCGGCTATACATAATTGTTGCACTGGCAAATCGGTCCGTTCGGGAATCTATTATTACCGACAATTGCATCCGGATATTCTATTGGATATGGACGACTTGGACAATCTGACACTCAAAGAGTATGATGATTTGTGCGGTGTCACGCGAAAGTATATCTCCACACGAAAGATGGCGCATATTCGCCAGAGGGTAAAGGATAGGCAGAGAATGAGGATTGCCATCTCCCACCAGGAAATGAACTAATAACGGCAACTCTCAAAGCATTAGGCGGTTGCTACGATGCACAAAATAAATGCTCACTCTATTGTTCTTTCCTTATCTCGCTATTCTTCGGCATTTTTCCAAGTCTGCGGGATGAGTATTTAATTTTAGCGATCGCGATGGAACCCACTTATAAAATTATCACTAACTTTGTGGGAGAAAACAAAATAACCAATATGCCAGAGAAACAACCACAAATTTTAATCTTCAACGCCTCGGGAAAGTTAGTGGCAATTGCGAGGTCTGTCCGCTCGGCTGCGGAGCTTACAAAAGTTGATGAGAACGAAATCAAACTATGTTGCGAGAATCGGTTAAGCATCTCCAGACAGTTCTGCTTCCGATACAATGTAGATCTGTCAATCGCAGGAGATACACTCGGTAAACTAACGATTGACGAGTACAACAAGCTCTGTGATTATAAATAACGAGAAGCATCAGGCGAAGGTGTAAAATTTAATACACCTATACCAAGCTGAGGTGTATTTCACATCCTCATTAATAATATCCGTCATTTCCTCCATTTTATATAGTACGCAAAATGTATTTACACTTTTTGTAATAACAATTTGTGTAATTACATATTTTGTATTATATTTGCTGCAAAGAAACTAAAAACAGGCACTATGGAAACTCCTTTTATCTTTGGAAAAATCGCAACAGAGAAGAATTTTACAGACCGAGAGATGGAAA
>JAFQCA010000049.1 GCA_017399485.1 Alistipes sp.
AAAATTCAAAATTCAAAATTCAAAATTGATGGGCTTCGCGCGGTAATATATCTTTGCTCTTATCTCTTTTATCTTTTATAAATTTCCTCCTCTAAGGTAGAGGAGGTGGCACTCGCCCAAAGCGAGTGACGGAGGAGTCTGTAAATTAGAATTTTGAACCGACGCTGCGGAGCGAGAGCAGAGAGTGTTTACACTCTTTGCCGAGCCGCGAGGAGGAAACGAGAGTTTATCTCTCGTAATTCTAAATTTTGAATTAAAAATTTCGCCCGTCGTTTTGGTCGGTTTGGCATTGGATTTGTACATTTCGGGCCCGAGAAATGCCGAAAACTAAAAAATAGAGTTCGCAAAATTTGGAGAGAACAAAAAATGTTACTATCTTGCGCTCAAATAAAACAAAGTTTAACTCTTAAAAACGCAGTTGCCTATAGGAAAATTTCTACTCTTTGAACATTACATAGTAACTTAAAGGAGAAGAGTATGAACACACAAGTGTTAAGTGACCAAGTATTGCTTAATAACTATTTGTCAGGCGATTGCGCAGCCATTTCACAACTTATCGACAGACACTCACGCCGCGTTCGTGACTACATCCGTATGATGGTCAAGGACGCCGATGTGGCCGATGACATCTTGCAAGAGACACTCATCAAGGTGGTGCGTGTCATCGACGAGGGCCGATATGTCGATAATGGCAAGTTTCTCTCGTGGGTACTGCGTATTGCGCACAATCAGGTTATAGATTATTTCCGCTCGCAGAAGAGCGCCAAGACCATTAACGAGTCGGATGCGGGCTACAATATGTTGGGTACGTTGCGCTTTGCCGAGCGCACCGTAGAGGATAATATCATATCGGAGCAGATTGAGGCCGACGTACGTCGTCTGGTAGAGCATCTGCCCGACGAGCAGCGCGAAGTGGTGAAGTTACGCTACTATTCGGGCCTGAGTTTTCAGGAGATAGCCGACCAGACGGGTGTGAGCATCAACACCGCATTGGGACGTATGCGCTATGCGCTCATCAACCTGCGCAAGATGATTGCCGAGAACGATATTATTCTTTCTTAAAAAAAACAGCAAACAATGACTTTCAATAGTTTCTTATTAGAGAATATACCTCACACTGCAAAGCACTATCCTGCAAAGAGCACGCTTCTTTCGGCAGGTGATTGTGCCAAGCATCTCTTCTTTATCAAGTCGGGAGCAGTGAGAATGTGGTTCAATAAAGACGGCAAGGACTATACCTTACAATTCTTCTTTGAGGATATGCCCGTATGTTCGTTTGAGAGTTTTCTGCGCGGCAAGCCGAGTATGTTCTCCATTGAGACTATTGAGCCATCAGAAGTGCTTGTTTTTAGCAAAGAGGAGATATGGAAATATGGCGATGCCCACCCCACACAGAAGCAGAGTGTGATGGAGTATATGCTGGACCGAATGATTGATTATACCCACTTGTTCCTATCAATGCAGATACATACTCCCAAACAGCGCTATGACGAGTTTGTGAAATATCGTCCAGATATCATACAACGCATTCCACAGCACTATATCGCCTCATTTTTGGGTATTACTGCGGTGTCATTGAGCCGAATAAGAGGACGGAAATAGGGTTAATGCTTCGTTATACCTTTGAGAAACACCTTCCATCTTTTGACAAAGTGCAGAGTGGCAAAGATGCCGAATATCATTCCGAGCCAATAATGCACAAGTCCTGCGTGAGTGCTTTCGTCCTCGGCAAATATCAGCAGATAGATACCTGAACCGATTGTCACCAACGAGCAAAGTGTAACAAAAATCGGCATCTTAGCTTTTAGCGAACTTCTTTTGAAAATGTTTTTGAACCACCCCTTATGCTGTTTGATATGAAAGCCGACAGCAATAAGAAGGGCGATATTCACTACACAATGCACAACAGACCAATTGGGCCACTCTATATGCTGGGCAAAATGCCACGAGTGATGAATCAGTATGCCCGTCACTAGTGATGACAAACCAAGAATTACTAATGCTAAATCTGTACGAAAAATCGGTTTCATAGTCATTTCCATTAAATTGTTGCTGCAAAATTAGTGAGCGGAGTATTCTCCTCAAATAACAATTGTTAAGAAATACCAACCCTGTAAAAATCAGTGGCTGGCAAACAGCTTACCGCTTTAATCAAATATATGAAGAACTCAGAAATACGAACGGTTGCTATCTCGTTACCCAATTTTCAAGCAATCCGAATAATCGTTTAATTCTAAGATAATTGCAAATTCTGCGATTTTTCTTAAAAAATCTTCAGCGCGTACAATAAAACAAAAAGGCATTGCGTTATATAGACAAACATCTAAAACAATATGCCTATGATAGAAATCGACTGTACGGATAGAGAAAACATAACTTCTGATGAGCGAATGATGCTGCGCGATGTTATATGTGACGATGCAGACCTTTACTATCTGGATTGTTTTTTAACAGAGATATTCGCCAAAAGAAGTTAAATAGTAAAAAGGGTTAATAATTAGTGCAGGGGTTGTTCGACAATACGAGTTGAGCAACCCCGATTTTTTTAATTAAAAATTAAGAATTCAAAATTCAAAATTGCAGACTCCTCCGCCCTAAAGGGCACCTCCTCTAACTTAGAGGAGGAATTAAATAGGTATAAAAACGTCATTCCACAAAATCGGCTTGACGATTTTGATTGGAAAGTTGCGATTAAGGCGAGAGCAAAGAGTGCTTGTACTTTTTGCCGAGCCATAGCAACTAAAAGTGGCGAAGCCGATTAATCTCTAAATATAATCAACGTTAGAGACTCCAATCCTCGCCTATGGCTCGGTGGAGTGACGTGGGTAAAGATAAAAGAGCAAAAAATATTACCGCGCGAAGCCTAATCGCGGCAGATGAATTTTAGGAGAAAGGATAAGCGGAGAAATTTCCGTTAAAAAAACGGAGACCTTTTCACGTAGTAAAAGTGCGAATGCATCCGTTTTAGGAAATTTGTTCGGTTAGCCCCTAAAATTTATCACCGCGCCGATTTTTATTCACCTTTTTAGCCGTAAAAAGGTGAAAAAGACACGAAGTGGATTAATTTGAGAGAAATAGGTTATAGATTCCAATCAAACTCTATAAATAGATTAGAGTGCCGCGAAATAAATTAAAATTGGAAATAGATAAACGGCTGGATGTCGCTCGATTTAATCTGCATCACGCACCATACGACTACGGTCAGCATCGCCACCTGCCACCAGAACGAGGCGCCCGAGACCTTGCGTTGTATGTCGCCGTCAATCTTCTCGGGCAGAAAGTGCATAGCATAGCCCAGCACGATAAGCCCCACGACAGCCTTGTAACCCAAGACGAACTGCGGTATTATTGCCGAGTTGAAGTTGTGCGCTATCTGGTATAACATCAGGTGTACGGTCTGCATATCTTCGGCGCGGAACAACAACCATCCCAAGCATACGAGGTTGAATGTGAAGAACCACCCGCCCAAGCGCAGCAGAGGGTTCATCTGCTCTCCGTTGGGCTTTGCCCACGCGGCTATGCTCATCCACGCCTTATGCAGCGCGAGTGCCACGCCGTGCAGTGCGCCCCACAATACAAAACGTATGGCTGCGCCGTGCCACAGACCACCCAACAACATCGTTATCAGCAGGTTGAGGTATGTGCGCATCTTGCCCTTGCGGTTACCGCCCAGCGATATGTATAGGTAGTCGCGCAACCACGACGAGAGCGATATGTGCCATCTGCGCCAGAACTCTGTGATGGTTGCCGACTTGTAGGGGGCATCGAAGTTTTTGGGGAATCGGAATCCCAATAGCAGGGCTATACCTATTGCCATATCCGAGTAACCCGAAAAGTCGCAATATATCTGCAATGCGTAGCCGTATATTCCCATCAGGCACTCGAAGCCCGAATAGAGCGCAGGCTCGTCGAATATTCGGTCCACGAAGTTGAGCGATATGTAGTCCGATATTATGGCCTTTTTGACCAAACCACCGATGATGAAGCAGATGCCTGTGCCGAACATCTCGCGTGTGACCTGCAACGGGCGGCGAATCTGGGGAATAAAGTCTCGGGCTCGCACGATGGGGCCTGCCACCAACTGCGGGAAGAACGAGAGGTAGAACAGAAAGTCGGTCCAGCGGCTCAGGGGGCGTATCGCGCCACGATAGACGTCGATGGTGTAACTCATCGACTGGAATACGAAGAACGATATGCCGACGGGCAGAAATATGTTCTGGAAATCCAGGAATCCCGCACCGAACAATCCGTTGGCCATCTCGATGAAGAAGTTTGTATATTTGAAGTAGCCGAGCATTGCCAAGTTGATGGCGACGCTCAAGCCCACCATCCGTTTCTTGAGCGATTTATCCTGCGAGCCCGCTATGGCGTGGGCTATCAGGTAGTCGCTTATCGAGACGAAGACGAGTAGCAGAAAATATATGCCACTCGACTTGTAATAAAAATATATCGAAAAGGCTATGACGTAGAGTATGCGCAACGATGTGGTGCGCCTGAGAAGTGTGTATCCCGCCGCGAAGCCTACGAAAAGGAACAAAAACAGGCCGCTATTGAATATCAGCGGCGAGTTGTTGTCGTAGGTAAGTAACTCCTGCACACGCGTGAGGAGCGTATCGAGGGATAACTCTATCATCGTGCAAGCGGGGTTAAAGTTGTTGTTTCGGCTGTTGCGATAGTCGGCTCGGCAGCAGCAGTCGGCTCTTCGGTTGTCGTAACAACCTCCGCCGCCGCAGTTGCCGTTGTGTCGCGTACCACCTCCTCTGTCGGGGGTAGCGTATTCTCTACCGTCGGCAGTTCAATCTCCATCAGTGGCTCGGTAATTACGGGACGGCTCTGCTCTATGCGTTCGTGCAGCATACGGCTATAGTTCTGCGCACCCTGCAACAGCGCGAAGTATAATGCACGTGCTATCTCGCGGCCACCTGCATAGTTTATGTGGGTATAATCCTTACCTGCCCAACCGTTGTTTACGAATGTTGTCATACCTCCCGCCTTGCGCATAGCGTCGTATGTGCTCCAGAAGGCCGCGCTGCCGCTCTCGGCTGCGTCGCGTTGGCTGAGCGAGAGGTCGCGTGCCGAGGTCATCTCGACAATGCCATCCTCGTTCTTATGCGAGCGGTCACTCACGCCCATCACCAATATCGCTGCCGTGGGGAAGCACTGCTCGACGTAACGAATCATCTTCTCGACCTGCTCGGCATATAGCGAGTAGTTGTGACGGTCCGCCTGCAAGATGTTAAGGCCGTATTGCAGAACGACCAAGTCGTAGGGGCGCATAGTGTTTATCTGCGCATTTACCGAGGCGTTCGATTTGAACATCGCCTGACCGTTGTTGCTGCGTATTGAGAAGTTATCGACGGCTATGCCCTGCTTGTTATCGAACTCCGCACCGTAGCCTATGAAGCCTGCGGCTCCCTTTATAACTTTGAACTCCAGCGAGTTTATCTTCTCCTCTTCGACCACAATCTGCCGTACGGCATCACCGCCGTTGAAGTCGAACTCACGCTCCTCGCCCTCGTTGAGTGTGATGCTTACGGTGGCATCTTCGCGGCAGATGAAGAGCAGTCGAGCGCGGTTACACTCCTCCAAGTGGCGACGTTTGGTTGTCATATCCCAACGTGTCGATGCCCCCTCGGTGGCTGCGGCAACCCATCCCGACACGAAGAACTGCTCGGCATAGAGTGCGGGTGCGTTCTTGCTCTGCATAATGTTGTAGGGGGTCCAGCCCTTCGATTGGGTTTTTACCGTCTGGCGGAATCCCGTAAAGGGCGATGCTATGGGTGCAAAGCCCACACCACCTCCGCCAAATGTATCTTGCAACAACTCGCGCAAGTCGGCAGAGAGGATGTCGCCCTCGACAAACGAGTCGCCCATAAATGCCACTCGCACAGGCTCCTTGCCTGCTAAAAGTTTCTCGTAGAAATTGTTCAGTCGTGAATCGAAGCCCTCGCCGAAGTCCTCAATGGGTGTTATGAGCGAGTCGGCAGGCAGTATGTCGGAGTAATCAACCGCCGGGATTGAATCTATCGTCGGCATAGGCTCGTTGGCCTCGCCGATAGCCCCTTCCGCTTCTCCTGCGGGTTGCTCTTCGAATATTCCCTCCCACGAGGCCGATGTCTCGGCAGCCATAGGCGATGCCGTAGCGGTTGTCTGGGCCACCTGCGATGCCACAGCCTCCAAATCGACCTCAAAATCCTCGATATTGATTTCCGCTGGCAACTCTTCTGCCTGACCATTGGCCTTGTCCTTAGCGTCGAGGTCTATAAGGTCCGAGAAGATGCTTGCACGACGCAACTTCACGCCCCCCGCCTCAACGGGAGGTATAAAACTGATGATACCTAACATCAGCAATGTAGCCGCCGCAAGCAGCCATACGCGCGAGGTGTAATCGTCGTTTCGTTGAGCCATTTTTTCGGGTGAGGGTTAGAGGTGAAAATATGTAACTGATTAGTTGTTGCGGCGCGAAATCATCGAGATGTAGTAAATCACCGTTGCAATGGCGCTCAATGCCGCAACCAGATAAGTTCTGGCGGCCCATTTGAGTGACTCTTTGGCGTAACCCAACTGCACACCCTGTAATGTACGGCTCGACTCCAGCCACTCCAAAGCGCGCTGTGAGGCGTTATACTCCACAGGCAAAGTGATGATAGAGAAGAGTGCCGACATAGCAATCATTGCAATACCAATCCAGCATACCGTAGTCGAGTTTGTCGAGGCCATAATTGCTATACCTGCGATAATCACCCACGTAGCGGCACGCGATGCAAAGTTCACTACGGGCACCAGCGCCGAGCGCATCACCAGCGGAGCATAACCCTGCGCGTGCTGAATGGCGTGACCACACTCGTGGCAGGCCACAGCCGCTGCGGCGATGCTGCGTGACGAATAGACGCTGTCGCTCAGATTGACGGTCATATTTGCGGGGTTGAAGTGGTCGGTGAGTTGTCCTGCGACGTGAGTAATCTTGACGTTATGCACGTTGTTGTCGCGCAGCATCTTCTCGGCCACCTCGGCACCTGTCATACCGTTGGGGAATGCCACCTGTGAATATTTGGCAAACACCGACTGCAGGCGCGCCTGAACTATATAACCGAGTATGGCTATTGCGCCCATCAGCAATAATGAGCCGCCCGACGAGAATCCCATTCCGCCGACATAACCGTTTGAGTAATAATCTTGTGTTAATTGC
Source organism: Alistipes sp. (assembly GCA_017399485.1). Lineage (GTDB taxonomy): Bacteria > Bacteroidota > Bacteroidia > Bacteroidales > Rikenellaceae > Alistipes. The sequence goes on from JAFQCA010000049.1 coordinate 7,190, forward strand.
AAAAAATCCAACATCTTCTTTTCCTTGTTTAGTTAAACAATTTGTTTAATTCAAAATTTTATTCATATACGTCACTCCACCGAGCCTTCAGGCGAGGACTGGAGTCTCTAACCTTTTTATTTTCTGTCATTGCGAGGAGCGTAGCGACGTGGCAATCTCCTCACTCAAATTAATCCGCCAAAGGCGTCTTTTTCACCTTTTTAGCCGTAAAAAGGTGAGAAAAAAGCGGCGCGGTGATAAATTTTAGGGGCTAATCGAATAAATTTCCTAAAACGGATGCATACGCACTTTTACTACGTGAAAAGGTCTCCGTTTTTTAACGGAAA
>JAFQCA010000050.1 GCA_017399485.1 Alistipes sp.
CGAGGATTGGAGTCTCTATCCTCAAACTAATCCTCTTTAGAGATTAATCGGCTTCGCCGCTTTTAGTTGCTACGGCTCGGCAAAAAGTACAAGCACTCTTTGCTCTCGCCTTAATCGCAACTTTCCATTCATCACTCACATCCGCTCGTGATGTGGAATGACGTATTTTACTTTTTTAATTCCTCCTCTAAGGTAGAGGAGGTGGCACACCATAGGTGTGACGGAGGAGTCTGCAATTTTGAATTCTAAATTTTGAATTTTGAATTAAACGCACACTCCCTCCCCCTGACGGGTACTCCCTCTACCTTAGAGGGAGAATTTTTATTTAGTTTATTACTCCTGCTCTCGGTTCAGTTGGGTTACGGAGATGGTTTTCTGCAACTCCTTTTTGCCCTTCACCTTGACCTTTTCAACCTTTATATGGCCGTGTTTTATCTCCGAATTCTTCAGCAGCGCGAGGCGTAGTTGTATCTCGACGACATCCTCGCCAAACTGCAAGGCGCGACGCCAATAGGTCTCGGCCATAAACCTGTCGCCCTGAGCATAGAGTATGTCGCCATAGTGCAATGCCAGAGTCGAACTGTTGCTCCTGTCGAGCGATATGGCCTGACGCATCGAGGTGCGGGCCTCGTCGTAGCGGCCCAATTTGTAGAGTATCCACGCATAGGTGTCGATGAAGGTGGCATTACCCTTCTGTAAAGTGATGGCCTTGGTGGACATCTCCAGCGCGCGCTCCAATTCGCGCTCCTCCTCGCTCAGGTAGTAGGCGTAGTTATTGAGCACCGAAGCGTTATCGTAGTGTATGCTCAACGCCTTCTCGTAGGCCTCGTAGCACAACTGCGCGGCCTTTGCGGGTTTTATCTTTATCTTATACTCGGTGGTGTCGCTCTTGCTCTTGACGGCCTCGCCCATAGCGTGATAGGTGTCGCCAATGTAGCCCCACAACTCGCCTCGCAGCGTATCGCTTTCGGTGTGCTCCATAGCCTGATGGAAACTCTCGATGGCTCCGTGCATATTGCCCTTGCTGTATTGGCGGTTGGCCTTGCGGATGTAGAGTATGGGGTTTGACGAGAAGATTTTGCTGGCTCGCTCGACGTAGATGTCCACCGAGTCGGCACGATGCAGATAATCCTCGATGTCGATGACGGCCATATAGTAATCCAACTGCGGCGGCTCATCGTCGAGGTGCTGCTTGAAGTGTTTGAGGGCCGTTTCGAGGTCGCCACCCGCAACCAGATGGTCGCCATAGATGTCGATGGCCTCCTTCTTGTCGGGATGCTCTATGAGGAGTGTCGATGCCAAGCGCCCTATGGCAAAGTAGTTCTCGCCATAGAACTTGTTATTGTCCATCAAACGCTTGATGAGGTCTATCTTTCTCTCGAATGAGAAGCCGTCGATGGTGTAGAGGCGTTGCAGCGTTGCGATGTACTCTGCGCCGTCGTTCTTGTGCGAGCAGTAGTCGGCATAGGCGCTCAGGGCCCGCACATTGGTGGAGTCCATAGCGATGGTCTCCTTGAACTTGGCTCTGGCCAGCGAGTCACGCCCTGCGGCGGCATAGGTCTCGGCCAGAGTGAGGTGGTTGTTCTGCTCGTAAGGTACAGCCTCGATGACCTGCTGGGCCTCCTCGATGGCGCGGTCATATTGGTGAGTCGAAACCAACAGGTGACGTTTCAACTCGGCAAGATAGGGTATCTTGCCCAAGCGCATATCTGCCGAATCCAATACGGCAATGGCCGAGAAGGGTTGCTGGCGCTGCTGATAGAGGATTGCCAGAATACGATATACATCGGGGTTGCGGCTATCCATTCGCAGCAGTCGGGTGTAGATGGGTAGGGCCTCGTCCAAGCGCGATGCGACAATCATAGTCTGCGCATAAAGGCTTGTGTACCATCGGCTTGTGGTGTCCGACAGATAGGCCTTGCGGGCCAATGCGATGGCCTCGTCGTCGTTCTTGCCGCCCTCCATAATCTGTGAGGCCAACTCGTACAAGGCGGGGGCGTATGTGCTGTCAATCTCCAGCGCCTCACGCAGCAACTTCTGCGAAGCAGTGGTGTCGCCGAAGATGTTCAACTGCTTCAATCCCTCGGTGTACTTATAGACGGCTCGCAGCGAGTCGGGGATGATGAGTTCGGGCTTTTTCTTCGGCTCTATCTCTTGTGCCGCTGTTGTCGATTGCTCTTTCGTGTCGGAAGTCTGGGCCAATGAGGTGGCTGTTGTCGCTACTATGAGCAACAACACACCCATCAAACCCTTTATCCACGAAAGAGATTTCATTCTTTATTATTCTAAATTCAAATTCAACTTTGAACTTTCATCTTTCAACACCAACACACTCCCTCCCCCTGACGGGTACTCCCTCTATCTTAGAGGGAGAATTTTATTTAATTTACTACTCTTGCTAATTCAGCATTTTATAATTCAGCACTCAAAAATCAAATCCAAAAATAATTTTGAATTTACAACGCCGAGTCGAACTGGTGGAGGAAACGCACGTCATTCTCGAAGTAGAGACGCAAGTCCTTTACGCCGTACTTCAACATAGCGATACGCTCAACACCCATACCAAACGCGAAACCCGAATACTTCTTCGAGTCTATGCCGCTGGCCTCCAAGACATTGGGGTCAACCATACCGCAACCCATAATCTCCAGCCAGCCTGTACCCTTGCAGACGTTGCAGCCCTTGCCACCGCAGAGGTTGCACGATACATCGACCTCAGCCGAAGGCTCGGTGAAGGGGAAGTATGAGGGACGCATACGGATTGTAGCCGTCTCGCCGAAGAGTTCCTTGGCGAAGTAGAGTATCGACTGCTTCATATCGGCAAACGATACACCCTCGTCGATGTAGAGGCCCTCGACCTGATGGAAGATACAGTGTGCGCGGTATGAGATGGCCTCGTTACGGAATACGCGGCCCGGACATACGATGCGAATAGGGGGCTTCTGGTGCTCCATAGCACGTACCTGAATCGATGAGGTGTGAGTACGCAACAACACATCCTTGGTGTCGGGCTCCGATGATGCCTTCTCAACGAAGAATGTATCCTGCATATCGCGTGCCGGGTGTGAGAGGGGGAAGTTCAGAGCCGAGAATACGTGCCAATCGTCCTCAATCTCGGGACCTTCGGCTACCGTATAACCCAAGCGTGAGAAAATCTCGACAATCTGATTCTTGACAATCGAAATGGGGTGACGTGTACCGTCAGCCGTAGCCGAGCCGGGACGTGTCATATCGCCTACCGCTGCCACCTTCTGTGCAGCCGAGTCGGCCAATGAGGCCTTCAAAGTGTTTACGCGCTCCTGAGCAGCCTGCTTCAGGGCGTTAATCTTCTGTCCCAACTCGCGTTTCTGCTCTGCGGGAACTGTCTTGAACTCCTCCATCAAGGCGTTCAACTCGCCCTTCTTGCCGAGAATCTTGATACGAAACTCCTCGACCTCGGCAGCCGTTGTCGGAGCGAACTCTTCTACTCTCTTGAGTAGGTCTTGAATCTTCTCAATCATTGTTATTTTGTTTTTTATATATTTTTCTGCTAAATTTGTCGTTGTGCTATGGCCACTTTATGGCTATATAACGTGCAAAGTTACTAAAAAATATGAGAACGATTCGCTTTTTTACACTATTTATGGTCTCGTTTGCGATAATGTTGCTTACTTTTTCGCCAACAAGGCTGCTTGCTGCACGTCAGGCAGGGGTGTCAGTAGAGGCTGTTGAGTCGGCTGATACGATAAAAAATGTGGTCGAAAAGGCTCAAATAGTGGTACAAAAAGTCGCAACAGAAAACCCCGTCGATACCGATTCAATACCCCCCATCGGTGGTCGTCTGGGTTTGGTGCTGTCGGGCGGAGGAGCCAAAGGATTGTATCACATAGGCGTTATTCGCGCCTTGGAGGAGAACTCAATACCGATTGATTATGTGTCGGGTACGTCGATGGGTGCAATCATCGGTGCGCTATATGCTTCGGGCTATACCCCCCAGCAGATGGAGGATATAGTGTTGTCGGGCAGTGTCGAGAAGTGGGTGTCGGGACAGATTGACGATAAGTACCGATTCTACTATAACGAGCGCCCCGACTCGCCCGCTATGTTGTCGGTATATGCCGACATCAAACGCGATACGCTCAACAATAGCAGTTCGATGAAGTTGGCCCTGCCTCATTCGTTTGTATCGACGGCCCAGATTGATATGGCCCTGCTGGAGTTGCTGGGGGCATCGGGTGCTGCCTGCGGTGGCGACTTCGACAATCTGATGATACCCTTCCGATGCATTGTGACGGATGTGAATGCCCACGCGCCTGTGGAGATGCGCAGTGGCGATTTGGCATTTGCCGTGCGTGCCTCGATGGCATATCCTATGTTGTTCCGCCCCGTAACCGATGAGCAGGGGCGTGTCTTTGTCGATGGCGGTTGCTACGATAACTTCCCGTGGAGAGTTATGCAGGCGGATTTCGCGCCCGACTTCTATCTGGGTGCGCAGTGTCTGGATGGTAACGACCTCACCACGCAGGAGTCATCTATCGAGAAACAGGTGATGTCGCTCGTGACTATGCCGACGGATTACACCCTGCCTGAAGGTCAGAGCCTTATAGTGCATCGTAATGTGGATGCCAGCGTGATAGATTTCTCTCAGGGTAGGCAAATCATCGAGGCGGGATATGAGGATGCTATGGCTATGATGCCCGAACTGAAGCGTCGTTTCACGTCACGCCGCTCGATGGAGGAGTTGGCCGCACGCCGCGAAGCCTTCCGCGAGCGCTGCCCCGAACTGATGATTGGCGGAGGTGATATCGAGGGCTTGCGTCTGCGTCAGAAGCGATATGCACGTACGTTCCTCGAATTTGAGGAGCCCCGCCGTGACTCTACGGACCGCGATGTGCAGAGTTTTTATAAGATGCGCGACAAATTCTTCTCGTTGATGGCGACGAGCGATTTCAATATCAACTCATTCCCGCGTATGCACTACGACTCGTTGTACGACGATTTCAATCTGACGCTCGACCTCTCGGTGAAGCCCAAGGTGCGCTACTCGATTGGTGGTAACCTCTCATCGACGACCTACAACCAAGTGTATGCGGGTATGAACTACTTCTCGGTGGGTAATACGGCGCAGAGCGGATATTTGGAGTTGATGTTGGGTCCTATTTCGACCATTGCCAGAGCAGGTGGCCGTACGGTGTTCCTGTCGCGCACACCATACTATCTCGATTATGAGGGTGTCTTGTCGCGTCGCTCGACACTTCACGGTGCGTTTGGTAATGTCACACCGGCGCGTAATACCATCAAGGCGCGTGTTCTGGAGACATATATACACGGTGCATTTGGTGTCGCAACAACACGTAAGAGTATATTTGAGGTGGGATTCAACGCAGGTTACAACTTCTATTCCTATGAAGATACCTACGATGCTCCTGCACGTCCGAGTACGCACGACAGATTCCGCTTCGTGGCAGGACGTCTGCTCTTCGAGCGCAGCACACTCGATAAGATTCTATATCCTACCAGAGGTACGAAACTGTCGCTCTCGACGATTGGCGTCTATGGACGTGACCGTTACGAAAATGAGGAACTCTTTGCCAAGAGAGAGTGGGCGACGAGTACCAACTCGTGGGTAGGTGCCAAATTCCAGTGGGAGCACTATCCGGGCGATTGGCGACGTACGTGGTTCTCGGTGGGTTATAATGCCGAGGTGGTATTCACCAACCACTCACAATTTGGCAGCCCCATAGCCACAACCCTCACATCGCCACGTTATACCCCTACGGCACACTCTAAGATGTTGTTTATGCCGGAGTTCTATGCCAGCCGTTACGCCGCGTTGGGTGTGATGCCGACATTCTCGCTGGCCCGCAACTTCTATCTTCGCGGTGGAGTGTATGCTATGTTGCGCGACCCTATTCATTCGGATGATTATCTGCATTATATAACCGATTTGTCGTTTGTCTATCACACCCGTATCGGCCCCGTATCGCTGGCCGTCACGAAGTATGATATGGATACTACCGACAACTTCTATGTAACATTCAACTTCGGTTATCCCATCTTCGGCAAGAACGGGTTGTTTTATTAATTCAAAATTCAAGATTGCGAGAGGTGAACTCTCGTTTCCTCCTCTAAGTTAGAGGAGGTGGCACTCGCCCAAAGCGAGTGACGGAGGAGTCTGTAAATTTAACCTCACCTTCCATAAATTAATCCACTTCGTGTCTTTTTCACCTTTTTAGCCGTAAAAAGGTGAGAAAAAATCGGCGCGGTGATAAATTTTAGGGGCTAACCGCATAAATTTCCTAAAACGGACGCCTTCGCGTTTTTACTTCGTGAAAAATTCTCCGTTTTTTA
>JAFQCA010000051.1 GCA_017399485.1 Alistipes sp.
CAGAAGCCAAACATCTATCGTTATGCGATTGAATAAGCTTAATGAGTAATATTTTAACCTGCTAACCAAACTTGGCAAATTATATTGTTTGTAAAACTTCGCCAGCCGATGGCTGACGATAATAAGGTTTAGTTTACCCCATTGGCTATATACCCAAAGCGGACTAAACTTATTTTTGCGTTGGCAGCACTCAAAAAAGATGCTGACGAAAAGAGAAAGATACTCATTCTTCTTTTTTCGCCAGCATTTATCTTAAAAATTCAAAAAAAATACACCCAACCTTGTTTTTTGGGTGTAAAAAAGGGTGTAAATCTCGTAACTACTTGATTTATACCCTTTGCTGCGGAGAGAGAGGGATTCGAACCCTCGGAACAGTTGCCCGTTCACCGCATTTCGAGTGCGGCCCGTTCGACCACTCCGGCATCTTTCCTTATTCATCGGCAATCGGCAAAACCAATACCACACAACAGCGCTCAGCGCCCGATTGCGGATGCAAATGTAATAAAATTCGTGTTACATTGTTCCGCCGAAGAGCATTTTTTCAAAATTATATAGTTTGATGTCGCAACCCTACTGTTATTCCGAATGAGCACGGCGGATTAATCACCTCTCCGCAATGACTTGATAACCTAAAATCTTGGGGCAGGGAGGCGAGAAATGAAAAAAAATGGGATATGTTTATCTCGTAAATGAAAAAACACTAACTTTGTGCTTAAAGGATTTATAATTTTAGCCTATCGCAATTATGGCAACTATCAGACTCACAAAGGAATTTACATTCGAGGCAGCACATTTTCTGGAGGGATACGACGGTGCGTGTCGCCACATTCACGGCCACTCATACCGTCTATTTGTCACAATCAAGGGCGAGCCTTCGGCAGACGAGTACGACCCCAAGCAGGGTATGGTAATGGATTTTGGTCTGCTCAAACGCATTGTCGCTGAGCAGATTATCTCGCAATTCGACCACGCATTCATCGTGCGACGTACCGATTATGGCGAGCAACTGTGTGAACTGCTGGGGGATGGCGATAACAACATCGTGATGGTAGATTATCAACCCACGTGCGAAAATATGCTCTCGGATTTTGCCGAGCGATTGCTGGAGAGTCTGCCCGACGAGGTGGAACTCTACTCGCTGCGCCTGCACGAGACAGCATCGTCGTATGCAGAGTGGTTTGCCGCCGACAATTTATAATACAACTTCTTTATTGACACTGCAATGAAGCGCCTTTTCCTTATCGACGCCTATGCGCTCGTATTCAAATATTACTACGCATTTATGGGACGTCCGATGCGTAACCGCCACGGAATGAACACATCGATTTTGTTCGGTTTTACAAAGTTCCTGCGCGACATCCAGAAACGTGAGTCTCCCGACCTATTGGGTGTGGCTCTGGACCCCAAAGGCGGCTCATTCCGTAATACGCTTTTCCCCGAATATAAGGCCAACCGTCCCGAAACGCCAGAGGATATCATTGCGTCGGTGCCCTACCTGCGCCGTCTGCTCAACGCTATGCGCATCCCCATATTCGAGATTGAAGGCTACGAGGCCGACGATGTGATTGGCACATTGGCATTCCGCGCGTCGGAGGCTGGTTATGAGGTATTTATGGTGACTCCCGACAAGGACTACGGGCAGTTGGTAGGCCCGAACCGCCACCTCTACAAACAGAAAGGCGACGACATAGTTATTGTACGCTCGGAGGATATATGTCAGAAATATGGAATCTCGGACCCGTTGCTGGTACGCGATATTTTAGCCATCTGGGGCGATGCATCGGATAATATTCCGGGTGTGCCGGGTATTGGCGAGAAGGGAGCCTGCAAGTTGGTCGGCGAGTGGGGCGAATGTGAGAACATATTGGCTAACGCGCAGAATATCAAGGGTAAGCAGGGCGAGAAGATTATGGCGTGGGGCGACAATCTGCTTCTGGCAAAGCGATTGACAACCATCTGCACCGATGTACCCGTAGAGTTCCGCCCCGACGATTTGGCGATTTGCCCTCCCAACATAGACGAACTGCGGGCATTATATGCCGAATTGGATTTCACATCCTTCCTGCGTGACATTCACAATATGGCACCCATCGAGGAGCATAGCGGTCCTCAGCAGGCACCACAACGACAACTCACCGAGATGGCTCAGGCCAAGTCAGCACTCAAAAAACAACAATCGTTAGCAGGTCAAGGTGACCTGTTTGCCGATATGTTTGCGGCATCTGCGCCTACGCCTACACCTGTAACCGCAACAACACCTGCAACCGCAGCCGCAACATCTGCAACGCCACAGCCATCTACGACAACGGATGCCGATGCAACAGAAAATAACGCAGAAGAGATTGTGGTAGAGGAGTTTGCGACGGCCTCAACCACTCCACACACCTATCATCTGATAACAGAGGCTGGCGAATTACAAGCCCTGACAGATAGGTTGATGAAGGTCGATGAGTTCTGTTTCGACACCGAGACTACGGGCTTTGACATCTACTCGGACCGCATCGTCGGTTTGTCGTTGGCCATAGAGCCTCACGAAGCGTGGTATGTATCGTTCACTCCCGAAAATACGGCTACCTTTGCCGATATTGTGCGCCCGCTTTTCGAGAAAGAGAGCATCGCAAAGGTGGCTCAAAATATGAAGTTCGACATTATGGTGCTGGCACGTCTGGGCATCGAGGTCAAGGGGCGAAAAATAGACACGATGATTCTGCACTATTTAATAGATGCCGAGTCGCGCCACAATATGAATTATCTGGCCGAGCGTTATCTGCACTACTCGCCCATAGCCATCGAAACACTCATCGGGCGCGGTGCACGACAACTCACGATGGACCAAGTGAACATACTGACCGTCAAGGAGTATGCCGCCGAAGATGCCGACATCACGCTGCAACTGAAACATCGTTTATGGGCCGAAATCGAGGAGCAGGGGCTCAAGGAGTTGTACGAGAAAATCGAGGAGCCGATGATTGATGTATTGGCCGATATGGAGATGCAGGGCGTGAGAATAGACCCCAAGCAGTTGGCCGACTATGCCGTAGAACTAAACAACGAGTTACAGCACTTGGAGAGCGAAATCCGTCGCGAGGCCGATGAGCCTGCGCTCAATGTAAACTCGGCACGCCAACTCGGTGAGGTGCTCTTCGCCAAGATGCGCATAACCGACAAACCCAAGATGACCAAGACGCGACAATTCAGCACCGAAGAGGAGTATCTGCAAGGGTTTGCGGGGAAACATCGCATTGTCGATTTGATACTCAAATATCGAGGCGTGAAGAAGTTGCTTTCGACCTATGTCGAGGCTCTGCCGCTACTGATAAATCCCGCGACGGGACGCATACATACATCGTTCAATCAGGCCGTTACGGCTACAGGGCGATTATCATCGACCAATCCTAATCTGCAAAACATACCCGTACGCGACCAGATGGGACGTCGCATACGCGAGGCCTTCATTCCGCGCGACGAGAATCACCTGTTGCTATCGGCTGACTATTCGCAGGTCGAGTTGCGACTGATGGCACATTTGAGTGGCGATAATTCGCTCATCGAGGCGTTCCGACAGGGGGAGGACATCCACTCTGCCACCGCTGCAAAACTATTCCATAAGACTACCGATGAGGTCACATCCGAAGAGCGCCGCCGAGCCAAGACCGCCAATTTTGGCATCATCTACGGTATCTCGGCATTCGGCTTGAGCCAGAGGCTGGACATCCCACGCAAGGAGGCAAAAGAGATTATCGAAGGCTACTTCGCATCATACCCCAAAGTGAAGGAGTATATGGATAGTGCCATCGCCGATGCTCGCGAGAGAGGTTACGTCGAGACCGTATTCGGACGCCGCCGCTATCTGCGCGACATAGCCTCACGCAACGCCGTAGCACGCGGTGTAGCCGAGCGTAACGCCATAAATGCACCTATTCAGGGTAGTGCCGCCGACATAATGAAGATTGCGATGATAGAGATTTACCGACGCTTCCAGCAGGAGGGCATTCGCTCGAAGATGATACTTCAGGTACACGATGAAGTCATTGTCGATATGCTAAAGGAGGAGCAGGAGCGAGTGGTCGAAATCGTCAGGGAGGCGATGGAGTCGGCTGCACGGTTAAGTGTGCCACTCATATCGGATGCAGGCATTGGAAAGAGTTGGCTGGAGGCGCATTAACGAGCGTCGCAGAGTCCACTCTGAGTCCGCCTTGAGGCCACTCCGAGCCCACATTCAATCCACTCTGAGTCCACTTTTTAACCCTTTTGTTTCATCATAACATTTTTTTCACTATATTTGCATAAAGAGTGAAAAGGTGCAGCAGTGGGATAAGGGTATATACAATGAAGAATTATGTATATATGATGACTGTTGTAAAATGCGTCACTCCACCGAGCCACGAGGCGAGGAGTGGAGTCTCTAACCTCAACCTTATTTGTGTGTAGAGATTCCAATCATCACTCACTTTCAGTTCGTGATGTGGAATGACGTAATGCAAATACAACACTAAAGTATTTTGCACCAAACAGAGCCTGACACAATAAAAGGATGTGACTATACGTTATATACAAAAGAGCCTAATTGTTGAACCTTCAAAATTATGTGCGCTATGAAGACAATTAAGAGATTTTTATTCGCAGCCTCAATAGCGATTGTGGCAAGCGGATGTACATCGGCTTACTTCTCACAGGTAAGCACATACGACGACCTTTATGCAACGCACGATGTAAAGGCTATTGCCGAGCGTCAGAAGGCTGAAGCCGAAGTACGCAAAGCCGAGGCAGAGGCACTGAAGGCCGAGGCAGAGGCACTGATAGCACAACGCAAAGCCGAGTCTATGGAGAATCAGAATAGTATTGAGGCGCTTGTTGCGGCTATCAATGCAACTATGCAATCCAACCAATCGGCGGTACAAGTTAAGGTTGACGACGATGGTCTGCTCATAACAGATGACAACGTATCAACGCTGGAAAATAGTTATGTGGCCAACTCTTACGAGAGTGCTTACGCACGTCGTTTGAAGGGATTTTCATCGCCCACGTATCGTATGCCTTCGAGTTATTTCAACCTGCGTTACAGCCCCTCACTCTCGGTAGTGACGGCTTATGACCCTGCGCTATATAATATTATGGTGTCGGGCGACGAGGTGTGGGTTGAGCCTAAATACATCACTTCGATGTTCGGTACTTGGGGCGCAATCAACGCTACGATAGCATTCTCGTCACCCTGGTATTACGGCTGGCGCAGTTGGGGCGCTTTCGACCCCTGGTACTACCGTTCATTCCGCTCGTGCTGGGGATTCCCCCGCTACTCGTGGTGGGATTGGAATTGGCATATGTGCTACGGCGACCCCGACGTATATCGTTGGACAGGCTCACTCGGTTGGTGGGGCTGGGGAGGTATGTACTGCCCCTCATACTACCACTGGGGATGGCATCACCCACAGTATCACGGACATTGGACAGGCCACTGGGGCCCCGTACACCACCACTACGGTTGGGGCGGCGGCTGGGCACCTGCTTATCCTCGTCCTCACGCTCCTCGCTTGGGTAAGGGACCTAACCCCAATTACGACAGAGGCGACAGCATCTACGGCTCACGCAACCAGAATACAGGTCAGGGCGGACGCAACAACAATGGTGCGATAGTAAATCGCGGCTCTTCGCACTCTACACCCTATCGCTCACCGAGCAACGGTACAACCTACGGTAATGGCACACGCGGCAAGAGCGCTACGGCAGCCATCCAGCAACAACGTGCAGCCGAGGCCTCTCGCGCGGCATCGGTAGGACGTAGTACATCACGCTCTACGGGACGTGGCAGTTACGGAGGTAGCAACTACTCTTCGTCGTCATCGTCGTCGAGCAGAAATAGCGTATCGATTAACCGTAGCAGTTCGTCAAGCAGTTCATCGTCATATAGCAGCGGCGGCTCATCATACAGCGGCAGCAGTTCATCGGGAGGTGGCTCACGCAGTGGTGGCGGCTCATCAGGCGGCAGCAGTGGCGGTAGCGGCTCACGCGGACGTTAAAGTCAGTAACTTACCCCTCTTCACCGCGCCCGAAAGCGTGGTGAAGAGGTTTTCTATAGATGGGATTGGCATAGGAGAGAATGGGGTTGGCATAAGAGTTGTCAAGTTGGCATAAGAGTTGTCAAGCCTAATCACAAAAACAATCAAATAAACAAACACAATCATCAATCAGACCTTACAACAGAAAGAGAGGTCATAACCGTGTGCAACTATGAAATTTTTATTTAAGTTATCGCTTTTAGTAGCAATGAGTGTCGGTGCGTTTACAGCCTCGGCCCAATATTATAAGATTGGCGGTATGATGATGGACCACGACGGTATGATGTCGTCGGATATGTTCTCACTCTCGCAGGTTAATTTCGGATTCGGCACAGCACGCTCGATGGCTATGGCCGGAGCATTCACCTCGCTCGGCGCCGACGCCTCGTCGATGGGTATCAACCCCGCAGGTTTGGGAATGTATCGCCATAACGAGATTACGCTCTCGCCCGTCATCAGCCTCACCTCGACAAAAAATAACGCACAGAATTGGGGTAACAACGAGCAGAGCCGTTTTGCAATGAGCAACTTTGCCGCTGTGATAAAACTCCAGGAGAAAGCATCGGGAGGTCTGGTATCGGCAAACTTTGCTATCGGTATGAACCGCATAGCCGACTTCAACTACCGTATGGGTTACACTTCGCAGAGTGCCCCTTCGGCATCGCCCTATCGCTCGATAAATGACGCCTTCATCCGTCAGTTGGGACAGGGCGGATTATTCCCCAACTCACAAGGAATACTCAATTACGATTATGCCGACTCCTACTTCTGGGGTGGTGCGTTGGCCTACAACAACTACCTCATTGATGCTTACAAGGATGAATTTGGCGATTATTGGACATCGGCAGACCGCTTGGGCGCCAATGCGGGTGTGGGACACACTGTCGAGGAGCAGAGTCGAGGCTCGATTAACGAGTTTGACTTCGCCTTCGGTTTTAACTTCAACAACAATCTCTATGTGGGTGCCACATTCGGAATACAAAGCGTTCGCCAGAAGCGTCAACTCTACTACGGAGAGGATTATATCTACAATGGTCAGACACCCGTCTATTCCGACGGTGAGCCATTGACCGCGCCTGCCGAGTGGATGGATTACAATCAGGCCATCGAACTTAGGGGTGTAGGCGTAAACCTTAAGGTGGGTATGGTATATCGCCCCATCGAGTCGATACGTTTGGGCTTGGCGGTACATACTCCTACGGCATACTCATTGGAGCGCACCTATCAGGCATATATGGCTTCGAACTTCAACACCATAGGCGACACAACACGTCCGTTGGAGGATGCAGGCGAGAACTCGTGGGAATTCTACTCACCCACACGTTTGATGTTGGGAGCATCGTACACATTGGGCCGCTGGGCCGTATTCTCGGTTGATTACGAGCGCACGTGGTACAACGGAATAAGAGTAAACAACATACCCGGAGGTTTCGACATCTCGCAGGATGCTTACCGCACAGAGTTCACCAATAACTACAAGGGCGCAAACACATTGCGTGCGGGTATCGAGGTGAAGCCGTTGCCTATACTCTCGCTCCGCGTGGGTTATGGTCTGCAGGGCTCGGCATTGCGTAATGCCAAAGACCTCTACTACAACGCTCCGACGGTATATAAGACCGATTGTATGTCGGCAGGCTTGGGCCTTGCATTTGGCAGAGTATCGTTCGACTTCGCATACCAATACCTGAAGTATCATCGTACAGAGTATCTGCTCTACTACGCACTTGACACTGAGGGCGGATTCTTCGATACGGCAAGCCCTATCTACAAGAGCGACCTTGACCGCAACCTTCTGGTGCTGACAATGGGTGTTAAATTTTAATTGACATTGTTACGACCCAAAAAACAATGAAGAGACTTCTTGCGGCGACCATAGTGCTTATGGCGTTTGTCGGCTGCTCACATAAGGCGGAGTTCAACGCCGCCTCGTTCAACATACGTTATCGCGCGGCGGCAGATGCCAAGCAGGGTGACGGATGGGATGAACGTAAGGGTGATGTGGCGAAGGTCATCCTGACTCACGACTTCGACATCGTAGGTACGCAGGAGGGCGACAAGGGGCAGATTGAGGATTTGGCGCAACTGCTACCCGACTACGACTACACGGGCCATCCCTATGGCGGCAAGTCGGGAGATTTGCATACGGCCACGATATTCTATAAGCGCGAGGTGATGGAGTGTTTGGAGCAGGGTACGTTCTGGTACAGCCCCACGCCCGAAGTTGAGAGCATCGGCTGGGATGCCACCGACCTGCGCCTATGTCATTGGGGCAAGTTCCGCCACAAGCCATCGGGCAAGGAGTTTTATTTCTTCAACTCGCACCTCTATTGGAGGTTACGGGAGGCAAGAGCACATTCGGGCGAGGTGCACAACCAGATGACACGGAAGATAGCGGGCGACAAGCCCATAATCAGCGTGGGCGACTTCAACTCGCTCGAGACCGAGAAGCAGATACAAGATATAATGTCGGTGTATGGCGATGCCTTGCGCTTGACTGCTACACCCGCTGTAGGGTGCGAAAATACCAACCTCGGAGGAGGCAATTTCATCATTGCACCACACAACCGTATAGACTTTATCTTTGTGAGCGATGATATAGTGGTAAACAGCTTCAAGACCATCGAGGATAAGCGCGAAAATGGCCACTACCCCTCGGACCACCTGCCCGTAGTGAGCAACATCACTATCGAATAGGGTGATTTTCAGCCCCAGAGAGAGAAAATTAGAGCGTAAATTGCATATCATTACCAAAAAATGGTTACTTTTGTACTTTAAGTGCAAGGGTAACCTTTTTTAATTCAAAATTCAGAATTCAAAATTCAAAATTTATTTGGAGTTGGAGTCGGAAATTTTGATTTTTAACGAGGAGTTTATTGCACAGAAAAGAGATTCGAAATATAACCAAATGCTGATATGGAGTGGCATAGAAGCAAGGTTAATTTTGAATTTTTAGAATGGAGTTTATTGCACAAAAAAGAGAGATTCAAAGTTACAACCAAACATAAACAGTGAACAGATGGGTAATTTTGAATTCTGAATTTTGAATTTTGAATTTTTATAAGATATGGCAGTAGAACTTAAAGATTTAACCAAAGTAGAGGATAACTACTCTAAATGGTACAACGAGTTGGTCGTAAAGGCCGGCTTGGCCGAGAATTCGGCTGTAAGAGGATGTATGGTTATCAAGCCCTATGGCTATGCCATCTGGGAGAAGATGCAGCGCGTGTTGGACGATATGTTCAAGGCTACGGGCCACGAGAACGCATACTTCCCATTGTTTATTCCCAAGTCATTCTTCTCACGTGAGGCCTCTCACGTCGAGGGTTTCGCCAAGGAGTGTGCCGTTGTGACACACTACCGCTTGATGAACAATCCTCACGGCGAGGGTATCGTTGTTGACCCCTCGGCAAAGTTGGAGGAGGAACTCATCGTACGCCCCACATCGGAGACCATCATCTGGAATACATACAAGAATTGGATTACATCATATCGCGACCTGCCCATCCTCTGCAACCAATGGGCTAACGTGGTACGTTGGGAGATGCGTACACGCCTGTTCCTGCGTACTGCCGAGTTCCTCTGGCAGGAGGGCCACACAGCACACGCTACACGCGAAGAGGCTATCGAGGAGGCAGAGCGTATGATTCGTGTATATCAGGACTTCGCGCAGAATTGGATGGGTGTGCCCGTAATCGTAGGTCACAAGTCACCCAATGAGCGCTTCGCAGGTGCCGAGGATACACTCACTATCGAGGCTTTGATGCAGGACGGTAAGGCTTTGCAGAGCGGTACATCGCACTTCCTGGGCCAGAACTTCGCAAAGGCTTTCGACGTAACATACGCCACCAAAGAGGGTAAGCAGGAGTATGTTTGGGCTACATCGTGGGGCGTATCAACACGTTTGATGGGCGCCTTGATTATGGCTCACTCGGACAACAACGGACTCGTTTTGCCGCCGAAGTTGGCTCCTATTCAGGTTGCTATGGTGCCTATCTACAAGGGTGAGGAGCAACTCGCCGAGATGAAGCAGAAGTTGGAGGCTATCGCTGCCGACCTGCGTGCAAAGGGTGTATCGGTTAAGGTTGATGCCCGCGACAATGTACGTTCAGGATTCAAGTTTGCCGAGTATGAGTTGAAGGGTGTACCCGTACGATTGGCTCTCGGTCCTCGCGACTTGCAGAACGGCACTATCGAACTCGCTCGCCGCGACACATTGACCAAGGAGGTTGTTCCACAGGAGGGCCTTACAGAGCGTATCGTAGCATTGCTTGACGAGATTCAGGAGAACATCTATAAGAAGGCTCTCGACTTCCGCAACTCGATGATTACCGAAGTTAATACTTGGGAGGAGTTCATCGACGTATTGGACAACAAGGGCGGTTTCGTATCGGCTCACTGGGACGGAACTGTGGAGACTGAGGTGGCTATCAAGGAGGCTACAAAGGCTACAATCCGTTGCATACCGTTGGATGCAAAGGAGGAGGAGGGCAAGTGTATCTTCACAGGCAAGCCCTCGAAGATGCGCGTACTCTTTGCTCGCAGTTACTAAAAATTATTACAAAGCAAACTAATGAAACGACTCTCGTTAATCGTTGTGGCGTTGTGCGCCACATTGGCCGTAGTGGGTTGCAAGCCGCAGAGCCACTACCAGATGAAGGGTATCATCGTCAACACGCAAGACCTCTCGACTGTCGATTGGGGTAAGTTGGCCGCCGAGAACGGTATCAACACCGTAGGTACACATATGTTCCCCGGCGAGGTGATTGAGTTCATCCAGTCGGAGAAGGGACAGGCATTCCTCGCTTCGTGCAAGGAGCACGGCGTGGAGGTCGAGCATCAGTTGCACGCTATGGCCGAGTTGTTGCCCCGCGACCTGTTTGCCGAGGATTCGACTATGTTCCGTATGGATGAGAATGGACGCCGCGTGGCCGATGCCAACTGCTGTGTACACTCGGAGCGAGCACTTGAGACCATAGCAGCGAATGCTGTTAAGGTGGCCGAGATATTGCGCCCTACGAACCATCGTTACTACTTCTGGTTGGATGACGGCAAGCCCGTATGCCAATGCGAGAAATGTAAGGAGTACACCGAGAGTGAGCAGGCTCTCATTATCGAAAACCGCATTGTGGAGGCTCTGCGCAAGCAGGACCCCGAGGCGCAACTCGCTCACTTGGCATATTACAACTCGTTGAAGGCTCCGCGCAAGGTTAAACCTGCCGAGGGTATCTTCCTGGAGTTTGCTCCGTTCCTGCGCTCGTGGGAGAAGCCGTTGGCTGACCTCTCGGTTGAGGACAGAGGTATGTCACACGCACAGAATATGGCTCACCTGAAAGAGAACTTGGAGGTCTTCCCTGCCGAAACAGCCGTTGTGCTGGAGTATTGGCTGGATGTATCGTTGTTCAGCGGCTGGAAGAAACCCGCTGTGCAGTTGCCTTGGCGACGTGATGTATTCCTCTCGGATATAAACACTTACGCTGAGTTGGGAATTAAGAATGTAACCTCGTTCGGAGTATATATGGATTCGGCTTACTTCGAGGCATATCCCGACACCACACCTTTGAAGGAGTATGGCGAGGGGTTGAACAATTACGTACTTGAGAACAAGGAATAAGGCTTACGGTAACGCCCGATAGATAAAACAGAGATTGACTTTGCGGTTAATCTCTGTTTTTATTTTGTCAAAAGAAAAAAAAGCCCTAATTTTAACAACTATTAATCGACTAATAGTTTAATACTGAATAAAATTCAAAAATTAAGGATATGAAACATTTTTCACTACTAACTATCGCGGCGGCTACGATGCTGTTTGCAGGGTGCGACCTGATAGCAGATAAGACGCAGCCTGTTGACTATGTAAACAACCGCATAGGTAACATCAGCCATCTGTTGGTGCCCACCTATCCTACGGCGCAACTGCCCAACTCGATGTTGCGTATGAACCCCGACCACAACGAGTTCACGACAGACCGTATGGGCGGTTTGCCACTCAACGTGCCTTCGCATCGTCAAGGCTCGGTATTGATGATGATGCCATTTTCGGGCGATGAGAGCGTCATCAAACCCCACTTCGGCTACCGCTACGACCAGGAGAAGACCGCACCGTATCGTTACTCGGTGCTGTTGGACGACTTTATGATTGCGGTAGACTATGCTCCTGCCGAACATTCGGCCATCTTTGGCTGCACCTTCGAGCAGACGGGAGGTCGTTACATCCAACTACGCACCGCTGGCGGCGAGTTGCATAGCGAGGGTAATGCTCTTTGGGGCTGGGATAACTATCACGGCATCAAGCACTACTTCTATATGGAGTTTGATGAGGCACCCGAAACGGTTAGCGGCACAAATGGTGATGCCATACGTTATGCCACGTTCTCACCCTCAACAGGCCCATCTACCATAAAGGCCCGTTACGGTGTGTCGTACATCGACACGGAACAGGCAAAGCGACATATGCTCAACGAGATTACAGCATACGACATCGATGCCGTTGCCGAGGCTGGCCGCGAGGCGTGGAACAATACGCTGGGCAAGATTCGCGTAGAGGGCGGAACGGAGGATGAGCGCACGACATTCTATACGGCGCTATATCGTTGCCACGAGCGTATGATTAACATCTCGGAGGAGGGCCGTTACTTCAGTGGCTTCGACAAGCAGATACACGACGACGAGGGTGAGCCCTATTGGACCGACGATTGGGTGTGGGATACCTATCACGCGCTGCACCCCTTGCAGATAATCCTCAACCCCGACGACGAGAGCGAGAAACTAAACTCGTTTGTGAAGATGTATCGCCAATCGGGCTGGGTACCTACATTCCCGACGGTCTTCGGAGATGCTCACTGTATGAATGGTAACCACGCCGCTGCAATCTTTGCTGATGCATTGTGCAAGGGCATCGATTTCGACGTAAAGGGCGCATTCGAGGGCATAAGCCACACGGTAATGACCGAAACTATGATACCTTGGCTGCGCGGCCCGAAGACCGAACTCGATGACTTCTATCACCAGAATGGTTGGTTCCCTGCGCTACACCCCGATGAGGAGGAGACGGTGGCAGGTGTCGGAGACTTCGAGCAGCGTCAGGCGGTGGCCGTTTCGTTGGCAGCATCGTACGACGATTGGTGCATCGCACAGTTGGCCAAAGAGTTAGACAAGAAGGATGAGCATAATTTCTTCTTGCAGCGCAGTTTCAACTACCGCAAACTCTTCAACAAGGAGACAGGTTTCTTCCACCCCAAAGATGCCAAAGGCGAGTTTATTCAGCCCTTCGACTACATCTTCTCGGGAGGCATTGGCGCAAGAGCCTACTACGATGAGAACAACGCGTGGACCTACATCTGGGATGTACACCACAACATAGGCGATTTGGTGGCGCTGTTTGGCTCGGCGGAGCGTTTCACCGCGAAGTTGGACCAACTCTTTGTCGAGGGTATGCAACGCTCAAAGTGGCAATATTATGCCGTACACCCCGACTCATCGGGTAACGTAGGCCAATATGTTATGGGTAACGAGCCGAGTTTCCACATCCCCTACCTCTACTGCTATGCAGGTGAGCCTTGGAAGACACAGAAGCGTATCCGTATGCTGATGGAGGCGTGGTTCCGAAACGACTTGATGGGAGTATGCGGCGACGAGGATGGTGGCGGTATGTCAGCATTCTACGTCTTCTCGGCTATGGGATTCTATCCCGTGACGGCAGGTCTGCCCTACTACGTCATAGGTAGCCCTTTGTTCGAAAAGGTTTCAATCGACCTCGACAACGGCAAGACCTTCACTGTAGTGGCAAAGAACAACTCGGCTGACAACAAATACATACAGTCGGCTACGCTCAACGGCAAACCCTACAACAAGACTTACTTCTCGCACGAGGACCTCGTCGAGGGTGGTACTTTGGAACTTGTGATGGGTAACCGCCCCTGCAAGACGTGGGGCGTCGGTGCCGATGCTGTACCCCCTTCACAGGGCAGCCAGATGACATTGATGGAGTAAGACAGAGAAGAAATAGGTTAGAGACTCCAATCCTCGCCTACAACACGGTGGAGTGACATTGGAACACCAACAAAAAATAAAGAAAATTTTGAATTACAAACAATGCAGCATTTCGATAGCGATTATATGGAGGGTGCGCACCCGTTAATTTTGGAGCGGCTGGTAGCACATAATATGGTCAAGACTACGGGCTACGGTTGCGATGAAATATGCGCCGAGGCACGTAAGAAAATTCTTGCAGCGTGTGGCAATCCCGACTCGGAGGTACACTTTCTGGTGGGTGGTACACAGACCAATGCAACCATAATCAAGGCCCTGCTACGCCCGCACGAAGGGGTAATAGCCGCCGCAACGGGACACATTGCCGTTCACGAATCGGGAGCAATAGAGGCTACGGGGCATAAGGTGCTGACTCTGCCGCAACACGATGGCAAGTTGCGGGCTGAGGAGATTGACGCCTACATAGCGCACTTCTATGCCGACGAGAGTTTCGAACATATGGTATTCCCCGCAATGGTCTATATCTCGCAACCCACCGAGTATGGTACAATCTATTCGCTCTCGGAGTTGGAGTCTATCGCTACTATATGCCGCAAATGGCAGATTCCGCTCTTTATGGATGGCGCACGATTGGGCTATGGCTTGGCATCTGCAGAGGCCGACTTTTCGTTAGAGGATATTGCCCGACTATGCGACGTCTTCTACATCGGCGGCACCAAAGTAGGAGCGATATTTGGCGAAGCGGTCGTTATGCGCAAGGGGCTTGTGCCACGTTTCTTCACGCTCATCAAGCAGCAGGGCGCACTGCTGGCGAAGGGGTGGATACTCGGTCTGCAGTTTGATACGCTCTTTAGCGACGGGCTCTACCTGAAGATTGCCCGCCACGCCATCTGCGAGGCCACACGTCTGCGCAAGGGGCTGGAGGCAAAAGGCTACGAGAGTTACTCGCTCTCACCCACAAACCAGATATTTCTGCGCCTCACGCCCCAGCAACTAACCAAAGTGAAAGCCGTAACCACCTTCACCGAGTGGGATAGACTCCCCAACGGCGATACCGTAATTCGTCTGGCTACGAGTTGGGCCACACGAAGCGAAGATGTGGATGAATTGATTGAAATGTTATAACCCTCTTGCAATATGAAAAATTTACTTTCCGCCCTACTCCTTACTTTTGCGACACTTACCGCTGCCGCACAGACTCGCATAGCGCTGTTATGCGACCTGCACGTATCACCCGGCAATCGCAACGAACAGATATTGAAACAGGTTGTCGAGGAGATTAATGCCGATGAAACACAGATTGTAATCGTGGCCGGTGACCTCACAAACGAGGGCAGCGACGAGGAGTTACGAGCCGTGAAAGCGGTGCTGGACGGGATAAAGAAACCCCAATATGTCGTACCGGGCAATCACGAGGACCAATGGTCGCAGAGCGCCTGCAAGCGATTCAACGACTTGTGGGGCGATGACAGATTTGTCACCGAGTTGGACGATATGGTCATCGTAGGTATCAACTGCGGCCCTTATATGAAGGCGGCTGACGGCCATATCAAGCGTGAGGATTTGACGTGGTTGGACAAGACTCTCTCTAAGCACGAGGGCAAACGCGTCATCTCGGTCAATCACTACCCCATAACCACCGAAGATTTGGACAACTATGACCAATATATCAACGTGCTCTCGAAGTATCGTGTGGCGGTACACCTGTGTGGTCACCACCACCGCTTCCACCACTACAAAGGTGGCGAGATTGACGCTTTGATGAACCGCTCGCTGATGATGGACGGCAACTATGGCTACACCATAATCGAGATTGATGGCGACACCCTGCGCCAATGGGACAAGCAGTTGGGCCAGGAGCCTGCACTGATAATGCAGATGGCGATAAACGACAGCCCCAAACCCGCTATCAAGCGCGAGTTGGAGTCGTTTGATGAGCCCGAGCAGGCCGTTGTCGAGTTGCTGCACGCCGACGATGCATCAATCTTTACGCGTATGGCAGTCGATAAGAAGTGCCTCTACTTCGGCAACTCGTTGGGCTTTGTGAAGGCCATAGACAAGGAGTCGGGCGAGGTGCTTTGGCAGCATCAGACCGCCAACTCACTATTCTCGCAACCCTCAATCTACGGCAAGCGACTCATCGTACCCACATCGGATGAGCGACTGTTGTGGCTGGATAAGCGTACGGGCAAGATGCTCTTCGAGCGCGAGGCCAAAGGCCCTTATGCCGCCGATGGCGTGGTTGTGAAGGGGGTGTTGTATCAGGGTGGATATAAGTGCTTTGAGGCGTGGGATGCCAAACGTGGCAAATTGCTGTGGAGCAACGGAGAGATGACAAACTACTGTCAGGCCGCCCCCGCCGTTATGGAGCAGGATATAACTTTCGGTGCGTGGGATACGCATCTTTATAATCTGGACCGCACGACAGGCCAGACACGCTGGAAGTGGAACAACGGACATTCGAGCCACCTCTATAGTCCCGGCAACTGCATACCCGCAGCCGTAGGTGACAGAGTATTCATCGTCGCCCCTGACCGCGCAATGACTGCCCTTGACCGCACCACAGGCAAGGAGATTTGGCGAGTGAAGGATTATCGCGTCAGGGAGAGTTTGGGCCTCTCGGCTGATAAGACAAAGGTCTATGCCCGCACGATGGATGGCGAACTGATTGCCGTCAGCACCCAAGCCGACGAGTATGACGTTATATGGATGGTCGATTTAGGCTTCGGATATGAGTTCTCGCCCTGCGCCGTTGTAGAGAGCGACGGAGTGGTGTATGCCGCATCACGACAAGGTGTCGTGGCCGCCGTAGATGCCGAATCGGGAGAGTTGCTATGGCGTAAGAAGTGTGGTATATCGGCTGTAAACGGTTTCGAGGTAGATGAGCGCGGTGACATCTACATCTCGCTATTCGAGGGTAAGATTTGGAGAATAAGCCCGAAGAGGTAATTTTTGAATTCAAAATTCAAAATTAAGAATTCAAAATTGCGAGTAAGCGAGAGCAGAATCAAACTTGTTTGGATTAATGCCGAGCGGGAGCAATTAAAAGCCACCTTTGTGGTGGGTAAAAATTACAGACTCCTCCGTCACTCGCCCCAAGCGAGTGCCACCTCCTCTAACGCAAGAGGAGGAATTAAATAAGTAAAAAATGTCATTCCACATCACGAACAGAATGTGAGTGATGAATGGAAAGTTGCGATTAAGGCGAGAGCAAAGAGTGCTTGTACTTTTTGCCGAGCCGTAGCAACTAAAAGCGGCGAAGCCGATTAATCTCTAAAGAGGATTAGTTTGAGGATAGAGACTCCAATCCTCG
>JAFQCA010000052.1 GCA_017399485.1 Alistipes sp.
TATTTGCATACAAAAGTAGATATTATCGGCAAATTCTGCAAATCACAAGAAAAGAAAATTTGCCAAAATACACTAAAACACAATGTTTTGCATATTATTGGCAAATCTTAGAAAATGGGTAAAAATACCCTATAATTTACTTGGCGTAAATGAGCATTTAGAGCACAAGCGTAACGCAAAAATATCCTTATTAGACGATTTTAGAACTTAAGTTTAATCTCAGGATGCTGCTTCTCTCCGGGAATCCACATATTCTCAACCGTAAACTTTATTGAGCCATCCTTTGCCACTGTTACATTACGAGATTGGAAAGCATTAAGCGGCACGGGGTTGCCGCCAAAGCGCAAAACATAGTCAATAGAACTATTATTAACCAAGCGCATCGTGGTTGTGCCGTTGGAATTCTTGTTAATCACCTTAAACTCCACGCAAGCCATAAAGAAGTCTTTGACCAACTGCTCCTCGCCTGCAATAGAACCAAACGAGTAAGCCAATGTGCGTCGTGCAAGCAGTGCCTCTTTCAACGACGGCAGAGTCTGGTCCTTTGCCAAGATGAAGGTCATATTACGAATATGTCCACCACCCTGATAGTCCATTGCTGTAGTTCCGTGAATATCGGTATTTGCCGCCATAAACAGACCTCGCTCCTGAGCACGAGTTACAACCGTCGGATAGAACTCCGAGCCATTCATTATCTCCACGCCATCAATCAAATCAGCATCATACACCTTCTTCTCAAACTCCTGCATCTGCAAGTTCTTACGACGCCATCCGGGGTGGTTATGCATAATTACCGCATCCTGCTCACGCGCATTACGGATAGCCTTCTCCGGGTCCTCATCCCAAATAGTGTTGGCATCCTTTACAAACAGAGCATTGTAGTGACCGATAGTCTCTGGCGTACGTGTAATCTCCACACCGGGGATAATTGTAATACCATAACTTACGGCAGCATCCTTTTCGAGTTTATTTGCCAGATTGAAATCCACCTTTGCATCCTTATTACCCGATGCCTTTGTACCCTCGGCAACGTGACCCTTCAGAAACTGCAGGAATTGGCCCTCCCAACGGCGGTACTCCAAGTGCTCGGTACAAGCCATCACATCCAATCCATCCATCCAAGCCTCGCGCACGCGGTATTCAGGCGTAACACTACCATCAGAGTAGATGGTATGAGTATGCAAGTCAGCCTTGTAAACCGTATAGCCATTAACCTGCGGGATAACAATCTCACGACGATGAGCCTCGTTTCTCTGCGAATGGCGCATCATATCGACATTCGTAGCATCCTGATAATAGAGTTGCGCAGAGGCTCCCATTGTAGCCACCAAAGCAACAGCCAAAGCAAATACCTTTTTCATAATATAAATAGTTTTAGTTAGTATTATTCCTTATCGAGAAAAATATATTGATACAAATATACATTTTTTTGCCAAAACCACCCAATCGCAAACCAAAAAATCAGAATTCCAACTCCATCTGCGGCTGCGGATATAGATTCTCAACTCTCACACCTTTGCGACGCGCCCGACGAACAGTGTAAGCCGTTCCGCCTCGTGGCTGGCCGTCAAACCACGCAACCAGCACAGAGGAGTTATCCACCAAATAGTCATTACGCATACGATATGCGGCTCTGCTCTCAACATCACTTACTGCGACAACGGCATCAGCCTCACGAATGACTCTTTTATATTGAGCGGCAGCATCGGCGTGAAAAAGTTTCGAGAAATTACGATACGGCAGAGCGGCTATTAACTCCACATCCGAATATGTTTGTTTCAAATCTGCCACAGCCTCGCCTGCCGCCAAATCAAAGCCCCACGCCATACCGCACAAGAAGCGTCGATAGCCCTCGTTGTATAGTCGGGCAACAACGCCACGCAACTCCTCATCGGCCTTACCCCGATATGTACGATGGCCCGAAAACGCGACACTCCTATTTTTTATAAAATCCATAATACAAATTTACCTATATGGCTCGGATTTTGCAACTCTACTTTACGAAATTATTAAAATCACACATTATGAAACACTCAGTTTGTACTTTAGTCTCTTTTCTGGGCGGTATGTTGGTTGGCTCGGTAGTAACAATGCTTGTAACACCCCAGTCAGGCCCGGAACTACGCAGTAAAATCCGCGATTATGTTGACCAGGAGGCCGACAAGATTCGTTGCCATTGCGACGACAAATAGTCAATCATCAGGTCCACGACACATATACCCCCGCGACACTAAACGCCCCTCCAAATGTTGGTTTCGATTATAGT
The DNA here is from genome assembly GCA_017399485.1 of Alistipes sp. Lineage (GTDB taxonomy): Bacteria > Bacteroidota > Bacteroidia > Bacteroidales > Rikenellaceae > Alistipes. The sequence goes on from JAFQCA010000052.1 coordinate 2,267, forward strand.
TTACATAGCGGCAATAATAACGTCGATTGTTCTATTCGTGGCTGCACTTGTTGCGTGGCTCTCGGAATATGTCGAATCGAGAGCATTGGCAGCATTTATTGTAGGACTACTCTTTCTGCTCTTGTCACGACTTGTATATATTCTGGCGGCGCGCAAAGCGATTGAGGACATCAACGAGCGTCTTACGACCATCAGCGATGTAGCATACGCTGCCCGCAAGGGGTATGGGGTGATAATACGATTCTTGGAATCTATCTTGGACCAATGGCTTAAGTAATCGCAAAAAAGGGCCGACCCACACAATGTGGTCGGCCCTAATTTTAACATATCGACTACTCTAATTTCCAAAATACTTATTAAAGAGTTCTTCGGCAATATCTACAGGGTCCTCCTCGGCAGCCTTTGTGATTGTATTGCTATGAGTCCAATTCTCCTCCCATTTGAACCACTCCTGCGAAGTGATTGTTCGTCCCTCTTCTAATGCCTTGAAGAACATCTCCCATCGTGCAAGATAGAAGTCATTGAGCATACCACCCCACTGACGGCTTGAGTAGTCGTGTAAACGACCATCCTCTGCAGACTTCTCGGGACCCCAAACGCTAATGAGCGTACGGGCATTCCACTCCATCCAATCGCGGTCTGCATCGGTTGTGCTGGCCACCTCATCACATACGTTTCTTGCCGATACGGTCCACTTCTCAAGGCTAAACAATTCAATCTGCGAGAGCAGGCGGTCTAAGTCACGTATCACGTCGAGGAATATATTATACTGTTCCTTAAAGGACTTCATATCCTTCTTTTCATAACTTGCAGCAATATCCTTCAACAAATAATACGTATAGTCGGTCAGAGTCTGACGAACAACGTCGGCAATATCGTGCTCATAGTTGGGGTTGCCTTTGAGACGCACCTTATCCTTGAGCATCTCAGTAGCGGCCTCACGTACCTTGTTTATATCGTGATATATCTGGCAGGTACCCCAACCCGAAACTCTTTTCACATCGAGCGCGGGACGTGCGCAGATAACAGCCTCAACATCCTGCGAGGGTGTAGGGCAATTAAGCACCGACTTGGCCAAGATATCCCAACCATTCTCCATTGCCTCACTCTTAACGCCATAGCGAGCCTCCGAGTATCGCTTAATCCACTCCTTACCCTCCTCTCGCAGCATCCACGGAAGTTCAAATAGTAGGTCATAGAGTATAGGGCAGGTTTCCAATCCTTCGGGAGTAGCACCCACGCCCTTCACATCGTCGGGGAATCTCTCCAAAGCATCAAAATAACCCTCCAACATAGGCTCAAAACGTCCGTGCAAACCCGTCTTACCACCAAAGTTATGGAGCATACACCATACGAAATCGTGACCGTCATAGCCCTTTTCCTTCCATTTTGCCGTACCATCAGAATAGAGGTCAAGCACCAAGAAACCACCTTTGGATATTGTATCCAAAGCCTCCTTACGGGGATTATCAATCCAACTCTGAATCACCCACTTCGAATCGGGAGAGTGCTTCTGCATCTCTGAATAGATTGTAGCAAATGCCTCCTTTAGATTTACACCCTGTGTACGGCCACCCTCGTGGAATGGGTCCATACTGTAAAACTTCGACTTACCCATCACCTTCTCCAGGTGTTTGTAGTAGAGTTGTGCAATCTCACCAAATCGTTCATCGGTAGGCAAAAGGAATGACGGACGGCGGAAACCCGAGCACCAATTACCTTGGTCGATAGCATCTACGCCAATCTTCTCGGCAGCGTTGCTCGGCAAGATACCGCCATAGCCAGGCAATACGGGCTCCATACCGAGTTCACGCATACGGCCCAGGATAAACTTAGACAAATTCTCCTGTCTCTCGTACCACCAATCGGGATTAGGGCCACCCCACCCCTCAAGGTTACTCATCAACCACCAAGCGTGGAAGCCAGGTCCTGCAATGAACTTATCGATATCCTCTCGCGAATAACCAGCCTCCTCAAGCACATTCTTCCACACCACATCGGTACCCACCAACGAAAGAGGAATATTAATACCACGCAGAGCCATCCAGTCAATCTCCTCTTCCCAACGCTCTTTTGTCCAAAAGGCCATCGAGTATGAGTAGGTACAGTAGTTCAGGTAGTATCTGTAATCTGCGCTACAACTGCGACGCTCCGTAACTTCAGGAACGGGGAATGTAACCTCCGACAAATCGGTAGTAAGGTTATTCCACGAGAGGTTAATGTGTGCATAATGATTAAGATACCAACCAATACCCGTAGTCAGCGCGCTAATAGAACTACCCTGAATAAAGGGCTTGCCATTTTTTGCGCCTATCTCAAAAACATCCTTACCATCAGTAGATAGTGATTTGTTTAGTTGTGTCTCGATGCGCTCCGATGTACCCTCACCACCTACACGGTCGAGAAGGTCGGTCACCTGCGACGGATTACGTCCGCACGAGATGAGCATCAAAGTTGCAATCATTGGAAATAGAAATCTCTTCATAATGTAAACATTTGATTTTTGTTGCACAAAGATATGAAGAATTATCCTAATTAGGGCCAAGCCACGCCACAAGTTTAATTCATTAACAAAAATAAAAGCAGACTTCCTTGATTGGAAGTCTGCCCTATCATTCATTCGTTTACTTATAAACTTATTATTTACCGAAGTAACGCTTGTACAAGCCCTGGAAACCTGCGCCGTGACGAGCCTCATCCTTTGCCATCTCGTGTACTGTGTCGTGAACAGCATCCAAGCCCTGCTCCTTTGCCAAAGTTGCCAAACGCAACTTATCCTCACAAGCACCGCTCTCGGCATTCATTCTCTTATAAAGATTGGTCTTTGTATCCCATACAACCTCACCAATCAACTCTGCGAACTTAGAAGCGTGCTCTGCCTCTTCCCAAGCATAACGCTTGTAAGCCTCTGCGATTTCGGGATAGCCCTCGCGGTCAGCCTGACGGCTCATTGCCAAATACATACCAACCTCTGTGCACTCACCCATAAAGTGGTCTTGTAAACCTTTCCACAACTCCTCGTTAGAGCCCTTGCCATCACCAATCTTATGTTCTGTTACAAATGTCAAATCGCCATCCTGCTCCTCAATCTCTACAAATTTGTCTGCACCAACCTTACAAAGTGGACACTGTGCGGGAGCCGCATCACCCTCGTGGATATAACCACATACTGTACAACGAAATTTCTTTGCCATAATTCTGTCTATTTAAGTTTGTTTGTTTATTATTGTTTGTTTTTATTTTCTAATGCAAATATAGAGTCATTTCGATTATCTGCAATAGATATTTTATAATATTTATTTATCATATCATAAATAGCGCTTATAACATCAAGATTGCTCGGCGCCCAAAATCAACGACTCAACATACCTCACATCGGTACAATCCTTCGCCATTACACGTTTCTGGCTATCAAGCAGATATAACGACGGGATGGCCCGCAAATCGTAGAGATTCTCTTTGGTGATACTCTGATTAGCATCATAACCATTTATCCACGCATCGGGATAATCTACCAAATGTTCGCGCCAAGCATCCAAATCCTTATCAGGATATAGCACCAGCACCTTCAACTTTCCACGCTCGGTGAGTTCGTTGAGTTGTGGTGATGATAACAAGGCCTCCTTTACCTCCCTACACATCGGGCAGCCGGGATTACTTATAAATATTATAAGGTATTCGGCCCTCAAGTCATACATACGATGACGCTTGTCATCCGCCGTAGTATAATAAAAATCATTCGCCTCGCGGCCCACGCGATTCTGACGTGCTATCTTCAAATCATACTCATAGGGCATCTTCTCGTACTCATCAAGCAGCGGAGAGGCAACGGCGGCCTCCAATACGGGAATATAACGCTCATCATCACGCAGTGGAGAGTTAGGGTCGTGCAGCACCACATCGGCAAGCATCAGAAAGTAGTTAAACATTCGCTTCGAGGTAGATGCTTTCTGCATAAGACGCGACATAGAACGCTGCGCCAATGAATCGGGCACATAACCTTGCGCATAGACAGCCATAGCCGTAAGCATACGCGTAGAGTCTATCTCGTTAATGAAAACAGTATCGGCAAAATCAAATTTGTCCCAATAGTGTTCGGCCATATATACAATCTTATCATTCTGCGGCATCATTGCAGGAGCCAACTGAGGAACGAATATACGCTCTACGGAACTCTGGGGCTTCTTACTCTTACTCTCCGCATCAGCATCCGCCGACGCATCCGTTGCCGTTGTACGTCTCCCACACGACATCACGCAACAGCCCGACACCACGAATAACACACCTAACAGAAATAAACAATATCGTTTCATAACATATCATAATTGGTTATACAAAAATAATAGTTTCCTCGCAGAGAATGAAAGTTATGATAAAAAAATCGCACTAAAATTACCAGTACCACACTACAAAAGAGTATTTTTATTACTTTTGTTCAATCGAAAAACATAACACAAATGAAACGGATTACTTATATTATTATTGCTGCGATACTCGCAACTACCCTATTCTCCTGTTCAAAATCGATAGTTGGCCGCGCCGAAGTACGCGACTTGGTTTTAATCTACGACGGAGGTACTCACCGTACTATTGATTGGAATAAAGAGACATTCGCACCATATGTTGCCACCGACCCTACTGCTACGACTCAATCGGAGTGGCTTTTTGACGGTTTTCTATTCCTTGAAATCTTCCACGACGACAATCGCGGCTATGCCACAGGTCTTCGCAAGCAAGGAGTACAGAAGGAGCAATGGGTGAACCTGATTGACACCTATCTCACACCCGGACGCGACATTGCAGCACTGAACGACGCCATTGCCGATGCCCGCAAGAATATCAAGGGCAAATTTCACCGACGCAAGATAGTCCTTTCGTTGCCCGAGCCCGTTTTGGGACAGACCGATTGGGGAGAGTTGGATGGCAAAGCACTCGATTTCAACAACGACGAGGACCGCATCAAGGCTTGCAAATGGTATATAGACTTATTAATCGAAAAGGTCAAAGCGGCCAATCTTGAGAATATACAATTATGCGGATTCTACTGGTTGGCCGAACACGCTACCGAGACGCAATCTTTCGTAAAGAGCATCGCCGACTATATCCATCAACTTGATTTGGATTTTTATTGGATACCCTACTTCAAGGCCGATGGCTATGAGCGTTGGGCCGAGTTTGGATTCGACCACGCCTATCTGCAACCCAACCATTTCTTTCACGACTATATACCCGACTCTCGCATCGACGAGACTTGCGCTTTAGCCAAAGCAGCCAATATGTCGCTTGAGATGGAGTTTGACGAGCGAGCATTGCAAAACCAAGGCAATTGGGCGGCGCGTATGACAGCCTACATTGATTCCTACGAACGTAACGGAGTCTATCAGGAGAAGAATTTAGCCTACTATCAAGGCAACGACACTTGGTATCTACTCAAATACGGTACCGAGCAAGACCAAGCGCTCTATAAACGTCTGGCGACAATCATAGCCAAACGCCAACAAGAGTTCTATAAAGATAGAGATTAAACAATAATGGTTGTTTCAAACAAATGAAACAACCATTATTTCTTATACACTTCCATCCCTATAGTACATCACCTGCACCAAAGGACTCTTGGGATTATTGATTAGCAACCAACATATTAATATTGCTCCTGCACCTCGCTAATCAGAGAGACATCCTCACCCTCTGAAGAGTTGATATATGCCTCTGCCGATGCAATATACGCCTCGGTCAGTTTCAAAAACAATTTCGCATCCGAATTATAATCATCAACTTCCGAAGCCTGCTGAGCCAACAAGTATGTGATAATAATATGGCCTACGCTCTCGACCAAGCGACGTGCGTGGAAATCCTTGTACTGCGGATACTCCTTGTTTATCGTCTCTACACGCTCAATCATACCCTCTACTCTCTGGCGCAAAGCCTTCAACTTCTCGACTATCGGCTGCATCTGTTCAGAATACGAAAGCGACTCATATAACGCAATATGCTCCACGAAAGTACCCTTCGTAACGCCATTGATAGCCGCTACGACCTGCAACTGCGACGTACCCTCATATATATTCATAATACGCGCATCACGATACAACCGCTCGCAAGGATAATCCTTCATAAAGCCCGAGCCACCGTGAATCTGGATAGCATCATAAGCCAATGAGTTGGCATACTCCGAAGCAAACAATTTCACCAAAGGCGTAAAGGCATCCGCCAAGCGATTATAATACTTCATCTGCTGACGCTCTTCGGCCTCAAGTGAACGCTCGTGCGAGATATGAGTATATTGCTTATATATCTCGACAAAGCGGCTTGTTTCATAGAGCAATGCACGCGCACCGTGCAATCGCGCACGCATATTTGACAACATCTCCGAGATAGCAGGGAACTGAATAATATCCTTACCAAATTGACGTCGCTCGTGGGCATACTTCAAAGCCTCACGATATGCCGCCTCGCACAAACCAACCGACTGTGCGCCAATACCCAATCGGGCTGCATTCATCAACGACATAACATATTTGATAAGGCCCATTCGCCTATCACCCACCAACTCGGCAGGAGCATCCGTAAATACCAACTCGCAGGTCGGCGAGCCTTTAATACCCAACTTATTCTCTATGCGGCGTACCTTCATTCCGCCGTCACGCTTATCATAGACAAACATCGACAAGCCGCGCGCATCGGTAGTGCCCTCTTCCGAACGCGCCAACACCAACGACACATCGCCGTCACCATTGGTAATAAAGCGCTTCACGCCATTAAGCAACCACGTCTGCTTCTGCTCCGACCACGTAGCCTTCAACATTACGGCGCCTAAATCGGAACCTGCATCAGGCTCTGTCAAGTCCATCGCACAAGTAGCGCCATTGCATACCCACGTCAAGAACTTCTGCTTCTGTTCCTCGCTGGCAAACTCATTAAGCGTCTCGGCACAATCCTGCAAGCCCCATATATTCTCAAAACTTGCATCAGCACGTGCCACCATCTCATTTGCCATAACAAAACAGGTCAGCGGGAAGTTAAGACCACCAAAACGACGTGGCAGAGTGAGTCCACTCAAACCTGCTGCATTTACAGCATTAATATTCTCGACTGTTCCCGACGCATACTCCACTCTGTCGTTCACCACTCGCGGACCTTCGTGGTCCACGCCCTCGGCATTAGGAGCAATAACATCGCCACACACCTCGCCCGTCAATGACATCACACGACGGTAAGAGTCCATAGCATCCTCAAAGTCTTGAGGTGCGTAATCGTAAGTTTTCGCCTCCGAAAAGTTACGCTCCTTGAGTTCCACAATCTTGCGCATCAACGGATGCTCAAGGTGGTACTGCAAATCCTTATTATCTAAAAAGAAATTAGCCATCCTTACTTTGAGTTTTGCTTATAATACTTAATCATCTTTGGGATTACCTCCTCAACTTTGCCCGTAATGGCATAGTCGGCAATCTTATTAATCGGAGCATCAGCGTCGGTATTAATCGATATAATCATCGACGACTCATCCATACCTGCCGTATGCTGAATCTGGCCCGAAATACCACACGCAATATATAGTTTTGGACGGACTGTAACACCTGTCTGACCAATCTGACGCTCGTGCTCACAGAATCCAGCATCTACAGCAGCGCGACTTGCGCCCACTTCGGCGCCAAGCACCTCAGCCAACTCATAGCACAACTTAAAGCCATCTTTCGAGCCCATACCGTAACCTCCGGCCACGATAACGCTTGCGCCCTTGATATTGATTTTACGCTCCTCGATTTGTCTATCCAAGATTGTAATAGCCAAATCCGACGGCGTAATATACTCTCTCCACGCAATAGCCTTCACTTCACCCGTAGCACTCTGCGCGGCAGGCTCCTTACGCATAACGCCCTCACGCACAGTAGCCATCTGCGGACGATGGTCGGGATTGACAATCGTTGCAATGATATTACCGCCAAAGGCAGGACGAATCTGATACAACAGATTCTCATACTCTTTACCTGTCTTGGCATCCTTATGAGGACCTATCTCCAATTGTGTACAATCTGCCGTCAAGCCACTATGCAGCGCTGACGATACACGCGGCGCAAAGTCTCGGCCTACGGGCGTAGCACCAAAGAGCACAATCTGAGGTTGCTCGGCCTTTATCAATCCACACAACACAGATGTATGAGGCAGAGTCCTGAATGGAGCAAACAACTCATCATCCGCCACCCAAACAGTATCGGCACCATAAGCAGCCAACTCCTTCTCGATGCCCTCAACATTATGGCCCAATACGACGGCCTCCAACTTAACACCCAGCGTGGCTGCCAATTCGCGACCTTTGGTAAGCAATTCCAAACTTACGTCGGCAATCGCACCATCCTCAATTTCGATATATACAAATATATTATTCATACCTATTCAAGTTCGATTAACCGAGCGTATGGCTCGCTATAAGTTCAACCATCAAACCATTAATATCCTCATCCGAGGCCTCAAGACGTTTAGCCTCTTTGGATTGGAATACCACATTCTCAATCTTCTTCACCTTGGTAGGCGAGCCCAACAATCCCAACTGCTGCTCATCACACTCTATGTCGACAGCCGTCAACTCTACGATTTTAAGATAATCGTGCTTTTGGGCCATCTTTGCACTCAACGACTCCACATCAGCGGCAATCTCCGATGAGGTCATCGCATACTTATACTTCATCATACGAAGTGCATTCTGCGGACGTACCTCTGCAGCCGATGAGTTCACGGTAATCACCGCCGGGAGCGGAGACTCAACAACCTCAACGCCTCGCTCCAAACGACGGCGCACTACAATCGAAGACTCCTTCACCTGCACAACCTGCTCGGCATAAGTCACCTGCGGCAGACCTAACTTTTCGGCCACCTGAGGACCTACCTGCGCCGTATCACCATCTATGGCCTGACGACCTGCGACTATAACATCGGCTCCAATCTGGCGCAACGCACACGACAGAGCATAAGAGGTTGCAAGCGTATCAGCACCTGCAAATTTTCTATCAGTTAAAAGGTATCCGCCATCGGCACCACGAAATATAGCATCGCGGATGATGTCGGCGGCACGCATCGGACCCATCGAGAGGATATGTACCGTTGAGCCGACACACTCGTCTTTAAGACGCAGAGCCAACTCCAAGGCATTCAAATCTTCAGGATTGAATATAGCAGGTAACGCAGCACGATTCACAGTACCTTCAGCCGTCATTGCATCCTTACCCACATTGCGGGTATCGGGAACCTGCTTGGCCAATACAACAATTTTTAATGCTTTGTTCATTTATCAAAATTTAGTTACTCACTCGACGCCTTGCCGCGACAACAAAACGTCTTAAAAAACATACGTGCAGATATATCCATTTCGCATATCTCACACTAAAAAATATCCGAAAACACCCAATATACGCGACATATTGGAGCATTTTCGGATATATATTTCAAAGAATATTGCTTCTACGCACTCTTCTATTCCATTCGTTATCTCACGATAGTCTCCTCACGGTCTGGACCTACCGAGATAATCTTAACAGGCACACCTGTCTCACGCTCGATAAACTCTACATAAGTCTTGAACTCTGCGGGGAAATCCTCATAGCGACGTACGCCGCTAATCTTTGTCTTCCAACCCTTGAACTCGGTATATACGGGCTCAATCTCATCGTTGAGTTCATACGGAAGATGGTCAACAACCTCTCCGCCCACTTTGTAAGCCGTAGCAACCTTTACAACATCGAAATCGTCCATAACGTCCGACTTCATCATTATAAGGCCTGTCACGCCATCAACCATTACGGCATACTTCAACGCTACCAAGTCCAGCCAACCGCAACGGCGAGGACGACCTGTTACAGCACCAAACTCGTGACCAATGCGAGCCAACTCCTTACCCGTCTCATCAAACAACTCTGTCGGGAACGGACCGCTACCTACGCGAGTACAATATGCCTTGAAGATACCATACACATCACCAATCTTCGTAGGCGCAACGCCCAAGCCTGTACATACACCTGCACAAACAGTATTAGATGATGTAACGAAAGGATATGTACCAAAATCAACATCCAACATAGAGCCCTGCGCACCCTCAGCCAAGATGGGTACATCCTGCTCGATGTATTGATTTACCTCGTGCTCGCTATCGATAAAGCGGAAACCACGCAGATACTCGATACCCTCCATCCACTTCTGCTCATACTCGGTAATATCATACTCAAAACCCTCAAACTGAGCCAGCATATCGGTATGCTTACTCTTCAAGCGATTGTAACGGTCAAGGAAATCTACCGCCAGCACATCACCGAAACGCAAACCGTTACGACCTGTCTTATCCATATAAGTAGGGCCGATACCACGCAAAGTCGAACCAATCTTCGACTTACCCTTTGCAGCCTCGCTTGCAGCATCCAACTGGCGGTGAGTAGGCAGAATAAGGTGCGCCTTCTTCGAGATAAAGAGTTTGCTCTTTACATCTATACCCTGCGCCGCGATGCTTGTCAACTCCTCAGTCAAACTAACGGGGTCCACAACCACACCGTTACCGATTATATTAATAGAGCCCTCGCGGAAGATACCCGACGGCACTGTACGCAACACAAAACTTGTATCGCCAAAATGCAACGAGTGACCAGCATTAGGGCCACCCTGAAAGCGAGCAATCACCTTATAATTTGGGGTAAGCACGTCTACGACCTTGCCTTTACCTTCGTCACCCCACTGCAATCCAAGAACTACATCTACTTTTTTCATCTATCTAATATGGTTTTATCGTTTTCCTTTAACGCAAAACACTTGATTTTGCCTTCAAAGATACTCTTTTTTTTTGAACCGTCTACAATTTAATGGCGGAATTTATCAACAGGTTGTCAAAACCTCCGCTTTGTGGCGAAACTACCCTCATTGTCGGTGGGTGAGATGGCTCTGTTTTGATATTCGCTCGACATAGCGCATCCTCATTCACCAATTCTCTATACCAAAAAATGCAAACTCGAAATACACAATCAAACTATCACGACAACGTTACTGTTTCACACACGCAGCCCACCATTAATAACAAAAAAATTTGGGGTGTTATACAAACCAAACACCCCAATATTCTATTATTGAAAACCGCTCTTCACATCAAATTCCCATCCGTTACTCCATATCATCATCCGCTACGGCATCGTCCTGAATCTCGTCGGCTCCTGCAATCTCTTCATCGTTGTATAAGTCATCATCCTCAACCGAGTCTGCCGAATCGTCAATCTTTACATCAATCTTTAACAGATATGAAGTATCCTCAGTCTCATAAGGCACCACATAGAAGAAATCACCATTAGGTTTATCTATACGCGACATCACCTCCGAAAATCCGCGAGGATATAAAGCCTTTACCTCTTCCAACTGCTCAGGTGTAAGATTGTGGATGCTTGTTACAATTCTTTTTTTGGTATTATTTGTCATCATAGTTGCTAAATTTTCTGCAAGTATAAGCAAAATTTGCATATCAAAGCAAATCTTCACATTTTTTTTTATTTTTTTTTATTTTTCACTCCCATTACAAACAAAATATGTACCTTTACCGATAATTTTACTTGTGATATGACCATAGAGCAACAAATCAACGAATTACGTCGCACACTGAATCTCTACAACTACAAATATTACGTAGAGAACAACCCCGCTGTGTCGGATTTCGAGTTTGACACTCTTTTACGTCAATTACAAGAGTTGGAGGCTGCAAACCCTCAATTCGCCGACCCGAACTCACCCACTGCCCGTGTCGGCAGTGACCTTACGAGCGAGTTTCAAAGCGTAGAACACACCTTTCCTATGTTGTCACTCTCGAACACCTACTCTCTCGAGGAGTTGGGCGAATGGATTGACCGCAACGAGAAAGAGGTAGGCCAAACCGAATATGTCTGCGAATTGAAGTTCGACGGCACAGCCATATCGCTAACCTATGAAAACGGACGACTGCTTCGCGCGGTTACACGCGGTGATGGCTCACGAGGCGACGATGTCACGGCCAACGTGCGCACTATTCGCTCGGTACCATTGGTACTTAACGGTGACGACTATCCCGACTTCTTTGAGATTCGAGGCGAGATATTTATGCCCTATTCATCATTCGAGCGTCTTAACGCCGAGCGAGCCGAAGCAGGCGAACAACTCTTTGCCAATCCCCGCAATGCAGCGGCTGGTACGCTCAAGCAGCAACAATCGCAGGTTGTAGCGCGACGAGGCCTGGATTGTACGCTCTATCAACTTGCGGGCAATAAACTTCCCTGCGACACCCATAGTGGCAATCTTGATGCGGCACGCCGTTGGGGTTTCAAAATCTCGGAGCACACTGCGATATGTTCTTCGCGTGAAGAGATTTTCAACTACATAAATTATTGGGATGTGGAGCGCAAGAGACTCCCCTTCCCGACTGACGGCATAGTCATCAAGGTCAATCGCGATTCGGTCCGCCGCACATTAGGTTACACATCCAAGGCTCCCAAATGGGCTGTGGCCTATAAGTTCAAGGCCGAGCAGGCGACTACACGCCTACTCTCTATCGACTATCAAGTGGGCCGTACAGGAGCAATTACTCCCGTAGCCAATCTTGAGCCTGTGCAGTTAGCCGGTACAACAGTAAAACGTGCCACATTGCATAATGCCGACCAGATAGAGTTATTGGATATCCGCATAGGCGATATGGTTTACGTCGAAAAGGGCGGAGAGATTATCCCCAAGATTACGGGTATCGACCTCTCGGCACGTCAGGCCGACAGCCAACCTTTGGAGTATATCACCCATTGCCCCGAATGTGGAGCAACGTTGGTCCGCTACGAAGGTGAAGCCAAGCACTACTGCCCCAACCAGAACGGTTGCCGTCCGCAGATTCTGGGACGTATCGTACATTTCATTCGCCGCAAGGCTATGAACATCGAGAGTTTGGGTGAGGAGACCGTAGAGTTACTCTTTGCAAATAATCTCTTGCACAATATAGCCGACCTATACGATATCAAAGCCGAGCAGATAGCCACCCTGCCACGTTTGGGCGAGAAATCTGCCGAGAACATTATACAGAGCATCAACAATTCACGTCAAGTACCGTTCCACCGCGTACTCTTTGCTTTGGGGATACGATTCGTGGGCGAAACGACAGCCAAATATCTGGCCGAACATTTCCGTTCTCTCGATGCCATACAGTCGGCCTCCCGCGAGGAACTCACCGAAGCCGAAGAGGTAGGCGAAAAGATTGCCGATGCCATAATTGAGTATTTTGCCGATGAGCGCAACCAGCAAATCATCGGGCGTCTGCGCGAGGCAGGCTTGCAACTGACGGCAAAAGAGCGCACCAAAGCATCCAATGCCTTAGAGGGTTTGACATTCGTCATTTCGGGCTCGTTTGCCAACCATTCGCGCGATGAGTTAAAGGCTTTGATAGATGCTAACGGAGGAAAAAATCTCGCAGCCGTATCGGCCAACACATCATATCTGCTGGCTGGTGACAAGATAGGCCCTGCGAAGTTGCAAAAAGCCAACAAATTGGGTATAAAGATTATCTCGGAGGATGAGTTTATCGCTATGATTGGCAGCAATGACACCCTACCGACATCAACCGTAGAAGTTGTTGCGCCTAATGAGGTCAAGGAAGAAGAGCCTACACCTCAAAGCACACCTCAGCCCATACAAGGCTCGCTGTTTTAGCCATAGTGATGCACAGGCGCAGCAGCAGCAAAAGACAAATTTATAAAAGTTAGGTTAATGAAATAAATAGTAGAAAAGAATATGAAGATGAAAAATCTCTGCGGTGTAGGAGCCGCGATGATAACACCATTCAAGAGCAACGGCGAGTGCGATATGGAGGCTTTAGGCCGTATGCTCGATTACGTCATTGATGGTGGCACCGATTATATAGTTGCACTCGGCACGACAGCCGAGACTCCCACACTGTCAGCCGACGAGAAACGCCACATTTTGGATTTCACACGCAAGACAGTGGCTGGCCGCACTCCTATTGTCGTAGGTGCAGGTGGCAACAATACCGCCGAACTCATCCGCCAGATTCAGACAATGGATTTGGATGGCATCTCTGCCATTTTGAGCGTCACTCCCTACTACAACAAGCCGTCACAAGAGGGACTCTATCTTCATTACAAGGCTGTTGCCGAGGCCTCACCTCTACCAATTATTCTCTACAATGTTCCAGGCCGTACGGGTGTTAATATGACTGCCGAGACAACTTGCCGTTTGGCTGCCGACTGTCCCAACATCGTGGCTGTAAAGGAGGCATCGGGCAAGATTGACCAGATTGACCAAATCATAAAGAATCGCCCCAAGGATTTTCTCGTTCTTTCGGGTGATGACGGTATGACGGTCGATGTTATGCGCAAAGGTGGTGACGGTGTTATCTCGGTTGCCGTAAACGCTTTTCCTAAGCGTTTCTCGCACGTTGTCTATCTCGCAAAGCAGGGTCTGTTTGACCGTGCTGCCGAGGCTTACGAACCTCTGCACGAGGCGGTATGCGCACTCTTCGAGCAGGGCAATCCTACGGGAGTAAAGGCCGCGCTTTCACTTATGGGGCACATCGAGAACTCTTTGCGTTTGCCGCTTGTTCCCGCTACCGACCTCTTGATTAAAAAGCTGGAAAAACTCATTCGTGAATACGAATTGTGCTAACTCTGCGTTTTATAAGAAAAAACTGATATGAAACGATTATTGTTATTAACACTTTTGCTTCTACCCGCAACACTGCTGGCAAAGATACCCGACGAGGAGGATATCAAACGTAAAACGATGGATTCCGCATCGCCCTACTACTTTACCACGCTTATGTTGCGTTATAACAATCTTGAGCAACTCACCGAAGAGGAGTATCACTATCTCTACTACGGCTATGCTTATCAGGATAGTTATAAGCCGACAGCCACAAACAATGCTGCCGACCAACTGTACGCATCACTGATGACGCTCAACGTCGAAAACCCCGACAAGGAGGAGATGAATCATATCATATCGTTATGCAATCAATCGCTGATGAACGACCCATTCAGCCCTACGGCTCTCAATATGTTGGTATTTGCTTACGGTGCGTTGGGCGACAAACAGAAGGAGGAGGCTTATCATCGCCACCATCAGGGCATATTGAAGACCATAAAATCTTCAGGCGATGGCCGCTCTGACAAGTATCCGCTACATATATTGATGTTCTCTCACGCTGTCGATGTACTCTCATCAATGGGCCTCTCGAGCAAACGTCCCGAGATAATCAGTCGTTCGGTGCAATATATCCCTCTGGTTGAGCCTATGCGCGTACCCGATGGCAAGATTAAAGGTTATTACTTTGATTATAGCCGTATCTACCGCCGCAAACCCGATGGTGTGAAACTGGAGAAAAAGCGCACTTGGCAGTTTAACAATCTCGGAGTCAAGCAGTACAACTAAACTAACCCATAAGATTATATAGCAATATGCATTTTAGAGACCTATTCAGACTATTTTTAGTCGGCATACTCATATTTACCCTACCCTCGTGTAGCAAAGACAAAGAGGAGCCTGCAACCCCCAAAACGCCCCAAACTCTTTTATTCTACTTTGTGGGTACCGACTTGGACCAACGCGGAAACCATCTTCGCAACAATCGCAAAGCAATCAAGGCCGCATTGAACTACAATATTCAGGGCAATAGCCGAGTCATTATTTTCCACCAGAACGGACAAAAGAAACAGGGCGATATCGTTGAGATGCAATATAAAGATGGTCTTTGCGAGGAGACTGTTTTATCCACAGTTACTCTCCCCGACCAGATGACCGCCACCGAGTTGGGAAACATTTTCTCGCAGATGATGCAGTTTGCCCCTGCCGATAGTTATAGCCTAATCATCGGCTCGCACGGTTTGGGGTGGATACCCATTGGCGCAGAGCCCGAAAGCAGCGTAGCCTATATTGGCAAAGACAAGGAGGCTCCCATACTAACCCACGAAGATTTGTGGGAACAGGGTGGCGACGTCGTAACTCGTTTCTTGGGCGATGACAACAACCCCGAAAATAAGTTCAACGTCACGGCGCTTGCTCAGGCGATAGCCTCAACGGGTAAAAAGATGGAGTATATTCTCTTCGACGCCTGCTTTATGGCAAACGTAGAGTCGTTATACGACCTGCGACATAGCGCCAAATATATTGCAGCATCGGCGTGCGAGATTATGGGCGCAGGCTTCCCATATATGGATATAGTTCCGTTGATGCTTCAAAACAACGGCACTACTTATGACCTGCCCCAAATATGCGAAAAGTATTATTTGGACTATAAGGACGACGCCTTTTATCCATCTGGCGCAGTGGCATTGATAGATTGTTCTCAACTCGATGCTTTGGCCAAAGCGATGAAGGCTGTCAATTCGGCAAAGCATAAGGATTACGACGTCGAAAGCCTACAGGCTTTCGAAAGACAAGACAATCACATATTCTTTGACTTGGGCGATTATGTGAATAGCGCGTGCGATGACAATGCCGTAAAAGAGGCCTTCAACAAGCAACTCAGCCAAACTGTCATCAAGAAATATACCCCAGAAAGATTCTACTCGGCATACCCTTGGCGTAATAGTGGAATATGCGAGTTGGAGACATTTTGCGGTATAAGTACATCGGCTCCATCAATACTATACCGTTCAGCATATGAACAGACATCGTGGTATAAGGCTACAAACTAAAACGATAAAAGAGGCGAAAGCCTCTTTTGTCGTTTATATCTACCATCTCTATTATCGCTTCTGTCTCTCAATATTATTAAGTTGTACGCCTTGTATATCCCAGCCATTCACTTCGTTCATCTCCATAAAACTGAACGATTGTACTCGGCTATCCATTGGCGGGAATCGTAAAGTAAATTGGGCATACCCCGACTTGGGCATATAATATTTCTCGCCTAACTTCAGATTATCTACATCTCGAATCTGATATCGCGTACCTCTGTCTGTTATGAGATACGTTGTTTCGTTAAAACGCACCCAATATCCCGCCTCTGCCGGAAATGTTACATCTACCGAAATAATAGTCTCTGTATTGGTCATCTCCACACTTGTAATTCTCATATAAGGAGAATTCGACTGAATGTGCTTTGGATTACGCACAATACCTCGTGTAGGCGCGCAGCCCGACATTACAAGAGCCGCCATCACCCCAACTGCAATAAGCAAAAACTTCTTCATACGGCCAAAATTTTAGAGGTTTTACATCTATTTACTCTCCTTGCGCCATCAACCATTCATCCTATCCTATGCTACTGTCTCCGACACAAAGATTTTATATGCGTTATGATATTTCAAATATTATTATCACACCATAAATTTATACAAATTTTCAAAATAATCCAAATTTTTATTAAAAATTTCACGTCGCTCGCAAAAAAAAATACGAACTGCCGACAACATCGACAATTCGTATTTTATACTATCTGATTTCAAACGCGAGCCTAACGAAGATGCCCCAACGAGTAAAATCCCGAAAGTTCTTTTCGTGCGGGAAATTCAAGGCTTGCGAAGCCTTAAAAAGCGGAGCAT
The DNA here is from genome assembly GCA_017399485.1 of Alistipes sp. Classification (GTDB taxonomy): domain Bacteria; phylum Bacteroidota; class Bacteroidia; order Bacteroidales; family Rikenellaceae; genus Alistipes. The sequence goes on from JAFQCA010000052.1 coordinate 19,801, forward strand.
ACTACACGTATGTGAGCATTTTGAAGGCAAGCATAACGCAGAATTTCCCCACGAAAAAACTTTTTACTCGTAGCGGCCACTCTTCAGGCGCTCCACCTCCTCACGTGTAAGGAAACGCCACTGGCCACGCTTAAGATTTTTCTTGGTGATACCTGCATAATACACTCTATCGAGTTTCTGCACAGTATAACCCAAATGCTCAAATATACGTCGTACGATACGGTTGCGGCCAGAGTGAATCTCGATACCGACCTCCTTCTTTGTATCGCTCACATAGGCTACCTCATCGGCATAAATCTCGCCATCCTCCAACATAATACCCTCTGTGATTTGCTCCATATCGGCACGAGTCAAAGGCTTATCAAGCGTCACCTGATAAATCTTCTTCTTCTCCAGCGAGGGGTGTGTCAATTGACGAGTCACATCGCCATCGTTTGTAAAGAGCAATAATCCGAGCGAGTTCTTGTCCAAACGGCCTACGGGATAGATACGCTCCGAGCAAGCACCCTTAACCAACTCCATCACCGTTTTATCGGCGTGAGGGTCCTCCAAAGAAGTAACATAACCTTTGGGCTTATTCAGGACCAGATATACCTTCTTCTCGCCCTGCACCTTCGAATCATTGAACTTTACCTCATCCGTTGAACGCACTTTTGTTCCGAGTTCGGTAACAACGACTCCGTTTACGGTAACCAAACCTGCCGTAATAAAGTCATCGGCCTCACGACGCGAACACAAACCCGACTGAGCCAAGAAACGATTCAGACGCATATCGCCAACCTGCTTTGCGGGGTTGTACTTTGGATAAGAGCGTTGTGTCTGGTCACGGCGACCAGCAAATTTACCGCGCTGATTACCGCCGCGCTCTGTGCGCTCTGCCGACGGACGCTCCTGCGAGAACTTCTTACCGCCATACTCGCCTGCACGACGCGATGCGGCACCATTTCTACCACCCGACTTTGGCTTACCTGCGCCAAAATGACGCTCACCACCCGACGGACGCTCTGTTCGCTCCTGACGACCTTCGCCAAAGTTACGCTCACCGAATGAACGCTCACCATAAGTACGCTCGCCAAACGAGCGCTCCGAGCGGCCCTTTATACGATTGTCCTCCGAAAAATTGGGGTTAAACGATGCACGCTTTGCGGCACCAAAATCTCTACGGCCACCACGAGCCGCATATCCCTCGTTGTCAGCCTCACGGCGAGGGCGGGGATTACGCTCGGCTGTAGCGGTAGAGGTGCGAGTACGCTTATCGCGCCCAAAACGCGACAATGCCGCCGCCGAGTCCTGTTTTGTATTTTTCATAATTTTACTGATTTGCACGGCAAAGGTAATTTAATTTTTCGTATCCACAGCAACTCTTCGGCCATTTCCTTAACAAAAAACATTATGTATTACGATTTGGCTTAAAGAAAACAGAATAAATTCGTATCTTTGACCCAACAAATAGGTGGTTATATGGGAATGAATCGTGAAATATTGCGCATTGCGTTACCTAACATCATATCCAACATCACAGTACCCATAATGGGTATTGCAGGCACAATGATAGCGGGCCATCTGGGCGACTCGGTTGCCACTATCGGCGCATTGGCCATAGGTGTTTCGATTTTCAACTTCATCTATTGGAATTGCAGTTTCATCCGTATGGGCACAAGCGGCATCACTGCCCAAGCCTTCGGTGCGGGGGATTATCGCACCACTACACTTATGCTTGCCCGCGCCATTACGGTTTCACTTGTCGTGGGCTTAATAGCAATCATTCTCCAGCGGCCATTGGGTTTGGGGGCGTTGGCCATAATGAATGGCAACGAACTCGTCAGCGATTACTTCTTTGCCCGCATCTGGGCCGTTCCTGCAGGCGTACTACTCTTTGGCCTTAACGGCTGGCTTACGGGTATGCAAAATGCCATAATCCCAATGATTGTTGCCGTTCTGGTCAATACCATCCACGTTGCATTTAGCATCTGGTTTGCCTTTCCACTCGGTATGGGTATTGTCGGTATTGCTTACGCCTCTGTAGTGGCGCAATGGACGGGCGTCATCATCACAGCGGCCTTCACGTGGTGGCATTTCCGCAAAAGTTTTGTCGCTATCAAGTGGCGCGAGGTTATCGATATGCAGGCTATGAAGGAGTTCTTTCTCATCAACCGCGACATCATCGTCCGCACGCTCTGCATCGTTGCCACATATACATTCTTTACTGCAGCGTCGGCTCGTATGGGCGACGACAACATCTTGGCCGTAAACACCATCCTACTGCAACTCTTCACACTCTTCTCATATATGAACGACGGCTTTGCCTATGCCGCCGAAGCCCTGACAGGCCGCTTTATCGGCGCCAAGGACGAGCCCTCGTTGCGTGATGCCGTCAAGAAGTGCGTGATTTGGTGTTTGGTTGTAGCCATTATTTATATAGGTGTTTATATCGGCTGGTGGCGCGATTTGCTACTATTATTTATCAGCGAAGAGGCTCAAGATGCCACGCTTTTGCTCGACTACGCAGGCCGTTACATCGGATGGATTATCGCCATTCCTTTGGCTGCCGCTATGCCCTTTGTTATGGATGGTATTATGGTCGGCGCAACGCAATCGCGCATTATGCGTGACTCGATGATACTCTCGACCATCGCCTATTTTGCGCTGTTCTACGCTTTCAAGCCCATCATCGGCAATAACGCCTTGTGGTTGGCCTTTTCGTCGTATATGTTCCTACGCGGAGCGCTACAATACTTTATGTCACACCGCCTGCACAAAATCTACGACCAGGCAAAATAGTCTTTAACTCCTACTCTCCTAAAATATATGGCTGCTCAATTTTGGTTGAGCAGCCATACTTTTATAAATCTGTTCAGCGACTAATCCGCTATCGAGAAAACAATCGGCACCGTATATTTTACCCTTACCTTCTCGCCGCGCTGCTCACCTGGTTCCCACTTGGGCAAGGTCTTCAATATGCGAACAACCTCATCAGCCAAACTCTTGTCGGGCGACTGCAACACATCGAAATCGGTCAATGAGCCATCCTTCTCAACAACAAATGAGCATACAACTCGGCCCTTAACACCCTTATCCATCGCCTCTTTGGGATATTGTATTTTGCTCTGTACCCAATTACGGAACACATTCAAATCGCCTCCTTGGAAAGTCGGCATCTTCTCAACCTTTACATACGGCATATCACCACCCGTCGTAGCATTTGCTGCTGCGGTTGCTTGTGTTTTTGTGGTACTTGCATCCGTTACATTGTTATTGCCTATCGAGAAAACAATCGGCACCGTATATTTCACCCTTACCTTCTCGCCGCGCTGCTCACCTGGTTCCCACTTGGGCGAGGTCTTCAATATGCGAACAACCTCATCTCCCAAACTCTTGTCAGGCGACTGCAACACATTGAAATCAGTCAATGAGCCATCCTTCTCAACAACAAATGAGCATACAACTCGGCCCTTAATACCCTTATCCATCGCCTCTTTAGGATATTGTATTTTACTCTGCACCCAATTACGGAACACATTCAAATCGCCTCCTTGGAAAGTCGGCATCTTCTCGACCATAATGTAAGGTGTATTCTCCTCACTTTTTTGAGATTGAATTTTGGTTGACGCTTCACCAACCTCTGCCCATTTCACAACAGTGATTGCGTCATCACTCGCCTTAACTCTACTCCAAACTAATTCACCATTCTCTTGGCTACCAAAAGAGATTTCAAATCTATACGCCACCTCTTGCGCTGGCTTTCGCTCTGTAATCTTGGCATTACCAAGCACGCGCTCAACCTCATTTACCAAAGGTTGCATACCGTCCTTTTCTCCAGATGCAGGGGCTACTTTAACCATTACCACCTTACCATCTGGCAATACCTTTACATCGGCATAAATCAGGCCCACAAGGTTCTGCTTATTTTGCAAATTCTGCATCAAATACCGACGCAACTCGCTCTTTGTCATAGGATAATTATTTTCATTACCCACAACATTTTGTTCATTTACAGAATTTTCTGTAACTTTGTCTTGTACTTCGCGGGGTACATAGACAGTTGTGGCTGTCGCCGCTAACGACACGGCCACCAATGGCAGTACGAGCAACGCCTTGGCTGCCGACCACCTCGATGAAGTTTTCTTACACATCATAGTGATTCGTTTTTTAAGATTACTGTGATTCAAGCAGTTGGCCACGGAGTGGAGTCTTGAGCCAACTGCTCTTTTTATTAATAATAATTGATAAGTCTGTGCATCTATACCGCTATTAAGTACCTCATCATCGGCCTGATACTCGTGCAGCGACTGCAACTCACGGCGCAAAAGCCACATAGCGGGATTAAACCACCAAAAACATAGCGCCAAATCAACTGCCATCACATCCCACGAATGACGCAAGCGTATATGCGCCATCTCGTGAGTGAGTATAATATCCCTATTTTGCTCGATATCGGCCCTCGACACCACAATATGCCCAAACCAACTAAACGGAGAGATAGGCTTATCGACAATCGTGAGCGTCACACCACCCTCCAGATATTGCTGTTCCCCGCTACGGATGATTCTTTTTACCGACATAATGCTTATCACCAAGCGAGCAATCATCACCACTGCGCCCAGCAGGAATAAGACAAAAAACGCCATCTGCAACAATGCCGTATAATTAAACGACTCGGCAACTTCGTACACAACGGAATCGGTCATCGGCGCCACAAACTCCACAGGCTCTACTGCGGGCAACTCCTCGACAACCTCTATTCTACACAACGGCAACACCGCCGACAGAGCCACAAAACCGAGCAACAGTACACGATTAAGGCGATGCAAGGTCTCGTAACTCATCGACACCTTATATAATAAATATAAAGCGGCAAGAGACAATGTCGAATAACTCAAATATATAAAAAAGTCAGTCATAACAAAAAGGCTTTATTAGCATTAAACTTTGTGTACGTCATTCCACATCACGAACTAAAGTGAGTGATGATTGGAATCTCTATAATTACATAAATACATAAGGTTAGAGACTCCAATCCTCGCTTCTCGGCTCGGTGGAGTGACGTATTATATTTTTATTGGTTTTGAACCTTGCGAATCAACTCCTCCAACTCCTCTATCGAGATTTTCTCCTCCTCAATCAGGGCCGATACCACTTGGCTATATGAGTTCTCGAAGTAACGCGTCACCACACTACCCAACACACCCTTCGAGAACTCCTCGTGCGAAATCACAGGATAATAGCGATAGGTATTACCAAAAGCCTCGTGGTCAAGAAAGCCCTTCGACTCCAGCGTGCGCACCATAGTCGAGATTGTATTGAAATGCGGCTTCGGCTCATCATACAACGGCACAATATCCTTTACAAACATCGGCCCGCGTTCCCAGAAAATCTGCATCAACTCCTCCTCCTTTTTTGTCAGTTTATACATATCAATAAGGTTTTAATGGTTTCTTTATGCAAAGATAACTAAAAATTTTTCACATACAACTATTTTTTATAGTTTTTCAACTAAAATATTTAGTTATAATCAAAATACACAAAAAAAAGACACGTCACCCTACGTGGGCGACGTGCCATAACTCGATTCTATTGGTCTTCTGTGAAATTACTCTGCGGGAGTCTCTGCAGGTGTCTCAGCAGGAGCAGCGGGAATCTCAACCTGAGGCATAGCCTCAGTTGCAGTAACACCCACCTTCTCAATCAAAGCGTCAGCATCCTTCTGAAGTCCTGATGTACCGGCGTTCATATCGGCATCCATCGAAGCGGTAGCGATAAGGCTCAACACAACGATAATACCAGACAACCACCAAGTCGTACGCTCCAAAATGTTTGCAGACTCGCGAACACCCATTACCTGATTGGCAGCACCAAAGTTAGCAGCCATACCGCTCTTGGGATTCTGCACCAACACTGCGAGAATCAAGATAATGCTCGCAACCAAAATCAAACCAATGCAAATTGAATATAACATAATTTTATACTGTTTTTAATTATTACTATCAATCTTCTCAATAAGCCCTGCAAAGTAAATACTTTTTTCGGGATTTACCAAACTTAATTTACGATAAGTTTCTTTTGCCATATCTTTCAAGCCTTGAGCAAGATAAACTTCGGCCAACTCCTCGCTCACACAATCGTCTTCATCGTCAAATTCGGCCTGCACCACAATCTCTGCATCGGGCTCCCCCTCTTCGGCTACTATACGATGGTGTTCGGTGGATAGAAATCTGTCAATTATATCTTCCGACGTAAGTCTTACAAGTCGTTCAATATCAATATCCTTGCCAACTATTTGAGGTTGCAGACACAACTCCCTCACAACACTATTATTGGCCATCGCGTCAGCAGTATTATGCTGATTTTGTTCGCTCTGCAAAGACTCTTTTCCTGCATCCAATTCACTCCATCGCTCACTATGTAATAGCGCATCAACCTCAACAGCATCAATCACTACGCGCTCAGCAGAAATATCAATTTTTTTATTCATACTCGCCCCTTTTTACCAATTTGATGCCGCCGCCTGGAAAATATCGGTCACAATCTCCTCCACAATCTGCGCATCCAACTCGCTCTGTACCTCAGTCAATAGTTTTGTCGATTCATAATCAGCGAATGCCGAGAACTCACGATTGAACGAGTTGTCAGGCTCTATGACATTATTGAATTTCACCTTCACGCGAATTGTCAATCTATTCAACACAGCATAATTGTCACTCGACACCGAAGCCGTCGTCGATGTATATCCGACAATCTCACCCTCGAATGCAAAATCGCCATTATCATCCACCTGCTGCAACTTTGTCTGGCGCGAGAACTTATCCTTCAAGGCCTCTGTCAGCGTCGTACTCAACGTAGGCGACACCATCGGAGCATTATTAGGGAAGTAAGCCACACTGAAGGTCTTTGCCGCTTCGGGTATACTTGCTCCCGACAACGAATATCCGCCCTTCATAAATATGCAACCGCCGAGCAACAAACTACAAGCAAGTAGCGCCACGGCCATTATGTGATAAAATATCTTTTTTAGCATCTCGCTATTCAATATTATTCATTCCAACTAATCAAATCTCCTCATCGGTGATTCCCAACTCCTTGATTCGCCTATATAGCGTACGCTCCGAGAGGAACAACTCCTTTGCTGCATCGCGACGGCGACCATTATTATTACGCAATGCTCGCAAAATCTGCTCACGCTGCATATCGGCCTTCGACATCTCGCGCTGCGGCACCTCCACCACTTCCTCACTCTCTGCATAATCACTCGTATGCGTCTCTGTATGCGACACCACCGACGACGGCAACAGACCAATCACCTCCTGCGACATAGGTTGCTGCGGCACATTATGTCCTACTCCGCGCATCAACTCATTCAACATACGTTTCAAGTCGTTTATATCGCTACGCATATCAAACAATATCTTATAGAGCAACTCACGCTCTGTCGAGAAGTCATCACCCGTACGTTCTCGTCCCATTGTTGTAGGCGCAGAGGTCTCCATCGGCGAGAGATAGCCGGCCAATATATCTGCCGTCACCACACGCGTCGTTTCAAGTGCCGAGATTCTCTCTGCCACATTCTTCAACTGACGTATGTTACCTCGCCAATAGTGGTTACGTAGCATCTGCTTTGCCTCATCATCCAACTGTACCGACGGCATACTATACTGCACAGCCACATCGGCTGCAAACTTACGGAACAGCAACGGAATATCATCCTTACGCTCTCTAAGTGGCGGCACTGCAATGGGAACAGTATTCAATCTAAAATAGAGGTCCTCACGAAAACGTCCCTCAGCAATAGCCTTCTGCAAGTCATTATTTGTTGCGGCTACAACTCTCACGTTTGTCTTGCTGACGCGAGCCGAACCTACTCTGATATACTCACCCGACTGCAATACTCTCAACAGACGCACCTGCGTCGATAGCGGCAACTCACCCACCTCATCCAAGAAGATTGTACCACCATCAGCCTCCTCAAAATATCCTTTACGCGCCTCTGTCGCACCCGTATATGCACCCTTCTCGTGACCAAACAACTCCGAGTCTATAGTACCTTCAGGTATTGCGCCACAATTCACAGCAATATATTTCGAGTGTTTACGCGCCGAGTTATCGTGGATAATCTTCGGGAAGAACTCCTTACCCACACCACTCTCGCCTGTCACCAACACCGACAAATCAGTCGCCGCGACACGCAATGCTACGCTTATCGCACGATTCATCGCTTCGGAATTACCAATTATTCCGTAGCGCTGTTTAACACTCATTATCTCCTGCAAATCGGTCATATCTACCTATTTGTTGCTCTACTCTTTTGGTGTTATATAGTCCAAATCAGGATTACGCACTCCGCCCTCGGCACTTGCCGGAGCCTCCTCATAAATCTCTTCATTCGATATCGCAGGCTCATCGTAATGCGAATTACGCCAATCGTTATAGAATCCGTAAGCCAGCGCCAGAGTCGCTATAACGGCAGCACCTATGGCTATCTTCATAATTATATCGCTCTTATTGCTCCTGCGCGAAGTCGCATACTCTCTTCCCGTAACGACCTTACGGCCCTTGCCATAGCGCAATCCCTTCACATAATTTTCGGGGTTCATCTTTGCCGACACCGATACCCTCGCCTCGCCAATATCTCTACGAGGCATCGGTTTCTGTCGAGGTTGCTCCTCCTCTGCAGGCTCTGCTTCAACCTCTGCCACAGGAGCACTCTTCGGTTGCGCCTCCTCGACCTTGCTATTCACCTCAACCGCCTGCACCTTAGTCTCTGGTCTCTTACGCTCGGCTGTCACTCCATCCAGATTATCGCCATCGACTGCCGTATCATATTGGAAAGTAACGACACCGCTATCGCCCGACTTTAACAAGCCAAAACCCTTCAATCGGCACTCCTTATCGTTCTGCAAACGATAATTCACCTCGAAAACGAATCTATCCACAGCCCCTGCAGCCTCCAACTCCGACATACCTTGTTGCTGTAGCAGAGAGCGCAATACGCCATCATCATTCTTAATCAATGCCGAAAAAAGCACCGACTCACCCGCCACTTTAACGATAAAAGTTCCGAGATTAGGCACCACCAAACGTTTGTTTGACTCCAAATATTTTGTGATAATTTCTACTATCATCTTTGCAATACATAAATTTTGTGTAAAATTACTACTTTTTTTTCTAATAGAAAAATCCACCAACATTTCTTCTCTTTTTACGAGTAAAAACAGTGAAAAATAATGGGATTATCTATTTCTGTATTGTTGTATCATTACGAGTAGGACTTTAATATTGTATAACAAATTCCTCCTCTAAGGTAGAGGAGGTGGCACACCATAGGTGTGACGGAGGAGTCTGCAAATCCAATCTTGAATCTTGAATCTTGAATTACAAAAAAAAAGTAGGTTTGGAAAATTTTCCAAACCTACTTTATCTCTATTGAGAATATTACTACTCCTCCAAACGGTAAGTGTGCTCAACATAGATAGCGCGCTGCATCTGCTCACGCTTTGCGATTGAGGGCTTTGTGAAGTACTGACGACGACGCAACTCCTTCAAAACACCTGTACGCTCATACTTACGCTTAAACTTCTTGAGGGCCTTCTCGATATTCTCTCCCTCCTTAACGGGCATAATAATCATAATCCTAATTCTTTTTTATTTGTTCTTAATTATTTATTCTTTTTTCTCATTTTTTGCAGTCATTCGAACTGCCGACCTCTCGCGGCAAGACATCCTTGACATCTTTTATCCGCAACTCTTCCAACCAATCTACTCGGTGGCCTTAAGCCTAAATCGAAGATACGGAGCCAAACGTTTGGCCTCCTCCCCACTTAATATGTTCTGTTCGGTCATCTCTTCGATTCTACTCCAACCTCCTTTCAATTGTCGTTGTTTAATTATTCGCCTCAGAGTCCGCGCCGACACATAAGGATGACGCTCTAACTCTTTTGGACCCGCAAAGTTAATATCAATTTTCTTAATTTTGCAACTATCGCAGCAAATTTGTGATAAAAATTTTGCAAAATTCTCTTCTGTAACGCATTTTAACTCGGCTAACTGCTCCACAGAGTGGTAACCACCCAGCAATTCGCGGTATTTTATTATCTCCGAAGCACTCTTTTCGCCTATACCATTCACCGCAACCAATGCCTCCATATCGGCAGAATTTATCTCTACCAGCGCCGCATTCTCTGTTCTTTTTTCCGACTCTTTCGCCTCATTTTCCGTTGCAGATTTCTGTTCCGCAAATATTACATACGGCAACAATCTGTCAGCCATCTCTTCGCTTACGACATAGCACGCTCTAAACTCCTGCTCATTATCTATTCCGCCTATCGCATCACGATACTTCACAACCACTTCGGCCTGTTTTCTCGAAAAACCCACACTCTCCAGATACTCCACCGACACAGTATCAATCCCGAATTTCACCAAATCTGCGTTCGGCTTTGAAAACTCTTTCGATTTAACCTCACTCGCACGATTTCCGCCATCTCCACCACGCTGCTTATCTCCATCGACATATCTACTCTTCGGAGCAAGCGAATCGGCTATCGTTATATAGGGTTTCAATGCTGCATATATCGAGTCTGTCACACCTGACACCAGAGCCACATCCTCCTTCATTCTATACACCTTGCCATACTTTCGCCAACGCACTATACCTGCTGCCACTTCCGACGATACACCCGCCGCACGCAACTCCTCGTATTCATACTCATTGGGGTCGAATGGTTGGAGCACAATCTCTTCGGCCTCAACATTATGCTGCTCTACAACATCCATATACGCAGGCGTGCGTCGCTCGGCGACTACCGCCAATAGTACGACAACAACCAGCAGTGGCAACAACACCACCGCACCACGACGCTGCTCCTCGCTAAAGAGTCTCATTTTATCAACAGATTTTGCTCAACAGAACCACCCTTCGCCCATTGCCTACCACTCGGCCTTTGACGAAAGCCACAATTTACGATATCTGCGTGATGGCGACTCCAACTTCTCGCCCAAACCGTACTCCGCCCAGCGCTCATCTACCTGCTTGATTGTCTCCACAGATGACATCACCACATTAGGGAATCTTCTCGGATTACCCGCCACCGACGGATGCTTGCTGCGAGCATCAAACAGCAACTCACCGCCCTGCAAAACTCTCACATCACGTCTTGGGTCTGTATTAGCCGCCGCCAGCCACAACAAATCACTCGGGCGCATCACACCTGCGGCTTGATAATCAAACAACGCCACATACTTCATACCCACGATACCATTCTCTCGCAGATACTGCTCCACATCAACCTCCAAAGGTCTATCCACTGCAGCATATAATATAAGCAACCCATATTCGGCCACATATCGCGTATCAAACAACTCCACACCTCCTGCGGGAACTGCTCTGCGAGGCACTTCAATCGGAGCGACCTCCGACTCGGCATCCACCCCCGTAAGGTCGAAAGCCATCTTACCGCCAAATCCTAACGTTGCCGTTGCGTGGTCCAGCACATCCAATATACCCTCTGCGCGAATCACATCGCGGTTTACATCTATCCTACGCAGTTTGCGGCCCAAAGAGTCCATCGAGCGTATATCATCCTGAGCAGATGCCACAACCAGATACTTATTAAACATCATCTGGCCCGCGCCCCATAGCGACTGCGCCACCTTGTGCGCCTGTCCCTCATATCGCTTCGAGATACCCACTATGGCTATATTATGCGACGTACCCTCTATGGGCATATACAAATCCTCCACCTCCGGTTGAACAGCCAACCGAATCGGCGCAAGGAATATCTTTTCTGTCGCCTCCGAGATATAGGCATCCTCCTGTGGCGGCACACCCACAACCGTTGCAGGATATATCGCATCTTTGCGATGAGTTATGCAGGTAACGTGGAACTTAGGATAGTAATCCTTCAGCGAATAAAAACCCGTATGGTCCCCGAAATCGCCCTCGATGGCCTTCTCTTCCATCGGGTCCACATATCCCTCAATCACGAAATCGCAATCTGCTGGGATACGTATATCACACGTCAAGGCCTTCACCAACTTCACAGGCTTGCGACGCAGAAAACCCGCCAACAGATATTCATCCATATTATCAGGCATCGGAGCCGTCGCCGCATAAGTATATGCAGGGTCGCCACCCAAAGCCACAACTACGGGCATCCGCTTACCCAACCGCTTATATGCATCATAATGTCGCGCTCCCGTCTTGTGAACGTGCCAATGCATACCCGTAGTACGCTTGTCGAAGCGTTGCATACGATACATTCCAACGTTTCTCATTCCCGTCTCGGGGTCGATGGTATTTACCATCGGCAAAGTCACAAACGCTCCGCCATCCGACTCCCACGAATGTAACATCGGCAATCGTTCCAAATCGACCTCATCGCCCTGCCACACAACCTGCTGGCACTCGCCTCGTCCCGACTCATTCTGCGGAAACCACTTGGCCACATCGGCCAACAGAGGCAACATTTTCATCTTCTCCCACAACGTAGCCTTTGGAGAAAGCGCATCACCCAACAATGCCGATATTCTGTCGCCTATATCCTCCAATCGCTCCACACCGAGAGCCATTGCCATCCTGCGTTTAGAGCCCATCATATTGGTCACAACGGGGAACTCCGCATCGGTATTCTCAAACAGAATGGCCTTACCGCCACCCTCTGATTTTACCACGCGGTCCGTAATCTCGGCAATTTCGAATCGGGTTGATACGGGCCTCTTCACCCTTACCAACTCCCCCTCTTGCTCCAATCGGGCGATATATGCTCGCAGGTTTTTATACATTATTATAATAATTTACTTCTCCTATCCCAACGGAGTATAAGGCACACGATACTTATCGTCCAATGTCAAAATCGCACCCTCGTGCATAGCCTTATCGGCCAACAGAGCAAACTGCGTAGCGTAATACGACTCCTCCAAAACCTTTTCAGGCTGCTTACCCGTAATTACAGCGTGAACAAACGCCTCCATAATCTCGATTGAGCCATCGGCCTCAGCACCGACTGTACTCTCGCCTGTCGATATTGTCACATTATCCATTATAGGCATACCCGGAGCCAACGGGCTCGTCTCGGCAGCCCAACTTGTACCCGCAAATACCGAGTTGCTCATCACACCGCTCTCAATCTGCGCCACCAACTGATGCATACCGCTACCCTTCGGCGCGGGCTCATCGGTATAGTGCATACAGGTCACAAGGTCAATCGTACCCTCCGTACCCAGAATCTGCTCGCCCATACCAAAATGCTTGTTCGAAATAATTGACTCAAAGGTCATATTCACGCCATTAGGATATGTAAATATAGCACTCACCGCATCATATACATCACGTCCATCCTTATTCCAATGCAACAGGCTACCCGAGCCCATAACCTTTTCAGGCAACATACCCATAGCCCACGAGCCATTCTGCAGGTGGTGGCACGCCAACTCTGTCATCAAACCACGCGAATACTCGCTATACAGACGCCAATTTATACGACGCTCCAACTCTGGCGATGGCACCTCACGGCGCCAATCGTTATTACGGTACCAATAGTTTCGCACGCCCACGACCTTGCCGATTTTACCTTCGTGAATCATCTGCATAGCCTTTGCATACTTGGGGTCGAAGAGTCGTTGCTGACCAATAAACAACACTCCATTCAACTCCTTGCGGCAATTATACACCTCCAGCGCCTCATCCAGCGTATATGCCATTGACTTTTCGCAAAACACTCTCTTACCTGCACGCAAAGCATCCATAGTCATACGTCCGTGCAAATACAGTGGAGTAGTTACAATCACGCCATCGACATTCTTATCCTCCAGCAATTTACGGTAATCGTCATACAACTTCGCCTTCGGATAGTACTGCGCAGCATCCTCCAGATGAGGACGGTAGTCGTCACACAATGCAACCATCTCGACATTAGGCATACGCAACAGATTCTTAATATGATACAAGCCTCGCGAGCCTGTACCAATCATACCTATACGAGCCTTCTCGCCCTTCACCTCCTGTTGCGCTTTATCACTACAAGACTCCAGCCACGGGAACATCGACAATGCCACTCCCGCGAGTCCCTTTTTGCCACAATCGGCCAAAAATTCTTTTCTGTTCATCGGTTATATAATTTTCTCTATTTCTTCATCTTTCCTATCTCACGGCACTCCGTTGTACCATCCGCTCGGCAATATATCTCCGACGCGACATACCCCTCATATTGTGCCATTATTGCGGCTCGCCTATTGCGTGGTGCGGCATACAACGCCGTAGAGAGCATCTCTGCCACCAAAGCCGAGCGGCCTTCAACCACTATCAACTCCTCGCCTACCGCACGATTGCCCGTCATCGGGTCTATGATATGATACTCGCCGCTCTCGGCACGGCCCGATACCGACATTGCTCCATCCTTTAATTTCACCTCACGGGCTACGGCTGACTTCACCTTTCGATGCTCAATGCCTATCGGCCACCACTCGCCATAGGGGTGATGCCCCATAGCCACAATCGAACTATTACCAAAGTTAATTACCGCCTGTCGCACCTCCGCCTGCTCAAAGATTCGCCTCACACTCTCGGCGGCATAACCTTTAGCGAATCCGCCCAAATCTATTCGCGCTCCTTCGCGCAGAATCCTTACGCTATGTTCCTTACCGTCAAGCGCATATCCGCCACTGCCGTCACGCCCTGTCTCTACGCCATCATCGGCTGCCGTCACATCGAAATACCCTGCCGTTGCTCGACGAAACACCTCACACAACTCCAGAGCCATAAACAGTTCATCATCGACCTTGACGCTCTGCCCTATAGCCGTCATATTCACCACCGCAAGCGGACTACGGCTATCAAAGCGATTAAACAATCGCTCCAACCGTTTAACCTCGCGCTCGGCCTCTGCCATCAGTCCTCGACCTTGCTCTTCATCCAAGCCTACGGCCAACAACTCCACTCGCGTATGCATTGCTCCAAACGTTGCATACACAATAGGATAATCGGGATTCTTTCGACTGTAACTTATCTCGGCCACTACTTACGCTTCAGATATGACATTACACCCCACGCAATACGCAGCACTGCAACCAAAGCATAAAGAATTAAGGTAGTCACGACAACATACCCTATCTGGGAAAATATCTCATACCAAGGTGTTGCAAATTTTATTATCGCCGCCCAATTAACTATGTTTGCCACCACAAAGCAGCCCAACAATATCCACAACTCACGACGTTTCACTTCGGCAGTTATAACACTATCTTTCATATCGGGTTAAAGTTTTATATCGTAAATCTGTATCACGCCACACAACTCGCCATCATCATCTGTTACCAACAGTGAATTGACTTTATGCTGTGTCATCATTTTTTCAGCATCAATCAATTTGGCATTCTTGTTTATACTCTTTGGCGAGCGAGTTGCTATATCCATCACGTTAATATCAAAGAATTTAGCCTGCAGGCTCTCCATCGCACGACGCAAATCACCATCCGTTACAATACCTACAATATTTCCCTCATCAACTATCACAATCAGGCCCAGACCTCCACGTGTCATACGATGAATCATCTCCGTAGCACCGCAATTAGGAGCAACTATCGGCAAATCATTTTTACGCATCACGTTACCTACGGTCATCAACAACCTACGGCCCAGACTACCTCCCGGATGCAAACGCGCAAAGTCCATAGCCGTAAAATCACGAGCCTTCATCAGCGCGATAGCCAATGCATCACCCATTGCCAACTGCGCCGTAGTCGATGTTGTAGGAGCCAAATGCAATATGCAGGCCTCCTCCTTAACACACGCATTAAGATGCAAATCCGAATTCTTGGCCAACGTAGATTCGGGATTGCTCGTAATCGAAATAAGCACGTTGCCATTGCTATGTATAAATGGCACAATCTTCAACACTTCGTCAGTCTCCCCCGAATGAGATAAAGCCAAGACAACATCCTCTGACGATATCATACCCAAATCGCCGTGAAATGCCTCCCCCGGATGCAGATAAAAACTCGGAGTACCCGTCGAGGCCAACGTAGCCGCAATCTTACGACCTATCAGGCCCGACTTACCCATACCCGTCAAAATAACCTTTCCTGTACAGGCCAGAATTCTATCTACTGCACCGATAAATTGCTCGTCTAACTCCGTTGCCATATGCATCAAAGCCTCAGCCTCCTTATGCAGCGTCTCACGAGCAAGTGTTAAGATATCCTGTGAAGTCAATGATTTCATTTATATTTAAGTCCTTATTTAAGTTTCATTTTTTACAACTATGACGCTATTATAACAGTGATTTGACAACGCCTTCCAACTCCTCCAAACGCAACATATTGGGGCCGTCGCTCAAAGCATTATCTGGGTTAGGATGCACCTCAAAGAAGAAACCATTTGCGCCAAAAGCCTTTGCCGCCTGCGCCATAGCAGGTACAAACTCACGATTACCGCCCGTCTTACCACCTGCGGCACCGGGACGCTGAACACTATGCGTACAATCCATCATAACCGTAGGCGCAATCTTCAACATATCGGCTATATTACGGAAATCAACAACCAGATTATTATAACCGTACATATTTCCGCGCTCGGTGAGCCACACCTCTGCGGCACCCGACTTAACCGCCTTCTCGTAAGGGTATTTCATATCCTCACCCGAAAGGAATTGAGCCTTCTTGATATTTACAATACGGCCCGTTGCAGCAGCAGCCACCAACAAATCGGTCTGGCGACACAAAAATGCAGGAATCTGCAACACATCAATCACCTCACCCGCAGGAGCGGCCTGCCACGCCTCGTGGATATCGGTACACAACCTCAAGCCCCACTTACGTTTCACGTCATACAACATCTGAAGGCCCTTATCAAGCCCCACGCCGCGATACGACGTGAGAGATGTACGGTTAGCCTTATCGAATGAAGCCTTGAAGATTATATCAACACCTAAGCGCTCGTTTATACCCACCAACGTCTCGGCAACCTTATCCAGCAATTCAGCCGACTCTATAACACACGGCCCTGCTACAAATCTTTTCATTGTTATAATATTTTCTTCTCTAGTTTTCAAGTATTTACGTTTTCTGGAGTTAATCTCAACTCTAAAATCCCAAAAATCCTAATTTTGAATTTTGAATCTTGAATTTTGAATTTTCAAAAACTCTTCGGCGCGTTCCAAATCTTCGGGCGTATCAATTCCTACAGTCTCCACATCCGATATGCCGACACCAATTTTATAGCCATTCTCCAACCAGCGCAACTGCTCCAGTTTCTCCGACAACTCCAACGTCGATTGAGGCAACGCAGTAATCTCACGCAACACCTCGCTACGGAAGGCATACATACCGATATGCTTATAGAACGTATGAACTTTAAGCCAATCCTCACGCTCCACACCTCGCAGATAAGGAATTACCGAGCGCGAGAAATATATCGCACGCGACTCTTTGTCAAGCACCACCTTCGGCGAGTTGGGATTTTCCAGCGCATCTATGCCATCGGCCTCACTGAATGGTTTTACCAATGTAGCGATATCGGTTGCTGCGTCCTCAAAGCACTTCATTATAGCCCTCAACTGCGATTCGGCAATAAATGGCTCGTCGCCCTGAACGTTTATCACCACATCATACTCCGCGCCTACTTTTTGATACGCTTCCCAGCAACGGTCCGTACCACTCTGATGGTCAGGCGAAGTCATAATGGCACGGCCACCAAAAGACTCCACAACCGATGCTATACGTTCATCGTCTGTGGCTACAGCAACACTTGAGACAACCTTTGCAACTTGCTCATACACACGTTGTATAACAGGTTTGCCTCCCAACAAAGCCAACGGCTTGGCAGGGAAACGTGTCGATGCATAACGTGCAGGTATCAACACAATGAATTTAAGCGCCTTATCCATTTTAGTTAAAGTATTACTTTAATTGTTGTTTACTTCAAAGCCAAAGCCAATACATCCTCTATCTTCTTAACATAGTGGAAGTTAAGGCCCGCAACATACTCTTGCTTTATCTCTTCAACATCCTTACGGTTATCCTCGCACAAAATCAATTCATTGATTCCCGCACGCTTCGCCGCCAATATTTTCTCCTTGATTCCGCCGACAGGCATCACTCTGCCGCGCAAAGTCATCTCGCCCGTCATTGCGATACGCTCCTTGACCTCACGGCCTGTGAATGTTGAGACGATAGAAGTCACCATCGTAATACCAGCCGAAGGTCCATCCTTCGGTATAGCACCTTCGGGAACGTGGATATTGATATTCTTCTTCTCAAACATATCCGCCGCAATGCCTAACTCCTCGTGATGCGCCTGCACCCACTCATAGGCTATCGTAGCCGACTCCTTCATCACATCGCCCAAGTTACCCGTCAGGCTCAAAGCACCCTTACCTGGTGTAAGCACCGATTCGATATATAGGATATCGCCACCAACGGCAGTCCACGCCAAACCCGTAACCACGCCTATCATACCTGCAATTTCGTACTCGTCGTTGCGGAATTTGGGCTTTCCCAAAATTTTCTCGATATCGGCTGCGGTCATCTCAGGGGCGAAGGCCTCATCGAAAGCGATATGCTTTGCTCGCGCACGAACCAATTTTGCGATATGTTTATCCAAAGAGCGGACACCCGACTCTCGCGTATAATCAGAGATAATCTTTTCCAAAATCTCCGCCGACAATACGAACTCATTCTCTTTGACGCCGTGAGCCTCGCACTGCTTACGCACCAAATGGTCGGCGGCAATGCGCACCTTATCCTCCAAGATATATCCGGGTATATTTATCATCTCCATACGGTCACGCAACGCAGGATTTATCGCGCCTATGTCATTCGCCGTAGCGATAAACAACACCTTCGATAAATCATACTCCGTATCGAGGTAGTTATCGTGGAATGTAGTATTCTGCTCGGGGTCCAACACCTCCAACAATGCGCTCGACGGGTCACCGTGATTGCTCACCGTAATCTTATCAACCTCATCGAGAATTATTACAGGATTAGATGAGCCGCAACGCTTTATAGTCTGGATGATACGGCCAGGCATAGCACCGATATAGGTACGACGGTGACCACGAATCTCCGACTCATCGTGCAGACCACCCAACGATATACGTCCGAACTTGCGGCCCAGAGCCGTAGCCACCGAGCGGCCCAACGATGTTTTACCCACTCCCGGAGGGCCATACAAACACAATATCGGAGACTTCAAATCGCCCTTAAGTTTAATTACGGCCAAGTGCTCCAGAATTCTATCCTTGACCTCCTCCAGACCGAAGTGGTCGTCATCGAGTTGCTTGCGGGCACACTCCAAATCGAGGTTATCCTTGGTCACATCATTCCACGGCAACTCCAACATAAGTTGCAGATATGTCATCTGCACCGAATACTCGGCTACCGCAGGATTCAAGCGCTCGACCTTCTGCAACTCCTTCTCGAAGAGTTCGCCAATCTCCTTGTTCCAATTCTTCTGTTTAGCCTGCTCGCGCATCTGCTCAATCTCGGCATCTGCGCCATCGCCCAACTCGTCCTGAATTGTACGCATCTGCTGCTGCAGATAGTAATCACGCTGCTGCTTGTCAATCTCTCGCTTAACCTTCTCCTGAATCTCATTCTTGAGTTCAGCCATCTGCTGCTCACGCACCAGAATCTCCAACAACTTACGCGCACGCGCCAATAAGCCCGGAGCCTCCAGCAACGCCTGACGGTCATCGTCCGAGAAATCCATATTGGAGCATACGAAGTTGATTAATCCGCGTGGCGAATCCAAGTTCTTCAGCGCAAAAACAGCCTCCTTTGGCATCGAAGGTGATATATTGATTATGTTGAGCGATACCTCACGCACCGAGTCAACCAATGCCTGAAACTCCACATTGTTTTCATCGGGCTGTGAGTCGCGAATGGTACGCACCACCGCCTTGAGATAAGGCTCCGACTGAAGATACTCACCGACTTCAATCTTCTCCAGACCACTCAATATAACCGTAAGATTGCCGTTAGGCATCTCCAGAATCTTGATAATACGGGCTGCCGTACCGACCTTGTACATATCGTCGGGTGTAGGAATCTCGACCTCACTCTCGCGCTGCAACACAGCACCCAGCAAACCGCCTGAAGTATTTACATCGCGCACCAACTTGATACTCTTCTCGCGCCCTACCGTAATGGGGGTTATAGCGCCGGGGAAAAGCACCGAACTGCGCAACGAAAGTATGGGCAACGATTCGGGAATTGCTACATTCTCCACAATATCATCACCACTCGTAATAATGGGCACTACCTGATGACGACCATCAAGCAAATCAGGCAAGGCCTCCAAATCTGTCAAATCAATATTTTTCTTCTTACTCATAATTCTCATTAATTTACTGCGACAAGTCATATACTCATCTATCATAAAGCAAAACGCAACTATCGCGCCTTTGGTTATGACTATTCTCGCAAACTACTCCACCGTATAATACACACTATTTCACGATTGCAAATATACGAAAATTAACCATACCGTATGCTCTTTATACCATATATTTATTAACAATTTATAAGAAACCACATTATCAATTAATCCCCACAATCGTTTTACCATTCACCGTAATTCGGTACTATTTATGTACCACGAAATATTGCTCCTATATTTTTAATTATAAAAATAGCCTTTGTCGGTAAAGTAATTTTACTTATCTTTGCCTCGGTTAATTGAGAATTTTTGTTATGCCACAAGTAGAATTATGGGCGCTCATCCCCTTTGCGATTATGCTTCTAAGCATCGCGGTTATGCCACTCATAGCAGGAAAATGGTGGGAGAATAATCTACATAAATTATACGTCGCACTTGCGTTATCTGTTCCGACGGGATATTACCTGATAGCAAACGGGATGGGAGAGAACCTGCAACATCAAATACTGAAGGACTATCTGCCGTTTATCATACTGCTGGGAGCATTGTTTATTGTAACGGGCGGCATCCGCATCAATGGCGACATACAGGCCAGACCTCGCAACAACACATTCATAATGGCCATAGGTTATCTGTTGGCATCATTTATCGGCACGACAGGAGCCGCTATGTTGTTGATTAGACCGCTATTGGAGTTTAACAAGCAACGCGAATACAAAGTGCATACCGTCGTGGTGTTCATCGCATTGGTAGCCAACTGCGGAGGTATTTTAACTCCGCTGGGTGACCCTCCATTGTTTCTGTTATATTTGCGCGGTGCCGAGTTTTCGTGGTTTATGAATATGTTACCCGAATGGCTGACTGTAGGAGCGATAATTTTGACAGGATATTATTTTGTGGACAGATACATATATTATCACAAAGAGCATATCGCCAACGTAATGGCCGACTTCAGGGAGAAAACACCCTTATACATAAAAGGCCGAATAAACATTATCTATCTCATTTGCATCATACTGACTGTAGCGTACGTCAATCCGTCACATTTGCCACAGATGGGTGCTGAAGATGCTCCTTTAAGAGAGAGTGCTATGCGCGAGATTATACTCATCATCATCGCCCTATTTTCAATCCTCACTACACGTCGTGGCTTACGCGAGGCCAATCAATTCTCGTGGGAGCCACTCATCGAAGTGGCGGTGGTTTTCATTGGTATATTTGTGACGATGACTCCGGCATTAATCTATCT
The DNA here is from genome assembly GCA_017399485.1 of Alistipes sp. Classification (GTDB taxonomy): domain Bacteria; phylum Bacteroidota; class Bacteroidia; order Bacteroidales; family Rikenellaceae; genus Alistipes. The sequence continues at coordinate 41,418 of JAFQCA010000052.1, forward strand.
CAATGCCCACGCCACATCGTTAGGTCTGCAAACGCCCGACCAATTCTTCTACGGCGCAGGATTCTTATCCGCTTTTTTGGACAACTCACCAACAGCGGTAGCATTCCACACCGTAGCGCAAGGCATACCTCACGCCACAGATGCCGTTATGGTAGCAGGTGTACCACAGGAGATTCTACGAGCCATATCATTAGGCGCCGTATTCTTTGGCGCAATGACGTACATAGGAAATGGCCCCAACTTTATGGTCAAGTCAATAGCCGAGCATAACGGCGTCAGGATGCCGAGTTTCTTTGGATATATGTTCCGTTTCTCGTTGATAATTATGTTGCCCGTATATATTATCGTACAGTTGATATTTTTATAGAGGTTACGCGATTTAACAGACCCTTCGCCACCGCTATAAACAAAAAAAACAAGGCTGCCAAACCGTAAAAAGTTTGCAGCCTTATTTCTTACGTGCAATCGCAACGACTACTCAGCCGGAGCCCACTTACAACGTACGGGAGAAACGATTGCGCCCTCCTCCTTGAGTTGCTTCATAGCCTTCTCAACCTCTTTCTTATCCAGACCGCTCAACTCGGCAATCTTACCTGCATTCAAAGGAGTACCCGCCTCCTTCATTGTTGCCAACACTTTCTCTTTTGCTTCCATAATCTTTTAGTTTTATCAGTTAATTATTAGGTTTTATCTCAACTTAAATTTATGAATAACGGCTACTTCTTCCAAATATAGCGGAAATTAAAGCGACGGTTAGGCGCTGTATCACCGTGAGTGCAGAGCGAGATAACATCGTCAAGATTTTGCGGATTATCGGCCCACTTGAAATCGAATGTCATCTTACTACCCTTCATATTCATATTCTCGCGCTCAACACGCAATTCCAATGCCTTATCGCTCAGAGCCAACTCTACGTCCGACACTTTAACCCAAGCGTGCGACGCCTCGTCATACTTGCACAACATCTTCTTAGAGACCATATAATCATATCCGCACCATCCTGTCTGCGCATTCTGGTCGGCATCTATGAAAAGCATCATCCAATTAAGGTCGGCGTCCGAAGTAAGTTTATCGGCTGTCTCGGCATAGAAATAGAGATTGTCACCATCACACGCCACCTTGCACTCCACAATATCATTTCGACCACTCTTGTCTGAATAATGCAGGTCGCCATAGCCATTATGGTCGCGGTGAGCCGTATCGCCTTTGGTATCACGATAAACAACCTCAACGCCACTCCAATCTGCCATATTACCATCGACCTTAATGTTTACCACACCTCTATTTTCGGGTATTGGACGCACACCCTTATAGCGACGGATATTCTGCACCATCTGCATATAGTAGTTATCGGTATATCCACCCTTCATAGGGGCAATGGTACGGTTATACTCGGCGTTGTATTGGTCCACGAAATAGAAAGGATTTTTACGTCCCAAGAAACTATCGAGGCTGGGGGTTGGATGACCTCCAGGGTCAAAGCCACTACGATATTTACCCGCAGTCCACTCATTCCAATCGTTCAGATAGACAAAATCGGGGTCCACCTGCAAAGCGTCATCCCATCGCTCCTGAAAATATATACCGTAACGTACAGGGTCCAAGCACTCCTTACCACCGAGATAAGGTACTTTAGCCTTAATCGGCATATCGCACACATCCATTGCAGGCTCGCCACTCTCTTTCGACCAACTCTTACCTACCATTGTCATAGGGTGCTGGGCAGGTGTTACTGAAATCTGTTCATAACGACCTTTCCAAGTTGCGGCACGCTCTTCGGGCTTCATATTACGCACACGCTCGTCATTGAGTTCAAGGCCGAATGACCAATTACCTTCGGTACCGACATAGCGCTTACCAGCCCATTCATAATAGCCCCACCACATATTGCGCAGAGTAAAGAACTGCTTAACCTCATCGGAATAATCGGCAAAATTCTTCTCGCCACCACCTACGTTGGCATCAACACTCGGCGTAGCATTATACAAAAGCAGAGGCTTGCCATCCCAATAAAACCACAAATCCTTATGTTGCGGGTTGCGATAGAACTTATCGTAGAGTTGATGCACGACGGTTATAACATTGCCATTAAAAGCCCAGAAACAGAACTTCGGCACTTTATTACCCTCCTTCTTCATCTGCGCCATAGTTCGCAAGACAACATCCCACTCATCCCAATAGAGTACGGCATTGGTAACATCAAAGATTATAAGGTCCACACCTGCATCTGTGAGCATCGACATATCTTTGCGGATAACATACTCATCCTGACTTAAGAAATAGCCCACTTCAGGCTCACCCCAATGGAACGAGTTATAACCTCCCCACGCGGGGCTGGCTCCATCACGGCTGGCGTTGGGGTCTTGAGCCAACACGCGGCTTACATCGGCAGCATAAGGTCGGCCTGTATGAAGGCCTTGCGTATGCCAAGTAACATAGAATATACCTACGGTACGCTCCTTGTCACTCTTCAAAGGCGCATCTTCGGCGGTAGGCATCACTCGACCAACGTCATCCGTTGCCACCCACGTATCGGGATATATGTCTCGATAATACTTCTCCTCTTTAACTTGTGCATCTGCCGCAAAAAACACGCCTGCGGCAAACAATAACATCGTAAGTTTTCGTAACATCATATTGGAAATTTAGGTTCTATCAAATCATTCTTACTAATACGGCGTACTGCAATACATATAGGCCCAGAAACTACGGGGTGCGCTTTGACGTGCCATAGACTTTTGACCGCTATTCATATATTGCGAAAAACGCTGAAAATCGTTCAAACGAGCCTGGCGTACAGGGAAACGCTCATAGATAGTCCTGTCAATATAAGAATATAGTATCAAGGCCTCTTCATAATACAACGGCATCTTATGTCCTGCGTATGCTTGAGGTGCATATTTATCGAAGTATTTTCCAAAGTTTTCCACATCGCATATTGCCAATAAACCACACAAAAGAACATCGACAATCTTTTTATTTGTAGGAAATGCCTCCAGCAATCGCAGCGACTCGTTCAACAACTGCACTTGACCTTGCAGACCGTGCGCTCCAACTGCCACATCACTCGGCTCGGTAGGACGCGGTACGGGGTTAGCCTTCAAAGCCGCAAGTTTCTCCCAGCGAGGTTTCAGCCACGCTCCGTGACACGTTGTATGAGAGAGGATGGTAAGATACTTCTCCGCCAACAGCGCATCACCTATACGCAGATAGGCATCAGCCATTGTTCGCAACGAGCGGAACGAGAAGCCCAAACGAGAGTGCTCGTTCAGAAGATACATCAAGTGAATAACCTCGTCATCGACACCCATACTCTTATAAAGCAATGAATTATAGTATATACCCACAAATTCATCTCGGTCCATAAAATAGAAATCATCGGGAGTGGTTACGCCATACTCAAATGCTCGGTTGGCAAGCATATCAGTTTCCAACAGAGCCAATATGGCATAACGCTTAAGCGCGTCATCATTAAGAGCCACTTCAGGGGTAACAAACTCCAAAATCTCCTCCCACTTCTGCTCCTCAGCCAGATGTTCCATTTTGTGTATTCTCTCGCGGAAAGCACAATCCATATCATTCAACGAGACATAGAATCCCGCGCCCAACAACACTGCAGGCAGAATCACATAGATTAATGCCATAGCAAAGCGGCTACGCTTGGGCTTAACTTCATTCTTGCCTCTTTTTTGCGAAGTATTAGCCTGATAATCATCACTATATTTTGCAAGAACAGGACGACGCACAAACAATCGGGCTGCAATGGCAACCAAAGCCATTACAATAACCCAAACAAACGACCACTCCAAATCACGATATAGGCATTGACGTGCCACAAATATCGCAGTGGGGATATATGCCGCCCACATCAACTTTTCGATTCTTAACACGCGCCAAAGCGTATATGATGCCAAAGCCATAACGGCCCACGCAAAGAGAGTCTGCAAAGCCGCTGCGACCCACGTCCAACGATAGAACTGCAACACAAATGCTCCCACATAACGCAATGCATCACCCGGCAGGCGCACCTGAAGGTGGGTAAAATCGGGAAGCGTCGAGAAGAAACTATACTCCTCCATCCACTGCAATGTCTCGGGATAGGCTACAATCCAGAAAACAAAGACCAACGGAATGAGCAACAACGACTGAATCAACAATATCTTTTTCATACGATTTTTCTAAATTTTTCTTTACAACCATAGCGACCTCAAAAAAAATCCGCCGCGCTCAAAATATTAATTTACAGAACGTATTGCTTTACTATCCTGACTATCACGTCCCGTACCTGCATCGAGCAACTCCAACAATCGCTCTTTGGGCAGGCTCACCTTACCCGTCATAAGTTCGGGAATATTATATGACTTCAAGCGCCATATATTGTGATGAGGATTACGTTGCGGCAACAAGAATGCTCGCCCACACGTTCCATCCTCGGCAATGTGAGCAATATAAACACGCGCGTAGCGACTATCCAAACGACGGCTCGCCACAACCTTCCAACGGCTTGTTGACGACCACGAGTGATAACTCTCGCTATCGTTGCTATTGATTGGCGACACATCGACCAACTCTCCATCCGACAAACGCATCATCTCCATATCAGACTCCTCGTGCCAAACGGGGAAAGTTCCATACTCCAACTTTGCATACATCAGATATTGGCCATCGGGAGAGATACGCGGATAACCTATACTACCTCCGCGCAAACGGGTGTTATAGACTGTATCGACCTCTTCGCCCAAAGTCATCGTATTGCGGTCAAACTTCACTCGCAACAAATCGTAATGCAGATTACGTCTATCCGACGGCATCCACACGCTATCAGCCGAACAGAAATAGATATACTCACCATCGGGCGACCACTCGGGATATGTCTCCCAACGGGCGAGTTCGTTAAAACGCTCATCAGCCAGCACCTTACCCGTTTCGGTATCGAAGATTATAAGGTCCGATGCTCTATCATACGTCTCATTCTCTCGGCTACCCCCTACATAGAATGATTGAAGAGTATAATTAGACGAATACGCAACATATCGGCCTTTGGGATTCCAGCGAGGATATGTACCCTGCTTTTTAGGCCCTACCGTAGCCAAATTAGTCTTGCTCAACTGACCATTCTGCCAAAATACTGTACCGCCATTATCGCTACGCGAGTGAAACATCATCGTTTCAGGCGAATGAGCACAAAACGAGTGACAATTCACACATCCCATATTATTTACAGAGTTATCGACCAGCACCTCTTCGTTGAACGATGACAACTCGCGCTGATAGATACCCATCTGCAACCAACCCTCATAACCGGGCTCAATCAAACGATACGACACCCAATCATCTATTTTGTCCTGCGAGATAAAGATTTCAAATGGAGCATATTCCACGCCTTCGGGATTATCGCCACCCCACGCTCGCACCGTAACCTCAACCGATGCACCTGCATTGGCCTGCAACATTTCGCGCCACTTTGCTATCGGAATATCGACCACACCTTTACGGCTCTTGACCGCCAGCAACTCAGCGCCATCGCGCATAAATATAGCCTCAAGATGCTCTACGCCTTCAATCATAAAATTAAGCGGTGCAATATTGACAGGAACAGTCACACCAACATAATCGGGGAAAATAGGAGGCATAGCATCCACCTTATCCTTCACACCTTCGGGATGAGAGCCACAAGCAAGCAAAAACACCGAGGCCAACACCACAAACAATCTTCTCATATAGTTTATATTCATAATTCAAGTATAATTAGCAAATATAATTAGAATACAAATATAAACATTTTTATCAAAACAACACCCCGAAACGAACATCTTTAAGCAAAAAGAGAGTAAATGTGTAAAACTTTTGCAACGGTTGTGGAAAAATAGTTAGGCATCATAAGGTATCATCAATAAAATTTACTATTTTTGCAGTCGGGTTATGCGCGTGACTTATTTTGGGGATGCAGCGTAAGATTAGGATATTTTAAGACGTAAAATCTGCAAAAATCCCAAGTCTGCGCCAACATTTTGACACAAAGCGCAATAGCATAAACAAACAGGAAATTCAAACAAAAAAAGATAATAAAATGAAAGCAATCGTTAAAACAGACTTTAATTTCAAAGGCCAGAAAAGCCACTATGTAGGCAAGGTGCGTGACGTATATAGCATCGATGACCAATATCTCGTTATGGTCGTTTCAGACCGCATCTCGGCATTCGACGTTGTACTGCCCGAGGGTATTCCATTCAAGGGTCAGGTCCTCAACCAGATAGCAGCCAAGTTCCTCGACGCTACAACAGACATCCTCCCCAACTGGAAAATAGCCGTACCCGACCCAATGGTAACAGTCGGTCACAAGTGCGAGCCTTTCAAGGTTGAGATGGTTATTCGTGGCTATCTTTCAGGACACGCGTGGAGAGAGTACAAGGCCGGCAAGCGCACTATCTGTGGCGTTGAGATGCCAGAGGGAATGGTTGAGAATCAGCGCTTCCCAGAACCTATCATCACTCCCACAACCAAAGCAGACGAAGGTCACGACGAGGATATTTCAAAGGAGGACATCATCGCACAGGGCATCGTCAGCCGTGAGGATTACGAGCAGTTGGAGGCATATACTCGCGCCATCTTCCAGCGCGGAACAGAGATTGCAGCCAAGATGGGCTTGATTTTGGTGGATACCAAGTACGAGTTCGGCAAGAAGGATGGCAAGATTTATTTGATGGACGAGATTCACACTCCCGACTCATCACGTTACTTCTACGCTGAGGGCTACGAAGAGCGTCTAGCCGCAGGCGAGAAGCAGAAGCAACTCTCAAAGGAGTTTGTTCGCGAGTGGTTGATGGCCAACGGTTTCCAAGGTCAGGAGGGCCAGCAGGTACCAGAGATGACACCCGAAATTGTTGATAGTATTACAGAGCGCTACATCGAACTCTACGAAAATATCGTTGGCGAGAAGTTCGTAAAGGCCGAATCAGACGATGTAGAGGCTCGCATCGAGAAGAATGTAAGCGATTTCTTGGCGACATTATAAGCCACTTTCGCTTAATAAAATCAATAGGTTGTCGGACAGAATTTACCGACAGCCTATTTTTTTTGTACAACTACAACAAACAAAACGTCACTCCACCGAGCAGTTATGCGAGGATTGGAGTCTCTAAAATCAATGAAGCATTTGCATAGAGATTCCAATCACCACTCTCTAACGTTCGTGATGTGGAATGACATAACAACAAATACAACAAGAAAGTATATAATTCTATTTTTTACACAAATTCAAGGAAATTTCCCGCATAGAAAGACCAACAACATCAAAATATTGTTATCTTTGCAAAATAGTTTGCGCGCGCACGGACGTTACACCCACACGCGAGAGCGTAAGAGTGGCGTAGTGGCATCGGCGGTTGCTCAAACTTTTAGCAAAGACAAACAAATAATAAACACAAAATAGTTATGGTAGCAGACAAGTACACACCACAAGACATAGAGTCGAAATGGTATGAGTATTGGATTGAAAACAAACTTTTCCACTCGGAGCCTGATGCTCGCGAGCCTTACACAATAGTTATTCCGCCCCCCAATGTAACGGGTATGTTGCATATGGGCCATATGTTGAACAACACGTTGCAGGATGTGTTGATGCGTCGCGCACGTCAGGAGGGTAAAAATGCTTGCTGGGTACCAGGTACCGACCACGCATCTATCGCTACAGAGGCCAAGGTAGTTGCAAAACTCAAGGCCGAAGGTATCGACAAGGCGACACTTACCCGTGAGGAGTTCTTGGCTCACGCGTGGGAGTGGAAGGAGAAGCACGGCGGCATCATCCTGAAGCAGTTGCGCAAGTTGGGTGCATCGTGCGACTGGGACCGCACCTGCTTTACGATGGATGAGCCTCGCACGCAGAGCGTCATCAAAGTATTCTGCGACCTTTACGAGAAGGGTAAAATCTATCGTGGCGTAAGAATGGTCAATTGGGACCCCTCGGCAAAGACTGCACTCTCGGATGAGGAGGTTATCTACAAGGAGTCACAGGGTAAACTCTATTACTTGCGTTATATGGTAGAGGGCTCTGACCGCTATTTGGTTGTCGCCACTACACGCCCCGAGACTATCTTGGGAGATACAGCCGTATGCCTCAATCCCAACGACGAGCGTTACAAGGATATTCCCGAGGGAGCGCGCGTAATCGTGCCGTTGGTAGGTCGTTCGATTCCTATCATCCGCGACGAGTACGTTGATATTGAGTTCGGTACAGGAGCGTTGAAGGTTACCCCTGCACACGATGTAAACGACTATATGTTGGGCGAGAAGTATAACTTGGAGACTATCGACATCTTCAACGACGACGGCACAATCAACGACAAGGTGGGTATGTATGTAGGTATGGACCGCTTCGAGTGCCGCAAGGTTATCGAGGGCGACTTGCAGGCCGCAGGCTTGATGGAGAAGGTCGAGGCTTACACCAACAACGTAGGTTATTCAGAGCGTACGGGTGTGGCCATCGAGCCTAAACTCTCAATGCAGTGGTTTATGTCGATGAAGGAGATTGCCGAGCCCGCTACGAAGGCTGTTTTGGAGGATTCTATTAAGTTTATCCCCGCAAAATATAAGAATACATACCGCCACTGGATGGAGAACATCAAGGATTGGTGTATCTCACGCCAACTGTGGTGGGGCCAGCGTATTCCTGCCTACTATCTGCCAAAGGGCGGTTACGTCATAGCCGAGACAGCCGAGGAGGCACTCATTAAGGCTCGCGAGAAGGCGGGCGACGAAAGTTTGCAGTTGAGCGACTTGCGTCAGGATGAGGATGTGCTGGATACTTGGTTCTCATCTTGGTTGTGGCCTATCTCTGTATTTGACGGCATCCGCAACCCCGACAATGAGCAGATACGTTACTACTACCCCACTTCGGACCTTATCACAGGCCCCGACATCATCTTCTTCTGGGTAGCACGTATGATTATGGCCGGTTACGAGTATCGTGGCGAGAAACCTTTCGGAAATGTATATTTCACAGGTATCGTACGCGACAAGTTGGGCCGTAAGATGTCGAAACAGTTGGGCAACTCTCCCGACCCATTGGATTTGATTGCACAATATGGTGCCGACGGTATGCGTGTGGCGATGATGCTTTCATCTTCGGCAGGTAACGACGTTATGTTCGATGAGGCTCTGTGTGAGCAGGGCCGTAACTTCGGTAACAAGATTTGGAACGCCTACCGCTTGATTTCGATGTGGCAGGTGGATGATGATATGGAGCAGAGCGAGAACAACCGCTTGGCCGTAGAGTGGTTCTCACACACATTGTCGAAGGCTATCGGCGAAATTAACGATATGTTCTCTTCATATCGTATCTCGGAGGCATTTATGCGTATCTACAAACTCTTCTGGGACGACTTCAGCGGTTGGTACTTGGAGATTGTAAAACCTGCATATCAGCAGCCCGCCGACAAGACTACTATGGAGGCTACACGCCACTACTTCGATTTGTTGATGCGCCTTGTACATCCGTTTATGCCTTTCGTTACGGAGGAGATTTGGCAGGACTTGGCACCTCGCGCCGAGGGCGAGTCTATTATGTATGCTCCTATGCCTAAAGCCGACGAGGTGAACGAGGCATTACTTGCACGATTTGCTTTGGCAACAGAGGTCATCACAGGTGTGCGCAACGTACGCAAGCAGAAGAATATCGCACAGAAGGAGGCCTTGACACTCAACGTAATCGAGGACGAGAACTACCCCAAAGAGTATGCTCCCGTCATTGCCAAGATGTGTAACCTTACGGAAATTAATTCTATAACAGAGAAAGAGCCTACGGCGGATGCCTTTATCGTAAAGACCACACAATATTTCGTACCTATGGGCGACAAGATTGACGTCGAGGCCGAGATGAAGAAGTTGTCAGACGAATTGACATACCTTGAGGGATTCCTGTCAAGCGTAATGAAAAAACTCTCAAACGAGCGTTTTGTAAACTCTGCTCCCGAAAAGGTTGTAGCCAATGAGCGAGCAAAGAAGGCTGATGCCGAAGCAAAAATTGCTGCTATAAAAGAGCGTATGGAGGCACTTAAATAAGCGTCACTTATGTTCAAACGAATCATACCGTTACTCCTCGCGCTTGCAGTCGGGCTTACAGCCTGTGACCGCAGGCGCGATGGTGTATGTATGAGTATCGGAAGAAACCCTTCGCACACGATTTATCCACCATCGGTGGAGTATGACCCGCACTTTTGGTCACAAAACATCGTTATGCGCGACATCGACTCTACGGCGTGGGATATGGTTTGTCGCAGAGTCGAGCAGATGGGGCTTAAACGTATGCGTATGATGGTAATGCCATCGTGGTGGGAGCCCGTAAACGACAACGACAACCCCAATGAGATTGCTTGGGAGAATCTCACACTTTCGTCGGTTGAGATGCAATCGCTTTACAAGGCGTTGGATTTGGCCGAAAGGAATAAAATAGACATCACGATGGTTATGTGGGGTTGCCACAAACGCTGCAACCACATAATCGACAAGAGATACCGCTCCTCGGAGTTATATTTTCTCGCAAAAGAGAACTCGACAGAGGATTGGTGTGTGCCGTCAAAGAATATGGAGGAGTGGGCCGAGGCTACATCGGCTATTTTGCAACATCTTATATTGCAGAAGAAGTACACCTGCATAAAATCTTTCACTCTGATGAACGAGCCGAGTTGGTCGTACAAGATTGACGGCAAGGTCGATGCCGACCACTACACACAAATGTGTCAACTGCTCGACAAGCGATTGGAGCAAGATGGTGTCCGCAACAAACTGCAATTCAACCTATCGGATGATGCCGAGAATATACACTTCCTGCAACACTCCGTCAATAGTGTAAACGACATTGCTGATTGTTACAACTCCCACACCTACAAATTTGGCTATGAGACGCCAAATAGCGAGATTGAGACTTGGGAAAGGGCCAATATCGAAATAGTGAAACCAACGGGCAAGCAACACTTCATCGGGGAGTTTGGCTCGAATCAGAATGTCGGGGCTTCGCGTCAAACCGATATAGGCCTCTATGAGCGAGGAGTATTGATGGCTCGCATAGCCCTATCGTTGATGAATGCAGGAGCATCGGGGGTGAGTTATTGGTCGCTTTTGGATGAATACTATGCCTTCACCGACTCCTATGGCTCGATGCAGCAGTTGGGGCTTTGGCGCTCAGCAAAGCGCGAATACGAAAGTGAGCCATATTATAATAATATAAAGTGTGATTTCGAGGTGCGTCCGCAATATTGGGCCTACTCTCTGCTTACGCGCCACATAGGTCGAGCCGAGATATATCCACTAACAACGGGTAACGAGTTTGTTGCAGCATCGGCATTTCGTGGCGAACGAGGCAGATGGGTATATGTTGTGGCCAATGGCTCGGAGCAAGATTTTCAGGCGACTATAAACAACGACGCAATACAAAAAGGCAAGTTCAGTCGTTATGCCTACACCAAAGAGAATCTGCCTGCGAACGACAACCTTATCGAGTGCGACGAGCAAGCAAGGGCTCGCAAAGGCTTTTTACCGATTAATGTAGCGGCGCAAAGCATTGCCGTTTATGTAGAAGAATAGATTTGATTATGCCAGATATTACAATATACACCGATGGCGCAGCACAAGGCAACCCGGGACGAGGGGGCTATGGCGTAGTATTACTCTCGGGGCCACATCGCAAGGAGTTAGCGGCAGGCTTCCGCCTGACGACAAACAATCGTATGGAGTTAATGGCCGTATGCGTTGCTTTAGAGGCATTGAAGTTTGACGGTAGCAACGTAACGATATATTCCGACTCCAAATACGTTGTCGAAGCCGTCAATCAACGCTGGGTGTTCGGTTGGGAGCGGAAGGGATTTTCAGGCAAGAAAAACCCCGACCTATGGATGCGGTTTTTGCGAGTTTATCGCCGCCACAATGTGCGCTTTGTGTGGGTTAAAGGACACGCCTCAACCGTCGAGAATAATCGTTGCGACGAGTTAGCCGTAGCGGCAGCAAACAGCGCAACACTAAACGAGGACACTGGTTATACGGCTGATTAGATTATGGACATTGAGAGCGTAAGAGAGTATTGCCTCACAAAAAGGGCCACGACAGAGGAGTTTCCCTTTGACGACACGACACTTGTATTTAAGGTTGCAGGGAAGATGTTTGCCTGTATGCCTTTAGAAAAACCCGATATGTTGATTCTAAAGTGCGATGCCGACTACGCCTTAGAGTTGCGAGAACAGTACTCAGCCATAGAAGCGGCTTGGCACTTCAACAAGAAGTATTGGAATCAGCACCGTATATCGGAACTTGATGAGACTCTGTTAAAAAGCCTAATTGACCACTCTTACGATGAGGTATTAAAGAAATTGCCCCGCAAGACAAGGGAGGAGATTTTGAACTTTGAATTTTGAATAACAAACTATGCGACTTATATTTCTCGGAACTGGTACTTCGCAAGGTGTTCCCGTAATAGGATGCCGATGCGAGGTATGTCAATCGACTGACGTGCGCGATAAGCGCCTACGCACTTCGGCTATGGTCGAGTGCGAAGATTGCCGTATTATCATAGACGCAGGGCCCGACTTCCGCCAGCAGATGTTGCGCATAGGTGTAAGAGAGATTGACGCAATACTGCTCACGCACGAACACAAAGACCATACGGGAGGCTTGGACGATGTGAGAGCATTCAATTTCGTGGACTACCCCACGATTCGGGTAGTCGATATATTTGCCACACCACGTACCGCCAAGTGCATACGAAAGGATTTTGACTATGCTTTTGCTGAAAACAAATATATCGGTGCGCCCGAAATGCGCCTGCACGAGATTGATACAACAAGAGCATTTAAGGTTAAAGGACGCGATATAGTACCCATCAACGGGCGCCACTCCGAACACTTTGCTGTGACGGGCTATCGTATAGGGCCGTTGGCTTATATGACCGACTTCAAGGAGTTGCTCGAAGGCGAAGAGCAGAAGTTGCTGGGAATTGACACGCTTGTTATAAATGCGCTGCGCTTCAAGCCCCACCACTCGCACTTCAACGTCGATGAGGCTGTGGCTCTCATAAACCGCATAAGGCCGCGCGTGGCTTACCTCACACATCTCTCGCACGACATTGGGCTACACGCTGAGGCTATGAAGAGGCTGCCTGAAGGTGTATTTTTGGGTTACGACACACTTTCAATTCAGATTGAGGAGTAGGCCTCAGAGGATAGGCATTTTGGAAAGAATTAAAACACAATAATATTATGGCAAACAAACTTAAAGACAGAGTAGTAGTAATCACAGGAGCATCATCGGGCATCGGCGAGGCTATGGCACGCGTATATGCCGATATGGGTGCAAAGGTTGTATTGGGAGCACGTCAGGGCGACAAACTCGAGGCGCTATGTAAAGATATCATCTCACGCGGAGGCAAAGCGGCGTGGGCGGTAACCGACGTAACCAAAGCAGAGGATTGCAAGCAACTGATAGATACGGCAGTCGAGAACTTCGGAGGCATAGATGTAATGATTTGCAATGCAGGCATCTCGATGCGCGCTTTATTTGATGACCTCGATTTAAGCGTATTGCACCGCTTGATGGATGTTAATTTCTGGGGTACGGTTTACTGCACAAAGTACGCATTGCCATATCTGCAAAAATCAAAGGGCTCACTAGTGGGTATATCATCCGTCGCAGGTATTCACGGTCTGCCGGGCCGTACAGGTTATTCGGCTTCGAAGTTCGCTATGACAGGTTTCTTGGAGACCATACGTATCGAAAATCTCAAGAAGGGCTTGCACGTTATGGTTGCTTGTCCGGGCTTTACGGCCTCTAACGTACGCTTCTCGGCTCTCACAGCCGATGGCTCACAACAAGGCTCTACACCTCGTGAGGAGGGTAAGATGATGACAGCCGAAGAGGTTGCCCGTATAGTTGCACGCGGCATCGCTCGTCGCAAGCGTCTTTGTCTGATGGAGGCAGAGGGCCGAGCAACACACTTTGTCAAGAAGTTCGCACCAGGCTTGGTTGATAAACTCTTCTATTGGGTAATGTCCAAAGAGCCCGATTCACCATTCAAATAAGTCTTGACAACACATCCAACTCCACAAATTATGAAGAAACGATTAGAGTCACTTGATGTTCTGCGTGGTGCCGACCTATTCTTCTTAGTCGCATTAGGGCCTATAATTAACGCCCTGGCCTCAGCCGCCAATAGCGAATGGCTCAACCGAGGGATGTGGATTTTCCGCCACGTCGAGTGGGAGGGCTTTGCGCCTTGGGATATCATTATGCCACTGTTTATGTTTATGGCAGGCGCTACAATTCCATTTGCATTGGCGCGCTACCGTAAGGATTGCGACACAGCGACTGCCGACAACAAAGGTAAAGCATTATGGCGCATAGCAAAGCGCGTTGTTCTTTTATGGATATTCGGAATGATGTGTCAAGGTAATCTCTTGGCGCTCGACCCCAACCGCATATATCTATACACCAACACCTTGCAAGCCATAGCCGTCGCATACGCCATCGCGGCATTGATGTTCTTATTCACCCGTCTGCGCACCCAAATTATAACGGCAGTATTGCTCCTATTGGCATATTGGGCGGCTATGGAGTGGGTAGAAGTTGCTATTGGCAATGTATCGCTGGAAAAATTCGGCGGTGGAGATTACTCACCCGAACATAATCTTGCCGAATGGATTGACCGCGAGGTGTTGGGCCGATTCCGCGACCACGCCGTAGTGGAGAATGGCGAGATTATCTGGAAATCGTGGTATCATTATACTTGGATTCTAAGTAGCCTCACGTTTGGCGTAACAGGACTATGCGGAATGTTTGCAGGCCGTATAGCCAAAAGCACGATGGATGAGAAGAAGAAACTATATTGGTTCTTTGGAGCAGGTATAGCGATGGTTATCATAGCGAAAATATGGGGTATCTGGATGCCTATTATTAAGACTATATGGACAAGTTCGATGGCTCTGTTTGCTGCGGGCATCAGTTTTATATTGCTCGGCATCTGTTATTACTTTATTGACTACAAGGGCTACCGCAAAGGGGTGACTTGGTTGAAAGTCTATGGTATGAACTCCATAGCCGCATATATGTTAACCTCGATTATTAACTTCAATGGTATTGCTCATTCACTCTTTTTCGGCCTTGAGCAATATATGGGTGCATACTACAATGTCTTGATTACACTCTCGCAAGTAGGAATTATCTACTTGATATTATGGGCGATGTACCGCAAAGGCATATTCTTGAAGGCATAATAAGAGTCATATAAGCATAAAACAAGGGCTGCCCAACCGTGAAAGTTGAGCAGCCCCATTTCTTTAAGAGCAGTTGTTAATCAACTCTGCGCAACACTACCGCCGTACGCGAGGTGTTGTAAATCTTCAGGCGAGGATATGTATTGCCCTCCTCATCCTCAACATTGAACGAGAAGTGCTCCTCACCCACCTTTTGACGCTTCAGGCCCCCGAAACGCTCCTCATCGGTAGAGAGCACCACCTCATACTTGCCCGCCACGTGCAACGGCAACTCATAATCGGGAATAGAGGCCGTAGGATGCCAATTAAATACAAATATAAGGTCACGATGCGAATATACCATCGTCTTATTTTGTTCATCCATCAACAGATTATAGGGATAACCGTCAGCCAATATATCATACTCCTTAACCAACGATATCATTGCCTCGTCAAAATCGGCCAAGAACGAATAACGCAACTCCTCGTTATCACGCAACGACCATTGACGACGAGCGTGGGCATACGACCAGCCATTGCCCTCACGCGGGAAGTCAATCCATTCGGGATGTCCAAACTCATTACCCATAAAATTTAGATAGGCTTCGCCTCCCGTCGTAATAGTCAATAGACGTATCATCTTATGCAGAGCCAGACCTCTATCGACCACCATACTCTCCGTCTTGCGGTCCATAGAATCGTACATCAACTTATCCAACAATCTAAACGCAATGGTCTTATCGCCCACCAGCGCTTGGTCGTGCGACTCTGCATAGGCCACAGTCTTGACTTCAGGAAGGCGATTGGTCATAACGCTCCACATCTCCCATATATTCCAATCCTCGTCTGCCGTATCCTTCAACATCTTAATCCAGAAATCGGGAATCGCCATACCCAGACGATAGTCAAAACCGATACCGCCATCCTCAATCTTCGAACATATACCGGGCATACCGCTCACATCCTCGGCAATGGTCACAGCCGTTGGCTTAAAGTCGTGCACGAGGCGGTTGGCCAGAGTCAAATATGTTATAGCGTCGAGGTCCACACCTTCGTCAAAGAATTTTTCGCGCGAATCGAAATCAATATATCCACGATGATAATAGAGCATCGATGTCACGCCATCGAAACGGAAACCGTCGAAACGATACTCATCCATCCAATATTTGACATTTGACAAAAGGAAATGTTCTACACCACCCTTGCCATAATCGAAAATCATCGAATCCCAATATTGTTGATAACCTGCCTCTCCGGGCTTTGAATAGTGATGGTCGGAGCCATCAAGGTCGAGAATACCCTCGTTCAAGTTTTTCACATAGTGAGCGTGTACCAAATCCATAATGACGGCAATACCCATCTCGTGGGCCGTATCAATCAAACGCTTCAACTCCTCGGGCGTTCCACATCGTGACGACGGAGCAAAGAAGTTTGCGACGTGATAACCAAACGACCCATAATAGGGATGTTCGGCTATGGCCATCAACTGCACTGCGTTATAACCGCCCTGCTTTATACGGGGCAACACATTATCGGTAAACTCATTGTAGGTTCCGACGCCCTCCTTCTCCTGCGACATACCGACGTGAGCCTCATAGATAAGCAACGAGCCTACATCAGCGACGTTAAAATCGTCGCACTGCCACTCATAACTCTTTTCGGGATTCCAAAATTGCGCAGTATAGTTCTTAGACTCCTCATCCTGTACCACACGCGTTGCATAGGCGGGAATACGGTCGTGCCAACCATTGGCGCCGTGAACGTGTAACTTATACAGAGAGCCGTGCGTCAGCAAATGCCCATACATTGCATCGGGCAAAAAAATGCTCCAAACGCCATCTGTACCCTTATCCAACCTCAACTGCGTACGTTGCCACGAGTTGAAATCGCCAAAGATAAAGACATCATAAGCCTCAGGCAACCACTCTCTGAACCACCATCCGCACAACGCGTCATCCCACTGCCAACCATAATAACGATAGCCGTTAGCATAATCCACAATCGAGCCCGCCTGCTTCTCGATAGCCTCTTTTCTATCCAAATATCGACGATGACGCTCAGCAACAGCATCGGCAACAGGATGCAACCACTCGTCGCGTTCGACCATAGGCATATACTGTTTTGTCTTTTCCATATCGTTATTTCGTTTGGTTTATATACAAATATACAAAGAACTTGCGTAAAAATGGCAGGATGAGGACAAAATGTGATAAGTGGTTGGTACATATACCATTTTTGTGTTACCTCACCATATTGTTAATTTCGGCAGAAGGAGCCGTATATGGCGGGTATTAGAGAA
>JAFQCA010000004.1 GCA_017399485.1 Alistipes sp.
GGGTAAACGAACAGATTTAACTTCGACACAAGATGTGTCGAAGTTGCGTACAAATGAAGTTGTAGGTGAGCAATTAAATGAAAGTCGTGAAACTGTTCGCAGATCCATCAGGTGGTGGTACAGGTCGTACATTGCACCCCGAAAAGATGGGCGCAGGTCCGGCTTCATACGGAATGACCGATACTTTGGGTCGTATGCACTCTGACGCTCAGTTTGCAGGTTCTTCATCAGTACCAGCACACGTTGAGATGATGGGCTTCCTGGGTATGGGTAACAACCCGATGGTAGGTGCTACCGTAGCTGTTGCCGTTGCCGTTCAGCAGGCTATGGCATAAGCGTATTCCTTGCATAAATAATAATCCCCATAGGTTGTTGGCCTATGGGGATTATGTGTTAAATATGGGGTAATGATTGGCTTAAGAACGTCTTCTATGGCATCATTACCACAATAACTATAATAAGTGTATGTCCTTATAGGAATTAATCTGCCATTATTATTTGCGCTCCGATTTCTTGGTATTTAGGCATACATATTCCTATGGTTGCACCTATGTATGTAGGGTCGCAGATAAGATATTTTTCATCATTTATCAGCATATAATCACCATCTATATCTTGATTGAATTTTACCGCAGTCGCAATATGTTCGGGGTAGTCCAATAGTACAACATCTAATCCGAGTAAGTCGCGTACTAAAGTCGCGTATAATAATGAACGGTCTTCGCAATCCGAATATGGATAGTAAAGAGTTTCATTTGCAAACAAAGTCCTCTCCTCGCCAAATTGTTCATCATCAACTTTGTACTGAAAGGCTCTTTGAACAAAGTCTATCAATATATTAGCGGCAACTTCCTCAGTTTTGTCTGCAATGAGATTCCGTAATGTGGGATAGAGTGATTGCTTGGCTAATGAATCTAATGAGGCATTGACAAAATTCTCAATACTACATCTTGGGTATGAACCAAGAAAATTGATTAGATTCCGATTATGGTTTATCATAATCTTGGATTCATTCATCTTGGGGGAGTGTAGTTCTCTTCCTTGAATGGTATCTACAGGCAAGGTCGGCAATGACTTCATTCTTAACGATAGAACACTTTCTCCAGGGAACTTGAAGTTACAAACGTAAATGGATTCCGCAACAGAGCCCAGAGCATAGAATTTCGCTCCATCTATGAAGACGTATGGTGTTGCATAAACCGTTGCATTTGTAGATATAAGTAGCAACAAACCCTCTTTTGTCCTGCCAAAACGTACTTGATAGCCGGATTGAGTCATAATGTATGCCTGCAAAACGATAGCCTCACGAGAGGTTTTATTACCGTATATATCACCTGCAACTTGTTGTAGCAACTCGTAGTAAGCCCAATCGCAGAGGTTAAGTTGCTCACGCAAATCCAAGCAATCATTAATCAGTGCATTGGTCCTGCCATCGGAGAGCATACTCCAACCTTTTGAAACGGAATTTTCGCTATCATCCTCCAACTCCATTGCGAGCGCTGATTTATCGGCTCTCAAAGTACACTCTGCGCCAAAGAAATCTACCGTTATCGTTTGCGCAGGGATAATCTTTGTGGGTATCGGTCTGACGGGTTGGGCCTGTGGCGCCGTAACGTGAGGCGGTATGCTAATTGTCGGCACCTTTGTTTGAGGCACAACTTTGTCTTTGGGATTAAATACAGGCTGCACGGGAGGATTGGGTTTGGGCTCTGGTATCTGTGGCTCAACCTTAAATTCCACCCAAGCCTGTTTTATGAAATCGGCATACTGTGCATTTGCGCGATTATAAAAGTCCTCATATTGCTTATCCGCGTTATCTCGGAATTTATCATACATTGAATTCATCTTTTGCTCATACTCTTCGAATGATTGCCCAAATGAGTCAAGGCTCCAGAACATAAAAACCGAAACGAGCAATATAACAACCTTGTACATAATATATAATTTAATGTCTCCGACAAATCTGCAATGGTTACCAGTATGTATCCCATATTGGTAACCATCACGTGATTAAAAAGTGTAATAAATAGCGTTTCCTAATTTGCTATTATCGTCAAATTGACAACTTGGTCGGCAATGCCATCAGAAACCTTAAAGGAGGTCTCAATGTCTTTGCTTACCTTGCTTCTGTCGATATTTATCGTAACGACCTTGCCATTTGATGGCTGGATTGTGCCGCTTGTCTCTGATACTGATACGCAGTTCTCGTTAATACCCGAAATAGTCCAATCTATGGGGGTTACGCCGGTATTCTTGATGCGGATAATCTCTTCGCTCGACTCTGTGCCAAAATCGATATGTGTGGGCTCTACGGTCATATAACTTGTCTCCTGATGGTTGGCGGCGCACTGTACAGAGATAGTATAAGAGTTGCCGAGTGCCGAGATGCTGACAATACCGGCCTTGTCCTCTGTCATCTTGCTTCTATCCACCGAGAAAACTATCGTTTGAGTCTTTCCTGCTGCGATATTGCCAGTGGTGGGAGTCGCAGAGAGCCAAGTGTTATTTCCCAAATCCAAACTCCAATCTGTAGCACGAGTACTCTCGTTGGTGATTGTTACCGACATCTGAGTCTGGTTAGAGCCGAAATTGAGGTTTGTGGGGGTAACCTTGAAGATGTTAGACGCCTCCACCTGCTTGAGGTGAATGTCGCAAGAGATGCGGTTGCCGGGGATTACGGTTACCTGTCGGTAGTTGTTCTCATAGTCGTTGGCCTCGACGCTAATCTTGTATTGGCCAGCTTCAAGTTTGGTAAACTCAAAGTGTCCATCGCTGCCCGATACGGTTGTGCGATTGCCGGGTGAGAGTATAACCTCGGCATTGCTGATGGGTGCGCCACTTCTCAAATCGGATACAATGCCGTAAACATCTCCAAAAATGGGAGTCTCATCAGTTGTGGTACAACTAAAGAGAGTTGCTCCCACGCATAGGAGTAATCCTAACAAAATTTTCTTCATCTTTCTTAAACTTTTATTTGTGTTATAATATTTTTTCTGTTTCTATCGTCAATTAAAACTCATAGCCGACAATTGCATCAGCATAGTCGCTCCAGCCGTCAGCTGCTTTGTAAGCATCAACCGAGGCTGTGGGAGTGTAGATTTTACGGTTGGTAGCATTGTTGTAGAATACGTTACCGCCGAATGTTGGCGGAGTCGTTGGCTTGCAATAAACTGATGCGAGGCTTGTACAGTAACTGAATGCATCAGCTCCAATCGAAGTTACGGCATCGGGGATTGTAATAGAAGTTAGTCTGCTACAACCATAGAATGTACTATCTTCAATTGAAGTTACTCCGTCGGGAATAGTAATAGAAGTTAGACTACTACAACCAGCGAATGCTTCAACTCCAATCGAAGTTACGGCATCGGGAATAGTAATTGAGGCTAAACCACGACAATTATAGAATGCATCCATTCCAATCGAAGTCACCCCATCAGGGATAGTAATAGAAGTTAGTCCGCTACAACCATAGAATGTACCATCTTCAATTGAAGTCACCCCATCCGGGATAGTAATTGAAGTTAGTCCGCTACAACCAGTGAATGAGTGTTCTCCAATCGAAGTTACGGCATCGGGGATTGTAATAGATGTTAGGCCACTACAATGAGCGAATGTCCACTCTCCAATCGAAGTTACGGCATCGGGGATTGTAATAGATGTTAGGCCACTACAACCATAGAATGCTTCAACTCCAATCGAAGTTACGGCATCGGGAATTGTAATAGAAGTTAGGCCACTACAATCATCGAATGCTGCGGCTCCAATAGAAGTCACTCCATCGGGAATATCAATTGAAGTTAGGCCTCTACAACCTTTGAATGTTCTTTTTCCAATCGAAGTCACACCATCGGGAATAGTAATAGAAGTCAGCCCACTACAATAATAGAATGCCTGTTCTCCAATAGAAGTTACACCATCGGGGATAGCAATAGACGTTAGGCCACTACAATCTTGGAATGTATAACTTCCAATCGAAGTTACCGCATCAGGAATAGTAATTGAAGTTAGACTACTACAACCAGCGAATGCAGAATTTCCAATCGAAGTTACCGCATCAGGAATAGTAATTGAAGTTAGACTACTACAACCAGCGAATGCAGAACCTCCAATCGAAGTCACCCCATCAGGGATTGTAATAGATGTTAGGCCACTACAACTAGCGAATGCGTTACTACCAATCGAAGTTACTCCATCAGGAATATCGATAGATGTTAAACTGCTACAACCATAGAATGTGTTCGTACCAATAGAAGTCACACCATCGGGTATATCAATTGATGTTAGGCCACTACAACCATAGAATACATCACTTTCAATTGAAGTTATTACATCGGGGATAGTGATAGTTGCTAAAGTTGTACATTCTCTAAATGCGTTGAAACCAAGGCTAACGAGTTCACCGTCAATAGTGATTACACCCTGTCCATTCTCGTAGGTGTTAGTAACAATATTTAGCACATTACCATCTGCATCCAAAAATGCTGATGTATTATATGGTGTTACGATTGCTCCATCAGTCGAGGTGTATAGAATCTGGCTTTGAACGGTATCATCTTCATATCCAACAATTTGATTTGCGAATGTGCTCCAATTTTCGGCTGTTTTGTAGGCCTCTACCGAAGCCGAAGGGACATAGAAGGTGCGTCCATCTAATTCTGTATCAAATGATTCATATGGCGAAATTGAGGGTGGTGTTGTCGGCTTACAATAAATTGTTGTCAACTTTGGACAATATTGAAATGCAGATTGTTCAATTTGTGATACGCTTTGAGGAATTGTAATACTTGTAATTTCTACTCCTCTGAAAGAACTCTCTCCTATAATAGACACATTGTCAGGTATAGTATACTCTGATAGTCCAGCGCGCGCAAAAGAATTAAGATATCCATCAACAACTAAACATCTGTTATCTGTAGATGCGAATTTACCATAAAATGCCGACAGATTATCACACCAATAGAATACACATCTACCTAAAGTAGTAACACTTTCAGGGATAGTTATACTTGACATTTTGCAGTTGCTAAATGCACTTACTCCAATCTCTTCAACGCCATCTGGTATAGATACGTTTGTCAGTGAGCAGCCATCAAACGCCATACCTCCTATCTTCCTAACTCCGTTAGGGATAACTATCTCTGTCATATTATTGTATCCCTGAAATGCTCCGCCTGCAATCTCTGTTATACCAGAAGGGATAGTATATGACGTCAAACCTGCAGGAGCAAAAGAACATAGAACATCATCAAAAATCAAGCAACGATTGTCCGACGATGCATATTTGCCATATATTGCCTTAAGGTTGTTGCATATACAGAACACGCTACTTTTTGTATCTATATAGGTAACGCTCTCAGGGATAGTAATACTTGTTAACGATTGACATTGAAAGAATGCATATCCTCTAATAGTTGTTAGACCATTAGGAAGTTTAACATTAGCCAAACTTGTGCAGAAAGAAAAAGCACTATTTTCTATCTCTGTAACACTTTCAGGGATGGTTACATTTTGTAGATTAGTACATTGTTGTAAAGCGTGTTGTCCTATGCGTGTCGCTTTACCTGGTATGGTAATGCTTAATAGTGTTTTACATTCCATAAAAGCAAGGCTTCCTATCTCGGTCACATCTCCGTCGAAGGTAATCACGCCCTGACCGTACTCATAAGTATTTGAGACTATGTTTGCCCCGAAAACCGCAGGGTCGTAAGGCTCGACGATGTTGCCATCGGTAGAGGTATAGAAAATCTTGTTTGTAGTGGTTGCGCCCTCGGGAGTGGGGTAGGCAATCACGTTAACGGGCTGGTCGACAGTGCCGTCCGAAATCTTGAATGTTGTAGCCAACACCTCGTTGAGTTCCTCGCGGTTGAGGCTGATTGTCACAATCTGGCTGCCACCAGGTGCGACAATGCCGTGAGTTGCCGACATAGTGAGGTATCCGCTATCGTTGCCCCACAAGGTCCAATTGACATCAGTCTCGCTGATGTTGTGTATGCGAATAATCTGCTCTGTAGCCTCCTCGCCGAAATCGACGTTCAACGACTCGACAACCATCACGCTCGACAACTGA